>JAXDDO010000080.1:0-68064 GCA_034676805.1 Anaerolineae bacterium | reverse complement strand
TCGGTCTCTTCCAGATAGCCAAGGAATGCTTGCTCGTCCTCAATCGTCGGGCTGTCGTCCAGTGCCGTCACCTTGGTACGCTGCAGCAAGTTGTACCAGTTCTGCACGCCGATGATGCGCCGAGCCGGATTCGAGGTCACAGCGGTGAGCGCCTGCCGGTCGGCCTCCAGTTGCTCGACCGGACGGTTCGAGACTGCCAGGTAGCGCACCTTGCCCTGCTCCACCACTGAGTTGAACGCGTCCCACATCTCATCGAGGGGGGTTTCCCAGTCTCCGTCGGGCAGGAGGCTGGGCGCGTGGTGGTAGAGCACATCAATATGGTCGGTATTCAGCCGGCTCAGGCACTCATCGACGGCAGCCAGTATGTACTTCCGCGATCCGCCGCGCTGATTGGGGCTGAAATCACGGGACATCTCGTGTTCCGCGCGCACGGGATTACGCACTTTGGTTGCCAACACCACCTGGTGGCGGACGCGCGATCCTCTGCTCGCGAAATAGCGTCCGAGGAGGCGCTCGCTGTTGCCTGAGCCCATGTTGTAGGAGTTTGCAGTATCCCAGTGCGTGACACCCAGATCGAGCGCTTGGTCGAGGATGGCGAATCCATCGTGGTCGCCGACCCTGGATCCGTCGTAACTGGGATCTCCCCACTTCCAGAGTCCCAGACCGACTTCCGATACCCAGAGCCCGGAATGTCCCATTCGACGGTAGGGCATGCCCCTGTATGTCATTGTCTGCATGTGGTCGTCTCTCCTTGTGATTCCGTGGAGTCTAGTGCCGTGACCGGGGAGGTCAAGCTGCGCTTGGGTGGGAGACCGATTCGGGCGAGAGGCGGAGCGGGGTCGGCGGCGGTGATGGGGGCTCGCGCATAGCGCTGCCCCCAGCCGGAGGCCGGGCAGCATCCCAGGAAATCAGGGCCACATCCAGAATCACGGATGTGGCCCTGACCCGTCGGCATCCACGGTGGTCTGCCAGAGGCGCAAGGGCTGTGAGCTGTACGGAGTTGCTCCTTGTCGCCTCTGTGCTGAGCTACTACCCCTTGACCCCACCGGCTGCAAGGCCCGAGACGAGGTACCGCTGCAGGAAGAAGAAGACCATCACCGCTGGAATGGACATCACGATCGACATCGCCGAGAACATCGCCCAAGACGTGCCGGCGGCGTATTGGCCTACCATTCCACGGAGAACCATGGGCAATGTGAACGTGGGCGGGTCGCTCAGAAAGGTCCACGCGAGGATGAACTCTGACCACCCGGTGAGAAATCCCCACAATGCGGTGACAGCCATACCCGGTACAGCCAGGGGCAGGATCACGCGAAGGAAGCCCTGCGTGCGACTGCAACCGTCGATCATCGCGGCTTCCTCCAGGTCGAAGGGCAAGGCATCGATGAAACCCTTCATGTTCCAGATGGCAAAGGGCAGGGCCGTGGAGGTATAGGCGATAGCCAGGCCGACCAGCGAGGTGCGCAGTCCCACCGCAGTTAAGAGCACGAAGAGCGGCGCGAGGGTGCCGCCAGGAGGAATCATCAGCACCAGCACGAATCCGAGCATCCCAATGCGCCGGCCGGGAAAGTTGAACCGCGAGAATGCGTAGGCTGCAGTGGTGCCGACAGCGACTGCCAGTGCGGCCGTTCCGGCGGCTACGAGCAGGCTATTGCGCAGCAGTTGCAGGAAGGTAACTGGGTTGGGCGATGGATTCGTCAGAACCCGGGCGTAGGCGTCCAGTGTGGCACCGGGCGGGATGATCGTAAGCCCCGTGGGGCGTGAGAAGTCACGAGGATCCAGCGACATCGACAGAATCCAGAGCACGGGGAAAAGCACCGATGCCAGGACGATGAGCAGAAAGGCCTGGACGAGGTCAGCGTTCATCGTCTCACGCAGGACTCTCACGTCGCGTTCGCGGGAGTAGGCCCGCGCGACGCGACTATAGCGCACCAGGATGATGGCGCCGGCGGCGATCGCCACCAGGCCGCCTGCGACTTTGGGCACCGCCGAGGTGGCGTCCGATGCCGCCGGACGGACGGCGATCACGTAGAGGCCCAGCACTACAAGCCCCAGAGATAGCAGGATCGCCAACGCGGTCCATCCAATCGCCATAACGCCGCCTGCCGATACACTGGCCCGGCGTGCGGGGGAGGTGTGTGCCTGTATGTGTGCCATCGCTCTGCCTCCCTAAGCGTAGTAGGGCTCCGTGGCCCGCGAGATTCGGTTCGTGATCAGCGTGATCACGGCAAGGATCAGGAAGACGATCAGGTTGAACGCGGAGGCCACACCGTACCAGCCCTGCTGGTTCACGAGATTGAACCCCTGGGTAACCAGAATCTGGGTCAAGCCGAGCGGTCCACCGCCGGTCACGAAGTAGATCACGTTGAACTGGTTGAATGTCATCATGATGCCGATCATCGTTGCCGGAACCATCGCGGGGCGGATCATTGGCAGCGTGATTCTCCAGAGCTTCTGCCATCCCGAAGCACCGTCAACGAGAGCGGCTTCGTAGAGCTCTTCGGGGATGCTTTGCAGCGCGCCAGTCGCGATGGACATCATGAAGGGCCATCCAAGCCAAACATTGGCGATCAACACGGCGAAGAACGACAGGGGCAGCACCAGGCCAATCTGAGGTATGTTGATCACAGGCTGCGTCTCCTGGAGCCAGCGAATGTTGCCCGGGAGTCCTAGCTCTTGCAGGAGCAGGTTCACTGCGCCGAACCGCTCGTGCCACATGTTGTTCCACACCATCCCGGAGACCAGCGACGGGAGCGCCCAGGGTATGATAAACAGGCTGCGGTACAGTCGTTTCCCCGGGAGATTCTTGATATTGAGTGCCACGGCAACCAGGATGCCCAGTGTAACGTGTAGAAAAACGTTGACGAAGGTCCATACGATATTGAACACGAGGATGCGGCCGAAGCTGTAGTTGGGTATGGGGAGCCCGCCCAGCACCCGCACGAAGTTTTCGAACCCTACGAATTCGGGGTTCTGTAGCCTGAGGTGACGTAGTTCGAAGTTGGTGAACGCCATCCAGACCTGGTACACGATGGGGTAAAACGTAATGAAGGCCATGATCAGGAACGCCGGCAGAATGTAGAGATAGGCGAGGCGTCCTTCCCAGAGTGCCTTCCCGACTTCGATCTTCCCTGGTTGTGGGGTGGGGGTCACTGCAGCCATTGTGCCTCCTTATACCGTGATCGCTGCCATAACGCTCAGGCTGAGTGCTCGAAAGGAGAGGGCGGTGGTGATGGCCCCACCGCCCTTGAGTGGCTACTTGTTGTTTGCGGTGTTGATCAACTCACAGGCCTCGACCAGCGCTTCCTCAGGAGTCAGCACTTCCTCGAGGACCTGCGTGACGGCATTCGCCATAGGGTCCCAGGTGGCGTTCAGTTCCGTTACCACCGGGAAGGGATCGGAGTAGGGCACCTGGTCGAGGAAGCCGCCCACAACCTGATTGACCGAGGTGTCAACGTTCTGGTTTGCCGGGATCCAGTTTGCTGCCTCCAAGAAGGTCTGCTGGACCTCAGCACTAGTCAGATGCTCAATCAGGCGCAGCGCCGCTGCCTGTTCTGCTTCTGAAGCATTCGCGCTGATCTGAATCATCTCAGACTGGTTCCACGTTCGGGGATAGTCCGCACCGGGAATGGGCGGGATGACTGTGGCGCCGACGTTGTCCTCGCCGAGGTCGCTGATGGCATCACCGGCGATCCAGGGACCCTGGAACCGGAAAGCCGCCAATCCCTGGCGGAAGAGGATGTCCATGTCGCCATCGTTCGGATCGCAGGTGACGCCCGGTGAGTCGCAGACCGTCTTGAAGTAGGCGAACCCCTCCGCAGCACCGGTCTCATCGAGCACACAGCGGTAGTCATCGTCGAACAGCTGAGCACCAAATGCTGATACCCACATGTAGTTGTGGAACCAGTCGGACGTGATCGCCAGCCCGAGCTCCTCGGCCGCCGCCAGCAGCTCGTCGAAATCCGCGGGAGGGGTCTCAACCAGGCTCTTGTTGTAGAACATTGCGACGACCTTGTTGTTCAGAGGAACCCCTACGAGCACGCCGCCGATACGCCCGCCCTCGACGGCGGCCGGCACGAGCTCGCTCAGGAAGGAGGCGTCATCGGGAATCTGCGCGAGCAGGCCAGCTTCGTTGTAGCCGGCCATCCGGTCCTGCGGACCGGTGATCAGAGTGGAGCCGCCACCGGCTGCGGCGTCGGTCTGGAACTTGCTCTGCAACTGGTCAAAGGGAACTGCCAGCAGCTCAACCGTTACGTCCTCGTTGGCGGCCATGAAGTCGTCTACCGCGGCTGCGAACGTCTCCGCCTCCGTTTCGATATAGCCGTGCCAAACGGTTATGGTCACAGGCTCGGCCATTGCGGCCTCGGTGGGCTCACCTTCCCCCTGGCCAGCTGGCTCCGGAGTCTCCGCAGCCGGACCGCATGCAGCCAGAACCAGGCCCAACATCACCAATGCCGATATCAGCGCCAGCAATCGTTGGTTCATCGTGTGTCTCCTCCTTACGTCGTACAGACAGGTTATGGAACTGTTAAAGTGCTGCCACCCTCGCATCGCGCGTGGGAGGCAGCGCCCGCCGCCGGGAATCTCAAGGCCAATTGTTATGAGATTCTGTATTAACTATATGACATTAATACAAATAAGTCAAGACGCCATGGTGGAAACGAGAGCGGCTGTGTATGCCAGATCAGAGCTATGGCAGCAAAACTCGGGCACAGCGAAATCCGCTATGCCCGAGGATCGAGGTCATGCTCACAAGGCGCGTAGTACCGGGCTAGGCGGCAGGGACGCGTTGGGCCTGGCGATTGGCCTCGATCAGCGCCTGCGCGATGCCGTCTGGAAGGACGTCATAGCGCCTGAATTCGAGGCTGAACGTACCCCGTCCTTGAGTCAGGCTGCGCAGGTCGGTGGCGTACCCGCGCGCCTCAGCGAGAGGTACCTCTCCGTCAACGTTGCGGTAGTGGCCGCGAACGCGCATCTCGTTCATAGTGCCGCGCCGGCGACCGATATCTGCGACAACGCTGCCGAAGTGCTCTTCGGGCACATTGACATCCAGTCTCATGATCGGCTCCATGAGGGTCGGCGCTGCCTTGCGGATAGCCTCCTTGACGGCCATGCTGCCCACGATCTCGAAGTCCATGGCTGCGGAATCCACCTCGTGGTAGTCACCGTCGAGGAGCGTCACCTTGATATCGGTGATGGGATATCCGGCGACGACGCCCTCATAGAGCGTGCGGCGGATGCCCATCTCCACCGGCCGGACGAACTCGCGCGGAAGCCTGGCAGGGGACGACTCGTCCACGAATACGACACCATCGTGGTCGTCACTCGTCGGTTCGACGCGCAGTGTGACACGCGCATAGTGGCCATGTCCGCCGCTCTGCTTGCGGTGGGTTGTCTGTACCTCCGCTGCCTGGCGGACGGTCTCGCGATAGGAGACTTGAGGCAGGCTGACCTTGGGGGCGAGCCCGAACTCACGGCGCAGGCGCTCGACCGCGATCTCGAGATGGAGCTCTCCCATCCCTGAGAGGGTGAGCTCAGAGGTGTCTGCAACAACCTTATAGATCAGCGTGGGATCCTCATCGCACAGCCGTCGCACTGCCGAGTAGAGCTTGTCCCGCTCATCGTTCGAGCTAGGTGCCAGAGCTACGGAAATCACCGGCTCAGGGAACTCGAACTCCTCAAGTACGATGGGGTCGTCCGGATCGCATAGCGTATCGCCGGTCGTAGCTGACTTGATGCCCACAAGCGCCACGACATCACTGGCAGCCATCGATTCAGTCTGCTCCCGGCGGTTAGCGTGCATGCGGTAGATGCGGCCCACACGCTCGTGCTCGCCGGCGCGGGGGTTGTAGATCACGTCGCCACTCTTCACGGTGCCCGAGAAGACCCGCACCCACGTCAGGTGGCCAACGTAGGGATCGACGACGATCTTGAACGCTGAGGCACAGAACGGGGCTTTGGGGTCAGCGGTGCGTTCCACCTTGCGGTCTGCCTCACCGGGCCTGCGTCCGGCTATGGCAGGCATGTCCAAGGGGGAGGGCAGGTAGTCGACAACAGCATCGAGCAGGGGCTCAACGCCAACTCGCTGGCGCGACGCACCACAGAGCACTGGCACGATGCTGCCAGAGATGGTGGCCGCCCGCAACGCGGACTTGAGCGTGCTGGTTTCAGGCTCAATGCCTTCCAACCGCTGCAGCAGAAGCGTGTCATCGGTCTCGCAGATTCTGTCGATCAGCGCCTCCCGAGCTACTGTCACTTCGTCCATCATTTCGGCTGGGACATCGGCTTCGACGAGATCCTGACCGTCCGTCCAGGTGTAGGCCCTCTGTGTAAGCAGATCGACGGCCCCACGGAAAGAGGCCTCCAGCCCTATGGGAAGCTGGATGGGTACCGCGCTTGCCGTTAGGCGCTGGTGCACTTCGGCGACAACGCGCTCGAAATCGGCACCGGTCCTGTCTAGCTTGTTGATGAAGATCAGTCGCGGGAGTTGCTCGTGGTCGGCATGGCCCCAGACCGCCTCGGTCTGCGGCTCAACGCCTCCCACGCCACAGAGGATCGTGACGGCGCCGTCGATGACGCGGATCGAGCGCACGACCTCCGCTGTGAAGTCGATGTGCCCGGGTGTATCGATGAGGTTGATGCGGTGGTCTCGCCAGTGACACGCCGACGCAGCCGACATGATCGTGATGCCGCGCTCCCGCTCCTGATCCATCCAGTCAAGCTGCGTGCTTCCGTCGTCGATATTGCCGGCCCGGTGAATTCGTCCTGTATGGTAGAGGATCGCCTCTGACGTGGTGGTCTTCCCAGCGTCCACGTGAGCGAAGATCCCGATGATGCGTACATCCTGGATGGGTGCTTCTCTCTTTCCCACAATGACTCCTGATCTCTCTCATCATCAGGCGGCGGTCCATAGCCATAGACCGCCGCCTGCATTCGGTTCTCTGTCTGGCACAAAAAGGACCTCGCTTGGACTACGCGAGGTCTCACGTATTACCACGATCCACAGTATACCGCACACGCCCGCTTAGTCAAGGCGATGCCGCGTTTTGCGTCCCTATCTCCAACGTCGCCTCTGGGCCCAGACGCCAAGGGCCTGCCACGCCCAGTCCGCAAGGCGCGGCAGGCCCTTGGCGTAGAGGAGGCCTAGCCCTCCTCCGGAAAGAGCGACACGTGCTGGCCCTGTGCAGCGTCCCAAAGGCCCAGATCAGTGACCTTGTCACCCGGCGCGGCTGGAAGCGAGAAGACCGCAAACGGCAAGATGGGGCTGTGCGGATCGAGTCCTAGAGCACCGATCGCCTCCCGGAAGGCCCGGGCATCGCGTGCGATGCTGTCGACAGGTGATGTGGTCATGAGTCCCGCTACGGGGAACGCCAGCCGGGCCAGGACCTCACCATCACGAGCTGCGACCATCCCACCATGCATAGCCAGGACTTCATTGACGGCCAAGGCCATATCCACGTCGTTTGTCCCCAGCACGATCAGGTTGTGGGAATCGTGGGCCAAGGTGCTGGCCACTGCACCTTGGGTCAGGCTGTACCCTCGGATCAGACCCAAGATAGGCCGTGGTATGTCCGCTCGATAGCGGTTGAAGACGGCGATCGTCACGCAGTCAGACGTGTCGAGGATGCCGTCGCGCACTGGGAGCTTCTCCTCGCTGAAGCTGGGAAACGGCAGGGCAGGGGGCTTGGGTAGCCTTAGGACCCTTGTGCGCACAGAGCGTTGAGCATTGGGCGGCGCCGCGATCTGGAACGTCTCGGCCTGTACTGGCTCAACGCGGACGGTGTCCAGGGCTTGAGTAGGAACAGTTGTGGGGTGGACGGTGCTGGTGAGGGCGCCTCGGGCTGCGACAACCGCTCCATCGTGCAGCACCAACTCTACGTTGAAGGCCCTGAGTGGCCCTGACACCAGCACAATGTCGGCAACTGTGCCCGGGACGAGGGCGCCTATCAGCGTGGCTTCTGCAAAACCGGCGGCAGCAAGGCGGCGGGCGTTGTTGATCGTGGCAAAGCGCACCGCATCGACTGGATCGATGCCCTGTTCAGCCAGCTTGCGTAGGATGCCGACAATGCCACCCTTCTCAACCAGCTCATCGGGCCAGATGTCGTCAGTGCACAAGCCCAGGCAATCTTTGTAGCGCTGCCGACGGACGCCGGCCAGGAAGAGCGAGAGCGTCTGCTGGAGTTCAAAGATGTGGCCGCTGACCATGAGAGGCATACCGTGATCTAGCTTGATCTGGATCTCCGGGCCATAGGTTTCGTGGTCGGCAGTCAATCCCAACGCTACCAGATAGGCATCGAGCGCGCGGTGATCACCCGCCCGCAGCTTGTTGACCAGTATCCGGTAAGCCAGACTGCTCAGGCCGCGGAGCCCGCGGATACGGCCTCCGAGCATGCCCAGCGCAGCACCGAGTTTCTGGGCGATGTTGAGTTCGCCGAACGTGTTGCCCAGTGCGCTGATCATTGGGAAGTGCGCATCCCGCGGCAGGCCCAGATCCCAGCCGGCCTTCACGATGTCAGTCATCACGGGATCGCCGGCCACAATCTCGTCGTAGCTCATCAGCTCGCCCAGCTTGCGCCCCCCCCATCTCCGCCATCGATCGCACGTCTGAGGCGCGAATATCGGCCCCGGATGACTCGGCGCCTCGTTTGGAGGGGACGCACGTGGGGATGTCGAGATAGAGGCGAACCGGCAGATCGTTGGCGTTGTCTGCCATGAGCTTGAAGCCCTCGACGCCCATCACGTTCACGATCTCGTGGGGATCGGCTAGCACAGTCCCAGTACCGTTGGCTGCGACGATTTCGGCGTATTGGGGCGGCAGTACCATAGAGCTCTCGATGTGGACGTGCGGATCGATGAACGCCGGCAGCGCGATGGTACCGGAGGCATCAATCTGCTCTGCAGCCTCGACGTGCTGTGCGTAGACCCGCACGATGAAGCCCTTGTGAACGGCGATCGCACCGGGAAGCACCTCGCCGGTGAGCACATTCAGGATGCGGCCTCCATGAATCAGCGTGTCCACGGGCATGTCACCTCGTGCCGCAGCCACAAGTTCGTCGTACGCAGCTATCCGTCGCTCGAGCAAGTCCATAGGGTCACCTCCACGCAGACTGATGTCGGGCCCTGCCCGCGGGCTGTTTGTCTCTCCTATTCTACACCATAGGCCCTGCGATGCATGACAATTCGACTTCACCAGGCAGCTCGAAGTCCACGCAACCGGGCAGCGAGGGCCTTGACTCGCCCGCCAAGATGCATTAGAATAAATCCTAACGCTTGACCAAATCTGTACGACTAGATGGAGTGTAGCGATGCAAGAATTTGAACCAGAAGACGTGCTGGAGATTCGTGATCTCGATACGCTACGAACGGTGGCGGATGCACTGCGCGCGCAGATCTATGAGCAGTTGGCCGGTCGTGCCCTGACCGTCAAGGAGCTGGCGGCGCGGTTGGGTTTGGCGCCAGGCCGGCTCTATTACCACGTGAATCTGTTGGAGTCGCGTGGCCTCATTACGGTCGTGGACCAGCATATGGTCGGCAACTTGGTTGAGAAAGTGTTCCGGGCCGCCGCCTACGAGCTCGAGATCGCGCCTTCGTTGCTGGCGTTCGAGACGCGGCCGGGACGGGAGAGCATCAACTCGGTTCTGCTATCAACACTTGACGCGACCCGAGAGGATGTGCTGCGGAGCCTTGAGGCCCGCCGGGACGCCCTGGAGGCTGGTGCGCCCGAGAGGCCACGGACGATGATCGTTACGCGGCTGTTGGACCGCATTCCGGAGTCGCGAGCGGCTGAGTTTCAGTCACGACTCAGGGCCTTGCTCGCCGACTTTGCCGCCGCTGGGGTAGGCGAGACTTGGGACGAAGAAGAGGCGCAGGCCTATGCACTCACGGTCGCCTTTTACCCGCACTTCGACTATCCCGAAGAGGGAGGGCCGGCCTAGACCGCCCAAAGGAGACGCCCATGGAACAATCGTCGCTCAGGCCGAAAGGGATGCGCACGTTTCTTATCGTCTGGCTGGGCCAGGTGATATCGATCGTTGGATCGGGTATGACCGGGTTCGCGTTGGGCGTATGGTTGTTCGAGCAGACCGGGAAGGCAACACCTCTGGCTATGACGGTTCTGCTTGGTAGCCTGCCGCGCATCCTGTTGGCCCCTCTGGCAGGTTCGTTGGCGGATCGCCATAATCGGCGTCGCCTGATGATCTTAGCCGACACCGGTGATGCGTTGGTTACGTTGGGCGCCGTGCTGCTTATGTGGGCTGGGGGGCTCCAAGTGTGGCACGTCTATCTGATAGCGCCTCTGAGCGCAGCCTTTGCGGCGTTCCAGGAGCCTGCATATACGGCCTCCATCACGATGTTGGTCGCCAAGGAGCACCTTGCGCGTGCAAACGGCTTGGTGCAAGCCGCACAGGCGCTCGAGATGCTGGTCTCACCGCTACTGGCGGCCGCGCTGTTCGGCATCGTCGGCATGCGCGGGATCTTTGCCATTGATTTCCTTACTTACTTTCTTGCCGTTGGTGCATTGCTCTTAGTGCACATACCTCAGCCTGCCCTGACCGAAGGTGATGCCGCTCGCCCATCGCATCGCCGAGCGGTTGTCTGGCGTGATGCCGTATTCGGGTGGCAGTACCTGAGGGCCCGCAGGGGGCTTCTGGGCATGCTGTTCTACTTTGCCCTGGTGAACTTTCTCCTCAACCTGGCTGGCGTTCTGAGTTCTCCTATGGTCCTTGCCTTCGGAAGCGCGGCAACTCTGGGGGCAGTGCAGACCGCGTCAGGCGTCGGCATGCTACTTGGCAGCGTTGTCATGGGTGCATGGGGAGGCCCCAAACGCAGAGTTGTCGCAGTCATAGGGTTCATCACCCTGGCGGCGGTGGGGCTGGCGCTGATGGGTGCTGCGCCGTCAGGATTGACGACAGCGCTAGGCATGGGATTGCTGCTTTTCTGTGTACCTATGGCCTCGGGTCCGAGCCAGGCGATCTTCCAGTCGAAGGTTGCTCCCGACGTTCAGGGACGGGTATTCGCTGCGCGTAGCATGATATCGCGCGCTATGATGCCGGTCGCGTTCCTGATTGCCGGTCCCTTAGCTGACCACGTGTTCGAACCGTGGATGGCTGCACAAGGGCGGCTGGCTTCTGTGGTGGGCCGTCTGGTGGGTGCGGAGCCGGGCCGTGGAACCGCGGTGATCTTCCTGGTAGCAGGGGCGTTGCTGGCTGTGGCAAGCGCGTTGGCCTGGGCGAACCCGCGTATTCGCGCCGTCGAGGATGAGTTGCCTGACGCGGTCGTTGAGCAGACTGTCGGCGTCGAGGTGGCTTCAGCGACCTCGGGCCAGTGAGAGGGCGCAGTTGATTGCCGGTAGATAGGGGCCCGGTCTTGAATCGGCCTGAAGTGTTGCGGATCGTGCTGCGGGGCCCGGGAGAGCCCGACGCATGCCGCCCGGTATTCCAACGGACCCCATCCTCAGTCGGCACCATAATCGGTTAGCATACCGCAACACAGCTACCGGGTTGCTTCCGGTGAGCGAGAGGCGGGTGGGAGTGGACGAAGCAGTAAGGGCGTTCGTGGTTGCGGCGCTTATCATCGTGCTGGGACTGCTGGGCATTCTGGGAAACGCCGAGGTTGGCGCCTCCCAAACACAGGTGGTGGTTCAGTCAGTGGAGGTGGAGTCCGCAGTAGCGGACGCCGCACCTCAAGTGTCAGAGTCTATGCCTCCCAGTCTGGTCGTCTTTGACCAGGCGCTGGTGAACGATACGGTGACTATCGCTCGCGTCGTGAGCACGGAACCAGGCTGGATCGCCATCTACGCTGATGCCGACGGGCAGCGGGGATCGCTTGTCGGTTTCGCTCCAGTGACTACGGGCGAACGCTATGCGGTTGCCGTGTCACTTGACGCCGGCAGCACCTCGCAATACCTCCACGCCGTGTTACACGTCGATCTGGGAACCGCGGGCACGTTCGAGTTACCTACACCCGATGTGGCCGTTCTGCACGCGGGCCAGGTAGTCTCCGGGACCTTCCGGCTGACCGATGAGTTGCCCCAGATGCTGCCGGAGGCGGGCGCGGCACTGCGGTGGCCGCTGCTCGTTGCGAGCACGGCGGCGCTCCTGTTTGGTCTGGGGCTGTTCCTCGTGGGCGCAGACCCCTCGGCGCGTGGCGTGCCCGAATAGCTGGGCGACTTACCTTAGCCGTCAAGAGCTGTGCAGCCTACGGCAAAGAGACCAACCGGACGAAAGCACGCGATACTGGCTGGCGGATCCAGGCTGCAGTATGACGAACCCCGATCGTGTACAGGCATAGCCGACTTGGCTATCGCCGATCACACTCAGAGGCCAACGTATGACGGGCGAGCGGCCAAGTGGCGCTCGCCCGTCTGTGGTGCCGTGTGGCCAGAGCGGCGTCTGACGCTGTCTTGGACGCCTAGTTCTCGTCGTGGCGCGGCTGTGCCTCGTGCTCCTCGGCGGCATTGTCGATATTCTGTTCGACATCGTTGGCATCCGTGGCGGCATGCGCCGGCGCCTCGGCGCTCTCCGGTGACGCTACATCTTCAGGGCTCGCCGCTTGATACTTGATCCCGCGCATGGCAACGCCCCGTAGGTTCAGTCCAGGCTCATTCGTGTCGCGGAAGTCGGCGTTGGAGAGGTCGCTGTAGCTGAGGTCGGCGCCGTGGAGGTCAGCGCTGCGGAAATCTGCCCCAACGTAGGACCCGTAGCTCAGATTGGCACCGCGCAGATCGGCGTCTCGGAACTTCGTGTCCACGAACGCGCTGTAGCACATCACGGCTCCGCGAAGGTCCGCCCCTCGCAAGTCGGCATCCACGAAAGCCGCATAGCGCATGTCAGCGCCCTCCAGGCGGGTGTTCTCGTCAAGCTTGGCGCCGGTCAGGTCGGTATGCTCCAGTCGAGCCCCCTTGAATCGCGCCCCCTGAAAGACGACTGTGCCCGCTGGCCCGCCTTCCTCACTTCCCGGTCCTGGGTGGATGTGTAGGCCCCGAAAGGCCCCGCTGAGAGCATCGTTCACGATCTTGCCAACGTCGGGCATCGGGGGCATGGGTGGCATGGGTGGGATAGACCCAATGTGGGGAATCTGGGGGCCCGGGTGACTGTGCCGCTGGCGTCGAGTATCCGGCTCGGCCTCTTGCTCCTCCAGATCCTGCACCGCCGAGATCAGGCGGTTTGCCTCTTCAACGGTGATTTTGCCGTCCTCCAGCATCTGGAGGATCTTCATAGTCTGGTCGCTCATTGCACATCCTTTCTCCAAATGGTGCCCATCCGGTGGTGCAGACCACGCACCGGCTCAGTCGGCCTTCAGCCCTTCCAGCAACCTGGCTGCTTCGGAGGCACTGATCTCGCCACGGTCTAGCCGGTCGAGAACCCCCATCTGTTGCTCGCCGGTATCATCCGGTGGGGGCGGGGTAGCTTCGTACCCCAAGGCTTCGACCAAGTCATCCAGCTGCTTGCGGAGCGTCCAGTAAGAGACGTCGAGCTCGCGAGCCATCTCCTTGACGTTGCCGCGAGAGCGCACAAAGGCCTCCAGAAGTTCTGTTTGCTCAGGCGAGAGCTGGCAGAAGCGGCAGGGCGCCCAGGTGCCGAGGACCACCGTGCCGCAGGCCGGGCAGCTCATCCGCGTAATGAGCATGTCGGCATCGCACGATGGGCAGTGTTCGAGGATCTTGCGCATGACCCACCTCCTAGGTTCGTCTAGATGATACCAAGAAAGTCACGGATTGTCAAGAGTTTGGACCAACTATTTTGGTAAGAACATCACTATTTTGTCGGTACAGCGGATTTGCTGGACGATCGATCGACTTGGAGCGGCGGTTGAACCACAGCTGAGCTCCGCCACGCTGAGCGCTGCCCATAGATCGGCGGCTGACGGGCAAGGGGGCGGGGGATCCAGCGAGGCAGCCATGCAGGTGCCGCCGTGGCAGTTGCGGCTTCGGCCCAAGCGACCTATTATCAGATAGCGTCATTGTTCGCCACCAAGGATGGCAGGCGTGAAGTGACTTTGACCCTGATTCCCGAAGGAGGGATTGTGGAGACCGAACACGAGTTTGGCAGCCGCCGCACGTACTATAACAACTTCGCTGCGCATTTACTCAACGCGTACAATCCGAACATGCTCTATCCGGACCTGCCGTATCGATGGTCTGACCGCGACTGGCGAAGCCTGGTCGACATGGTTGCGGGTTTCGGGTTCAACGTGCTGGAGTTCTGGCTGGTCCCACGCCTGTTCTGCCGGGAGGGGTTAGCGTCAGAGTTCGGTCGCACGTTTGTGCGTCAGATGAATGGCATCATCGACCACGCCCATTCTAGGGGACTGAAGGTCGAGGCGCTGTGCGGGTTGGCCACTGTGGGCACGCAGTGGCATACATTATGCCCGAACGTGCCTGCAGAATGGGAGGAGATTCGGTTTCTGTGGGAGGCGTGGGCTCGTGCACTCCCCAGGCTCGACATCATGGGCATCTTTCCCGGTGATCCGGGTGCCTGTTCGCGCAACGGGTGCACTGCGCTGACGTACATCGATCGATCCATCGAGATCGCGCAGCAGGTGACTAGGGTGCTTCCTGGCGTTGAGATCGAGTTCCACACGTGGGGACCACCGTTCTTTGGGTGGGGCAATATCGAAGGACCGGAGGGATGGCAAGGGGAGTTCATAGCGGAATACCAGCACACGGCGTGGCGGTTCGACCGTGACCGCGCGGATCGCTCGATGGCGCACCTGCTCCAGCGCCTGCCCTACTTCCCAACTGGAACATCGGTAGCGCTGAATATGGGTTTCGATTCGGATGGCAATCCGGGCGGAGACCGGGACGCACGGCCCTGGGTTGCCGAGGTGGCCCGAACCCATCCCGTGCAGACGTGGGACTTCAGCCTGACGGAGGGAGAGAACAACGTAGTTCCGCACTACCGGTTCGAGCGCCTTTTCGGGCGCCGGCGCGAAGAACGTGCGTGTGGGGGTTATCGCGGCGGAATCTGTTTCACCATGACGCCCTTGCTCAACCAGTTATCCCTGTACGAGTCCGCGCAGTCATTTCTTAACCCGGATGCCGATCCAGAGGTTCTGGCGGGCGACTTCTATGAAGCACTCTTCGGGCGTCAGGGCCGCGCTATTGTGCCGTTCCTGCCGCTGTTCGAGGTGATCCGTGATTGGGGGAACTACCATATCATCGATCTGCCACGCGAGGTCTATCACGGGCAGATGCTTGAGCTCGCGCGGATTCTGCGCGACCTTGAGGGCTGTGAGCGCGACGAAGTGCCGTTCCATCCTTCACCGTCAGCCTATCGCCGCGAGTTAACCTTCTTCGCAGAGCTATTCGCCGCGCTCTCCGGGTCAGCACCGGACTTCGGCGCGCTGCGTCAAGCCTATTGGGACCGCGTCTATCGGATCTATGATCACCTGCCTGTTCACGTTGACCCCCGGCCTCACGCAGCTACCGATCGCCTGATTGGGCACTTTGCCGACATGCCAGGTTAGCCCGATACGCTCGTCCGTCTTCGCCTGATGTTGACAGGGCTCCGGCCCATCCAGCGACTGGAGCCCTGCTATCCTCCGTACTGGTGTGAGCGCGTGTCACAAGACCGAACCCGTATTGTGCAGCTCCTCGATTGCTCTGTAGACGGCGTCTTTGTCCAATCCCAGTGCCTCACAGACGGCCTCAGTGATCTTGATACCATGGGGTGGGCAGCCCCCGACCCACACGCCCAGATGCTTGTAGTCGCTGGGGCATTTACCGACGATCACGGGCGTCGTGTCCAGATCGGGGACCTCGTCGGGCGTGCCAAGCACGAGGACAAGCTCCTTGAGGCGATCTGCGTACCCGGCCCTGTTGAGATAGAGGAAGGTGCTCTCCATCTCGCCGATGCAACCGGTGCACGTGTTCTTCTCGATGATCGTGGCATCGCCGAAACGTTCCTTCGCTGCCTCGATGTATGGCTGAAAGGGTCGTGCGACGTTGGCGATGCGCTCACCGTAGACATCGATCCGATCAAGGTCGGCCTCGCCCAAGCCGGCCTCATCAGCCAGGCGGATGTGCAGGATCTCCTCGACATCGAATCCCATAATCGTGGCGCAGACGGCATCCACGGCGACCACATCGGCGCCTGCAAGGACGCAGTCGAGTGCTACACGGTCTTCGTCGCGCGTGTGGGTCCCAGCTCGCCCGACCAAGGCATCCACCACTGTGAGATGGGGCCGCATGACTCGGTTGAGGTCCACAATCCCCCGATCCAAGCCGACTCTGTGAGTGCGCTTTTTCTCTGTTCCCGGCAGTACACCCTTCATGTTCTTCAGCCCGCAGGTAATACCGGTTCGAGCATGGGTCTTCACCACCGGCAGATCGATGGTGACGTTGGCTTCCCACGCGGTACGGGCCACGCCGAACGTATCCATGACATACGCATCATGGGCCTGGACTTCGACGACGTCGTCGTGGTTGAGATCCACCATAGGTAGCCCGTACTTGCGAGCCACGTCGGCGGTGCCGCTGACCTCCATCGCCGTCAGGGAATCGACCTGGCCGGGGAAATCGTAGCCAACAGAGGAGCCCTCACCGATGATGACCCGAGCAGGGTCGTGTTCTAGGACCAGTTGAACGACGGCCTCGGTGACACGGGCGTCTGTGATGATGCCGGAACCAGAGGGAGCCGGCTTGACGAGGTTCGGTTTGATCAGTACGGTATCACCGGGTTTGAGGATTGCCATGCCATCGACTAGATCCACTGCGTGACGTACGGCATCGCTTACACGACCTTCATGCACCTTCACTATCGATACTATACTCATACACAGCCTCCTTCCGGCTGCCCCATAGGACTCTGTGTACAGCGTCCCACAAACACGCGCTCCAATATGGGCTAGCTATCCCGCGCCCCAGCGGCCCGCCCCGTACGTGGCAGGTTTGTTCATTCTAGGCACTCTCCGAGACGAGTCAAGACAGTTTGGCGTCGAGCGAATTCGGTTCGACTTCGCGGATAGAGTCAAGTTGCCTATTGATATAAAGACAATAGTGTGATAGACTATAGTCAATTGACACCAAGGAGGGAACGTGCACGGACGACAGGGACATAGAGGGAGGCGAGGACGCGGGCAGTCTCGCGGACGAGCCGCGCATCTGCTGGAGCCAGCAATGCTGGTTACCCTACTCAAGGGGCCGGCTCATGGCTATGCCCTTGCCGAGGCTGTCGCCGCGTTCAGCATGGAACAGGTGTCGTTGCGGCGGATCTACCGTGTCCTGCAGACCATGGAGGATGCGGGGTGGGTGAGTTCGGAGTGGGAGGCAGAGCGTACCCAAGGGCCTCCGCGACGCGTCTACGCACTCACACCCCAAGGCGAAGCCGTGCTGGGTGAGTGGGTGGAGGTGCTGCAGGAAAGTCGAGAGGCGATCGGCCTCCTGCTAACGGCATACGGAAAAAGGAGGTGAGGATATGCCAGGTTTCGATGGAACCGGCCCACGAGGTGAGGGGCCGCTGACAGGCCGCGGCGCGGGCTACTGCGCTGTTGGCAGGACCGCCGGTGGCAGGATGACCGGCTTTCTGGGCCTGGGGGGACGGCCGCTCCGGAGCGGGCGGCGTGTGTTCCTGGGCTTGCCGCGCTGGTTTGGTGCGGGACGACGCGCCGGTCGCGGCCGCGGGCGATGGAGTTGGTGATCGTATATCAAATGAGGGCGTCTGCGTCTCACGATGACGGGACTGACCCTAACAGTCAGACACAACAGGAGGTAGACTGTGCCACGAGGTGATCGAACAGGCCCGATGGGCCAAGGACCGCGAACAGGTCGCGGATTGGGTGATTGCCCACCCGTTGAGGGTGCCCCGTTCCCGCAGGAAGGGTGGTACTATGCACGGTGGGGCGGAGGTGGACCGTGGGGTGGTCGCGGATTCTGGGGACGGCGACGTGGATTCGGATTCGGCCCCTATGCCATGGGTTGGCCGTTCGGGCGAGGACGGCGCGGGCCTGTCTACGGAGCCGGCGGTGGCCCTGTGACGTATCCTGAGGACGAACTGTCACAACTGGGCGCACAGGCCAACTGGCTGCAGGAGCAGCTAGACCTCATCCAGCAACGGATGGACGAACTCAAGGGGCGGGCCACGAGCGAGACTCAGAGCAACACGGAAGCCTAATCTCCAGACGGCCGTGTGCCGGGCAGCGGAAGGCGGTGCACCCGCCTTCCGCTGCCTGCATTTTTGACAGCTCCTGCTAACTGAGATAGCCGATGGGGGGCACGAGGCTGTGCTCTCGGAGTATCTCGCCGATCGTCCGAACGACGCCCTCGGGTAGGCGCCGCGTCGAGTGCAGCAGTGGCGCAGCCATATCAACTGCCCGTGCTCCATAAGCCATGTGATGGTCAATGGCTTTGTTAGCGCTGGCAAACGGATTCCCGTATGGCAGATCGCTGACAGCGTCAAAGCAGGCGTCGACGGCGGCGGTGAGCCGCCGCGATAGGCGTTGGGCCGCCTCGACCTGGCCAGAGACGGCGAGGTCGATGACCTCTCGCAGCTCGCGTGCAAAGCCGTTTGCCGTGCTGAGCAGGAATCCGTGGTAACATCCACCTGTTGCGTCCAGCCACTTCGCGTAGTCGCGCTCGGCGCCACGTACGAGGAAGACGCCACTCGCGCCTCCGTCGGAGAGCGGCACACGGTCTTGGCCACTTGTGTCCTTGAACATGATCAGGTTCGGGTATCGGGTGGCTAAGTCGGCGAAGGTCGCTGCGGATACCTCGTTCTGGGTGATCTGAGGGAGCTGATACAGCGCGATGGGAATGCCCAGGTCCAGGACCTGGGCCAGCGCGTCGCGAATCTGGTCCTGTGTAAGTGCTGCGCCCCGCGGCGGGCAGATAGTGAACCCGACCACGTGGCAGGCCTTCAGCGCCTGGAAGGGATTATGTAGCCCTGTTCTCGCACGAAGATCGGCGACTATCGCGTCGACGCGCCTGATCATCGTCTCCGCGTCAACCTGCAGGACCCCGATTAGCAGCCGTGTGTCAAGCCCGACTGCTAGCCCAATGGCAAGATCCACCAGGGCATCGACTTCCGCCTCAGCCATGTCCCAGCCTTCACCTGTGGAGCCCGGCACCAGAAAACCGCCGACGTAGGCGGACATCGACCGCCAATGTGCCGCCATGCGCGCGATATCGACGCTCCCATCGTCGACGTAGTGCGTGACCGGTGGGCACCAAAGCCTGGGAATAGGAACGCCGACCATGTCCTGCAGCAACTCCGCCCGTCTCGTCGCAACTGGCTGATCCATCTTTGGGCATCCTCCATCCTGGTCTGTAGGTGTTATACATCGTGACGGCCCAATGGAAAGCCGCCTGGCCGTGAGGGCGCCGCTGACACTTGACATCATCGCGCGGCTTTCTATGATTTCGGGTGAGGACCACTCGCAGGTGCTGTCACACGAAGGAGACTCACCATGACAAGCCGGATCCAGCGCCTCGGACGGCCGCCGATGCGAACGTCCACGCTCGTCGGCATCATCATAGCTACGGGGATCCTCCTCGGCGTGCTCGTGCCGCTCACGTTGGCTACGGCCCAGCAATACCTGTTGGTTACTGCGCTGAAGCGCCATCCTGCGCCAGGCTCGCGTGTCGATGTCGGTGGGTATGCACTGCACCTCGATTGTCGTGGTCAGCCCGTTCCTGATGGCTTGACCGTAGTCATCGACACGCACAGTGGGAGCTCCTCCTTGGAGTGGTCGGGTGTTGCGCGTGAACTGAGCAAGACCTTCCGCGTCTGCACCTACGATCGTGCCGGTTACGGATGGAGCGATGCAGGCCCGGCGTCGCGAGATGCTGAACAAGCGGTAGCGAACTTACGGGCCCTGTTGACTGAGGCCGAAGAAGCCGCGCCCTTTCTCCTCGTAGGCCATGGGGTGGGAGGTGTCCATGTCCGTCTCTACGCGGCGCGCTATCCCGAGGATGTTGCCGGGCTGGTGCTCGTGGCGCCGTTGGGCGATGAAGTCCACTCAGAGCGTTTCGAGCGCGAGATGGAGACGACGATCGCGTTCTACGAGCGAATGCGTTTTCTGACTACCTCGGGATTGCTCCGGCTGATTGGGCCGGTGACGGGTGAGTCGGCTGCGACAGGCCGTGAGGAAGCGCTGCCCGACGACATTCGGCAAGCGTACCGCGCTCTGCTACTGGACCCGCGACACTACCAGACGACTGTGGACGAGTTGCAGTCTGTGCGGCTGAGTGCCGCGGCGGCCGATAAGGCGCTCCGGGGCGATGCGCCTCTCGAGGGGATGCCTTTGGTGGTCCTTACGCCGGCCCGCGCGCCCAGACCATCCGCTGGCCTGTACTCCCCGGATCTTGTCGTGACCGACGCGGAGACGACCCGAGCCCAGGGCGAGCTGGCCAACCTGTCGCTCCGAGGCGAGCGGCGGATGCTAGGCCGAAGTGGTCCTCTGGTACATCTTGATGCCCCAGATTCGATCCTTGCGGCAGTGCGCGATGTCGCCGCCCTGGCGAAAATACCTCTACCGTAGCTTAAGGAGCGCACCAGTGAACTCATATGAACGTGTAGCAGCGGTGCTGGCCGGCCAAGTCCCCGATCGAGTGCCGCTGTTCGACAGCTACTGGACTACGACGGTCGAACGGTGGCGTCGCGAGGGGCTGCCCCGAGGCGTCTCGCCCAACGCCTACTTTGGCACGGACGAGATCGTGCGCATTTCCGGCGACTACACACTGCAGATGCCTGAACGCGTACTGGAAGAGAGCGCCACTCGGCGGCTGTACTGGGATGCCGATGGTGCACTGCGCCGTGACCTGCACGTGGAAGAGGGTTGGACCTCACAATGGCTCGACTTCACCATCAAGACACCCGATGACTGGCGGCGCCATCGTGGGCGTATGGCCTTCAACGCCTCTCGGATTCCCGATGGGACGATCGAAGCGTACCGGCGAGCGCGCGCCGCGGAGAAGTTCGTCTGCTATGCCGCACACGCCTGCTTCCACCCCACTTGGATGCGCCTCGGCATGGAGCATATGCTGATGCTGATGCTGGACAGACCTGAGTTCGTCGCCGACATGTACGCTGACCACGCGCGGCTGGTTATTGAGATCTACGAGGGCATGGTGGCGCAGGGCTTGACGTTCGACGCCGCGTTTCTCGCCGATGATCTGGGGTACCAAGCTGCGCCGCTGATTTCGCCCTCGCTGTACGCGTCGCTCGTCCTGCCGTACCACAAGCGGCTATGCGACCGGTTTGCCGCCGATGGACTCAGGACCTTGCTGCACTCCGACGGGAACGTTGCCCCACTTATCCCCGGGTTCCTCCAAGCGGGGTTCGCTGGCCTACATCCATTGGAGGCCAAGGCGGGACTCGATGTTCGGGAGCTGAAGTCACTCTACGGGGACCAGCTGGTTCTGATCGGCAACATTGACGTTAGGCGGCTCGCAGGGGGCCGTGATGAGATCGAAGACGAGATTCGCGGGAAGATCGCTGTGGCCAAGGAAGGTGGCGGGTACATCTATCACAGCGATCACTCCGTGCCCAGCGATGTATCGTTCGAGTCCTACGCCTTCGCCATCGATAGGGTGCACCACTACGGCAGCGCCTGAGCCACGGTCGGGAATCTAGGGAGGGCCCTCACTTCACAGCCGTGATCCACGGATCAGTCGTGATCGGCGCGGGCATATCGACGACCACGGCGATCATCGGCCGGAGGCAGACGTCCAGCTCCTCCAACGATGCGGGACGGTCTGCGACAGCGATCTGATCGAAGAGAGCCCCCGCAAAACGGACGCCGTTGTGCGTTGGCGAGACTTGCCGGAACCCGATCTCTGTCAACCAGCGACACAACGTGGTTCCCGATGGGTGCTGGGTCCTGCATCTGCCAGCATCGACGATTCTGTCGCGGAGCTGAGCCAATTTCTGGGCTGTGATGTCGCTGAAGCCAAGCCTCTGCCCACGCTCAGCCAAGCTATTGGTGAGCGCCTGCCTGGGCATATCGAACGTGATCCTTACCTGGAGTGTCTCTTCCAGCGCGATGTGCCTGTCATACAGGATCAGGTGGGTGTGGTCACAGTCTTCCCACATAACAAAGTCGCGCCCGTGCCCGCCTTGATAGACGCCCAGAGCCTCATACGACAGACGCAGCCGCCCACCAGGGCGAAGCACGCGATAGAGCTCCGCCAGCGTTGTCCGCGGGTCGGGGCTTTGCTCTACGGAGGACGCCGCCACGGCAGCGTCGAAACTACCTGAGTCGAACGGAAGTAGGCTGCCTGGTTCGACATGGACGAACTGCGCGTTCGTGATCCCCAGACGTGCTGCGTTCTGAGTGCATACTGCCACCCGGCGCAGCGAGCCCTCGACACCGATAACCCTGTCAACCCAGGGCGCCACAATGAGTGAGGGCCAGCCATCGCCGGGACCGAAATCGAGCATGCGACCACTCACGTTGCATGCGGAACCGTCGCCTATGCGCGTTGCCGCAACGAAGTCCAGGGCTGCTCCCCGGTCGGCCCAGTGCCCTCGATCGCCGATGTCAAACGGCTGGTAGATGATGGGGAGAGAGCGACCCGACTGCGAAGCCATACACTGGTAGATAAGGTCTTCTGTCGTGACCTCGTCCGGCGACAGCTCCTGGTCGATCCACGCGAAGATATCTTGCATGTCACCTCCGGTCTCTGGAGTCTGTGGCGGAGTCAAACCCGGTGCATCCTGGACGGCCTGGACAGAGCTACGAGGAGTCGCTCTGGTCATTCCCTGCGGCATTGGGGTGGTAGTTCGCAGCCAACCAGCTGTACATCAGGATCCCACCGGCAACAGCCACGTTAAGCGACTCGGCCTTGCCTACCATCGGTAAGCGAGCCCACGACTCGACCTCGACGCGTACATCGGGTGAGAGGCCTTGGGCCTCGTTTCCCAGCACCAGAGCTACACCGCCATCCCACAAGCCGGTACCCCAGAGCGTCCCAACGTAAGGGTCGGCAGCTACGGCTCGAAGTCCTGCCCGGCGCACGTGCTCGAAGAGCGCGCGTGTGTCCCCGGTCCTGATGACCGGGATGTTGAACAGCGATCCCATGCTGCTTCGGACTACCTGGGGATCGAAGATATCGGCGCACGGTTCGAGGGCTACGACGCCGCCAGCACCGACTGCATCCGCGACGCGGATCAGTGCGCCGAGGTTGCCGGGATCTCGCAGCCGGTCGAGGATGACGACGAGTCGATCACCGTTCAGCCGCAATGCTGAGATAGGTGTCTCGAAGGTGGCCAGAATCGCGACCAAGCCCTGGCAGATCTGGCGTTGGCAGAGCACGTCAAGGACGGCCTCCGACACGGGGTGGAGGGCTGGCCCCCCACCGGCTGACTGCATATCGCTCAGCCTCTCGAGCAGATACGGCGCTTCGGTGCCCGTGAACGCAGCCTCGCAGTAGAACGCCTCGGCAGGAACCTGGCCTGCATCGAGTGCCATGTGCAGGATCTGGAGCCCTTCCACCATGAAACGACCCTGGCGTTGGCGATGCTTCCGTTGCGAGAGCTTACGGGCCTCCACGATACGGCGGTTGCTCGTGCTCGTGATCACGTTCTGATTCTCTGGCATAGCCCTACCGCCCTGGCCTGTGTCGGAGGGGGCCACCATAGGCGCATCCCAGATGAAACCTTGGGGGGAAAGCCTGGCGCTGGCGGGTAACGACTGTCCCACGGCTCGATTCGCTGCCGGCACCGCACAGGCGGGGCGCGATGATCACCGCGCCCCGCCTACACGTATCGGTGGCGGGTCCAGCAACGATCGCTGAGTGGCTACGCCGCTGCCTCGTAGATGAGTTCGCCTTCGGCATAGATCGCGACCGGGTAACTTTCCAACGAGAAGGGATCACCGTTCCAGCAGACGATGGACGCCCACTTGTCGGTCTCGAGTGTTCCGAGAATGTCCGCAACGCCAAGGATCTCGGCGTTCTTGCGGGTGATGATCTCCAGAGCAGCCTGTTTGTCGAGGCCCATTCGCAAGAAGTGGCGGAGCTCGAAGAGCAGCATCTTCTGCATGATCACCGGATGATCGGTCATGAGCCCGAACTCAACCCCGGAGTCAATGAGGTAGTGGGCGTTACGCCAGCCCTCGTGCTTGAGTTCGACCTTGTAGGCCAGGGAGTCCATAGGGCCATAGATGACAGGGATGTTGCGCTTGGCAAGCTGTTCGTAGATCCCCGGCTCGTGTACGTCCATCGTGTGCTCGACGGTGACCTTCAGGCCAAACTCGTCCACGAACCGCAGGAGCGCGGCGATGTCGTCGCTCTTGTGGACGTGCACGCGGTAGCGCTCCTCGCCCTTGAGGAGGGCCTTGAGCACGCTCTCCTCCGCGCTGTAGGTTACATCCGCGTCCTCTTTTGCCGCCTCCTTGGCCATCTTGGTCTGTACGTCAACCAACCTGGCGCGCAGAATCGCCAGCGCTCCCATGCGGGTGTACGGGCGCTGGCCTTTCCACTCGCGTGTAGACATCGGGTTATAGCCAAAAGCGCCCTTGATCCCGGCGCGGCGGACGAAGGCGGCATTGGTGTCCTGACCGAAGTTGCGGATGATGGCGGAGTTCCCCCCCACGATGTTGCCGCTGCCCGGCAGGACGCAGGAGTAGAGCACGCCCATCTCAATGGAGTCGCGAAAGCCCACGTCGTCCATCTGTATGGAGTCGAGTACGTCAGCATGGGCAAGCATGGAGTCCATGTGCTCGTTGGCTTCGGCCTCTGCTGAGGGCTCGCCACCCCGGATCAACCCGATGTGACAGTGGGGATCGATGATTGCGGGTGTGATGACCGGATAGGCGCCAGCCCGCTCGCCAAGGGCTTTGTCACCAACGCCCGCTATCGTGGCCCCGTCCACTGAGACGTAGCCGTCGGCCAGAACGCTGGTGCCTGTGTAGATGGTCTCACCGCGTAGGTTGAACATAGATCGGAATCTCCTTTGCCAGGAATTGAAATGCAGTTGAGCCACGCACCGTCGCATTGCGACGGCACTTGCTCTGCGGCTTCAGGCAAGACTCTATCACAAACGCCACGGTCTGCCAATCCGTTATCAGGCTCCCCTGCCCGGCAGGGGAGGGGGCACGCGAGGTGCATTCGGGGACCGCGGACTGGAGCGGTACGCAAGGCAGCCCTCTGCAGGCGCGGCGTCGTGTGCCGGGCTGGCGATGTTGCCGGGGACTGACCCTACTCCAACTCCGCTGGGCCTAACGCTTCCGGCGTATCAGCCGGGGAGGATTCGACGGTGTGCTGTGCGGTGGCAGAGCGAGCGCTGTGAGCGTGCTCAATGAGAGCCGCCACAACGTGAACGTTGTCGACTTCGCTCGTGAGGGCCAGAGTCTGCGACTGGCCCTGAGCTTCGACGACAACCCGGTCGCCCGTGATGACAAGGCCGTCAATGGCGTCCCACGGCAGAATCTCATCGCTGGAGTATGAACCTATCCCTTGAGGCGTCGCGTGCAACCTTCCAAAGGGGACGGTCTGGCCAAGGCTGAGCTGCGTCGAGATCCGCCCAAGAAGCGGGTGCAGAGTGTGGGACTCGACCGCTTGGCACAGTTGCTCGACATGCTCGAGCGTGGCATCGCTGTACTGCACTCGACGACCGTCCGCCAAGACAAGCGTGCAGAGATGCGTGGTCCGGATGGGGATTCCCACGCGCTGCCGGTGCATCACCCCATGGTTGACGCTGACAATGGACCCCCAGTGGATGGCCTGCGTGGTTCCACCTCGAACCTGAAGCAGCCCGCCCCGGTGGACGCGGACCAAGAGGTCGCGGTCGCGCACTGCTGCATGCAGGCTCATGCCTCCTAGAATCAGCAACAGCCCGCCAATACTCGATACACAGAAACCCCAGGCCGTACCTTCGCGGTTGATGATCAGGCCGGCCAGAAACACGACAAATCCGCTGGCAAGCACAGTGACGGTGAGCAGCGTGCTGCTTGTTGGTGGGTGCACGTGCTCGCTCTCGAGTGGTCCCAGGTCGGCATCCAATGCTGCGCCAGACGTAGGAATCTCGCCCACAGGCCCTCCACGACGCTGTTTGGATACTTTGAGCCTATTGCTGAGGATCTGCGCCGGTGTCGCCGCTGATATCGCGCCGCAGACCGGCCCAGACAACGTAGATGGCGCCGAATGTGATGGCGATGTCGGCTACGTTGAAAACACCAGTCCGCACCCGGCCAATGCCCACGTTGAGGAAGTCCACGACCCTGCCCTCACGAAGCACGCGGTCTACCAGATTGCTGAGCCCGCCACCCGCGACGCATGAGAGTGCGACAAAGACGTCGCGGTGGAGACCCGGTGTGAGCACCAGCCAGAGCGCCACGCCCACGAGAAGTCCCGCGCTCGCAACGATCAGCAGCCAGAAGCGCAGCTCTGGTGAGAGAGTCGAACCGAGGCCCAGAAACGCCCCGACATTCTCCGAGAGATAGAGCCGGACGATGTCGCCCAGGAGCGAGATCGTGTAGGGCGGGAGAACCGCGCTGGCGATTGCTTTTGTTGCCTGATCCAGCGCAATGGTCACGAGCACGATCAGGCTCAAAGTCGCAACGCGTCGATGGGTACTCTGCATAGCAGGCTCCGCTCAGATGATACCGGCAAGTTTCGAGGGCACAAGCGCCCTTGCCCCGTTCAGTATATGCCAAACGCCTGCGCGGTCTCATACATCGCGATCGCGTTGGTTGTAGGCGTGTTGTCCTGTAACTGGTGTGATGGCGCAAAGCAATAGCCGCCGCCAGGCATCATGATCTGCAGGACCCGGCGACATTCGGCGGCCACCTCGTCCGGAGTGCCGTAGGCGATCGCGCCCCCGGTGGTGATCGCACCGTGGAATGCCAGTTGGTCACCGTACGCGCCTTTGAGCGTCAGAGCATCCATCCCAGCAGCCTCTGGCTGCAGTGTGTCAACGGCGGCGACTCCGATCTCGATAAGATCCTCGAAGGCCCAGCTGCAGGCGCCGCACGAGTGAAACATCACCGGCAGATCGAAAGCCTTGGCCAGAGAGACGAACTGAGCGTGCCATGGCTTGATGTGTTTGCGGTACAGACGGGGGCTGATCAGTGGGCCGAGCTGGGTGCTCATATCTTCGCCGAGCCAGACGAAGTCAAAGTACCCTCTGCCTGCCTCCAGCGTACGGGCCAGTAACTCCAGTTCTATCGTCTGTTTGCGGGAGATGAGATGCAGCGTCGCGGGGTTGTCTGTCGCCAGGTCCATGAGTACCTGCTCCATCCCAACCAACTTCCCGATCCTGTTGATCACGCATCCCCAGCCAGCGTGACCGGCGTAAAGACAGTACTTCCGGTTCGCGCGGCAACGTTCGGCGATGCTGCCGATGTCGAAGTCTTCGGGGTCTGGCAGAGGCCATCCCGCGATCTGTTCCGCGGTGGCGCTCTGAAGTGGGAAGTCGCAGAAGTCCCAGTAGCCGCCGCTCTGGTGTTCGACGTAGCGTGTGCGCACGCCCCAGATGTCTACCTGTCGCCCCGGCACGTCGGCGTGCAGCTGCGGCCCTACGTAGGGGGCGTGAATGCCGAGGAAATCCACCCCCAGAATCTGGCGTAGGCCGGCGTCGTCGTCGCGGCGCAGACCGAAGTGGGCCTTCAGCCGGCCATCGATGCCGGGGTTCGCGCTGTAGTTGATCGGGATACGGTCGGGCTCGACGTGCGCCAATGCACTGAGCACGCGCTCGTTCGAGGACATCGTTGTCATGGCGGTGGGTATCCTGGACGCACGATGGCAATGGCCTGAGATCGTTGCTACGGTGACGGCGTTGGGGTAGGGGGGCTACCCTCAACCGAAATGTCATCCGAGACTACCGGAGACAGGTTGCCGTCGGCGTCGCGGAACTGGACGCTGACATAGAAGCCGGTCCAGTTCAGCACAACTGTGACGGGAAAGGTCTGCTCGCGAAGCATGGTCTGCCACGGTGCGGCATCCATCGCTGATTCGTCGAAGGAGGTGTTCCCAGGCCTTACCCGCATCTCCGTTACGGGCGCGGCGGAGCTGGTGGCAGTGAACCGCGCGGTCACCTGGATCGTGTCGCCAGCTACGCCTCCCGCACAGCATCGCCCGTCCTCGAGCTCGACGCTGCCCTCGACAATATACTGCGACACATCGGCCCTATCAGTGGTCGGGAGCGGAGCAGCGGTAGGAGTGCCAGGCGTGCCGAGCACGCCGCAGGCCAGTCCGAACGCGACCGAGGCGATGATGATCGTCAACAGCAGCAGGGAATGCCTGTTCATTGGGTGCGGTACCGGAGGACTAGATCTGTTCTGGGGAGGCGCTACCGGTCTCCTCCGCGGATGTCGCTAGCGTGGACTCGAGTTGTGTCACGCGCCGAACCAGGCCGGCTACGATACCCAACAAGCGCCCAACCGAATAGAACAGCAGACTGATGATCAGCGACACTACGAAGACCACGATGCCAGCCGTCGCGAGTGCGCTCTTCAACGGCCTGATCAACAGGTCCGTGATTGGCCCGAGCCCAAGCACCTGCAGGGCGATGAGCTGGTTCGGCACGTTTGCGGCGCCGCCCAGGAGACTCACCATCATGGCGGTTCCCAGGAGCAGCACGATGATCGCCAAGATAGTTGCCGCGACCTTGAGGAACCCCAGTGCGCGGTAGTCTCGTCTGTTGTCCATCGCAATCTCCCGTCCGTGTGAATAGGCGTGGTGGCGAGTCGAACGAGGACTACGCCGCGGTCGTGCTCTCACCCGCACCGTGCGCAACTCGGCGCACAAGATCATTATACGCCCTTTCCAAAGCCTCGCTGCGAACTTGCCGTCCACAGTCCCTACAGCCAAGTGTGTGTCAGGCCAGGGATCGTCATTGCGCAGAAGCGACTCCGCTGTACACTCTTGATACCGCGATTGGGGAGGAAACCATGGGACAGTCTAGCGGAGCGCGACGGCACGTCTTGACACGCTATCAGCAGATCGAGGAAGCAACAGCGGACGAGCTGCGGAGGCGTTTCCTGAGCGGCGATGATCTGGAAGGACTGGTGACCTGGCTGCCGCACGACCAGAAGCGTGCCCTCGTGGTCGAGTTGCTCGATACCGACCGTCTACAGGGGCTGTCTGCGCAGCAGGTCGCTGCTCCTGATGCTGAACTGGGGTCGATGACCGACTACAAACGAGCGGTGATCGCCGAGATACTGCTCAGTGCGCAGCCAGGTGTGGCTCCCTCGGACGCCGAGGAAAGGGCGACCGTGCTGCTCGTCGAAGCCGGGCGTTCACCCACCGCGAGTCCCGCACTTGCGTACGAGCGGCTCTACCGCGATCTCGCCGAGGGCGCGCTGCTCGAGGGCGATTCGGCAGCACTGGACTGGCTACTCCGAGCAGTGAGACACAACCTGCGCTACTACGCCGGCGACGACGTGGTCTTCCAGCTAGTCGACTTCACGAGCGCTCTACTCCAGTTGGGCGATCTCGACCGTGGGCTGGCGGCGCTGGCGCGCCTGATACGCCACGATCCACGCAACCTGGGGATCTACCATTTCATGGCCACAGGCTTCGCTGTCCTGGGTCTTGCCCGGCTCGGCCTCAGCGGTGCCCGCAAGGGGTTGGCGCTGCTGGAGGAAACCGATAACGATGAGGCCCTGCACGATGAGTTCCTGATGGCACAGGTCGAGTTGCGCACAGCGCGCGCGCCCGGGCGCGAATCCCAGGCCGGCGCAAAGGCGCTAGCTCAGCTTGAGGCTGCCCTGAGCCTCGACTTCGATGCGGGCGAACCGGCATCGCCCGATGCATTGGCCGCAGAGCTGTTGCCAGAGCTAGAGGCGGTGCCGGTGAAACGCCCCCTGCGCTTCGAGGACCTTCCGGAGTCACTTCGGGCTTGGGCGAACGGGCTTTCGCGAAAGGCTGGCCGATAGGGCCCGTGTTGCGGAGACCTGCGCATCGAGGTCCCCGGTCAGGCGTACGTTAGCACCTGGCCAGGTCTTGCGCCTGTGTGCTGACCTCCGTCGACCACGACCTCGCCGTTGACCAGCACGAACTCGACCCCTTTGCAGTAGACAACCGGATTCTCAAGCGTCGCGCCATCCTCGAGGCCTGCGTAGTCAAAGACAACCACATCAGCGAAGGCCCCGCTGCGCAGCAGACCGCGGGCCTGTAGCCCGAAGCGGGCTGCCGGCATGCTCGTCATCTTCCGGATTGCCTCCTCCAGCCGGAGAACCCCCTTCTTGCGAACCCAGTACGTCAGGTAGTGGACCATCCCGGCGAAGGGCAGTGGATGCGCGTAGAGGTGCCTCAAGGGGCCTTCGGTCGCAACGGTCGTCGCGTCCACAGCGAGGCTGAAGAGCGGATGACGGATGTATTCGGCCACGTGTTCTTCAGTGAATAGTTGACCGATGTAAGAGGTGCTCCCTTCTCCGCGGAAGCTCTCGCTAAGGAGGTCGAAGAGACAGTCCCACGGATCGCGGCGCCACACGTCGGCAATCTCACAGAACGTCAGTCCCACGATCTCGGGGTGATGGCTGCTGCCGGCGATGCGCACGCGGTGCCAGTCTCCGCGTTGGATGAAGGCCCAATAGCGGTCGCAGTCCGTGCGCAGTGTTGCGCGTACGGCAGGATCCGCCAGCAAGTCAGCAGCGCGTTGAGGCCCTTCCTCGGTAACCCAGAGGGGCAGAATCGCCGCAGGGTTTCCCCCACCATCGACGTAGGGTGTGCAGTCCGTCTGAATGTCGAATCCTTGGCCACGTGCTTCTTCGATCGCCGCAACCGCGCACTCCCAGGCGCCATCTGGCGCGCCTGTATTGTACCGGACGTTCAGGTGCGAGACCTGGCCGCGCGCGCCCGAGCGAGCCACGATCCCGATGAACTCATCGATCGCGGGGAGCAAGTGCTTGGCTCGATTGCGGATGTGGCTGGCGTAGTACCTGTCGCGCGAGCCCACTATCGCTGCCAGGTCGTCGATCTCCTCGGTGGTTGCGGATCGACCTGGGTCGAACTCCAGGCCTGTCGACAGCCCCAGCGCGCCTGCGTCGAGCGCCTCCAGCAACATCCGCTGCATAGCTGCTCGCTGCTCGGCCGTGATCTGGCTGCCATAGGCGCCAGCGGCACTACGCAGCGTGTTGTGGCCGACAAACCACGCAAGATTAGGGCTCACTCTCGTCTCAGCGACGATCGTCAGAAGCTCCCCGAAGGTCGACCACGCAGGGGACTCGGTCCCACCCACACCCAGTAGGTCTGAACCGCGTCGGTTCATGCTGGTGAGAGGTGCGGGGCTGTCGCCGCAATTGCCTACGATCTCGGTAGTAATGCCTTGGCGGATGGTGCTGTGGGCCAGCGGATTGCGCAGGATGGTAGTATCGCTGTGGCTGTGGCAGTCGACGAAACCGGGACACACGATCTTGCCACGCGCGTCTATGACCCGACCGGCTGTGCAGCCGTCCAGTCTACCCACTGCAGCGATTCGGTCACGTTCGATCGCGACGTCGGCAGGGATCGCCGGATTTCCGGTGCCATCGGCGACCCATCCATTACGTATCAGAATGTCGACCATTGAGCTTCTCCTCCGCTATGCGTCAGACTGATTCGCTAGCATATACACGCGACTGATGAGAGTGAGCACGGTCGCGCCGACGACGCTGGCGCGAACCACGCGATCTGCCCCGAGGCTGGGCCACGTCAAGCTTACGCCGACGGCGCCGAACAGAGCTGCACCGTAGTACTTCCCGATCGGGTCGTAGCGTGGTCCCGACCGGCCTGAGGTTGCGACGAACTGGGCTGCCATGCCGATGATCAACCACAGCACCCACCATGGGTGCCGTCCGGCTAATGCAAACGCTGCGAACGTGGCTGCGACGTAGACGAAATCGGCTGCTGGATCGGCATACGGGCTGACCCGGCCACGGCCCGCAAGCGAGCGAGCGAGCCACCCATCAAGGACATCGGAGGTCACGGCGGCGATCAGTGTCATGAGGGCCAGATCCTCACGACAGTGGAGCACAGCCAGCGCCGATGCGCCACCCAGCGCGGCACGCAGAAGGATCAGTCCGCTAAGTGCAACCGAGCCTGGCGGGGCCAACTGGGCGTCGGCACCAGCGAGCGCCGGGTCTGGCTGTCTCATATCCTATGGCGCCAGGTGCGCGAGAATGTCAGCCGTCACCTCACGCATGATCTCGGGGTGCTCGCCTGATTCGTAACGCATCTCGTTCGGCGCTACCAGCCACACGGGGTAAATCCCGATCAGCTCACCACCAGCCTCGCGGATCATGGTCGCCATCCGCGCCTCCGCCACACGCGTATAGCCCTCGCCTGTGATGATTGCGGTCGTTGGGGTGCCCCTCAGCGGCTCCAGTTGGTCAAGATACCGCTGAAGGCGCCGGGAGGGCAGCCAGTCATAGGTCGGCGTGCTCAGCACGACGAGGTCGTATGAGGCCAGGTTGGTCGGGGCTTCACGACTTGCCGTCGTGATCTCGACGCGCCAGCCGTTCTCTGTGAGACTCTCGGCAAGCGATTCCACGATCAGTTCCTGGAAGCCTGTGCGCCCGGGATGATAGAGAACAAACGCTGTACCGGCACTTCCATCGGGGTTTTCAATCTGTGTCTCCGTAACGACCTCGGCATTGACCATCCCGACGAGAACGACCTGCCATCCAATCAGCAGGGCTACCAGCGTGATACCAGCGGCGCTCAGCATCCGTTTCAGCCTTCCAAGATCCCCGCGCCTGGCCTGAAAGACTCCCAGTCCCAACGCCAGGACAATCAGGCAGATAGAGAATGCCGGGAAGGCCGGCCAGTACAGGTAGGCATTCCACAGGAACGCGCCGATCGCCAGTCCGGTTAGCGCAGCTCGCCTCTTGCCGTAAGGCTGCTTCGCCACGACCGCCTCCGCCCCAGCGGTGAACGTAAGGATCAGGATCACCAGCATGAAGAAGACGATCATACCTGTGCTCCTTGGTCGGGCCGCTCGCGACGGGCGCGTCTCGACTCCTGGCGTTTGGCTTGGGCAGCACGCCGCGCCGCGTAGCGCTCTGTCCGCCGCCTGCGGCGCGGTCGGGGGCGGGTGGTGAACAGCCGGTTGCGGACGATGCACCCGCCACCCGCAGCTACGAGGCTGAGCACGGTGCTCAGAGGGGCGAAGGTGCAGTGTGATTTGTAGTCGGCAGGCGACTCAGTGTAGGCGTAAGGTGCGGGAATGACGGTGAGGATGGCGCCCAGGGTCATCAACACAGTGAACACCATTAGTGTGACATAGCCGGGCCGGGGTTTGTTCTTGGCTGTGGGCATGGACAGCGCTCCTTTGCTTCGGACACCCTGCAGCTAGTCGGGCCACAAGGCGTACTGCACCCTCATTCTAGGTGAGCAGAACGCAAGGTCAATCGTAGGTGCCGATCCACTCCTCGTAGAGGGCTAGATGCCGAGAGCCAGAGGTTGGCGAACAGGACAACCACACCGCACAGCCGCCGCATGGAGCGATCGGCGTGGCACGATGACTCGCGACAAGCGCGCAGTGCCCAGGTGAAATGCTCCGCACTTGGAGGGCGGCCAAACGGACTTGGGCCGTGAACAGCTGCACAGTGCCGGCGCCGGCCCTCAGTTGCGTAACATGGCGTTCGCTACCAGCCCGAAAGCGATAGCGGCTGCAGCAAAACAGGCGCCTGTGCCTACCCAATCACCCTCGATGAACGCGAACACCGCTGCGACCAGAGCGGCGAAACCAGTGACCATGCCAGCTATCACGCTCTGTGCCACGATGGCGTACAGCTTCGACCGTTGCTTCTCCATGCGCCCTCCTATGGGTAGCCTTCGTCCACCTTCCAGTATATCGAGGGTGGGGCAGACGCCAAGCGATCACCTAGCCCGCTGCAGATCATGGATGTGACGGTAGCCGTCGCAGCAGCTCATAGATGGCGCGCGCCCCAAAATCGACCGCCTCCAGGGGGATGCGCTCATCGGCAGCATGCACGGTGTCGGTGAACTTGAAATCGCGCGGTAGCTGCATCGGAGTGAAACCGTATGTCTGGATGCCAATCCGGCTGAAGAAGCGGCCATCCGTGATGCCGCTCAGAAGGTACGGTATTGGAATGCCGCCGGGATCTGCTTCGCGTAGGATGTCGGCCAGCGTGTCGAACAGACCCAGGTCTGGCTCAGCCTCTACCGGGTCGTACTGGAGAATCTCGAACGTCATTTCGTCGCCCAGAACGGCGCGCAACTCCCGCAGGAGATCCTCGGGATGCTGGCCTGGCAGAAGCCGGCCGTCCAGCCCTATCTCAACCTGATCCGGTATGACGTTAATCTTGTCGCTCCCGCTGACCATCGTCGGGCTCACCGTGTTGTGGAGCAGGGGATAGAACAGCCTAGCGCGCTCGCCCAGGAGACGGAGTACAAGATCGGTCGCGGCAGGCTGTAACACGAGTTTCAGCAGCGCGCCCTGTGCGCCGCCCAGACCTTCGGCCAGCGCGGTAACCATCATGCTACCGGCCTCTGTTACGTGAACCGGCAGTTGCTTTCGGTCGAGGCGCGTGAGAACTTGCCCGAGTTTTGCCATGGCCCCGCCGCGAACGGGCAGTGAGCCGTGGCCGCCCGGACCGCGCAGCGTCGCCTTCATCCAACATCCCTGCTTCTCGGCCACCATGATCGGATAGAACACGCGGTTGCCGATGTGAAAGGTAAAGCCACCGAACTCGCCAATGGCGTAGCGCACGCCGTCAAACTGCGAGGCGTGGTTCTCGACGAGATAGCGCGCTCCGGTATCGCTGCCGGCTTCTTCGTCGCTGACGACTGCCAGGATCACGTCGCCTGGCGGACGGAAGCCCTCCGCTGAGGCGCGCAGCATTGCCGTCAGCATCATCGCGATGCCGCTCTTCATGTCGAGGGCGCCGCGACCCCAAATGAAGCCATCCTTCACGAGGCCCTCAAAAGGCGGATGGGTCCAGCGTTGCGCCGCGGCTGTGACTACGTCGACGTGGCCATACATCAGGATCGGCGGAGCCTCACCGCGACCGGGCAGGCGGGCGATGAGGTTCGGACGGTTCGGGTCAATGCCGAGGAGCGTCGTCGCGATGCCTGCGTGCACGAGCAGATCGCGGATGTAGGCGATGCACGGGCCTTCGTTACCTGGCGGGTTCGTGGTGTCAAAGCGGATCAACGTCTGGAGTAACGTCACGGGATCGGGCAACTCGTTCATGGTCACCATCGCTTCTGGATGGAAAGCGGCTGAATGGCTCAGCCGCAATGCTGATAATGCACAGCGATTCTACGCCGGCTGGGAGTTGTGTCAATGCGCCATGTGCGGCCGTCGGGTGACGATCGACCAAGAAGCCGTACGGCACGCGGTTGACCTTGCCAGGCCACAAGTATCATGGGTCCATTGGCCTGCAGGGCCAAGGTAGTCCGGATGGCAGTGCCGCGTTTTCCCGGGATCTTTGTGTCGGAGGGCGGAATGGGTGAGCTGACGGACCGAGTTGTGCGGTTGAGAGAGCGCGCGCTCAATTGGCACGAAACGCAGAAGGCGAGGATTGGGCAACGGCTGGTGCCTGCATTGCGCGGATTGGCAGCCTGCCCTCGCACTATGCCCTGGATGCAGCGTAAAGCTCACATGTTGGCGAGCGTCGTGTTGCAGTCAGAGCCCTTGGTCGACGAGGACGAGCTGCTGGTGGGTTACAACTTCACCGGAGGCGACGATCTCCAGTGGCTAGAGATGACGATGTGGCGACCGGACGAAGCCGGCAGCGAGCGGCTCAAGCGCTATCTGGAGGGGGGTCTGCTGACGGCGGGCCAGATCGAGGAAGCGTTGGCGTTGCTGGAGGGAGTAGCCGGTGCGGTGCCGACCGTTAGCTTTGTGCCCGAAGGCTCGGAGCTTGTGGGTAGAGCAGCTCGCGAAGGACTGTTCTGGGTCCACTCAACGCAGTACAACCACTCGGTGATTGGCTATGCGCGCGTGCTTGAAAAGGGCTTCGACGGCCTATCTGAGGAGATACGCTCGAAGGTTGCCGCGACAACTCCTGTCACCGCACAGGACTGGCAGGCGCGAATGGTGATGGAGAGCACGTTGGTTGTTGCGAAGGCGGCGGCGGAAATCGGAAAGCGCTATGCAGATAAGGTGCGTGCGCTACGCGCATCGTGCGATGATCCTGTGCGGGAAGCGGAGTTGGCGGAGCTGGAGGCCGTGGCACGTCAGGTGCCGGCGCGACCGGCTAGAACGTTCCGTGAAGCTGTGCAGAGCCTATGGTTCGCGCACACCATCAATACCTGGGAGGACGGCATCAACGCCAACTCCCTGGGGCGGCTGGACCAGATTCTGTACCCTTACTACCAGAGGGATATCGATGCCGGGCGCCTCACGCGCGAAGAGGCCTATGAGCTTCTATGTTGTCTGTGGATCAAGCTCTACCGCGACTACGATGTCCAGCAGGTCGTGGTGGGAGGCGTCGACACGGAGGGACGCGATGCCACCAACGAGCTAACCTACATGATGTTGGATGTGACGGAGGCGTTGGGCTTCGTACGCTGCCTGTCGGTGCGGCTGCACAACAACAGCCCCACGGCATTGGTCCGCCGGGCTTTGAAGCTTGTGGGCTGCGGCAATGGAATCCCGTTTTTCTTCAACGATGACGTGCTGATCCCCGCCCTGGTCGACAATGGCATCCCTATCGCCGATGCTCGCGACTATGCGGCCATTGGTTGTGTGGAGATCACGATTCCGGGGAAGGCCAATCCTCACGCCGTCAGTAACCGCATCAACCTGCTCAAGTGCCTGGAGCTGGCTTTGAATGACGGTCGCAGTATGACTACCGGCGAGCAGCTGGGTCCGGAGACGGGCGGTCCCGCCGACATGGTCGACCTCGCCGCGATCATTGCGGCCTACGAGAAGCAAGTCACGTATTTCGTCCACGAGATGTGCCGCGAGACGGTGCGGCTTGCCATGGCCCAGCGGCTGATCGACCCGTTGCCCTACAAGTCTCTGTTGACGGAGGGATGCCTGGCAAACGGGCGGGACATCAACGATCGGGGCGCAACCTACGATTACCACGAGTCGATGCCCATGGGTATCCCCAACGTTGCCGATTCGCTGGCTGCCATCGAGCAACTTGTGTTCTGCGACGGGAAGCTCAGTCTGAAGGAACTCGTCTCTCAGATGGCGCAGGACTACCCCGATGAGAGTCTACGACAGGCAATGCTGAACCGTGCGCCGAAGTACGGGAACGACGATGACGCAGTAGATAACCTCGCCGCAGCCGTGTTCGAACATTATTGCAGGTTGATGCGCGAGGTGTCTGATACCTATCAGATGGCATTTTTCGCGCAGCCTTTCACTTTCTTGTGGTTGGTGGATGCCGGTCGTGGTACGGCCGCAACGCCTGATGGGCGGCGGTCTGGTGAGAACCTTGCTTACAGCATCTCACCGATGCAGGGTCGCGACTTTCGGGGGCTGACGGCGCTGATCAACTCGTTGGCCAAGCTCCCACAGCACATGGCTGCTGGGAGCACCTCCGCCATCGTCGAGGCCGAGCCCGTGCTCTTTGCGCCCGAGAACCTCGATCACCTGGTGACGTTGCTCAAGACAGCGGTGCAGAAGGGCGTGGGACAGCTCCAGTTCAATGTGGTAAGCGAGCAGACGCTGCGCAAGGCGCAGGCTGAGCCCGAGAAGTACCGCAACTTGGCCGTCAGGGTGTCTGGGTTCAGTCAGAAGTTCTGCCTTCTCAGCAAGGAGATACAAGACCACATCATCGCTCGCACGAAGCACGCGAGCTTCTAGATAGCATAGGGGGAAGCAGAGATGACGTCGCCATTTGCGTATCGTGTCGGTTTCCTGGGTTGCCCGTCGGTGCCCGACGTGGCCTGGTCAATGGACAACCTGCGGACTTTGGTCGAGATGGGGTTCAACACCATCCAACTCAACATTGCCTGGGGCGCACGGCCCGCAGATGAGCCGCTCAACCTCGAGGACGTAGTCGATGGTATTGGCCTGCTCCCTGAGCACCGCCAATCACTCCCGTTGCTCTCGGATACTGACCCGAAGCGCGTTGCGCAGCGCAGGGCCGATCTACGCGGGCGGATCGCCTTGTGTCGTGAGGCGGGGCTGCGGACGGTGTTCCACTTTGGGGCGCCGTACAATATGCATGCCCGGTTTGGCGACACGCCTCCCAACTGCTTGCTCGACCCTGCAGTCAGCGAGATGTACGCCGCGCTGCTGAGGGCGTTTGCCGAGCAGTTCCCCGGCGTCGATGATATCCTGGTGTATACCTACGACCAAGACGCGTGGTTGTGCAGTGAGTTCGGCGAGTGTCCGCGTTGTCGCGGCGTCCCCCTCGACCAGCGCGTCAGTGCGTTTGTGAACTTGCTTGGCCGAACCTGGCAGACGCTGAGCCCTCAGGGACGGCTGTGGTGGGAGCCCTGGGAGCTTTCGGCAGGCCAGGTGCTCAGGACGGTAGAGCAGCTTGACCCTTCCTGCGTTGGGCTGTCGCTGCACTCGAACATCGCGGAAGTCATGGTGACCATGCCGGTGGACCGGTGGCTCAAGAACACCGTCACACTCGCCAAGCGCGTAGGTTTGCCTGTTTGGGTGGAGCATTTCCTGGGCGGGCCGACTGAGGAGGTGGAGCCTCTCACACACCTGCCCTGGCCCTTGGTGACCTGGCGGGGTGTTCAGGCAATCGCCAGCCTGGATGTCGACGGCATCAAGGAATACTACGGCCTGGTCCCCACACGTGAAGATCCCAACCTGCGAACGACGGCGTTATTCCTGGAAGATCCCAACCGATCTGAGCTGGAGGCTCTGGAGACCCTGGCGCAGCCCTATGGCAAGTCCAAAGATGGTGTGATGCAATTCTGGAAGGTCACGAGCGAGGCCATGGAGCTCTTCCCCTGGTACACGTCGTGGTTCATCCGCGAGATCGGGAAGGCGGATCCTTCGCATAGTATGAGCGCGGCATTCATCCGGGGTCAGCAGGCGCACACGCCTTCGTGGGAGTCTTCGCGCCGGGCGATCTTTATGAAGACCGACAACCTGGAGCCAGACCCATGGTTGCTCGAGGATGTGCAACTCCAATGTGAGCTCGCTGCGGACCGGATGCAGGAGGCCTTGGAGCTAAGTGAGACGTTCCGCGACGATGTCCCGCGCTCGTTGCGCGAGGATTTCGACCTGACACTGCGCGATCTCGCCGCCTGGCGCCAGCGAACGCTCGCCTATGCCCACCATCTGAGAGAGACGAACCTGACCGCGATCATGCGGCACTGCTATGCTACCGACCAAGCGGTGCCCGCGCACGTCGTGAAGGAACTCCGGAGTGTCTTGCTGGCGGATATGAGCAACCAGGGCGGGCCTGCGTCGATCGCCGAAGCTCTACGTCTGCTTGACACGGACCCGCGCGAGTTTGCGGCGACCTTTTTCCTGCCGGGTGGGCCCGATGAGATCAGCCGTGGGCACTTCAGCGTGACATCGCGATGACAGGGTCAGCCGGCGTGCTGTCGGAGCCTAAGCCGGTCAACCGCTACTCCACTTTCGTGGGGCGCGGCCCCAGCAAAGTGATTCACTGGGAACACTGGTCCAACCCAGATGCCGCGACCTACATTACCGGAATAGACTACTATGTGCAGCCCAGATCGTGCATCCGGCGTCTGAACGCACTGTATCCGGCGTTGGGGCTGCCCGAGCCGGAGAGTGACACGCCCCTGCCGCGCATCGATGAGCAAGCCGGACGTGATCGGTGGGGCGAGGTGCTGCGCGATAGCTGGCAACAAGACAGCGCCCGCAATCGGTTCGGGTCGCGAGAGGCGATGCTGGCGTTCAGTCCGCTAGCACAGGGTGACTTCACCGGGTGGAACGTTGTCGTCGACAGCGGGGGCGGCGATTTCCGGAGCGTCGATGTCATTTACGAACGGTACAGGCGACACTATCCTGCGGAGTGGGGGGATCGCGCACCGGAGGGGAGCGACGCCAGTGTGGGCTTCTACAACACGCTCTTCATGTGGCCACTCCTCGTCTTTGGCTATCAGAACTTTCTGGAGAATTGCCTGGATCCCCGATTTGAGCGCATCCTGGGGGAGTTTGCCGAGATCAACCGGCGGGTATTCAAGGCGTTTGCACGGTTACCTGTCAACTTTGTTGTGTGCCACGACGACATCGTGACCACGAAGGGCCCGATTTGTTCCCCGGGCTGGATGCGGAAGTACATCTTCCCGCGTTACGAAGAGTTCTGGTCGATCCTCAGAGCGTCAGGTAAGGAAGTGATCTTCATGGTCGACGGGTGCGTTGATGCGTTCGTGGACGATCTGATGGCCTGTGGTGCGCGTGGGATCATCAGCGAGCCAGTGACCGATTACAGGGCGATCGCGCGCCGGTACGACAATCCCTTCATTGCAGGCGAGGGCGATTGCCGGGTCCTGATGCGCAACGACCCTGACGAGATCCGGGTCATGGTGACCCACATGGTCGAGACCGCACGAATGTCGGGCGGGTACATGATGTGCATTGGCAATCACATACCGTACAATGTGCCGCCAGAGGCGATCAAGCTGTATCTCGATCTGGCGCATGAGTGGGCGTATAGGTAGTGGGGAGTGGTTCCGACCCATATGTTGTGAGGGGCCTGGCATGATGGGATCATGTCTGGGCGTGGGGAGTCGGGACGAAATGGGAGCAGGCTCAAGATATGGGAGGGAAGGCTATGCACGATCTGGATGAGGCACGGCGGAGGGCGGCGAACATCCGCAGTCGGGTCTATGCTGCGCGCCCACTGCCATTGGTGGATTTCGATGTGGCAGAGATCTATTCGGTGGTCGACTATGGTGCGCGACCCGGGACTGGTGACAACGCGCTTCCGGCTATCCGTGCAACGATTGCCGCTGCTCAAGCCTCGGGGAAGGCGGCGAAGGTGCTGTTCTCCGAAGGTCGCTTTGACCTCTATCCAGACTTCGAAGGGGCCGATCACTGCCTCAGGATCATGGGCGCGGAACAGATGATCCTCGATGGCAACGGAGCCGAGCTCGTGATCCACAACCCGCTGGCGGGATTCCTGGAGTTGTTGGGGTGTCACGGCGTTGTCGTGAGGAACTTCGAGGTGGACTACGCCCCGTTGCCTTTTACCCAGGGGACGATACAGGATGTCCATGCAAGCAGCGGCACCGTTGATCTGCTCATCGACCCCGGTTACTCGACCTTCGACGAGCCTCATTGGGCGCTCCTGAAGCCCAATATGAACTGGCTTGACTGCGCGAGCTGGGGCATGCTCAAGGACCGGGAACGCCCCGGGCGCCTGAAGCCCGCCTGTCCGAACGCCTACTTCGCCGAGCGATTTGAGCGGCTGGGCGATCGCCTCTATCGGATCGCCATCAAACCGAGGGAGTCGCTTCGCTTCTTCGAGCCGGGCGATCGCTACGTTCACCAGTCACGCCCCGAGGCGATTGAGGGCACGTTTGTCAACGTTCGGGGTAGCCACGGCGTGACCTTTCTCAATATGCTCTCCTACGCGAGTCCCAGCTGGAGCTATGTAGGGTGGGGTTCTTCGTGGCTGGGCTTCATCAACTGTGCGGTGCGTCGCAAGGAAGGGCGGTGGCACACTCTGGACTCGGACGGGATCAATACGGGCGGGGGGCGCATCGGCCCGTGGATCGAGGGGTGTCACTTTGAGGCAGGGGCCGATGATGTGCTGGTGAGCCATGCCTATCCAAGCCCCGTAGAGCACGTGGTCGACGAGCGCACCGCGGTCTTGAGCAGCGCTGGGCTCTGGTCGATCGAGCGCGGGGACCCCTTCGTCTTCTACAATCCGCGCGATGGTATCCCGCTGGGACAAGCCGTTGTCGAGCGTATTGATGTTGGGCGTCGCGCCGTTCTCTTCGACCGTCCGCTGCCTGCGCTACACCTGGAGGGGCATTTTGCGCTGGACGACCAGGCATACAATCTCAACAACGCCAACGGGAACTTCGTGATGCGGGCGAATACCGTGCGGGACAATCGCCGGTGGCCCGTGTGGATCAGTACGCCGGCGATCGTGGGGGGCATCGTTGAGAACAACGTCTTCGAGGGTGTGGACAGCGAGGCCATCAACGTCTTCAAGGACGTCGGATGGGACGTGCCGCGCGAGTTGATCGAGGCGTATGCCAGCAAGCCGGTCGCCAACCTGCCCGGTGGAACTGACGCGGGCTACGATTTGGGTCACCTGCTCATTGCCGACAACCGCATCCGTGACTGTGCGTTCAACAGCTTCGGCCCAGCCATTCGGTTCGAGCATCAGTGTCTTGGGGGACGCATCAGTCCGTGGCGTGCCATCGGGGACGTCGTGTTGCTGGGCAATGAGATCACCAATTGGTGTGGCAAGCACGCTCTGGGACTGAGCAACGTCCACGACGTGCTGGCATACGGCAACACAGTCACACAGGACAACAATCGCTACGAGCGGCGACCGGTATCGATCGTCCACGTGGCGCGGGCAGGAGGGTCGAGATTCGCCGGCAACGCATTCGACGACCCTATGGACATCCCGACATTCAGCGGTGATCCGGCTGCCATCGCCGACTAGCGAGCGCCGGCCAACGCCTATTGCTCCGGGTCGAGCGGGCTTGGTCACCCGGTAGTGTCGAGCACACGGTCTAATTCTAGTGAGGAGGCTGATCCGATGGAAATCACGAATGTGACGTGTTACGTTGTACCGCGACCGGGGAGGCAGACACGCTTCCACTGGCGCCAAGGCCTGCGCATTCCGACGGCGCCCGAGACCGTCTACGTAGGCTACCTCAAGGTCGAGACAGATGCGGGCGTCGTGGGGCACGCCGCGGGCAGCAACGGCTACGCGATGGCTCAACTGGTGTATAGCTTCCTGAAGCCGGAGCTGCTGGGACAGAACCCTCTCCTAACTGAGCGTCTGTGGCACCGGGCGTGGGAACTGCATCGACTGGGTGCCGGGGAGGAAGCGATCTTTCTGATTGACGCGATTGCCTGGGATATCAAGTCGCAGGTTGCCGGATTACCCCTCTATCTTCTGTTGGGGGGTCACGATCCCCGGGTGCCGGCTTATGCAAGCACGGTGACGTGGGACACGATGGACGAATACGAGCGCCATATCAAGGAGTGCGTCGACGAGGGGTTCTTTGCCTTCAAGCTACACGCGTCAGGGGACGCGAAGTGGGACGCGGAACTCGCCCTCCACGTGCGGCGCTGGGTGGGTGATGACGCCGACCTGATGTTCGACGGCTCCGCTGGCTGGGACTACGTGACGTCGTTGTGGTTTGGACGCGTGCTGGAGGAGGCGGACTTCCTGTGGTATGAAGAGCCCATGCGCGAGTACGATCTGCCCAGCTACACCGAACTCTGCGCGGCGCTCGACATCCCGATCCTGGGTGCGGAGACGTGTGAGGGTGCCCACTGGAATGCAGCGACCTGGATCCATGCGCGCGCCCTCGACATGGTGCGCATCTCGCGGCGCAAGGGGGGATACACCGGCGCGATGAAGATCGCGCATATGGCGGAATCGTTCGGGATGCGGGCGCAGGTTCACGGCACTGACGTGCAGTTGAGTGCAGCCGTCCCGAATAACGATTATGTTGAGGTGCTCGTGATCGATGCAGAGCAGATCAAAGGGCTCAAAGACCAGGGACCGAACAGTGTCATCGATGGGTACATGGTGGCGACTGACGAGCCGGGGCTTGGGTCGCAACCTGATTGGGAGGAGATCGCGCGCAGCGCGGTGGCGGTTGTCTAGCCCATGGCTTCCAGACCCAACGTACTTGTCATCACCACTGACCAACAGCGTACCGATAGCCTGAGCTGCTATGGCTCGACGTTCACCGCTACGCCCAACCTTGATCGGCTGGGTGCGGAGGGTGTGATCCTCGAGCGCGCTTATTGCGCGAACCCGGTGTGCACACCGGCGCGTGCGTCAATCTTCTCAGGTCTGCAGATGAGTCGCCACGGTGCGTGGAACGTCGGTATGAAGGTCCCGACCGATGTTCCGTTTCTATCCAACCGCCTGCGCGATTTGGGCTATCGGACGCACTACGTCGGCAAGGCGCACTTCGAGCCGTTCCAGGGCGAGTCGATGGAGAACTTGGGGCGGATCTACACGGAACCCTTCCCATACTATGGCTTCGACGCGGCTGAGCTGGCTATGGGCCACACGGTCTATGGATTCGGTGGCCACTACGGGCATTGGGTGCGACAGCAGATCAGCGAGGCTGAACTCGATGCCGTGCGTGACAGGAGTGTTATGCTGGCGGAGCGGGCCTGGGGCGGGGAGGGATACGACTGGGCACTGCCCACGGCGCTGCACAACAGCGTCTGGACTGCCGACCGGGCGCTGGTGTTTCTTGAGGCGCAGACCTCGGCACAGCCCTTCTTTTTAGCCCTCGGCTTTCAGGACCCCCACCATCCGCACTACGTCCCAACGGATTTCCCGGAGCGCGTCAGTCCTGCTTCGGTGCCCCTTCCGGATTACGAGGAGGGCGAGTTGGCTGACAAGCCCGCGTTCTTTGCGGCCCAGCGAGAAGGCAGAATCCGTGACTCGGGCGTGTTGGGCTCGTTCGTCAACCCAGCGCGGCCCGAGGAAGGGCCGTGCCATCTCTCTGGGCAAGGGCACGGCGGCTACGTGGACGTCCCCCAAGACGCTGCGCGCGTGGGGCGCGCTTACTACCATACGATGGTCAGACTGATCGATCGCGAGGTAGGCAGAATCCTGGCGGGGCTCGAAAGCATGGGCTTGGCCGAGAACACATTCGTGGTCTTTGTGACCGACCACGGTGAACTGCTGGGTGACCATGGGATTTGGATGAAGGGTCCATTCCTGTATGAGCAGTTGGTGCGGATCCCGATGCTCATGCGATGGCCTGCGGGCTTTGACGGTGGGCAGCGGTGCGACGGATTGGCAAGCCAGGTAGACATCGTACCGACCGTGCTGGCAGCGCTGGGGCTGACTGCGCCCGAGCTTGACGGGGTAAGTCTGCTGCCGGTGCTGCGAGGCGCTACGGATGCTGCGCGTGACGATGTGCTTGTGGAGTGTGTCGATGCCGTAGATGGCCTGCGGCTCAAGACTGTGGTCACGCAGCGCTGGAAGCTGACCTGGTATGCAGACCGGGAGTTCGGCGAGCTGTACGATTTGGAAGCTGATCCGCGCGAGAAGGTCAATCTGTGGCATGACCGGCGGTACGCCGATGAGCGGGTGCGGCTCATGGGCCTGATCCTGGCGCACCTCGAGCAACTGGAGCGGCATGGCAGCCATCCGCGGCAGGAGCGCTTTGCCTATGCATAGTGGGTGCAGTACCATTCGACTGGGGGCAACCTGTGGCGATGTGGACGGGATCACCGCTTACCGACAGGTCGGTTGCCCCCGACTAACCAACGAGACCAAAGGAGAGCAGATATGACACAGAGAGCTGTGGTACAAACTGGGGGTGCGCGTGTGGTGACCTATCCTGCGCCAGCAGGGACGCCGGCATCCGAGGATTTCGAGGTCTATGTCAATGGCACGCCGGTCTTCGTTCACGTGGCCCGTGTGTCGACTGTGCCGGTGAACCAGGTGTGGCCCGGTTACCAGAGGCCGATTGAGCAGACGGAGCTGGCGTCCTTTGCGGCCTTCGACTTCGAGGGGCAGGTCGAAGTCAAGATCGTCCCGCGCACCCCGATAGAAGACGTTGCCGTGCGCCCGTTGTCGTACCCGATTGCCCACGAGGTAGACGGTCAGACGGTAACCTTTGTGATCGATCGCCCCTGCCAGCTCGTGGTAGAGATCAACGGCTGGCACGGTGCCCTCCATCTGTTTGCGGATCCACTCGAGAAAGACCGTCCGGATCCTGACGACCCCAAGGTGCATTACTTCGGTCCGGGCGTGCATCAGGCAGGCACCATCGAGTTACGCAGTGGTGAGCATGTCTACCTTGAGGGCGGGGCGATTGTCCACGGCACTATCGCCGCTGTCGACAAATCCGATATCAAGATATCGGGACGCGGCATTCTTGATGCCAGCGACATCGGCCGGTCCGAGGCGCCGCAGATGATCGCGCTGCTCGGGTGCCAGAACGTCGAGATCGAGGGGATCATCCTGCGCGACCCCCACGTCTGGACAGTGGTCCCTGCGCTCTGTCGCAATGTTCACATTGACAATATCAAGCTGGTCGGTCTATGGCGTTACAACTCAGATGGGATCGATCTAGTGAATAGCCAGGACGTTCTGATCGAGAACTGCTTTGTCCGGGCGTTCGACGATAACATTGTGCTCAAGGGCTTTGACCAATGGCGTGGGCGACCAACCGGTGGGTCGGCCCTGCGCAACATCACGGTGCGCAACTGCGTGCTCTGGAATGACTGGGGTCGCGCGCTGGAGTTGGGTGCGGAGACACGAACTGAGTCGATCCACGACGTTCTCTTCGAGAACTGCGATATCGTCCATTGGGTGCACAGGGCGATGGATATCCAGAACGGCGACCGTGCCGATGTCTACAACGTGCGATTCGAAGACATCCGTGTGGAGGAGGCCATTGTTGAGGGTGAGTTCCGCGAAGACATTCCCGGCTACGTCTCCGATCCTGACCAGGTTGGGCTGTTGATCGAGCTGATCGTCGCGCCGAACGATTACAGCAAGGACCCGCAGCGGGGGCGAATCCACGGTATCGAGTTCGTAGACGTCACGGCGGTCGGCGAGCAGTGGCCCCATTCCCATCTGTTGGGCTTTGACGCCGAGCACGCTGTAGAGGGGATCACGTTCCAGAACCTGATGATCCAGGGCCGCGCCATCTTCGATGCCGAAGAAGGACGGATGAGGCTGAACGCGTACGTCAGCGATATTCGGTTCAGGTAAAGGATATCTGATGACACATTCCCAACCCAACATTGTCTTCATCATGGCTGACCAGCTAGCCGCTGGTATGCTCAACTGCTATGGTGGTGGGGTCGACTCGACACCGACCCTAGATCGCCTGGCGGCAGAGGGCTCACGGTTCGATCGCTGCTATGCTACACACCCCATCTGTGCGCCCAATCGCGCGACGATCTTGACGGGGCGCTCGGCGTGTGTTCACGGCATCGTGACCAACAACTACACATTGAGCGCGGACAACACGACCTATGCACAGGTGCTGCAGGCGCATGGATACCGCACCGGGGGCTTTGGCAAGTTTCATCAGACTCCTATGCACACGCCAGTGCCTGTGAGCCTGAGCTATCTGGGCTTCGACGAATCGACCGTCACTGAGGACCCCAAATGGCCATGGCTCGACTGGGTGGCCAGAGAGCACCCTGAGCACTACGAGGCTGCACTGTCGATGTGCTGGGACTGGCCGACCCATCCGTCAGATCCTCGGAAGGAAGATCGAGCCGAGGCCCGCCGTAAGCATCTCCAGCCTCTTGCTGATGCTGAGGCGTGGCCCTTGATGCATCCGTCACCACTCCCGCCAGAAGTCCACGACACGACGTACATCACAGAGCTGGGGCTGGATTTCATGCAGCGGCACCTGCAGTCGCATCCGGAGGAACCTTTTTTCTGCCACATCTCGTACGTAGACCCACACGATCCTTACGATCCCCCTGAGCCCTATGCAAGCATGTTCAGCCCAGATGACATGCCTGATCCCCTGCCGGCCGAGTGGCTGGAGGGCGACTATCCAACGCTCGAGCAAGCCCACCAGGAGTTCCCCGGCTTCCACGAAGTGTATGATCGCCCTGAGGTGATGCGCCGCCTGAGGGCCCTCTACCATGGTTCGCTACGCTTTATCGACGATCAGATCGCGCGGGTCGTGACGTTCTTGCGGGACACCGGCCTATGGGAGAACACAATCCTGGTCTTCACGACGGATCACGGTGACATGCTCGGCGATCACGCGTTGATCACGAAGGGGGTCAAGCCGTATGACACAGGGATCCGCGTGCCGCTCATCGTTGCGGGTGCCGGGATCGCCAACGTCAATACGGACCGTCTCACCTGCACACTGGATTTCTACCCCAGCTTCTGCGACTGGGCTGGCGTTCCCGACGAGGCACGCCCACCTCTAGAGGGTCGGTCGTTCGTCGCGACGTCGGCAGGGGAGCATGATCCTGCTCCATGGCATGAGATCCTCGTCAGTTACGGCGGCGTACAGACCGTGGTCAGCAGCGACGGTTGGCGTCTGACGCGCTTCGCCGACGATGAGCGGGGTCAGCTATTCCACCTGATTGACGATCCTGCAGAACAGCTGAACCTGTACGATGATCCGGCATACTTGGTGGTCCGTCAGCGACTGCTAGAGCAGCTGGTGCGTGCGCTAGGCCGCGCCGGCAACGTGCCGCACTATCGCAATATGCCGGTGGTCGACGGGGCAAAGCGCATTCCTGTTGGACCGCGATTCGAGGGCGCGGTGCCGCTCTACGGTGACGCGTAACGCGTAGCGCGCCTGGTAGTACTCGATTGCTTGATGGAGACAAGAGAACACTCTGGGAGGAAGCCATGGTGAAAATCGCCTTTATGGGTGCTGGGAGTACCGTCTTTGCCAAGAATGTCCTGGGCGACTGCATGCTGAGTGAACCTCTACGCGATGCTGAGATCGCCCTCTACGACATCGATGGCGACCGACTGCGTGAGTCGCGGTTGATGTTGGACGCGCTCAACAGGAACGTGAACGCCTGTCGGGCGACGATCACGTCCCACTTGGGAGTGGCTGAGCGCAGAGATGCGCTAGCAGGGGCCAGCTACGTGGTCAATGCGATCCAGGTCGGCGGCTACGAGCCTGCTACTGTCATCGATTTCGAGGTGCCCAAGCGCTTTGGACTACGCCAGACTATCGGCGATACGCTGGGCATCGGCGGCATCTTCCGGGCGCTGCGCACGATCCCGGTCTGCCTGGACTTTGCGCGCGACATGGAAGACGTCTGTCCAGATGCCTGGTTTCTCAACTATGTGAATCCGATGGCGATGATCACGGGCGCGATGCTGCGTGGGTCCGGGATCAAGACCGTGGGACTGTGTCACTCGGTCCAAGCCTGCGCGCGGGGTCTGTTGGGGCACCTGGGGATGCTGGACGATGTGAATGTGCTGCAGTGGAAGATCGCTGGCATCAACCATCAGGCGTGGCTGCTGGAACTCACCGACGGTGGCCAGGACCTGTACCCGGAGGTGAAGCGCCGCGCGAAGGCGATGAACGCGGCTGCGCTGGACGGAAGTGGCAGCAAGCACTGGGATATGGTGCGCTTCGCTTTGATGGACATCTTCGGCTACTACGTGACTGAGTCGTCAGAACACAGCGCCGAGTACATGCCGTATTGGATCAAGAGCCAGTATCCCGAGCTGATCGAGCGGTACAACATCCCGTTGGACGAGTATCCGCGACGGTGCATCAACCAGATCGCGGCGTGGAAGGAGCGAAGCAAGGAGCTGGTGGCGAACCCCGATCTGACGCACACTCGCACCCATGAGTATGGCTCGTACATTATGGAGGCTATGGAGACCGACGTGCCCTTCCGCATCGGCGGCAACGTGCTGAACACCGGATTGATCACCAACCTACCCCAGAAGGCGGTTGTCGAGGTCGCGTGCCTGGTCGACCGCAACGGGGTGCAGGGTACGTACGTGGGTGAGCTGCCCGAGCAACTGGCGGCGCTGAACCGGACCAACATCAATGTTCAGCTCTTGACGATCGAGGCGGCCTTCACGGGCAAGCGTGACGCCGTCTACCACGCGGCGATGCTCGATCCGCACACGAGCGCCGAACTAACGCTCGACCAGATCCGCGCGCTGTGCGACGCGCTGATCGAGGCGCACGGGATGGAGGCGGTGTTTGCCTGACGCCATCGTGGTCGACTACGATCCCGTTTGGCCCGAGTCTTTCGACAGGCTGGCGGCGGTGCTCGCTCCTGCCCTCGGCGGACTGGCGGCCGCAATTCATCACGTAGGCAGCACAGCGATTCCGGGGATGGCGGCGAAGCCGGTCATCGATATCGACATCGAGTTGGTGCCTGGTGTTTGTTTGGAGGCTGCGACCGCTGTGCTGCAGTTGCTGGGGTACGTGTACCAAGGGGATCAGGGCATTCCAGATCGGTACGCCTATAGCCGGAGATCGCCCGACGTTCCGTTCACGGAAGCTCGGCTCATTTGGCCCGCCCACCATCTGTATGTGTGCCCATCGGGGTCTGCTGAGCTGGCGAGGCATCTGGTCTTTCGGGACAAGCTCAGAGCGAGTCCCGAGCTCCGCCAGGCCTACCTGGAACTGAAACAGGCGGCACTTGCCCGCGCACAGGGCGTGCGGCAGATCTATGTGGATGAGAAGGCCCGGCTGGGAGAGACGTTTTTCCGGGAGGTGTTGGGATGAAGCCTATAGCTGATGCGTTTGTCAGTGTCTGCGAGTCGCCCGACCCGGACCGCGTTTTCTGCTACAGCCCCGGTCTGGCCCGGCTATCGAGCGGCCGCTTGGTGGTGACCACGGATTGGGGTGGGCCAGGATTGGCTGAGCTCGATGGACCCAAGGCTGAGATTCCGGAGGCGCAGCGCTTCTGGCAGGGCCGTATCTACACCTCTGACGACCGAGGGCGCACCTGGGACTTCCGTGCATATTACCCCTTCATGCACGCGAGACCCTTCGTCGCCGGAGAGTCGGTCTACGTTCTGGGGCACGCACGCGATCTGATGATCGTTCGCTCGGACGATGCGGGTGAGACGTGGTCGGGACCATCGCGGCTGACAGACGGGCAGTTCTGGCACCAAGCGCCTTGCAACGTGCACTACGCTAACGGATGTGTCTATCTGGTGATGGAGCGCCGGGTCACACAGGACATCCGCACCTGGTACGTGGGTGAGATGGCGCCGGTGCTCATGCGGGGACGGCTGGGCGCCGACCTGCTGCTTCGCCAATCGTGGGCTTTCGCGTCAGAGCTCTCGTTCCGCGATGTGCTCCCGAACGTAGAGACTGACCCGGCGATTGACTACTTCGGAGTTCCGTTCTGGGACTGCCCGTATCCCGCAGGCAGCGACGTCGCGCCTGGACGCAATTGCGCGCCTATCGGTTGGCTGGAGACGAACGTTGTGCAGTTCGTCGATCCCGACCATCTGTGGACCGATCCCGAAGGCAAGACCTTCCACCTCTGGATGCGGGCACACACGGGTGGAACAGGGTATGCGTGCATTGCCAAAGTCGTTGAGCTGGGGTCAGAGCCAGGCAGCGGGCGGATGACCACGCTGCTGGAGACGACGCCCTCAGGCAAGCGTGTGCTCTATGTGCCGTGCCCGGGTGGCCAGATGAAGTTCCACGTACTGTATGACGACGTGACCCACCTGTACTGGCTGCTGAGCACCCAGGCCACCGATAGCATGACGCGGCCGGGCCGCCTGACCGACGACCGGTTCAACCTACCCAACAACCAGCGCCGCAGGCTGCAACTGCATTTCTCGCGGAACATGATCGACTGGTGCTTCGCGGGGCTGGTGGCCGTTGGCCCCACAGAGCATGCCTCACGGCACTATGCCAGCATGGTGATCGATGGCGACGACTTACACATTCTCAGCCGCTCCGGGGACAGGCGTGCCCACAGTGCTCACGATGGCAACATGATCACGTTCCACACGGTTCAGGGCTTTCGAGACTTGGCGTACTAGCCAGGAGCGATAGAGGTGATGAAGGACGGTAACGTACTCACAACGCCTGGGACGTTCGTGATTGGCTGCAACTACTGGGCTTCGCACGCCGGGACGTCGATGTGGTCTGACTGGCGGCCCGGCGTCGTCGACGCAGACCTGAGGCAGTTGGCCGAGGAGGGCCAGCAGGTGCTCCGGGTCTTCCCACTCTGGCCCGATTTCCAACCACTGACGCAGCTCTACGGCGGTGGCGGCCAGCCGGTGGAACTGCGGACCGGCGAGGAGCCATTGCCGGATACCGACGCGGGGCGCGCTGGGGTCTCCGAGGAGATGATGGACCGCTTCCGCTTTCTGGCAGACCGGGCCGAGGTCTACGGTCTGAGGCTGTTGGTGGGGCTGGTGACTGGCTGGATGAGCGGACGGTTGTTCGTTCCCCCTGCCTTTGAGCGTCTCAACGTGTTGACGGATCCGATGGCAGTGATTTGGGAGGTACGCTTCGTGCGCCACTTCGTGCGTACGTTCAGGAATCACCCCGCGATCCTGGCCTGGGACTTGGGCAATGAGTGTAACTGCATGGCCGCTGCGAGCCGAGAGGAAGCTTGGGTATGGACCAACGCGGTGGCTGGTGCCATACGACAGGAGGATGCGACGCGACCCATTGTCTCGGGAATGCACAGCCTATCGCCGAGCCGAAGCGGGACATGGCGCATCCAGGACCAAGCAGAGCTGACCGACGTGCTGACGACCCACCCTTACCCCATTTTCACGCCGCACTGTGACCAGGATCCCATCCACACCATCCGCAACGGGCTCCACGCGACAGCGGAGACCCGGCTCTACTCTGACATCGGGGGTGTTGCCGGGCTGGCGGAGGAGCTGGGCACGCTGGGCCCGTTTGTGTGCAGCGAAGATGTCGTCGCTTCCTACGTGCGCATGGTCCTCTACTCACTCTGGGCACACGACTGTCACGGCTTGCTCTGGTGGTGTGCGTATGATCAGAAGCACCTCACCGGAGCGCCCTATGACTGGGATCCCTACGAGCGGGAGCTGGGCCTGGTGCGTGCCGATCGCGAACCGAAGCCGGTCCTGCAAGAGATGCGGTCGTTCCGTGAACGAATCGAGCGCCTTGGCTCCACCGAGTTGCCGGCGCACACGGCGGAGGCCGTGTGCATTCTGAGCGAGGGGCAGGATCAATGGGGGGCGGCATACAGCGCATTTGTGCTTGCCAAGCAGGCCGGATTCGATCTGCGGTTCCAGTACGGCGATCAGCCGTTGCGGGATGCCAGCCTATATCTGGTTCCCTCCCTGTCGGGATCGCGCTACTTCTCGCGGAGGTTCTGGTTGGACCTGCTCAAGCGGGCGGAGGAGGGGGCCACCGTCTACATATCGCACCGCGATGCGATGCTCGTGCCTTTTGCAGAGTACTTCAGGGTGGAGGTCGTGACGCGTGAGCGGCGAACTGCGCCCGCGGAGATCGCACTTGGGGGTTCTCAGCATTCGGTGAGTCTGCCGATCGGCGGCCCTATCCGCCTCAACCTGCGCAGCACGGGCGCACGCGTCCTGGCAAACGAGGTCGATGGAAATCCCGTCTTCACCCGAACCGCCTTGGGGAAGGGGACGCTCTACTTCCTGTCGCTACCATTGGAGACCTACCTGAGTGAGACGCCAGGCGCGTTCCATCTGACCGGCGCGCCTCCATACTGGCGCCTCTATGCACAAGTGGCGTCGGCCCAGATCGCGAAACGGATCGTGCGCGAGGATCATCCAATGGTTGGGGTTACGGAGCATCCCGAAGGTGGGGGCGCTAGTTGCCTTGCCATTCTCATCAACTACAGTCCAGAACCCGTACGCACGAATCTGAGCCTGGCAGCGGGCTGGTCGGTGGCGGAGACGCTCGTCGGCGAGCCACCGCGCAACGGTGTCTGCGCGATTGCGGCCAACGATGCTACGGTGCTGCGTTTGCGACGATAGGGGCGGACGACCGGCGCAGCGCCCCAGTAACGTGTGCGTGCTTGACAGCGACCGCGGTCAGGCAAAGCTGCCGCTTTCGAGACCTGCCAGAATGATCTGAAGGGACGGGGCCGGAGAGATCCGGCCCCGTCCCTGTGAGCGTGCACCGATGGCTAGTCGCACAACTTCGCGTAGTTATAGTCAGCTGCGCAATCCAGAACCTATTCGCGATCGGGGTCGTTGCGGTGGATATCAACTACGGGCAAGACGGGCTCCAGCTTGGGTAGCCTGGCTCGGGCTGCAGCGGCGCCCTTGGTCATCGGCACGTGGACGTCACCCATTCCAAGTTCATTGAGTTTCTCCTGAGTGGGCCAGCCGGTCTCCAGGTCCCACCCTCGCAACCGCAGGTATTCGTCCATCACAGGGCGGAACTGCTCGCGGTCCAGCGCGATGCGTTCACCGATTTCAGGGTTGATCCAGTTCTCATCGTACTCAAAGGAGGGGAGAACGCGTTCGTCCATTGTGCGGTCGCGGCCAAAGTGGCGGATGGTGTTCGCTCGTTCGAGGTTCAATATGCGCTCCGCCGCCCGGCTGAACTCTACAGGATCCCAGTCGATGCCTGTACCTGCAGCGAAGAGGTGGGCCTCCGTGTCGGGACCGTCGATGTCACCCACGCGCACGAAGTGATCGTCTGTCTGCGTGCTGTAGATGAGTGGGAAGACCTGGTCGTCGGTAGGCAGACAGTCTTTGATAACCGAGCGCAACCCGTGGAAGGCTGCCGGAATTGCCTTGCCCTCATAGCCGCTGAGCGGATCGAGTGTGTCAGCACGGCCATAGACGCGTTCGCCGATGGCTCGCATCTGGTCCCATGTAATGGGATTCTCTCCCATGCCTCCGATGCCCCATGGCCCCATGTGCATGACGCTCTGGACGTAGCCATGGGTACTGCTGGCGGGGTCGCGAGTATCCATGGCCCAGTGAAGCGCAGCGACGATCCAAAAGGGATACACGATGCGGTTGATGAACGTCGCGTGACCGTCCCAATGGCCTGAGTAGCCCCAACCGGTATAGTAGCGACGCATGATCTCGACGCCGAGGTCGAGCTCGTGTGCAGCTCGCCACGCGCCATCAGCTAGAGCCTCGCCTATGCCTTGCCGGTAGGCGGTAGCATCCAGGAGCGCGACCCAGAAATCGGGGGAGTTCCAATCCATCGCTTGGCCATTGATATCCGAGATGAGCCCGTGGGCTTGGGAACTCCTCAGCCACGGTACGATGCCGACGAGGATGTCCCAATGGTTGAGTCCCAGGCGGTTGGCGTGCGTGTTGAGTTCGACCGTCCCGCTTATCCCCAGATTCCAGCCATAGAGCGCCCCGCGGCCGCCGCCAAACACCCCGCTGACGCAGCCCAATACGCTTGACCATTTCTGATCGAAGTGGCGGCCTTGGACATTGCGGAACTCGGCACGGCAGGGCGTGACGCAGTATTGTGTGCACGGCACGGCTCGAACCTCTCCGCCTCCCTCTTGCCGTAACTGCTCATTCATCCTGGCGATCCGATCTCTGGCGCTGCGTATGCCCTGCACGGCCCGGATGACGTCTTGGAAGAGCGCATGGAGGCGTTCGGGATGAGCAATCGCTACTTGGCCGCTTCCGATGACGCTGACCGCCTTGAGCTTCTTGCTGCCCATGACCGCACCAAATCCGCCCTGCCCAGCGACGGATGTGCTGCCGGTGTGGATTGTGGCAATTCGCGACAGAGCTTCGCCCGCCGGGCCAATAGTCAGCGTTCTGACGCCCCGCCCATCAGCGGCGGTAATCGCTTCCTGCACCTGGAGGGCGTCCATACCCCACAGCTCGTGCGCCGGGAGCAGGGAGACTTCGTCGTCGCGGATCAGGATCCGAACGGGCGTATCGCTCGCGCCGGTGATAACAACGCCGTCGTAGCCGGCAACCTTCAACTCGTGTCCCCAGTTCGCTCCGATGTTGGCGCGCGTGAACCAAGTGTATGGGTGCCCCTGAGGCCCAAACGTGCAGATGGCAGTGCGCCCCGAGTAGGGAGAACGCGCTCCCGTCAGCGCACCGGGGATGATCATCAGGGGGCAGCGTCCATCGAAGGGGTCTACGGGCTCTGGGTACTCGTCCCAAAGGATCTTGGCGGCGATGCCCCGCGCGCCAATGTAGTCAGGGATGTAGGGCTCGGTGGGTTCAGCCCAGATGCGACCCGAGGACAGATCAACACGCAGCAGGCGGTTCTGCCAACCATATGTGGGCGCAAAGCGTCCCAGTGTGACGGCCTTGTGTGGCACGATGTTAGCTCCCAGTATCGATATCGTCGTTATTAGGGTTCACGGTCGTGCTGTTCACGGAAGATGCGGAACAGCGCGCTACGGGTGGGTGGCGTAACGGCGAGGAGAGCCTCGGTGGTGTGGTAGAGTCCTGCCAATTCGCCGATATAGGCTTCGGTCAGATGGGTGGACTGGCCACCACTGCGGTGCAGTTCCGAGTCGAGCGCAGCTCGAAGCCACAGCAGACGCCAGCGCCACGCTGTCCGTGCCCAATTGGGCAGCCTGAGTGCCACAGCGTCGAGCAGGTCGATGGTATCTTGGGCGTGGGGTTGCTCAGCGATGCGATAGAGCACCTTTCCGCACAGATCGTCAGGCGTGTGGACTTCGCTGGTCGTGACTTGCTCGCGGACGTCTGGGCTGAGACCGTGCCCTAGACCCGCCTCCATGGTGCCGACGACCGAGACGATGTTGTGGGCGACATCCGGCGAGAACTCGTAGGACGCATACTCCTCGACAATGTCGTTGGCGGGCCGCTCGGGGGCCCAGTTGAGCTGCAGGAGGAGCACCTTATTGATGTCTTCGTAGATCCCCTCAGAGTAGGGGAAGCTGCCCGAAAGTAACGAGCCGTTGCGCCGTTCGTACGCCTCCCAGTTCGCCGGTCTGGGGTTCATGCCGTACCCGCCCCAGGGCGAATTGCCCTCCATGCTGATTTCGGGGAAACTGACCACGGGTAGGTCGCCGGGCACACCGTGGTCGCGCAAATGCTGCGGGAATCCCCCGAAGTCCCCTGCCAGGAGCAGGTCGACCCACTCAGGCGCGCCATCCGAGAAGGCTCGCGCCAGTCCTTCCCACTCACCGGTGGTGAAATGGTCGAAATACCAAGTAGACAGCACGATCTTGGTGTTGGGTAGCTGATCGCGGATCAGCCTGGCGACGGGCTCCGCCGTCCGCAGGAAGCCATTGGCTCCCCACGGTGCGCACTGCGCACAGGTGCAGCCTCCTTGGTCGTAGGGCCAGATCCATACGTAGGCGATATCAAGATCCTGAAACGCAGCGAGCACCTCACGGCGGGTATCCAGGATGTAGTCCAGACCGCCGGGCTTACTGGGGCAGATTTCGCGATGGTAGTGGCCACCCGGCGGACTCGTGTAGCCATCGTGCCCTGCTGTCCAGTCGGCCCGCAGGGCCTCTGTGCTGTTCGCGTAGCCCTCGTTGGCCAGCGTGGTGAGCGCGGCGCGGATGCCTACTCTGTTCGCTGCGTCAAGGATGCGACGAAGGCGCGTGATCATCTGCTGCGCTTTGGGGTCGGTGATTCCGGCGTACTGGTGCATATCGAACCAGACACTTAGCGTATTGCACCCCCAGAGCGCGAGATCCTCGACGTAGCGCTCGATCTCTTCGACAGGCGCAGCCTCATAGTAGTTGCCAAAGTGCGTGGCGAAGTATATCCCTCGAACCGGTCGCGCTGGCACCGACACGCCGCGCCAGGATGAGGGCTCGATAGCACCGTCGCCGAAACGGCAACCGCGCGCAAACTTACCGACCCCATAGAGCAGCCCTCGTGGGTCGTTCCCAGTCAGCTCTATGACGTTACCGGCGGCTTGCGCAATCCTGAATCCCTCAGCGCCGATCGTCGCATCCAGTCTCAGTCGCAGGATCAGATCAGCCGTGCCGGCACGAGTTACAGGAACTCGACTGAGCTCTGCGCACCGTTCGGTGAACAGCTCGATGGCGCGCTCCACGATGTTGTCAGGATCGCCTTCGTAGTCGACCCGGATGCCGCGTACCATAGGCTATGCCACCTTGAGGTCGGGGTTGTCGGGACCGAAGTGCTTGAGCATCACGAGCGGGTCGGTCGACGATGCGTTGGTGATCGTGACCCCCTCATGGGCTGCTGCCTCGCTGACGAAGTACTCGTCATGGGTTAGCTGTCCGAAGCGGATCAGGGTGGGGGTCTCCACAGGCCAGACACCCATCTGACCGTGGCCCTGCATCATGATCATACCATATGCAGCCGCATCACGGATGGTCGCGGTGCGACCGGGCAAGACCGTGAGCTCCTTAGCGCTGAGGGCGGTGCTTCGGTAGCAGATCCACTTCTCGACATATCCTGCTTCCTGCATCTCATTCAGTGGCGCGACGGGGCGTGGCGCCATGAAGTGGTGTGCTACGAAGTTCGCATCGACGTTGGCGTCCCAGTCCAGCAACCCCAGCATGTGCTCATAGTCGCCGACCTTATCTTGAGGGATATCCTTCCAGAAAAGCTCCGGCCCCACGATCTGGTCATCCACCAGCGACTGGAACATTGAGAAGACGTCGGAGGCTGCCTGTGGCTCATATGTACAGAGACTGCCAGGGGCGTGGAGCACGCCCGATGGGACGTCCCAACCGGTGCCCGGACGCAGGCGGTACGCCCGCGATAGATCGGTGATGCGGTTGTCGCCGGCCTCGAAGTTGCGCAGACACTCGAGCACCTGCTCGCGTGTGGTGCCGGGCTCCAGACCGAAGAAAGTGAAGGGGAACCGCCCACCGTAGTTGTTGACCTGTGGTGGGAAGTAGTAGGCCTCGGGCTTGCCACGCAAGCCCACGGCGGCGGCGTCCTGGTCGCGATGGTGGACGTGGTGCGGCAATGGCCCCAGATTGTCGAAGAACTTGGAGTAGACAGGCCAAGCCCCGTAGGCGTCCCACAGACGGTCGCCGATCAACTGGCCTTTGAGCTCTGCGACGGCATCTCGCAGCAGTACCCGCTCGGTGATCCCCCCATCTTCGAAGATGATCCAGCTTAGCCCCTCATGGAGAGCCGTCAGCGGGCCATTGTCCGCCGGGGTCGTGGACGAAAACCAGCGCTCATCGATGCCGCCACGAGCGCCACCCAGCGCGTAGTAATCGTCTGGGTGTAGCTTGATGCGACGACCAGGCACACAGAATGATCGCGGTACCCAGTTAGGGGCTAGTCGTACGATGCCCTTACCTTGTTCGAACGCGTGGTTGGTAACAGACTTGCTCACGGTTGCCTCCTAGTCTGAGCTCAGGGTATTCTCGGTTTGGCCAGAATCTCACGGACCTCCAGATCCAAGAAGGTCCGCGGATAGGCCGGTTTACAGACAATGGCTGTATCGGCACCGCTGCTTGTTCCGCCGACGGCGATCACTTCCCGGTGCATGTCGAGGTAGCCCGCATCGGCTGCCATAAGAATGCATTCTACGGCGACCTTCATCCCTTGAGAGAAGCGATAGAGCGTATCCCGAACGATCTCGTCGGGGGTCCGTCCGCCGTGCGCGCCGGTAAAGGCGGAGTTCACGCTGTCGCCCAGGGCGTGAATCCCTGTATGCACGATGATACCTAAGGCCACGAGATCCGCTTTTTCCTCGGGGGTCATCACCCATCCCTCGCGCTCCCAGCTATGGCAGATCGAAACGGCAATTGTCTGGATGCCAAGAGGTGCCAGGAGTGCCTGGGCCCGCCTAGCGGTTCGCCCGTGTGACGATGCGACGACGACCTGCTGGATGCCGAGCGCAAGAGCCCGCTGTTTGACGATTTCCAGTGTCGCGTCGGTGTTGTGTTCGCCGCCGCGATCGAAAAGCAGCGTTCTCGATTCCATCTGCGACCTCCTTGGTGAGTCATTCGGGACCCTGCACTGTCGATTATACGGCTGCTCGCAGACCCGGTAAAGGCCCATACCGGCATACAGAAAGCGCTCCAGGCCCTGAGAAGGTCGGAGCGTTGGCCGGGCGAGCGACGTGAAGTCGTCAGTTGCGATGGACGCCGCCGCCAGCGCTAATCGAGCCGTCGGTGTCGCCGCAGTAGACGCTGCCGCCGGCCTTCACATCTCCGCCTACGTTACCGCATTGCACGCCGCCGCCAGCGCTGATCGAGCCTTGCACATCCGTACAAGCCGCGTCACGTCCGGCATCCACGTCACCCCCGACGGTCGCGCAGGCTATGTCCCGGCCGGCGTCTGCGTCGCCACCAATGTCGCCACAGGCGATGTCGGTGCCCGCGCGAGCGTCGCCGCCGATGTTGCCACACGTCACGGTTGTTCCGGCGGTGACGTCGCCGGCAATGTCTCCGCGAACGGTGACAGAGGCATTGCTCGTGAGACCTGCCAGGTCGCCCGTGACTTCCAAGACGAGCGGCTCGGGCAAGTCCGCGTCCACGACAGCGCCGTCTATCCGAATCTCAATCGACCGGCCTTCATAGGTACGCCCATCCAACACGATCGTAGCCATGCCTTTTCCTCCCGTTACCTGCTGCTCTCTCTCGTTCTATCGCGCCGCATCGCTATCGTCGGGATCGCCGTCATCTGGGGGCTCACCCCTGGTGAGCGCTCGAACGACGATGCCCACGACGAAGATCACGCCACCAACCCCCAGGAGCGCGAGCGCGCCCGATCCTGCTCCGGCAATGGCCAGCACAATCCCAACGAGGAAGAGCGTATCGCTTGCTTTCATGCCCTGTACTCCTATGCTCGAATCCTGGAGGAAGACTCATCCGAGTTGCCACCACGCGTCTGCGCCCCGCGCACCAGCAGTCGGCCTATACGGGGCCATAGAAACCGTACCCGGTCAGTCTAGCACGGCCATACCGAGGCGCAAGCCAAGCGCCACGTCCCAACGTGTGCATGCTTCGCCGAGATGATCAGCCACCGTTCATGCAAGGCCAGCCGCAAGTAGATGCTCCCGGCTTGACCCTGCTCTGGGATGCGATATCCTGGGCCGCAGCCAGGTCGCTACGCGGGAGGAGGGAAGAAGGTGCAGCGATGACCACACAACTGGAGCTTCGCATTGCGACTGCGCGCCGTGCTGCCACCTATGTCAACCAAGGGTATCATTGTTCTGAGGCTGTGGTGAAGGCCGTGGCACCTCACGTTGTGCGTGATTGGTGTCCCGCCTGTCTGAGGAGTGCGACGGGTTTCGCCGGGGGGCTCGGGGGTACGCGGATGGAGCTCTGTGGCGCGCTTGCTGGCGGTGTCTTGGTCATTGGCGCGCTCTTCGGTCGCATCACCCTGGAAGACGATGCGCTCGCCCAGCGCCTAGCAGCTCAGTTCCGTGAGCGATTCATCGAGACGTTTGGTATGACTCAGTGTGCGGCTCTGCGTGAGAATGTCGTGAATGTCGATGGAGGGCTCGGCTCCTGCTCGGAACTGGTGGAGCGAGCCACGATGGTGCTGTTGAGCTTGCTCGGAGAAGCCGGTGTGCAGCTCAAGGAGGAGTCATCTGAGTAGCTGCGACGCCGATCGCTGCCAAGGGTATAGCCGTCCGCCACCAACGATCCCTGGTTGCGGGGTGGTGGCGGCCTCCGGCGATCGTTGTATGCCTGGATCATCGAGACCGACACTCATCTTCATCGCCGCCCCTCCGGAACCCTAGCCAAGAACAGCTCAGAATCGTCTTTGGCGTGCACTGTGCACTCCGCCAAGCAGGCCGGCAGAAACGCCGAGTCGCCCTGGCGGTAGTCTGCGTGCCCGCCATCCCACGCCAGCTCCACGGCGCCGGCCGTGACCAGAAGAATGGCGGGTCCACTCCCCTTGTCCAGGATGTGCTCAGTGCCAGGCGCAAGACGCCATCGTCGGACCTCGAACTCGGGCGCGGGTGTGCGGTAAGTCGCCGCGGTGACGCCCTCTCGCAGGGTGCACGCATCGCCCTCCAGGATCTGCGGCTGCTGAGGTGTCGTGTCCGCGATCCTCAGGAGCGTCTCAGCATCCTTGTATTTTGGGGTTAGCCCCACGCGCACGACGTTGTCAGAGTTGGCCATACACTCTACGATATTGCCCCTCAGATAGGCGTGAGGCACACCGGCATTGGTGAAGATGCCCTCGCCAGGTCTTAGGTGAACGAGGTTGAGCAGGAACAGCGTAAACACGCCCACATCACGGTTGCCATACTGCTGACAAAGCTCCAGAAACCACAACTCGGTCTCGGTCAGTCCTCCAACGTTCGCTGATAGGCGCTGAGCCAACGCATCAACTGTGGTTGCCAGGGCGTTGGGCTCCTCCAGGGCGCGGCGGATCAAGGCAGCGAAGACCGCGTGGGTGAGACGCGATGACACGTCTGGTGCGGGGTTTTCACTCCCCGCAACCAGCTCCGTGGCCGGTCCGCCGATGAACGTGGCGATCTCAGGATAGTGCTGCAGGGTGGCGGATAGCTCGTGAAAGGGTTTGAAGCCAACCAGGGCTGCCAACCCATCCAGGGCAATGGCGACCTCGGGTTTGTGATTGTCATCAGGGTAGTGAACTGGGTCCGCAGCGTGGAGTGCCGCGGCCTGAGTTCTGCTGGGATGCGCTTGAATCGAGAGCGCCTCGCCGGCTGAGAGTACCTTGAGCAAGAAGGGCAGCGCGCCGAAGCGACGCATGACCTCGATCCCCAAGGTCGGGCTGGGGTGCGAGGCGATCCACGTGTCAAGGCGCGCGGTCACGCCGTCGTCAAGCTCCACCTCGGAGGGTGCGTTGGGATGCGTGCCCAGCCAGAGTTCCGCATAGGGTAGGCCTGGCTCTGGATCTTGCCCGAGTAGGCGAGGGATGAACGCCTCGGCATCGCGCGTCCCCCAGGCATAGTGCTGGATCTGGTTACGCATCCGGTACGGACGGGGCACCACTACAGATGGTCGGCTCATATGGGTCGCTCCTTCTGCAGATAGGATCAGGTCGGCTGATTGTAGCACAAAGGAGTTGCCGCGCAGAAACGTTACCGTTCGGTTACAGGTGGGTTACGAACGTATGTTCTACCTGCTGGTGAGCCCCACAAGTCGGGCTATCTCAGCTATACTAGAGGCAGTGGCGATGGTTGCCGAAATGCTCCGAACGGGCGGGTTGGCATAGGTGATGTTCTCAACGCATAGGCCGGTCAGTGGAGAAGGTAGATAATGCCTCGGCGAGGTGAGGATCGAGCGCTGGGGCTGGGAGCCAGGCTGCACGCCGTTTACGTGATCGCCCGGCTGCTGGTCAACCGCCCTCGCTGGCCTCAGGGCTTTGCCGATTGGCTGCGGCTCCGCGCCGCTGTGTCGCTGCCTCGCGCTCGCCGCTTCTGGATCGTCGATATAGAGCGTAGTCCAGCACGGCGCGCTGCTCCTCCACAGGCATGGTGCTCACAATCTCCCATAGTTCTCGGAGGGTGAGGGTGGGGCGGACCGGCTCGGGCGGGAACGTCGGCTCGTCAGCCGATGCCCCGGCAATAGCCTGTACGTCCTCAAAGGCCATGGCGAAGGCGGTGGCCACGGCGCGGATGATGGTGTCTGTGGGTTCCTGCCCATCGCGATATCTGCCACTGATCGTATCGTTGCCCACGCCGCCTGCACGCTCTACCTGACGGACCGATCGAAATCCCTGTCGCTTCATCTCCTGCCCGAACCACTCCCAGAATCGCTCATCAGACATGGTGTATACCCTCCGTTCTGTCGGTACATCCGACATAAGCATACACCTGGAGTGATCCCAAAACAAGCACTCCTGCTGCTGAGTGTCGCCTAATCCGACGGTTGCACCGGGCGCGCTTCTGGTATAGCCTGTTAGTGCGTGCTTGAGGTACGCAGACTTGATTCCCGTTGGGGGAAGCAGTTGATGAAGATCCGAGGTATAGCATGGCTGACCAAGTTCTCTTGTACATATCGGCGGCAGGCGACCTGGAGGCAGAACGTGAGGTTCTTGGACGGGTCGCCACCGAGGTTCCAATCGATCTTGGCTGGCGTGTCGTCCAATCGCCGTTGGGGAATGGTCCTGTGGATCTGGAGGCCGTAGCGCAGGCCGATGTCCACGTTCTGGTGCTGGGGAGTGACATCCGGGCTCCAATCGGGCTGGAGTGGTTGGTGGCTCGTCAGGCAACCCGGCCTCCGACCGCGTTTTTGAAGGCGGACACGCTTCGAACTCCCGGTGCACAAAGCTTCGTGCGCATGGTCGAGGATGTTCAGCCTTGGATTCCCTATCGAAGCACCGCAGAGCTACAACGGGCGGTGCTGGCGTTGCTTTCCGATCACCTGCTCGACAATATCGTGCGCTACGTGCTCCGACCGGAGCAGGTGGTTGAGATCGGCCGTTGGCGGGAGGCGTTGGGCGAACCTGCGGAGCCCGTTGACGAGGCCACCCGGGGCGCCGGGGACAGCAGCGTGCTGCTCTCGCGCGAGCGCTTCACGCCCATGGGCGGCGTTCTTATCGGAAAGAAGGACTCCTGAATCCAGAGGTAAGCCGAGGCCCGGTGCCATTGGTGCTCCCCGACTTCGGTAGGAAAGGTCTAGGCGTGTCTGGCTACCCCATTGCACCTGCCGGCCTGAAAGCAGTCAGCCTCACGGACGCGTTCTGGCGTCCGCGTCTTGAGGTTAACCGCCGGGTGACCGTCCCTTATTGCCTGGCCATGGCCCGAAGCTCGGGTGCGATCGACAACTTCGCCCGTGCTGCCGGGCTCTTAGATGGCGATGCAACCGGCCTTCACAACAGCGATGAGGTTGTTTACAGGACGATCGAAGCCGCTTCATATACACTGGGCGATGCATGGGATGCGGGCCTGGATGCGGAACTGGACGCGATCATCGCCACCATCGTCGCTGCGCAGGAGGCCGATGGCTACCTCGTGAGCCGGCGCACCCTTGCGCTGCGGGGTGACCCCAAGGGGCCGGGGCGCTGGTCAGATCTGGGCGGCGACCTGGAGTTGTACCTGGCCGGTCACCTCTACGAGGCCGCCGTTGCACATTACGAGGCCACGGGCAAGCGTGTGCTTCTCGACGTAGCGATGAGGAATGCGGACCTGGTCGACCGGCTGTTTGGGCCGGGGAAGCGGGTCGACGTTGGTGGGCACCCAGAGGTCGAGCTTGCGCTCATGCGGCTCTTTGAGGCAACTGGACGGGAGCGCTATCAGCAGCTGGCAGAGTTCTTCGTGGAGACGCGCGGCACCGTCACCGGCGGCCGAAGGCGTCGAGGGCCGTTCTCGCAGGATCACGTGCCGATACGCGATCAGATGGAGGCTGTGGGCCAGGCGCCAAGGGCTGCCTACTTCTACTCCGGCGTGGCTGATGTCGCAGCCGCCACCGCTGACCAAGCCCTGATCGAGGCGCTGGAGCGGCTGTGGCGCGACGTCATCGGCAGCAAGCTCTACATCACAGGTGGCATTGGTTCGCGTCACGAGAACGAAGGGTTTGGAGCTCCCTATGAGCTCCCCAACCTGACGGGCTACAGTGAGACCTGTGCGGCCGTTGCCCTCGCTATGTGGGCTGTGCGCATGTTCAGGCTGTCGGGAAGCGCCGACTACCTCGATGTGCTCGAGCGGACGCTTTACAACAACCTGGTTGCCGGCGTCTCGCTCTCCGGCGATCGCTTCTTCTACGCTTGTCCAATGGCGTCGGATGGAAGGTTTGGTTTCACCGTGGGATGGACGCCCGAGGGCTACTGCGACCCATACACGACGCCCTCAGTCGATCGTAAGCCCTGGTTCGCGTGCGCGTGTTGTCCGCCAAACGTGGCCCGCTGGCTGCCCCAGATACCCGGCCTTGTCTACGCGACCGGAGATGCAGAAATCTACGTGAATCTGTATGCCGCGGGCAGCGCCCGAGTCGTTGTAGGTGGCCACAGTGTCACGCTTCGCCAGACAACGCAGTATCCCTGGGACGGCATTGTGCACCTGCGCGTCGAGCCTGCGGACCGGGCACGGCTATGCCTGAACCTTCGCATTCCTGGATGGACGCGCGGTACGCCGGTTCCGAGCACGCTCTACCGATTTGTGGACAAGCGTAGCCCGCGTCCAGCCATCTGGCTGAATGGCAACCGGGTGCCAGCGGCCCCTGTCACAGGGTATGTCAGGCTGGAGCGCCTCTGGGAGAGCGGCGACGTCGTGTCACTCGAACTCCCTATGCCCATCCGGCGGCTGGAAGCCCATGCGTCTGTGGCAGCGGACCGCGGCAAGGTCGCACTCCAGCGCGGACCCCTGGTCTACTGCGCGGAAGGGATCGACCACGGCGGTCGCGCACTGGACCTCGTCCTACCCGATGCCGCGACACTGCACGCGGTGAAGCGTCCCGACCTGCTGGGAGGTGTCACGCTGCTGACGGGAACAGCGCTCCGGGCTGGGCAGCCCGTTCCCTTCACTGCCATACCTTATGCTGTCTGGGGCAACCGCGGCCCGGGCGAGATGACGGTTTGGCTTGACCGGGACCCTGTCGGGCAAGCCCCTCCCGATTTCAGTTGACCAATGCCTGGTAGACAAGCTGTTTGAACTGCCACGGTATGGGATACCCCCAGTTCGGGCTGAACTGTGTCATCACGACCCCATAGAGCGACAGCCTGGGATCCACCCAGAAGTATGTGCTGAAGGCGCCGCCCCAGTAGTATTCACCGGGATTACCGAACATCCCTGTCTGAGTCGGGTCGAGCAAGACCGCGCCTCCCAGACCAAACCCGTAGCCGCCGTGTACTGCAGGGTTCGCCTTCAGGAACGACACCACTGCCTCGGGCGTGGCCCAGTTCATGCCGAACATCGCCGTCGTGGTGGGGCTAAGGAGACGTGTCCCCATCGTCTCACCGCCGTTCGCCAGCATGGCGGCGAATCGACCGTAGTCGTCCAGTGTCGAGACCAACCCGCCACCACCCCACATCCGCGCCGCCAGCGGGATCGGCACGTCACTGGGCACGAGTGCGCCGCTTTCGGAATCTCGCCGGTAGACGACGGCCAACCGGTGTGCCTTCTGCTCCGGCACGGTGAAGCCAGTGTCGACCATACCCAGGGGTTTGAAGATGCGCTCTCGCACGAACTCCTCGAGGGGCTGCTCCGCGATGGTCTCGACAAGCGCGCCCAGCACGTCAAGGTTGAACCCATAGCGCCACTGTGAGCCTGGGACGAACGCCAAGGGCAGGTCGGCAAGCTTGCGTGCGAAGTCCTGGATTGTCTCGGAAGCGGCGTCATCCGGCGTCTGCGCAAGCGCTTCGCGGTAGAGAAGATCGAGCCTGTCGTCCGGCTGCGATCCGTAGCTGATTCCGGATGTGTGTGTGAAGAGGTGGCGGAATGTGATCGCGGCGTCTGTCTCCTCGACTTCGGCCCTGCCTTCGCCGCGATCGACCAACAGCTTCATACGCTTGTAGGCGGGAAGGAACTTATGGATAGGCGTGTTGAGGTCGAAGTGGCCTTCCTCATAGAGCAGCATAGCGGCCACGGCTGTGACGGGCTTGGTCATTGACATGATGCGGAAGAGGGTATCTGTGGTCAGGGGCGTTGCGGCTTCGCGATTCTGCATGCCAAAGGCCTCGCGATACGCAATCTCTGACCCTATGCCGATCAGGGCGCCGGCGCCTGAGAGCTCGCCGCGGGTGACGTAGCCCTCCAGCATCCGGCTGACGCGCAGCAGGCGCTCCTGAGCGAGACGGGTTGGATCCATCGGTTGCACAGCGGTCTCCTTATGTGGGTGGTGGATTGCCATTGCCACTTCTGTGGACGGGCTATGGACGATAGCCGAGCGACGCGCCCGTTACCGCACTAGAGCTGCAAGAACTGCTCGACCGGGACCACGAAGACGGTGGCTCCACCGGCACGAACCACAACAATCTCGCACTCCGGCTGCCACGGGAACTCAGTCTGCGCCTCATAGGGGATGTAGCGCGTGCTTCCCGGGCAGGCGTTACGAATAACCGAGAGCAGGCTGGGCAAGCGCTTTTCCGAGGTACCGACGACCAGCGTGACCATGCCTTCCCGAAGCAGTCCGCCTGTCGCGTCGACGATCGTTGAGGCGAACCGGTGTTCCTTGAGATCCTCCTGGAGGCCCTTTGCCTGCCATTGGTACACGATGACGATGGCGAGTCGGTCGGTCATTGGCTGTGCCACGGGTTCTCCTTGTCGGTATGGGCCTCTGTTGGAGGCGTGTGCCCGTCGCTCCGTCGAATCACGGTCCAGGTGCGTTTCTCCTGGTGGTTCGGGACACGCTCGATCTCCCGATTATAGGGTGGCAAGTGCGGGGGTCAAGTTGGCTACCGCCCAAGATAAGTATAATGTTATGGTCTTTCCCCTCAGTGACGTGGAGGCTAGATATGACACTTGTGCGATGCGCCCTCCTGTGCATGACCGTTTTGGCGTTGTTGCTGCTCCCCGGTGATGTGCTCACTCAGACCGCCCTGCCGATGATAAACCCAGGGTTCGAGATCAGTACGGGCAATGACTACATTGTCGAGGGATGGACACAGGTGGGCGGTGGCGGTCGACGTACGACGACCAACGCCGCATCCGGTGTGGCGTCATTTCAGGCGTATCAGTCAAGTACGACGTCCGAGTACTGCCAGGCAGTGAGCCTGTCAAGCGTGCCGGATGATTGGCCCTCGTATGCGGTGATCGTCTCGGGCCGAGTCGACGTGGGCGACTCGGGTTGGCCCAGTGGTGAGATCCTGGTCAGTTGGGGGGCCAGCGGCGACTGCAGGACAGCGCCAGAGGCCAAGACATCGGTTGGGGTGCTGGAT
>JAXDDO010000079.1:0-30342 GCA_034676805.1 Anaerolineae bacterium | reverse complement strand
TCATGCTGCCTTCCCAGCTTCGCCCCAAGGCGTCACGACCGTCCTCACGCGGACACTATATTGTTGACTGTGCGGCGTCGTGGGTCGAGGAGGGCGATTCGCTGATCTTGGGCGATAGCCCGATGTGCGTCATGCTCGCAGAACGGCTCAGCCAATTGCGCAGACTGCGGGTGATCACGACAAGCATCCCCGTGGCGTACACGCTCTTGCAGGAGCCAACCAACACCGTCGTCCTCGCTGGCGGAGAAGTCGACCGGGAGGCGTTGGCAACGCAGGGCAGCATGGCCGAGACGGCTATTCGCAATTTCCGCGCCAACAAGGCGTTCTTCTCGTGTACCGGCGTTTCCGGGCAGAACGGACTCACGGATAGAAGCACGGAGAGTGCCGCGATCAAGCGCAAGATGAAGGAAGCTGCGGAATCTGTGTTCGTCCTTGTCGAGTCGGACCGGATGGGCAAGATCGATCTATTTCCGATTGGCGACCTGTCCGAAGCGCGGCGTATCTTCACCGACGCGGGATTGAGCCACGAACAAGCACAGCTCCTGGCCGAAGAAGGGGAAGGCCAGGTCACCCTCTGCTGGGAAGGCGGACACCAGACGCACCGGCGTCGAACGAGCGACCGCCAGTTCATGCGCGTCGGCTTTGCCAATCTGAGCGACGGCATTTGGTTCTCACGGGCCGTGCGCCAGAGCGTCGAGCAGGCGGCCGAGCAGATGTCAGATATGGAGCTCTTGGTGACCGACAACCAGAACAAGATGGAGATGGCGGTACGCAACGCCGAGGCGTTGCTGAAAGAAGGCATCGACCTGCTGATCGAGTATGACGGCTCGGGCCTTGCCACGCGCCCGGTGCGGCGGTTGACGCGGCTGGCCGAGGTGCCGGTGATCGCCATCGATATCCCCATGGTCGCCGCCATTCACTTCGGATGCGACCACGACGCCGCCGGCGTGACCGCCGGGCAAGAGCTGGCACGGTGGGTTCAGGCCCATTGGGGCGGCCAGCTGGACGTGCTGTTGCTGGTCACGAACATGGGCGGCGGCACGATGCAAGCGGACAATGGCGTGCGTCTGGAGCGGTGGACCGGCGAGGGTTACCTGAGTGGGTTGACGCCCAGCACGCGTCTGAACGCCGCCCTGGAGGCGCTCCAGTTACAGCTACGCATCCCGGAAGTGCGCAAGCTGGAGCTTGCGGGTGATTGGACGACTTCGGAGGAAGCGGTTGCGCGCGTCCAGGCGGATCTGAACGGCGTGCTGGCCTCCATCTCCGCCGACCAACGTGTCGGAGCCGTCTGCCTGGTTCCTGAGGATGCCCTGGGGTTTGCGCAAGCGACACGCAATGCCGGACGATGCGACCAGTTCGCGGTGGTCAGTTTTGGATCGGACTCTCCGGCGATACTGAAAGAGCTGGCCCGCCCGGACACCTGCCTGATTGGGGTGGTCGACCTCCATCCCGAGCTGTACGGACCGGGACTGCTGCGCACAGCGCGCGATCTTCTCCGCGGCAAAGCCGTGCCTCCTGCCGTGTTCGTGGAACACACTTACCTCTCACAGGAAGCCGTTCTCGCGGAGCAAACGGTCTCGGAGACCACTTGATATGACGCCAATCGCAGAAGGTGTGAGCGAGAGAGAGGGGGTGTCCATGACGTGATCTCGGGCAATAGCGATGGCCATTCGGCCCAACTGCGTACCCACCAAGCGTACATTGAGTGAGGAGGACTGACATGTCTATGCGTCTTGTTAAGTTGATGCTGCTGGTTCTGAGCCTGAGCCTGGTTCTCGCCGCCTGCGCGACCCCAACGCCACAGGTCATCGAGAAGATCGTTGAGACAACGGTCGAGGTGGAAGTCGAGAAGGAAGTCGTGGTGACCAAGGAAGTCGAGACCGTCGTCGAGGTCACACCGCCCCCGGTCGAATACTGGGATCCTGCTGAGGTCAGTGCCGCGACTGGCCCTGAGGCGTGCCAGCCTGTGGCTACCCTGCCCAAGGAATTCGATGAGGAATGGGTCCTCAGCTTCATTCACGTTCTGAAGAGCCACCCCTTCCACGGTACAGTCGCCAAGGGTATGGAGGCAGCCGCAGAGTTCTACGGCGTCGAGCTGGTCGAAGGCGACACCGCCGGTTCTGGTGGCACCGCCGTGATCGAGATGGCCAACACCGTGCTGCTCGAGGAACCGAACGTCATAGGGCTCGTCGGTCAGGGGCCCGACGTCCGCGATCCCGTCGCCCAGGCGGCTTTCGATGCCGGCGCGATCTTCCTGTCGATCGACAGCGGCCGGAGTGAGTGGTCGCCTTACGTCTACGGCATCGGCGATGCCCGGAGCGGCCTGGCCGGCGGCGAGTTGATGGTCGAGGGCCTGCAAGAGAGGATGGCCGGTGACTGGGCGGGCCGCGAGCTCTTCTTCGTCGAGTTCACGGCAAGCAGCATCGCGATCTGTCTCGACCGGACCGGGTCACTCCGCGACGTCGTCGTCGAAGCCATGGGACTGGACGAAGAGCATGTCCTGCAGGCAGATACGGCGGCCGGCGTGGATGCCTCGGCCTTCTTGCTCGACCAGCTCACCGCGCATCCCGACGGCGTCTTCGCCTTCACCGGTTGCTGGGATGGCATGGCCATCGCCCCCTACAATGCGGCCAAGGAGGCCGGACGTGAGTCTGACCTGATGATGGTCACGATGGGCGGCGACCAGACACCGGCAGAGATGCTCTACTGCAAGCCGGAGGGCTTCTACGGATACCTGGAGTTCCAGCCCTACTGCGAAGGCTGGAGCTGGGTCGAGACCGCTCTGGCCATCCTTGAGGGCGAGCACTTCGTGCCCTACCAGCCACGCTTCACAACCACCCAGGAGAATATCGAGGAACGGTTCGTTCAGTTGTACGGCGATCCGCCCGCGTGTGAGTAGGCTGGGCATAGTTGCGGTTGGGACGGGACCGTGGTCCCGTCCCAACCATCCTTGGTTACCTGGATAACACCCTGAACGGGAGCAGGTGTTCGTCGCACACCTCTGTTGGCAAATGGCCTGATCCCGGATAGAAGGTGGAGGCGCATATGACGAGTAGCAGCTTCTTGGTAACGGAAGTCGGTGCGGAGACCAGATCCGCGCGCTGGCGACGCATCATTATGGGTAACCCCATTCTGCTGTTCATCCTCAAGAACGGCATCGTCGTGGTGCTGCTGGTAGAACTGCTGTACTTTTCGTTCACGCTGGGCGACCGCTTCTATCGCCCTCAGGCCCTACGCCTTATGTTGCTCAACGCCAGCATGATCGGGGTCTTGATGCCCTTCTACGCTACGGCGCAGATCGGCGGCAACGTTGACCTAGGTACCGTTCCGGTAGGCGCGCTGGGCGCCGTTGTCGCGGGCCTGTTCTTCACGATCGTCGGCTTCCCCTTGCCCGTGGCCATCTTGCTGGCAGTCCTGATGGCGATCTTGATCGGTGGGCTATACAGCTGGGTCGTCCTCAAGGTGCGCGCGCCCGCGGTCATCGCCTCGCTGGCAGTAGGTTCACTCGCCCAAGGCATAGGGCGCGTGATCACCCAGACCTGGGGGTCCACCTACTTTCAGATCGAGTTTCGCACGCCGGTGCTGCGGGAGTTGCTCGAGCGAGGACCTCTCAACATACCCTTGACGGTGTGGTTGATGTTCGCTATCTACCTCGTCTATTCCGTGATGCTCTCTCACACCAAGTTGGGCGCACACATCTATGCCGTGGGCACCAACCCCTCTGTCGCGCGGCTGGTGGGCATCCGAGTGTCCGCCGTGACGATCTTCTGTCTCATGGGCATCACGATCGGGTCCGTGCTGGCGTCGATCCTGTTGTGCGCCCGGGTGACCTACGTGGGCGATACGGGTGCCTTCTCGGCAGCGTCGGCCTCTGCGGCCGGCGCGCTGGCGGTGCCCATCACGCTCATCGGGACGACGATCTCGGGCGTGCAGCTCCGCGGTGGACGGGGCAGCCTCTGGAAAACGCTGCTGGGACTGCTCTTCTTCTCGATCCTGACCGTGGGCATGGGTCTGCTGAATATGCCTGCCCAGTGGCGAGTCATCGCGTACGGGTTGGCGATTGTGCTGGCGGTGGTGTTGGACAGCATCCGCTCTCAACTGCAGATAGACTGAGAGCCGGGAGGGAACTTATGCGCACACATCTGCTGAAGCTGAAAGAACTCTTCCAGACCCCAGCCGGACGCAGGACGCTGCTGGAATTCGTCCTGGGAAACTACCTCTACCCGTCGATTGCCATCCTGGTCATCGTCTACGGCGCCCTGGCTTGGGACAAGAACTACTTCTCATACCAGAACTTCCGCAACCTGATGATGTCATTGGCGCTCAGCACCCTGACGGCCGGCGCCCTGATGATCACGACCCTCGTGGGACAGATCGATGCATCGACCCGGGGCGTCTCGGGCCTGATCTCGGTGATTCTGGGCGTGCTCTTCCAGCTCAATGGCTGGCCGGTCCTTCCGTCGCTGATCGTCGTGGTCATCATCGCTACGCTCATGGGTCTCGCCACCAGCGTGATGGTCGTGGATCTGAAGGTCAACGGCCTCATCGCGACCCTCGCCCTGGTTAGCGTGTACATCGGCATCGCGATGTTCTTCCACAACAACCAGATGATCGCCGTCAATCGCCCGCAACTGCAGGACGTGATCTATCACGACATCTTGGGACTCCCGGCAACCGTCTGGTTCGCTATCGCCACGCTGGTGGTGCTCTACGTGATCCTCAACCACACCCGGCTGGGAGCTCATATCTACGCGATCGGTGCGAACCCCTATGCGGCTACCGTCTCGGGTGTGCCGGTCAAGCGGGTCACGCGGACCACGCTGGTGATATCTGCGGTCCTGGTAGCTGTGGCGGGGGTCTTCTCGACCGCTCGTGCTGGCCTGACCCTCTTGTACGGGTCCACCGGGGGCATCAACTGGAACCTCGGTCCCGTCATACTGGGTGGCGTCAGTATCTTCGGCGGCGTGGGTCGAATCGAGAACATCCTCCTGGCGCTCATCTTCGGCGCTGTTCAGGACAACGGGATGAACATCCTTGACATGCGAACCGCGGAAAGGTATCTCATCAGCGGGGTGACCTTCCTGGGCGCGCTGATCATCAACGTGACCTACCTGCGGATGCGCAAGTTGCTGAGGGACTAGTCCCATCGAAGGGGAAGACCGAACGATGCACACGCGAAGACCGCCCAACGTCTTGTGGTTGATGACCGACGAGCAGCGCCGAGACTCGATGGGGTGCTATGGGTCAGCATGGGCACGCACGCCCAATCTCGACCGTCTGGCAGCTCAGGGTGTCGTGTTCGAGCATGCCTACACGCCGTCACCCGTCTGCCAGCCGGCGCGGGAGTCGATCCTCACGGGCGACTATCCCAGCCAGACGCGCGTCTGGACGAACCTGGGAACGCACCAACTGGAACGGGACTACCTCACGCGGCGCTTCATCGACGCCGGATACCGCTCGGCCTCGTTTGGCAAGCAGCACTATAGCGGATCACAGCAGGCGTTTGAGACGGAGAAAAACCTGGTCATCAGTGACGCCGTCGACTGCTACGGGTACGCCGACAGCTATGACGAGGCCGACTACGACGTGATCAAGCACCCGTTTGGGTGGGTACTGGGCGGTCGCTTTCCGGAACCTGCGGCAAAGAAGCGCGAGTACGAGGTTGTCGACGAAGCGATGGCCTGGTTGGCGCGCGGCTCGGACGATCAGCCCTTCCTGCTTCGCCTATCCTTTAGCGCTCCGCACACGCCCGTCGTCCCCCCCGTCCCCTTCGACACGCTGATCGGGGAGGCCGAGATCGCGCTCCCACCAGAGGCGGACTCCGTACCCGAGGGCAGCCTGCGCTGGGCCCACCACGGGGCCCTGAGCGATGCCCTCACCGCCGACCAGATCCGCAAGCTGCGCCGCTACTACTATGGAGAGGTGGCGTTCGTCGATCAGCAGTTCGGCCGCCTCCTCGATTGGATGCGCGCGCGCGGGTTGCTGGAAAACACCATCGTCGCCTACGTCTCCGACCACGGCACGCATCTGGGTGACTACGGACGCGTGCAGAAGGGCACCTTCTTTGAACCGGTTGTTAGCGTGCCCTACTTCTACTGGTACCCTGACGGAATAGCCCGCGGTGTGCGTTTGGAGGCCCCGGTTGAGACGCGCACACTGCTGCCCACGCTCTTGTCGCTGGCCGGGTTGGCCGTGCCAGACACGCTCGCTGAAGACAACCTGGCCCCGTGGCTTCGTCGGGGAACCGCCACAACCGCACGACCGGTCTTCAGCGAGATCGCGGGCGGCGTGAATGACACACGCTATGTCATGGTCCGCGAGGGCGACTGGAAGCTCAGCCTGGAGATGGATCCCCAACCCAGCGTTGGCATCCTGGTTGACCTTGGGCACGATCCGCTGGAACGCTGTAACCTGTTCGATTCACCTGGCGCCGCAGACATCCAGGCGCGGCTGAGGATGTTGCTGGATGAGCACCTGGAAGCCACACCTCCCGTCTATCCCAATGTGAGACTTGTCGACCTCGCGCGTCTACATCAGGATGGGTCTGTTGCGTGCCCGGAGTGTCACCGCACGGAGCAGATCCGTCGCGTGCCGCGCGATGCGAACGTCTATTGGGCGGAGTCTCTCTCAGAGGCCTACCGATGTGGGCACTGCGGCACGCGCTTTGGTGCCGCCGGACCGGAGACCTGAGCCTTTCTACCCCTATGCCGGAGATCACTATGGAGAACCAGGATACGATTCTAGAAACCCGCAGTCTCTGCAAGTCCTACGGCGCGGTGCGCGCCGTGCAACACGTCTCGTGGAAGATCAAGCGCGGCGAAGTTTCTGCGTTGGTAGGCGACAACGGCGCCGGCAAGTCCACACTGATCAAGCTCATCACCGGCGCGCTGGTCGCCGATGAAGGTGAAATCCTCGTCAACGGCAAGCAGGCTCATATCCGCACGCCTGATGATGCCTTCGAGCATGGCATCGCCGCAGTGTACCAGGATCTGGCTCTGGTGGAGAGCCGCGATGTCGTGATGAACATGTTCCTGGGCGACGAGCTGACCCATGGCCCGCTCAATCTCTTCCTGGACCACAAGGGCATGCAACGCGAGGCAGAACGCGTGCTCTCGGAAGAGATACACTCGCGCATCCCCAGTGTACGCCAATTGGTCTCCAGGCTCTCCGGCGGTCAGCGGCAAGCTGTCGCGGTGGGCAGGGCTCTGATTCGCGGCGGCGAGATCATCATTATGGATGAGCCTACGGCTGCCCTGGGCGTGGAGCAGACGCGCGAGGTACTCAACCTCATCAACGCACTGCGAGACCGAGGCAAGACCGTCATCTTGATCAGCCATAACCTGTCGCAGGTCTTCGAGATCGCTGACCAGATCTCGGTGATGTTCCGCGGCGAAATGGTGGGCACGCGCCGCACTGCGGAGACGACCCGGCAAGAGATCATCTCGATGATTGTCGGCTTCACGGCTGATGAAGCCGCCTTTGTGTAGCGCTATGTGTGGCAGCGCGGCCCACCTGCCGGCAAGGCCCGGCAATGGAATCGCCGCGCGCTTCCGCGACGCATCTATGCCATGGAGGTTCTGATGTCCTATATCCTTCCCCAGCTCCCGACCTATGTGCCGGAGCCCAGCCCTGTCAGCACGGACTTTCTCATCGGCGTCCACTACTTCCCCGGTTGGAAGTCTGGGCAACACCGCGGCTTTGATGCGATCGTTGACTATCCCGATCGAACACCGATCTTGGGATACTACGAGGAGGGCACGCCCGACGTTACGGATTGGGAGATCAAGTGGTGCCTTGAGCACGGTATCCAGTTCTTTGTCTACTGCTGGTACCGCGAGCTAAGCAACGTGGGACACCCGGTAACGGTCGAGGCCGCACGCCTGGGACACGCTATACACGAAGGTCTCTTCCGGGCCCGGTATGCAGATCGCTTCCGCTTTGCCATCATGTGGGAGAACTACGGCACGCGTGGTAAGGTGGCGGGCCTCGACGATCTGATGGACAACCTGCTGCCCTTCTGGATCGAGAACTACTTCACACGTGACAACTACCTCGTGCTGGATGATCAGCCGGTGCTGTTCGTCTACCATCTCAGCTCGATGCTCGAACAGCTCGGCGGCACGGCCCAGGTCCGCGAGGCTCTCGCCCAGATGCGCCAGGCCTGCCGTGCTGCAGGGTTCGCGGGCTTGACCCTCCTGGCTGAGCACCGCCTATGGGACATCGACCTGCTGCTCGAGATGCAAGACACCGGGTTCGATGCGTCGTTCGCCTACTGCTGGCATCCCGAACCGCAGTTCCCCACGGCGGAGCAGGCAATCGACTACCAGATGCGGATCATGCGACAGCGGATCGAGGACGCAGTGCTGCCCAGCATTCCCACGGCATCGATGGGTTGGGATCCGTGGCCCTGGCGGTCGGACAACCCGGCAACCCCTTGGGTCAACCCCGACACGATGATCCGCTACCTGCTGGAGCCGGAAGCGTGGCGCAATCTGCTCGAGCGGGTGGCCGACATGATGGCCACACACCCGATGCCCAGCCCCTTTCACAATATGCTGCTGCTGGACAACTGGAATGAATGGGCGGAGGGACACTACATCGCCCCCCATGCCTACGGCGGTTTTCGCTATCTACAAGCCGTGCGCGAGGTGTTCACCGCGCGTGACAACCTTCCCGATTACCGCTGCCCCCAGCAACTGGGCATGGGCCCCTACGTAAAGCGCCAGGCGCCCTAGGCGCGCTTTGCGTCCAGCCCAAGGGGGATGATACTGGCAAAGGCTGCATGAGCCTGTTGAGTCGCGTCTGGTTCCTGAGGAGGTATGTGATGCGCGAAGCCAAACTGTTGGTCGTGGTGAGCTTGCTGCTGATGGTTGTCGCAGGGTGCAATGCCCAGGGGTCGGGCGCAGGCACCTTGCAGTTCTACGCCAGCGGCGGGGATCCTGTGCGTGTGGGGATGGTCTCGAAGGATGGCTGGAAGATGGTCTTCAACCATATGTTCATCACTGTGACCGACGTGACCGGCTATCAGTCTCAACCGCCCTACGACCCGATTTACGCGCGCGACCTCATCCGTTATGAGAAAGCCGCCATCCTGCCCGGCCCCACGACCGTCGACATCGCCCAGAACGACCCCGATGGCGACGGCGCCGTGCTGGTCGGCGAGATCGCCGATGCGGAGCCCGGCAAGTACAACGCCATTTCCTGGCAGATGACGCCTGCTGCCGCAGGCGAATACGCGGGATACGCGCTGGTCCTGGTTGGGCGCGCCCTGAAGGACGCGGAGACGATCGATTTCACCCTGAAGTTCGACCAGGTAGGCGGCTACCTGTGCGGCGAGTACTTCCGGCACGGGCAGGGCGCAGCTGAGAAACGGGGGATTCTGGAGGGGGGAGAGGTCGCTGACCTCGAGATGACCTTTGCACTCGATGTGCTCTTCGGCGATGGCGCACAGCCCGCTGCCAGCATTCTCAACCGGAGCGCCCTGGGATTCGACCCGCTGGCCGCTATGGCTGACGATGGCATCCTGGATGTCGATACTCAGGAACTGGCCGGAGCGCTCTCTGCCGATCTGGGACAGCAATTGGAGGCGGCAATAGCCGAGCTGGGCATGGTTGGCGACGGGAGATGTTTTCATATCGTGCCCTGAACCGCCAGCGGCTGTTGGCACGATTGGTTAGGACAGGCGCGCTGCGCCGCCTCGAACCCTTGGGCCGCACACTGGTATCGCAAGGCAAGCAGAGGTGGCCCGCGGACGATGGCACAACTTGGCCCAGGGACGCCGCCTCACCCTCGGCTTGGCCCCCCAATCCGGCGAGGCCCGCGAGAGACAGCGGGCGCCTCGGTGAACCGTAATGCTGGTCAGGATAGTCTCCACCGTGCGCATCGCGTTCCAGCGACTCCGCCGACAGCTTGGGTTGGAGGTATTGCTGTTGATCGGGGTCACGTCCGCGGTTGCCTTCTGCGCGGCCATTCCTCTCTATACCAACACCATCTATAACCGGCTGCTGCAGACCGAGTTGTTTGACCAACGGCGCAGCATGCCGGCGTTTGCGCTGCTGTTCCGGTACAAGGGCGCGGAGCACGGCGCCCTGCAGTGGGAGGACCTCGGCGAGGTCGACGCTTTCCTGCGGCAGCGCGCGGCCCCAGCATTGGGGCTGCCGCAATTGGGTGCCATCAGCTACGTCACGACCGGCGAATTCGAGCTGTATCCCCCGGGTGTCGAACCCACCAGAACGGTCGCTCCACACGCCAAGCTCAGCCTCGGCTACCAGAGCGACATCGAGCACTACATCACGCTAACGCAGGGGACTCTGCCGCGGGTCGCACCGGAGCCCGGCGTCATCGAAGTGCTCATCAGCGAGCAGCTTCAGCAGGTGACACAGTGGGAGGTGGGGCAAACCTACACTGCGGTCGCGCAACGCGACGTTCCCCACGGCATCGAGTCCCTGCGGTTCGCCGTTCGCCTGGCCGGCGTATGGCAACCCAAGAATCGCGACAACCTCTACTGGTTCTACAACCCCGAGCGCCTCCCCGAAGACCTGCTGCTGGTCACGGACGAGATCTACGCACAGCAGCTCGCGGGGCTGATGGAGGACGAGGTGCACGTGGCCATGTGGTACCTCATCCTGGACGGTGACGCCTTCCGGCCCGCCCAGGCCGATGCGTTCTTGCGCCGGCTGGCTACCCTTCCCCAACGCGTCGACACACTCCTCCCCCACACCTCGCTGATGGCCGCGCCAGCCGACGCAGCCCTGCGTGAATATCAAGCTGCCGCCCGTTGGCTGACGGTCACGCTCTTCGCGTTCGGCGTGCCGGTGTTCGCAAGCGTCATCGTGTTCGTGAACTACATCGCCGGCCTCCTGGTGCAGCGCCAGATGGCGGAGGTCGTCATCCTGCGCAGCCGGGGCGCAACCCAATGGCAGCTACTCGGTATGGCAGGCGTGCAGGGAGCGGTGCTCGCGTGTGTTGCTGCGGGACTGGGGCTGTTCCTGGGGCAGACGCTGGCCGGCGAGATGAGCGGCATCCTGAGTTTCCTGAACTTCAGCGGGGAGCACGCGGTACGTCCGCCGCTGGACGGCCCGGCCATCGCGCTGGGGGCTGCCGTTGCAGCCCTTACCGTGGTCGCGATGGTCGCCCACACCGGGCATCGTCTGGGCCATACGATCGTGAGCTATCGCCAGGAGCAGGGCCGAATGCGACGCCGCGTGTGGTGGTTGCGAGGCGGGGTCGATCTCATCTTGCTGGCGATTGCAGCCTATGGCGCATATCTGCTGCGGATGCAGGGGAGTCTGGGTGCCGGCGGCGACGAGAGCGCCCTGGAGACTCTGACGCAGAACCCGCTGCTCTTCGCGGTGCCCGCATTGTCCACGCTGGCGCTTGCCCTCGTCGGCATCCGCATCCTACCGGTGCTCGCCGAGGTGGTCGCCCAGGGCCTTTCGTGGACCCCGGGCGTCGCCGTGGTGCTGGCCGTGCGTCAGGTTTCCCGCTCGTTGCATCGCTATACGGCACCCTTGGTCCTCCTTGGCCTCTCCCTCAGCCTCGCGGTCTTCACATCTTCGCTGGCCAAGACCCTGGACAACCACGCCAGGGACCAAGCATACCAAGCCATCGGCGCCGACATGCGACTCGAGGAGGTCGGCGAGAACACCGAAATCGAGCTGGACGTCCTCATCGAGAAACTGTGTATCACCGATCCGGCGCTTGCCTGCCCCTGGGAGGATGCCGTCGCTGCGGAGGCCTGGATTGAGGAGATGGGGCTGCGAGATATTCCCCGTTGGAGGTTCCTGCCTGTGCAGGAACACCTGAAAGCACCGGGTGTGGAGGCGGCCACGCGGGTGGGCTGGTACGAGGTGAGCCGACCTGGACGACAGTCGTCCAGGTCGGGGGCCTACATCGGCATCGACCGTGCGGAGTTCGCCAGCGTGGCCTACTGGCAACCGGAGTTCGCCGTCGAGAGCATGGGGGCATTGATGAACCAGTTGGCCATCGCACCCAACGGCGTTCTGGTGTCGCGCGCCCTCGCTGAAGCGGAGGCGTTGACGCTAGGCGCCCCCCTCCGGTTGACGGTACGGGTTGCAGATCCCGGCAAGGTCCTCGTCTTCCACGAAGTCGCGCTAGACCTAACAGTGGCAGGCTTTCTCGACGGCTTCCCCGGATGGACCGACCACGAGGACCCCATCTACGTCGGCAACCTCGACTACCTGTTCCAGGAGGCGGGCGGCCATTTTCCGCACTCGGTCTGGCTTCGCACCACCGCTGGCGCCAACCACCCGACGATCGCGAAGACCCTGAAGTCGGTGCAGTTCAACATCCAGCGCTGGGATGCGCCGGAGGTCCGGGTCCAGGCTGCCCGGCTCCGGCCCGAGCAGCAGGGGCTGCTGGGCGTGCTCTCTATGGGGTTCCTCATCGCGGCGGGTCTGGCAGTTCTGGGTCTGACCCTGTACGTGTTCTTCTCGCTGCAACGCCGGACCCTCGAGGTAGGCACACTCCGCGCTATCGGGGTCTCCCGGTCCCAGGTCACAGCGCTTATGGTCTGGGAGCTGGCCTTTCTCCTGGGGATGGGGGCCCTGGGAGGCACAGCCATCGGGCTCGCGGTCAGCCACGGGTTCGTGCCCTATATGCAGGTCAGCCGCACCGTCTCTGCACGCGACCTCGTCCCGATGGTCGTCAATGTCGCCTGGGAGCATGTCGCGCAGGTCTACGGGGTCTTCGGCCTCCTGTTCGCCGGTATGGTGCTAATCCTGATCTTGCTCCTCCGCCGCATACGCCTCTACGAAGCGGTGACGCTGGGGAGTGCAGCATGACGACGGTTTGGCAACCCCTGGCCCTCTGCGTGGTGGGTGCGGCGATCTGTGCGTGCGGTCAGGGCGTTCCCGCAGCCACGTCGGCCCCAACGCCACCTACACTCTTGACGGAGGAGACGATGGAAGTGCAACTCACCCCGCTGGCGTCGATTGCCGTCGGCGCGATTCGTTGGGACGCCTGGCACAGCAAGCTGGGAGAGCCCGGACGGGCGGTGGAGCGCTCGTTGGGTCCGGCCTACTGGCACACCCGCCTGCCATTCTTCGCTGAGGTGGTGTCGGAGACCGAGGTTGTGATTCAGGGGGCGACCCAAGAGGTGATGGATCGGGAGATCGGCTATGCGAGCGCTGCAGGCCTCGACTACTGGGCCTTCGTGACCTATGAGCCCGACAGTCCGATGAGCCTCGGCTTGCAGCACTACCTCTCCAGCCAGTACGTGTCGGCAATCAACTTCTGTATGATCGTTGAAGGCACCCGGATCGGCAGCGGCGGCCTCGATGGCTGGAACGCCAAGGTAGAGCGCTACCTGTCCTACTTCCGGGAACCTACCTACCAACGGGTCGCCGGAGAGCGACCTCTCCTCTACATCTTCACCCCGGAGCACATGGTTGGCGAGGGGGCCTTCGCGTCCTGGGAGGAAGCGCGCACAGCCTTCGCCGCGCTACGATCCGCCTCGCAGGAAGCTGGTCTGGGCGACCCCTACATCGTTATGCAGCACTGGGTCGCCGGACAGGCCCGGATGACGATGCAGTTCCTGCGCGGAGACGCGATCAGCGCCTATGCATCCAGCGGTGGCGCCCTACGCGCGCCCTATGCCGCGCTTGCCGCACACACCGAGCAGTGGTGGGACGAGATGCGCGACACCGGTGCCCCTGTGATTCCTCTGGTCTCTTCTGGCTGGGACCGGCGTCCTCGCGTGGAAAACCCGGTGCCTTGGGAAGGACAGCGAGGGAGCCTCGATGAGTACTACGAGCGCCCCACCCCCGAGGAGCTTGCCACCCACCTGGCGCATGGGCTTGACTGGGTCGACGCGCATCCTGACGCCGCAGAGGCCAGGGCCGTGTTGATCTACGCCTGGAACGAGAACGACGAGGGGGGCTGGATCGTGCCAACGCTGGCGGAAGGCACGGCCCACCTGGACGCCATCTCCACTGTGCTCAAGGCACGCGACGGCCGCGACGCCCAGTGATCACCGCTTGGAGCGGAAGGAGCTCACCATGCCACAAGACTACACAATCGCCTGTTACTACTTTCCCAACTACCATATTGATCCGCGCAACGTCTTGACCCACGGCGCGAACTGGACCGAGTGGGAGCTCGCCAAGCTCGCCAGGCCCCGCTTTCCGGGACATCGCCAGCCTCGCGTCCCGCTATGGGGTTACGAAGACGAGTCAGACCCGGCAGTGATGGCGAGGAAGATCGATGGGGCAGCAGATCACGGCATTGACGTCTTCCTCTTCGATTGGTACCACTACGACGATGGTCCGTTCCTGATTCGGGCGCTGGAAGAGGGTTTTCTGCATGCACCGAACAACGACCGTCTGAGGTTCGCCATCCACTGGGCAAACCATGACTGGGTCGACATCCACCCTGCGAAGCTGAGCCCAAGGCCGATCGAGGATGCCAGGGTGCTCTATCCCGGAGCCGTAAGCCGCGTGACCTTTGACGCCATCGTCGAGCGCGTGATCGAGACTTACTTCAAGCACCCCTCCTACTGGTCTATCGCAGGCTGTCCCTACTTCTCGTGCTACGATCTGCACAGGCTCGTCGTGAGTTTTGGAGGGGTCTCGGAAACGCGCGCCGCACTGGACAGATTCCGTGCCAAGGTCCAGGCCGCGGGCTTCCCCAACCTACACCTGAATGCCATCGTATGGAACCGCACGATCCTGCCCGGCGAGAAGGTGCCGACAGATCCCAACACCCTGATCAATCTCCTGGGTTTCGACAGCTTCACCTCTTACGTATGGATCCACCATGACGTGATGGATACCTTTCCCGAGACAGACTATGCGGTTGCCCGGGACAAGTACTTCGCGTACTGGGATCGGGCTGAGGCCGACTTCGATCTGCCCTACTATCCCAACATCACGATGGGCTGGGATCCCAGCCCCCGTACCGTCCAGTCCGGACCCTATCTTGATGCGGGCTACCCCTTTACCGCTACCCTGGCCAACAACACACCGGCCCAGTTCAGGCTGGCCCTGAAGCTGGCCAAGGCCCGGCTAGAGCGCCGGCCCGCCGCTGCCAGAGTCCTAACGCTCAACGCCTGGAATGAGTGGACCGAGAGCAGTTATCTGGAGCCGGATACTGAGCACGGCATGGGCTATCTCGAGGCAATCCGCGACGTCTTCGGGACGTGATTCAGTGACCTAACGCCCCCGCGTCGACCACTAGCTCCACCGAGGCGATCTCGCGCGGAGCCAGGGTCAGGCGCACCGTGCCGCCCGCCGCCACGGGGAGCGGCGCCAGCCGTTCCTCTGCCAACGTCACCCGGTAGGCCTCGCGAACCACGGCATGGGCGCCCAACTCGGCCTGCTGCCGCATCTCCGATAGGTTAACGCAGCGGAGCAGGAGCGTGTCGCGGGACTCGCACAGCTTGACCGCCGTGACATCGATCCCGGTGCCGGTGACCGACAGCAGAGACCGCCCGGTGGGCAACCCACCATCCCCGCGCGCCGGCACCTCTGGGGCCGCCACCTCCCGGACCAGCGGCGCTACGGCCCAAAGCCGCGCCTCGCGCACCACCCCGCCCTCGGCCCAGGAGCCGGCAAACGGGTAGATCGCAAACCGATAGGTGTGAGGCCCCGGCTCCTGGCTGTCCAGGTACTCGTGTGGCTCGCCGGCGCCGCGACCGAACGCCCGCAGCAGAGTGATGGCGAGCGTGCGCGGCGGGTCGTCGACGACTTCATACTCGGGCGTCCCAGCGGTGAAGAGCGCCAGCCCGCCCCGCGTATCGCCCACGCCAACGAAGGACTGGTGCGGTGAGGTGCCCAACTGCGGCTCACGCCAGTTGTGGCTATCGGGCAGGGCAATAGGACGCCGCACGACATCGTAGGCGACCTCGGCAAGGCAGTCATCGGTGGCGACGCCCGTCGGGAAGAGCAACCGTAGCCGGTGGTTCTGCGCGCGGTTGTCTACCCAGACGTCGACGTCCAGCCTGCGCGACGCCGCCGCCAGCGAGAGCGTGATCTCTACCGGCAGCGCGACGGTCTCGTCCGCTCGCCGCACACGGGCGGCATCGGCCTCGTGGGGCGCCGGCTCTTGACCGCGGGGAACGAACAGGCGCAGGCTGAGCCGCATCGCAGCCACCAGCGGGCCGTCGTGGACCCGTGCGAGGTCGAACGGCCTGCCGCGCGAGAGCACGACCTGGTCGAACCGCGGGGGCACCCACACCCAACCGTCGCCACAGTCCCCGCCGTCCTCGAGCGCCAACAGGCCGCGATAGATGCGCCCGGTTGGCTTGTGCACCAGGGTCAGCGTGCCGTCGCGCTCGATCGCGGCATAGAGGAAGGTATTCTCCATCGCGTGGGGCGCGGCGAAGAGCGAGCCCTGCGGGCGTCGCGGACCCGGCGCCGCGCCCGCGCCAAACGCCACAACGCCGTACGGCGGGAGCGTCACGCCGGCCAGGGCAAGGCGGTGAACGTGGCGTTCCTCGCGCGTAGGGATGTCGAAGCGCTTCTGGGTGAGAGGCGATCGTGCCGTGACGCCCAAGACCTGGTGCTCCACTGCGTGCCCCGCGCTGCCGTAGACGCGCAGGGACCCGGCGGGCTCCGCCCCGAGCGGGACATCCACGAGCACCGTGCCGGTTCGCGCATAGGCGGCAGGGTTGCAGACGATAAAGGCTGTGTCGCCCGGGGCGACGAATGCGGTGTCGGTCGCCGCAGCGAGGACGTTTAGGGCGCGATCTCGAACGATGCCACCCATCAAGGCGATCTGGTCGAACCGATAGCGCATATCGCGATGCACTTGATCCACAGAGCACCCGCAGATGCTATCGTGCGCGTGGTTCTGCAACAGCGTCTTCCACGCCAGATCCAGGAACGCGCGCGGGTAGGCGCCGCCGTGCAGCCAAGCCATAGAGCTCAGTGGCTCGGCGATTCTCTCGAGGAGTATCTGAACGTCGTGGTTGGCCTGCTTGAGGCGTATGTGCGATGAAGCCACGTTGGCGAGCAGCGCCTGGAGTCGCCATGCCCGGTTGGCGTGGCGCAACTCGCCCACCTGTTCGGTCAGATCTGGCGCAGCCGCACGTACGGCCTCCACGAACCCTGGAAGCGTGGAGTGCACCACCTGGGCGCCGTCCAGTGTCCGGTTGGCGTATTCGATGAGCGCCGGTATCTTGGGATTGGCCCACACGTGGTCAACGCCGTCCATCCACAGCAGGTGCTCGCAGACAGCCACCGCCTCACTCTCTCTCCGCAGTTGGGCGAGCTGGCGGCCGGCGGCGTCCCAGTCGATCGGCCCTTCGGCAGCCAGCGTGGTCTGCAGGCCGTAGAAGAAGTTGCTGTACGCCGTGTCGTCGGGCAGTTTGAGCGTCAGCAGCGCGGTGCCGTCCACGCCCCGCCACACAAACGCTGAGGGAACCTGATCGACGGTGATACCGCGGAAGAGAATCGCCGCCGGGAAGCCAAAGCCCGCCACGATCTGTGGCATCTGCCCCGTATGGCCGAACATGTCCGGGAGATAGCCCAAGTCCATACAACCGCCATACGCCAACGCCACGCGACGACCGCGCAACAGGTTCCGCACCAGTGCTTCACCGCTGACCAGGAACTCATCGGGCTGTGTGTACCAGGGGCCGATCAAGACGCGCCCCTCAGCGATCAGCCGCTGCAGTCGCGGCGCCTGCTCGGGACGAATCTCCAGATAGTCCTCGAGAAGTGCCGTCTGCCCGTCCAGGTGGAAGGCCCTGTACTCCGGAGTTGTCTCCAGCAGATCGAGCAGCGCATCGACAAGGTCAACCAGACGTGCGCGAAACACCTGGAAGGGACGGTACCACTCGCGGTCCCAGTGGGTATGAGAAACGACGTGAATGGTCTGGACCATGGACCCGGCCTCCGTGTGCAAAGTTGGGCCTCAACCGGCAACTTCGTGAATCGGTGCGGGCTCTCACGCGCGGTGCGGTGAGAGACAAAGCGTTGTTCAGGTTATAGCAGGGGATTGGGGCGCGTCAACGCGAGCCCCGACGGGGATTCCCGTGATGCAGGGACTGCGCTAAGTGCAGGTCTCTTCCAGGATGTGGGTCACAGCGGCGTTCAGGTCTGGCAGCACCACGAAACCGTTGTCCCTGTTTAGAAGGCTTGCCCACCACTGCTGCCAACCGCGTCCTGTCAACACCAAGTAAGGCGCACAGCCGGCGGCCTTTGCGGCCCCGACGTCGGAGAGCGCATCGCCCACGACATACGATTGTGAGAGGTCCACGCCGAACTCCTGTGCAGCCTGCTTGAGCAGCCCCGGCTGGGGTTTGCGGCAGTCACACTGCTCATCGGGGCGATGAGGACAATAGAGCACGCGATCGACACGACCGCCCGCTGCGTGGATCGCATCGACCATACGGGCGTGAATATCCTCGACCGTGGCCACCGGCACGATACCCCGGTTGATGACCGCCTGGTTGGTGACGACGACAATACGTACCGGCGCGGCTGCCAGCCGCGCAAGCGCAGCCAAAGAGCCGGGCAGGAAGACAAACTCCTCCCAGCTCTTGACGTGGTCGCGGCGGTTACGGCAGATGACGCCGTCACGATCCAGGAACACTGCGCGGTCCATGGGTGCGGTCACAGTAGCCCCAGGTCTCTCTGTGCCAGGCAGCGCGCCAGACGTTCGTCTAGCCCGGCCCGGTTCAGGCTGGCAATACCGATGGCTCCTGGGCTAAGCTGGGCTCGCGCTGCTGTAGCTCCTCGCGCAACACCACGGACATCAGATGACAGAGCGCCAGATGCACATCCTCGATCTGCTGCATGGAGTCGCTGGGGACCACGATCGGAAGATCGACCAGGTCACGCAGCTTCCCTCCAGAAAAGCCAGACAGCCCCACGGTGATCATGCCGAGGCCGCGCGCGATCTCCACAGCTCTCAGCACATTGGGTGAGTTACCGCTGCCGCTGATGGCGATGAGGACATCGTCGGGGTGCGCCAGGTTCTCCAACTGGGCGGCGAACACCTCATCATAGGCGACGTCATTGCTCCAGGCCGTCATCAGCGCCAGGTTGTCGGTCAGCGCCACGACCCTGAAGCGAGGGTGATTGGGCACAATCGTGCCCTTGGCCAGGTCACATGCAAAATGCGAGGCCGTCGCCGCGCTCCCGCCGTTACCAAGGGTGAAGATCGTGCTCCCCTTGCTGTTGGCGGCCAGCAGCAGATCCGCCATTTCACGTATGGGCGCCAACGGCAACGCACCGAGAACGCCCTGCAGTTCTTCCAGATACCGACTTATCCCATCCATAATATCGCCTTTCCCCTTCCGTTTCCAAGTTGAAGCCCGCGTGTCTATGAGATGCTCGCGCCAGATCAGTCTCGCATCGCCGAGATGGTGTTCGGCACGCGCCCCGCCATCGGTTGCATATTGAAGGCAGGCTGCGCCTGGAGCACCTGGACACCTTCCCGATCCAGCCGCAGGGGCCACCGCCTTAACCCTAGTTCAGACAGAGCCGCGACGACGTTGAGCTGGTCGGGTTCGGGACAGTAGAGCAGCAGGAACCCTCCGCCCCCAGCGCCGGTCACTTTCCCGCCCAGAGCGCCCGCTTCCCGGGCCGCTGCGTAATACCGGTCCAGGTCCGGATTGGTGATCCCCTTCGCCACCTGGCGTTTCTGCAGCCAAGAAGCGTGCAGCAATCCGGCGAAATCTTCGAGCGCCCCACGCTCCAGGACCGTGCGCATCTCCTGCCCCAGCGCCTTGATTCGCATCAGGTGCTTGATCGTCTCGGGATCCTCGGCCTCACTGGCCTGTCGCTGCTGGCGCAAGATCGTGGAGGACTGGCGCGATGTCCCCGTGAAGAACAACATCAACGAGGACTCGAAGCGCGACCAGACATCCGGCTCGAGGGTCACCGGCTCCACCGTAACGCCATCCGCCTCAAAGGTAATGCAGTTCAGGCCGCCAAAGGCTGCGGCGTACTGATCTTGCTTGCCGACGGGCATACCCAGCTTCTCGATCTCGATATAGCACGCCAGTTCGGCCACCTCGCCCGGCCCAAGATCGAGTCCATACCAGAAGGCCAGAGCTTTGACCAGCGCAACGGTCATTGAGCCTGATGACCCCAGCCCGGTTCCCGGTGGAATCTGGGCAGCCAGGAAGATCGAGACGTCCTGCGGCACGTTGAGATAGTACGTGACCGCCTTGGGAAGACTGAGATCGCCCTCCCAGATCAGATCCTCGATTGGCGGCCTCTGCCCCAGAGTATGGTAGTCAGCCGAGACGATGTGCGCGCCATTCGTGGAGCCAGGTGTGAGAATCGCGTACGAATGGTAGGAAACCGAGGTACTCAGCACCATCCCACCGTGTCGCATGTAGAAAGCAGGCAGATCCGTACCCCCACCACCGAAGCTCACCCTAACAGGCGCGCGCGTGACCAGCATTTCACAGCTTGGCATGTCAATAGGCCCCCCGCCCGCTCAGAACAACAAAGAGCGTCGAAAACATGATCTTGGCGTCCAACCATACGGTATAGTTCCGGATATACCGCATGTCGAGCTCCACACGGGCGTCGTAAGATAGATCGGCGCGCCCGCTCACCTGCCACAGCCCTGTCATCCCGGGTTTGACCGTGAGCAGGTTGTGCTGCCAACAACCGAAACGCGCGAGTTCCTCCGGCGTGATCATCCGTGGCCCAACGAGGCTCATCTGGCCGACAAGCACGTTGAGTAGCTGCGGCAACTCATCGATACTGAACCGGCGCAGGAGTCGCCCCACACGGGTGATACGCGGGTCGTCTCGCACCTTGCCCTGCGCATCCCATTCCGCTTTGAGCTCGGGATGCTGCGCCAGGAAAGCATCGGCATCCGACCGCATCGTGCGGAACTTGAACGCGTGAAACTCGCGCCCGTTGAGACCGATCACGCGACGCCGGTGGAACACGCCCCCCGGAGAGTCAAGCGCGATCGCCAACGCCACGATCAGGAAGAGAGGCAAGAGCAGGATCAGGAGGACAATGGCCCCCAGATAGTCCAGCGCCGTCTTCATCCAGGCATCGACGCCCGTGATTCGGGTACGGTTGATGGAGACCAACGACACGTATCCAGCATCCCGCACGTGAACCCCGGTCGTGAAGAGCTCGTACAGCCCGGACGATAGCCTGAGCTGCATATGGGGATCAGTGCCCCAATCGCGGTAGATATCCAGGAGCGCCTCGCGGTTCAGTGCCGTGGGAATGACGAGCAGTTCTTCGGGCCTGAGGCGGCGGATCAGCTCCGGCAGCGCCTCAAGATCGCCCAGAATGGGCGGCGAGCCGGGCGCCAATTCCTCTGTCTCCGAGCCGGTGTTGACGAATCCGACCACCTTGAAGCCACCCGTCGGTACGTCCTGCAACTGCTGCGCGACCAACGTTCCCTCCGGATTCGCGCCAACCACCAGCACGTGACGCAGGAAATGGCCGCGACGGCGCATAGCATAGACAAACCGCCGGTAACCGAACCGCAGCGCGCCCGTACTCATGACCGAAAAGAGCCAGGCCAGTCCCAACCATCCACGCGACAGCCCGGCATCTCGCGGCTCGTCGAGGAACTCGTAGAAGGTGAGCATCACAAGGCCGGCAGTACAAGCATTGATGACGGCACCATACTCCTTCGTGCCGCCGAACAACGTCTCGTCGTCGTAGAGCCGGTAGAGCGCGAAGATGGCCAGCCAAGCCGGCACCGCAAGCGCGATGAGCCGCACATAGAACACGGGAGAGAAGGTCGAGTAGTAGGGGAGCAGGTGGAACCTGACGTAGTAGGCGGCAACCATACCGGCCACGATCCCAATGGCATCGAGCAGCACAAGAGGCGCTGTGATCCAGAAGCGCGCGACCCCACGCTCACTCGCTTGTAACCGCCCATCGGACAGCTCGCACGACAGCGTCGTACGCTCCTGTCCCATTCCAGACGTAGCCATTACGTTCCCCCCGCTTGAGTACCGGAACATCCAGTTACCATCCATTCTAGAGGGCAATAGTAGGGAAATGGTCCATGGAATGCTGGAAATTGCCTAAAACGCCATCGCAGAACTGCCTCCGACATTCGGCTTTTTTTAGGCTTTTGTGCACCCCAATCCCACCTACGATGTTTAGAATAGAAATCAGGTCCCTCTGGTCTATTGGATCTCTGCTGGAGCGCCAGAGGACCTGCCGGCCGCTCGCGCGGTAGCTTCAACCACCGCCGATGGCTGGCATAGAGGACTAGTGATTAGGAGGCATAACGCGTATGACATCGGCTATACTGCAGCATATTCGCAGCTATATCCTGAGCAATTTCCTGTTCTCCGACGACGAGACGCTGCTAGACAACCATGCGTCGTTTCTCGAAAACGGGATCATCGACTCCACCGGGGTCCTGGAACTGGTGTTGTTCGTTGAGGACACGTTCGAGGTTACGGTGAACGACCAGGACATCGTTCCGGAGAACTTCGACTCTGCGACCCGGCTGGCTCACTATATACAGACGAAACTTGAGGCGTCCCATGCCGTTGGTGCACCAGTTCCTTGAGGCCAGCGCGGCGCTGACTCCGAACAAGATCGCCCTGATCTGCGGCGAGCGGTACACGTACGCAGAACTCGACCGGCTTGCCAACCAGGTCGCGCACGCACTATGCGCGCTGGGGCTGGAGCGCGGGGACCGCGTCGCGATCTGGCTGCCGAACTCGGTTGAGGCCGTCGTTGCGCTGTTCGGTATCCTCAAGGCTGGCGGTGTGTTCGTTCCGGTCAACCCGGCCACCAAGCCGGACAAGATCAGCTATCTCCTGTCTGACAGCGGCGCACGCTTCCTCATCGCATCGGGGCGAAATCTGGCGCCATCGAGCGCACTGGCCGAGCTCTCGCCGAACCTCGTGGCTGCTATCGCCTGTGGCGGGCCGGCGCCCAGCTATGCTATCCCTTGGGCCACACTCCTCACCGGTCCGGCGCCCCGCCCACCCCATCCGGGCACCATCGACCTGGACCTGGCGTGCCTGATCTACACTTCGGGCAGCACCGGAGAGCCCAAGGGCGTCATGTCGACGCACGCCAACGTGGCGTTTGCCGCGACCGCCATCACCACCTACCTGGAAAACGTCCCCGATGACATCGTCATCAACGTGCTACCGTTATCCTTCGACTATGGCCTCTACCAGCTGCTGATGGTCTGCCTGTTCGGTGGAACGCTCGTGCTGGAGCGCTCCTTCGCCTTCCCGGCTGCGGTGCTGCGGCGCATCGCCGAGGAGCGTGTGACGGGCCTTCCTGGCGTCCCGACGCTCTTCGCAACGCTTCTGCAGATGGACCTGGACAAGTTCCCGCTGGAGTCGCTGCGCTACCTGACGAACACGGCAGCGGCGCTCCCCGTGGCCCACATCCAGGAACTGCGCCGGGCCTTTCCGCGTGCGCGTGTCTTTTCGATGTATGGCCTCACCGAGTGCAAACGCGCCCTGTACCTGCCTCCGGAGGAGCTGGACCGGCGCCCGGGATCGGTCGGCATTCCCATTCCCGGCACCGAAGCCTGGCTGGAGGATGAGTGCGGGCAACACGTGCCCCCCGGGGGAACGGGTCAGTTGGTGATTCGCGGCCCCCACGTGATGCAGGGATACTGGAACGCCCCCGAGCTGACGGCAGCGCGCTTTCGGCCCGGTCGCAACCCAGCGGAGCGGCTGCTCTATTCGGGCGACCTGTTCAGGCAGGATGAGGAAGGCTTCTTCTACTTCCTGTCACGTACCGACGACATCATCAAGAGCGGCGGCGAAAAGGTGGCCCCTAAGGAAGTCGAGCACATCCTCTACAGCCTGCCAGGCGTTGCCGAAGCCGCGGTCGTGGGTGTCCCCGATCAGATCCTGGGTGAGGCGGTCAAGGCCATCATCGTGCCCCGTCCGGGGGCGCAACTCACCGACCGGGATGTACTGCGCCACTGCACCCAGCATCTCGAGCCTCACCTTGTCCCGCGCATTGTCGAGTTCCGCGCCTCCTTGCCTCGCACCGACAACGGTAAACAAGACAGACGCCTGCTGAGAGAACCATGTGCGGCATCGCTGGCATAGTTGATTGGAGCGGGCGACATCCCGCTGATCAGGGTCTGCTGGACCGTATGATCACGCTGCTCCAGCACCGGGGGCCCGACGAGTGCGGCACCTATGCCCAGGGCGAGGCCGGGCTGGCATCGGCTCGACTCAGCGTGTTGGACCTGGAAGGCGGACGGCAACCCATCCTCAACGAGACCGGTACGCTGTGGATCGCGTGCAACGGCGAGATCTTCAACCACGTCGAGTTACGACCGGCCCTGGAACGGGCAGGCCATCGCTTCACGACCCAGACCGATATCGAGGTGATCCTGCACCTGTATGAGACCCTGGGACCGGCCTGCCTGGAGCTGCTCAATGGGCAATTCGCGATCGCGATTTGGGACAGCCGCCGCCACGAGCTCTTTCTCGCGCGGGACCGTGTGGGCATCTGTCCGCTGTACTACGTGCAATTCCCCGGAGGTCTGGCGTTCGCATCGGAGGTAAAGGCGTTACTCCAGCTCCCATGGGTTGAAGCAGCCCTGGACCCCGTAGCACTGGCCGAGACGTTCACGTTCTGGGCCCCCCAGGCCCCACGGACGGCCTTTCGGGATATCCTGGAGCTGCCGCCGGCGCACTATCTGGTGGCCCGCGAGGATGAGACCGCAACGCACCGGTACTGGAGCCTGGCGTTTCCGCCGGCGGGGACGGAGCGTGTGATGGCAGAAGACGAGGCTGCCGGGGCGCTACTGTCCTTGCTGGAGGACGCAACGCGCCTGCGCTTGCGTGCCGACGTGCCGGTGGGCAGCTACCTGAGCGGCGGATTGGACTCCACGCTGGTGACCGCCCTGGTGCGGAAGGTGAGCCCGGGCTTGCTCTGCACATTCTCGTTGGCCTTCAGCGACCGCGGCTACGATGAACGCCTCTTCCAAGAGATGGCGGTCGACGCACTGGGAACGGCACATCGCACCATCGAGTGCAGCCCCGAGCACGTCGCCCAGGCCTTCCCCGCCGTGATCTGGCACGCTGAAGCGCCCCTGCTGCGCACCTCACCGGCACCGCTCTACCACCTATCGCAGCTCGTGCACGAATCCGGTTTCAAGGTCGTCCTGACCGGTGAGGGCGCCGACGAATTCCTGGGCGGGTACAATATCTTCAAAGAGAACCGTATTCGGCGTTTCTGGGCGCGCGATCCGGATTCTCAGATTCGCCCGCTGCTTCTGCGCAGGCTGTATCCCTATGTGTCGGAGCTGGGACAGGCTAACAGCGCCTACCTGCAGGCCTTCTTCGGACAGGCTCTCGTTCCCGTCGACCAGCCGGCCTATTCCCATCTGCTCCGGTGGCGCAATACGGCGCGACAACAGCGGTTCTTCTCCGCCGAGTTGCGCGGTACGCTGAAAGATCGCGACCCGCTGGGGGCTTTTCTGGCACGCCTCGATGGCCAGCTGGCGACGTGGGATCCCCTGGCCCAGGCGCAGTACCTGGAAGTGACCACCTTTATGTCCCCCTATTTGCTCTCATCCCAGGGCGACCGGATGCTGGCTGCCCATAGCGTCGAGGGGCGCTTTCCGTTCCTGGACCACAGGGTCATCGAGTTCGCCAACCAGCTGCCACCCCACTACAAGCTGCACCGCCTGCGCGAGAAGCACCTGCTCAAGCGATGCGCCGCCGATCTCGTACCGGAGCCCATCACCCGGCGCGCCAAACAGCCGTACAGGGCGCCCATCCGAGCGGCCTTGTTCGCCGACCCGCCCGAGTACGTCGAGGCGCTGCTGGCCCCAGAGGCCTTGCGAGACAGCGGCTATTTCGCCCCCGAGGCCGTGGCGCATCTAGCCAGCAAAGCCCGCACCGCATCTCACGTGAGCGAGGGAGAGATGATGGCGCTCACCGGCATCCTCTCCACGCAATTGCTGCATCACCTGTTCATCGCGGACGCAGTGGCGCCGCACGAAACCAAAGCCCCAACACTGATCGAGCGTTCCCCAAGCGCTCAAGGAGGCAACCCATGAGATATTGTAAGCGTTGCGTATTACCAGAGACCTTCCCAGGTGCAGACCTGGACGAGGAAGGCATATGCCGGTACTGTCGCAACGAACCGCAGCCCGAGACAACGGCAGCGGCACGTGCCCAACTCCGCGCGCGCTTTGATGCGCTGGTCGATGAGATACGCCCGACGCCTGGCTATCACGCCCTGATGAGTTGGAGCGGCGGCAAAGACAGCACGTATACCCTCTGGCTCCTCAAGGCCCGCTACAACCTGCGGGTAACAGCCTTTACCTTCGACAACGGCTTCATCAGCGACGTGGCCTTCCGGAATATGCGCACCGTTGCCGAGGCTCTGAAAATCGATCATACCGTGATCAAGCCCGACTTCGCGCTGCTCAGGCGGCTCTTTGTCGCATCGCTAGACGGCGGACTCTACACGCCACGTGCCCTCGAGCGGGCCAGCGGGATCTGCCTGACCTGTATGAGCATCGCCAAGGGACTGAGCCTGCGCCTCGCGCTGTCGCAGCATATCCCGCTGATGGTCTACGGCTGGTCGCCTGGGCAGATCCCGCTTAGCTCCGCGCTCTATCACTCAACACCGCAGATGATGAAGGCCATGTTGCGGGCGCTGCGCAAGCCGCTGGATACCATCGGAAACGGCCAAATCGCCGCCTACTTCCCGGACGAAGACAATCTGGAGCAACCACCGCCCTACAATATCTCACCGCTGGCCTTCCTCGACTACAACGAGGAGGAAGCCTTCGAGCAGATCCGGGGCCTGGGCTGGGAGCGCCCACAGGATACAGACCCTAACTCAACCAACTGCCTCCTGAACGCCTTCGCCAACACAATCCATCAGAACACCTACCATTATCACCCCTACTGCATGGAGATCGCCGGCCTGGTACGGCAGGGATATCTCGATCGTGCGGAGGGCCTGCGGCGGCTGGAGACGGCCTCGTCTCCGATTGTTACCGCTGCTGTCAAGGCCAAGCTGGGACTGGAGCCGCAGGAGCACGCGAGCTGACGATGAGAGTGCTGTACATCACGCCCTACGTCCCATCGCGTATCCGCACGCGCCCCTACCAGTTTGTCAGGCGACTTGCGGCGATGGGTCAGCAGGTGAGGGTGCTTGCGGTGTCAGGGGCCGCAGAAGCGGCTGACGTGGAGGCGCTGCAGAGCGAGGGGATCTCCGTCGAGGCCTTTTCCGTTTCGAAGCCGCGGGCGCTGGGCAACTGCGTGGGAGCGCTGCCCTCGGGCGAGCCCCTGCAAGCCCACTACGGATACCACCCCCAGATGGCACAGCGGGTTGCAGAGCTCACCGGTGGCGAGCAGTTCGACGTCGTCCACATCGAGCATCTGCGGGCAGCACGGCTCGTGCGGGCGGTTCGGATGCAGCCTGTCATCTACGATTCGGTCGATTGCATTTCTTTGCTTTTCGAGCAGACAAGTCGCACCAGCCCCCAATGGCGTGCGCGGCTCATGGCGAGGCTCGATCTTCAGCGCACCCGGCGCTACGAAGGACAGCTCATGGCGCGCTTCGCCGGCGTGGCCGTTACCTCGGGGCGAGACAGGGACGCGCTGCGCGCGTTGGCCGAGCGCTATGCGCCTCGATCGGCAGCGCTGGCCCCGATAACGGTCATCACCAACGGCGTCGACCTGGACTACTTCCGACCCGACGCCAGCTATGGAGAGCGCAGCCCTAACACCGTGGTCTTCTCGGGCAAGATCAGCTATCATGCCAACGTAGCGGCCGTGTTGTACTTCGCCAGGGAAGCGCTTCCCCGCATCTGGGCCGTGAGACCCGATGTGCGCTACACCGTGGTGGGCAAGGATCCCCCGGCGGTTGTGCAACGGCTGGCTCGTGATCCACGGATCGAGGTGACCGGTTACGTGGACGACTTGCGCCCCTACCTGGGCCGGGCCACGGCAGCCGTCTGCGCGGTGCCGTACGGCGTGGGGATCCAGAACAAGGTCCTGGAGGCGATGGCGATGGGCGTGCCCGTCGTCACCACGCCTGCCAGTGCCGCGGCGCTAACCGCGCAGAACGGGCGTGACCTGTTGGTCGCCAACGATTCTCAGGGGTTGGCCGATGCGGTACTGCAGATTATCAGCGACCGCGATCTGGCCGACCGGTTGGGTAAGGCAGGCCGGCACTACGTGGAGACTCACCACGACTGGGACCTCAGCACGCGGCAATTGATCGGCCTGTACGAGCAAGTACAAGGCGGCTGACACCAGCATAAACGCGAGGCTCTGGCCCGCCACACAGCATCGAGCGATGTACACATCGCTCGATGTACACATCGCTCGATGCGCCATATTGGGGGATACATGGGAAACAAGGCAACTCGAAGGCAGCTCCTGGCTCTGTTGACGGGGACCATCGGCACGGTGTTACTGGGACGATGCAGGTCTCCCGAGGCTGTGTCCGGTGTGGAGGCGCCGTCTGCTCCGCAGGACCTGACGCCGTCGGCATACCTGCCCGTAATCAGCGGCGATACTGACGCTCCGGCGGAACCGACTGCGGTACCCACCACCGAGGAACCTCCAGAACCAAGTCCGGTACCTACCACCGAGGAGCCGCCAGAGCCCACAGTTGGGCCACCACCCCAGGCGGGCCGGGTCGTCCACGTTCATGACGCGGACGCAACGGATTGGGACGGTAGTGGCTGGTACGGGGACGCGGTGAATCAAGCGGCAGTCGATGGTATGGTCGAGGTCGGGCTGCAGACACTAACGGGGCATAGCTCGTGGACGGACATCTGGCACAGCCTGTTCGAGCGCGCGCAGCCAGACGGCTACCAGCCCGGGCAGAAGATCGCCATCAAAGTGAACCTCAACAACAGCGAATACCCCAACGGCGGCTGCACCGGCACGGGCAACGCCATCGACGCCCTGCCGCATCCAGTCAAGGCACTGGTGCGCGGGCTCGTCGCGGCCGGGGTGGGACAAGGCGATATCTGGATCTACGACGCCACCGGACAGCACGCCCCCGGTCGCATCATCCCCAACCGCTTCCGCGCGCCGCTCATCGCCGATTTCCCGGATCTCCAGTATTACGGGCTGGTGGAGAGCGGATATACCGATGCATGCTTCCCGGGAATCGTGCCCGTCGCTTTTGGAGGTAACACCAGCCTGACCGTTGGGTTCTCCGATGACCGGATCACGGGCCGCACGTTGACCAGCCTACTCGCCGAGGCCACTTACCTGATCAACATGCCGATCCTCAAGCGGCACGGCATCCACCCTGTGTCCCTGGGTTTCAAGAATCATCTGGGAAGCATCGACAAGGTGAACATCGGCGCGGACAGCGACCAACTCCACCTCTACATCGACCCGGCAGACGCGGCGCACTATTCAGCCAGTTACAGCCCATTGGTCGATATCTACAAGAACCCGAACATCCGCGACAAGACAATTCTGACCGTGGGCGATGCGCTGTACGGAGCCTTCGGGGCCACCTTCGAGCCGCCGGTCACCTGGCATACGTTTGGGGACGCCCCAAACAGCCTGCTGTTCTCTACCGACCCGGTCGCGATCGACTGCGTGATGGTCGATCTACTGGCAGCCGAAGGCCGGGCGGACAGGGGTGCCTACGACTATCTTTTCTGCGCTCAAGAAGCCGGCCTGGGGATCTGTGAAGGCACACGCGCCAATCCGGGCGGAAGTCCCTGGCTAACGCCCTATGGCAGCGGCTACAGCGCGATCGAGTACATCCGGTTGTAGTCTACCAGAATTACGAAACCACCCCCAGCGACGCCGCTGGGGGTGGTTTGATTTGGATCACCGTTTGTTCAGAGCACCGGCATCCGGCCCCGACACTACCTCATCGGCCGTAGCCGGACGGCGGTTGCGCCTGGAAAACAAGCGGCATGTAGATGATGTGCTCAGCGGCAAAGAAGGTCACCTGCACGTTGTCCGTGGCGGCCCCTGCCGTCGCGGTCACCGTCGCGGTCCCCGTCGTTGTGGGGGCAGTCAGCGTGATCGTAGCAACCCCATCCTCCGTCGTCGCCGTGCTCGGGCTGCCCGGCAGGCTCCCCAGCGTGGTCGCGAACGTCACCACCGTCCCATCCGCCACCAGGTTCCCGAACGCGTCCCGCACCGTGGCCGTCAACTGCGACGTTGACGTACCATCAGGGGGTAGGATGTCCGGTACCGCGACCAGCTCGAGCGTCGCGGGCGCGCCGGGCACAAAGGTCACCTCGACGTCGTCCGTGGCGGCCCCCGCGGTCGCGGTCACCGTCGCGGTCCCTGTCGTCGTGGGCGCGGTCAACGTGATCGTCGCGACCCCGTCCTCCGTCGTCGCCGTGCTCGGGCTGCCCGGCAGGCTCCCCAGCGTGGTCGTAAAGGTCACCACCGTCCCGTCCGCCACAGGGTTATCGTACTCGTCACTCACCGTG
>JAXDDO010000078.1:0-28005 GCA_034676805.1 Anaerolineae bacterium | reverse complement strand
CCAGAGTGCTGCCGTATCGTATTGCCCATGAGTTCAATCATGAGCATGGTCTTCCCCACCCCGGCACCTCCGAAAAGGCCGATCTTGCCGCCCTTAGGATAGGGCGTCAGCAAGTCGATGGCCTTGATGCCGGTAACAAATGGCTCGTCAGCGATAAGTTGGTCACTGATCCCCGGCGACTTGGCGTGGATGGGGCGGCGATCTACCTCGACGGGCGGTCCGCCGTCGATGGGTGCGCCGAGTACGTTGAACATGCGGCCCAACGTTTCGGGCCCTACCGGAACTGAGATAGGTGCTCCGGTATCGCTTACAGATAGGCCGCGTCGCAGGCCCGCAGTGTCATCCATCGCAATAGCCCGCACGGTGTGCGGGTCAACGTGCTCCTGCACTTCCAGTATCAGGTCTGGACCCTCATCCCGATGCACAGCCAGCGCGCTGTGGATACTCGGCAGATCGCCCGATGGAAATGTGGCGTCGATCACAACACCGACAACCCGCGCTACGATACCTCTATTCGCCAACCGCTAACTCCTTACGTGTGCGCTATAGTACCAGACCGGGCAATGCCCTGCTCCGCCCAACAGTATAGCCGATGAACTACGGAGCGCAAAGTCCCTGGTCGCAGGGTTGGACAAAGGTCAGTTTTCGTGTATTATCGGTCTATCGTGATCATCCTACCAACGGTGTTCCATCTGAATTCCAAGACTCCAGCTTTTGGGGGAAGCAGGTTCTGAATGGCAGTCGTCGAGGAACTAGGGATCGATCTGGGCACAGTGAATGTGCTTGTGTACGTTCGTGGTCGTGGGATCGTCCTTCAGGAGCCCTCTGTCGTGGCCCAGGAGACCGAGACGGGCGAAGTCGTAGCGGTCGGTGAGGAAGCACGCGCCATGATGGGGCGCGCGCCGGAGACCATCGTGGTGCGCCGCCCATTGCGGGCCGGCGTCATCGCCGATTACCGAGTGACCCAGAGGATGCTGTTTCACTTCATCAACCGGGCCATTGGCAAGGTGCGACTGCTCAAGCCTCACGTGTGTGTCACGGTTCCATTCGGAGCGACGCAAGTCGAGCGCCGTGCCGTCAAGGAAGCGGCGTTGGAGGCTGGTGCGAGCCGCGCCTACCTCATACCCGAACCCCTGGCCGGCGCCATCGGCGCGGGGCTCCCGATCCACACCCCAGGTGGCCATATGATCGTCGATCTGGGCGGGGGAGCCAGCCAAGCAGCGGTCCTGTCGGTCTACGGCGTCGTTACCTCCGCCGCGATTCGCGATGGCGGGGTTCGAATGGACGAAGCCATCGCGAGCTACATTCGCCGCAAATACAACCTGATGCTCGGACAGCCAAGCGCCGAAGAAGCCAAGATCCGAATAGGCGCAGCGATGCCTCAAGAAGAGCCCTTGCGTATGGAAGTACAGGGACGCGATCAGGTTAGTGGTCTACCGCGCAGTGTTGAGATCAACACCGACGACATCGTTGAGGCTCTGGAGGAGCCCATCGCGCTCGTCATTAACATGGTGAGATCGGTCCTGGAACGCACCCCTCCAGAACTCGCATCTGACATCATCGATCGCGGTATGACGATGATCGGCGGCAGCTCGCTGCTGCGGAACCTCGACCAACTTCTCACGCAAGAGACGGGCGTCCCCGTATACGTGGCAGATGCCCCTATGGCGTGTGTTGCCGTGGGGGCGGGCAAGAGCCACGCACTTCTCCCTTATCTAAGACGTACACTCCGCGAGCTGTAACACGCTCTGCTCCTGCAGAGAGAAGCAGATGGTGACAGACCATCTGCTTTTTTGTGTGAGTTGATGGCCAAAATCGGGAATCGCTATTGCCAGCTTCGGTGTTGCTGTTATCATGGTACAGGTCCCGAGCAACTTGGGCTATCGCTGTGAGCCAGAAGCACCAATAACAACACGATCGAGAGCAAAATGCGGAAGCTGCTTGTGTGGGGATTGACGCTTGCCATCATTGCCGGCGCGGTTGCCGGGGTGATCCTGTGGCGCCAGCGTCGCGCCACTCAGACTGTACCTGAGATCCTGAGGTCAGCCGAGGTGGAGGTCGGGGATCTGGCCATCTCGGTCTCTGCCAGCGGGAACACGGCTGTCAGCCAGCGAACTGACGTGATGATCCGCTTGCCGGGCAGAGTCGATCGGGTCTTGGTGGCGCCGAACGAGCGCGTCATAGCCGGACAGGTGCTTGCAGTTATGGACACCCAGGATCTGGAAAGAGCCGTCCGGCAGTCAGAGATCGCGTTGGCACAGGCGGAGTTGAGCCTGAGCATTGAGCAGACGCCACCCGACGAAGAGCAGATCCGCCTGGCAGAGCTAGCTGTCAACAGCGCGGCCCAGACCCTTGAGGTCGCGCGGATAGGCAAACAGACGGCACAGATAGACGCCGACGCCCTGACGGTCCAGGCGCAGCGGCAGCGGGAAGCTGCATTCTCCCGCTACCGGGAAGCGTCCGACGGCGACGCTACGCGAGCCGAATCGGCGCTTCGGGAAGCTGAGACCGAGGAACGCATCGCCAAGCTCAATGCCGAACTCCTGCTTGAGCAGGCAGACTCCCAGTGGCAGGCGGCCTACACCCAGTATCAACAGGCTCAGCAGAACCTGGACGCGCTCCGAGCCGGCCCCGACGAAGACGCAATCCGTCAAATCGAGCTTCAGATTGACCAGGCTCAGTTACGCCTGGACCAGGCTCATCGGGCCCTGGACGACGCGCGTATCACCGCCCCACACGACGGCATTGTCGCGGCCGTGTACATCCAAGAAGGCGCCCGGCAATCGGCAGGCCAACCGGCCTTTACGCTTCTGGATGACAGCACCTTCTATGTAGACGTGACGATCGACGAGATCGATATCGGTGCTGTTGCGGAGGGACAGGATGCCGAGGTCACGCTGGACGCGTACCCTGACGTCTTGCTGAGTGCCATAGTGGACCGCGTGGCGCCCGGTGCAACGGCTCTGGAAGGGCTGGTTCTCTATCCCGTACGGCTGCGCATTGGGGAAGTCGTTGAGACGCGCATGCTCGACGGGATGACCAGCAGCGTCCGCATCGAAACCGATGTCGTGCGCGACATCCTCCTGATCCCAAACTGGGCGGTACGCGTAGACCAGCAGTCTGGCGAGACCTACTGCTACAGATTGGACAACGGGATACCAACCCGTGCAACGGTTGAGCTGGGACGTCGGAACGATACCCACTCGGAGGTCCTCTCTGGTCTGGTTTCGAGGGACATCGTTGGGCTTGTCGTTGAGGGCCGCACCCTACTGGAGAGCTTCACCGGAGATGGCCCCTCCTTTGATCGCTCCTCCTTTGACGACTGAGAAGCATCAGTGATTAGGTGCCAACTACGATGGGCTCACGGTGCACGGGCATCGCTGAGGCCAAGGGAACCAAGATGAAGAAGACAATCAGATGGATCATCCTCGTGACCCTGATCGCGGCAGGCGTCATAGCCGGGGTGCTCTGGTGGCGCAGCCGGCAGCAGGACACGGGTGGCCTGGAGGCTCTGAGGACCGCGGAAGTGACACGGGGGACGCTTCGCATCGATGTGGCTGCTAGTGGGAGCATCGTGGTCGAGCGCCGCACCGAGTTGACGTTCGACACGACGGGCATCGTGGAAAGCGTGGCTGTGGAGGTCGGTGATCGCGTAACACGCGGCCAGGAGCTGGCCAGGCTCGATACCCAGTCACTTACAGATGCCGTGCTCCAGAGTGAGCTGGAGGTGGCGCGGGCCGAGTTGAACCTGACCAGCCTGCAGCGCCCTGCCGATGAGAACCGCGTAGAACTCGCGAAGCTGGCCATACAGGAGGGCGCTCAGGCGATGGCGGTTGCCACTGCCAGCGAGACCCTGGCGCGCGCCCGGGCCAGCAGCAATGTGGAGCGTGCGCAAGAACTGGAAGCAGACGTCCGAGAAGCTTACGAGAGCTACCTCGAAACGCTAGACCGTATGGGGCTCCCCAATGCATTCGCGGCTGGTATTACCGCGTCCTATATGGAAGCCCAGGGAAACGTCGGGATCACTCAGGTCAAAAGCGAACAGGCGATCCAGCAGGCCCGGAGCCAGTGGCTTGCCGGCAACCACCGCTATGAGCAGGCCAGGTATAACCTTGCGCAACTGGAAGCGGGCCCTTCTGCGGACCAGCTGCAGCAGTTGGAGTTGCAGCTTGACCAAACCAGGCTGAATCTGGAGCGCGCGCAGGCCGACCTGGCCTCCGCGACACTCGTTGCACCGTTCGACGGGGTCATCGCAAGCGTAACCATCCAGGCAGGTTCAGCGGCTTCATCGGCACTGCCTGCTGTCACGATCCTGGATGATTCCCACTTCTATGCAGAGATCATCGTGGACGAGATCGACATTGGGACGATCGTCGAAGGCCAACCGGCGCTCGTCACGCTGGATGCCCTTCCTGGCGTATCGATAGAGGGCGTGGTCGACCGGGTTGGTATGATCGCCCAGAATATGGGAGGCGTGATCGTTTACCAGGTCCGCGTCAGTCTCTCCGAGTCGGATGCCCACAGGCTCCGCGCAGGGATGACGGCGAGTGCACAACTCACTACGGGCGAGCGTACCGATGCTTTGCTGATCCCCAACTGGGCCGTACGCACCGATCAGACCTCGGACCAGGTCTACACCTACTGCTACTGTGTAGCGGGAGACGAGGCAGCAAAGGTTCCGATCCAGGTCGGCGCGCGCAATGACACGTTCACCGAGGTTCTCTCGGGACTCAGCGAAGGGCAGGTCGTGGCCCTCGTATCCGAGTCGCAGGATCTACTGCAATTTCAGGGCCCACCCTCACGGGGTCAGCCCTAGCATCACTTCACCACGAACCCATAGCCTATGAATAGCAAAGACACCGTAATCTGGATCCAGGATCTCCACAAGGTATACAGGATGGGCGAAAACGAGGTTCACGCCCTCCGCGGTGTTTCGCTGAGCGTGCGACGGGGCCAAATCGTGGCGATTATGGGGCCATCCGGGTCAGGCAAGTCAACCCTCATGAATATCCTCGGCTGCCTGGACCAGCCGACCTGGGGGCTCTACGTACTCGACGGCAAAGACGTCAGCAAGATGAACGATGGTGAGCTCGCCGAGGCTCGGAACCGGCAAGTCGGCTTCGTGTTTCAGAGCTTTAACCTCCTGCAACGGACTACCGCACTCGACAACGTAGCGCTCCCCCTCGTCTACGCCGGCAGGACGGCAAGGGAGCGCCGGCAGCGAGCTACGGAGGTCCTGGAGGCCGTGGGGCTGGGCGATCGTCTGGACCATACACCCAATGAGCTCTCCGGAGGGCAGCAGCAACGTGTGGCGATCGCGCGGGCATTGGTCAATCAACCGTCGATCATACTGGCGGACGAACCGACGGGCAACCTAGACAGCCACTCTGGCAACGAAGTGATGGCGATCCTACAGCGACTGAACCGTGAGATGGGAATTACCATTTTGCTGGTGACGCACGACCCACGCATCAGCATGTTCGCAGAGCGAGTGATTCATCTTTTCGACGGCAAGATCCTCCGAGAGGAAGAGGTGGCGGAACCCATCCAGGCCCTGGAAGAGATGACCGAGGGCCAAGCACAATGAACTTCCTCGAAGGCATGCGCCTGGCACTGCGCGCTCTCACGACCAACCGCCTAAGATCGGCCCTGACGATGTTGGGCATCATCATCGGCGTGGGAGCAGTGATCACGCTGATGTCCGTCGGCGAAGGTGTCCAGGCCTACATCACCGATCAGTTCGAGGCCATCGGCACCAACCTCTTCTTCGTCATCCCTGGATCGTTCCAGCAGGAGTTGAGGCGCCCTGCCTATCTTACATTGAGGGACGCACAAGCCCTGACCGATCCGGTCGAGGCGCCAGATGTGCTCCGGGTGGCCCCACTTGTGCAGGGCACCGCGCGCGTTACGACACCGGGAAAGGAGCGAGGAGTCGGGGTCAGCGGCACCACGCCGGAGTACACGCTCGTGCGCAACTGGCCAACGGTCATTGGGCAGTTCATCAGCCAGGCCGACGAACAGGCACGGGGTCGAGTGGCGGTTCTGGGTTCCACCACAGCATCCTACTTCTTCCCCGACACCCCAGACCCAACCGGCGAGGTCATCCGCATCAACGGCGCGCCCTTCCGCGTGATCGGCGTGCTCGCAGAGCGCGGCGGCAGCAACTTCCAGAACGAGGACGACGTCGTTGTGATTCCGCTCAGCACAGCGCTCAGTCGCATCTTCCCCCGCCGGACGAATCAGGGCGAGCCGCGGGTGTCCTTTATTTACGTGCAGGCCGTCGCCGAGGATCGAATGAGCGCGGCAATCGAGGAAGTCTCGCTCATTCTCCGGCAGCGGCACCGCATTGCGCCGGGCGAGCCAGACGATTTCACCGCGATCAGCCAGTCGGACATCATTGGAACCTTCCAGCAGATCACCAGCGTGCTAACTGTCTTCCTGGGAGCAATCGCAGGAATCAGTCTTCTGGTGGGAGGCATCGGGATCATGAATATCATGCTCGTCTCGGTGACCGAGCGGACGCGTGAGATTGGACTGCGAAAAGCAGTGGGGGCTCGCAAACGCGACATTCTATGGCAGTTCCTCATCGAGGCTGTGATGCTGTCGACCTTCGGGGGAAGCATCGGCATCCTCATTGGCGCGGGGGGCGCGACGGCGATCTCCTACTTCCTGAGAGACGAGGGATTCCGGGCGGTGATCACGATCAGCGCCGTGACCCTGGCCACCCTGTTCTCCGCTGCTGTGGGGTTGTTCTTCGGGATCTATCCCGCTCAGCGCGCCGCGTCGCTCAACCCAATCGATGCGCTGCGTTATGAATAGGGTGCGCTGCTAACTGCAGAACGAAAAACAGCCCGGCTTGGTGCCGGGCTGCAGTTCCGTCGAACAGTGGCGAGGATTGGATTCGAACCAACAACCAAGGGCTTATGAGTCCCCTGCTCTGCCATTGAGCTACCTCGCCACATCAAAAACAAGTAGCGGGGGGTGGATTCGAACCACCGACCTTCGGGTTATGAGCCCGACGAGCTGCCACTGCTCCACCCCGCATCGCGAAGAGCATTATACATCGAATGGGCAATCCGTCAAGGGTGACTTTCGCGGATCGGCAGCTACTCACCTTCCAGGGACCTGATTTGTATGAGGCACCTGGTTGGGCTAGAATGAAGGCAGTCTGGCCAGGAACCAGGGCCGGCAAGGGACTTGAGAACGACGGACAGAACGATGGCAGACGATCCAGCACAGCAGACGCTCGAGGGAACCCTCGAGCGTCTCACATATCACAACGACGAGAACGGCTACACGGTCGCCAAGCTCGTTCCGCGTGGCAAGTCATACGAGGTGACGATCATCGGCGCCCTAGCCGGGGTCAGCGTTGGGGAGTATCTCCGGTTACAGGGCATCTGGACGACGCACCCTCGCTACGGTCGTCAGTTTGAGGTCCATAGGTACGCTATCAAGTTGCCCGCCACTGTGGAAGGCATCCGCAAGTACCTCGGTAGTGGCCTGGTGAAGGGCGTCGGCCCTGTCACGGCGGGACGCATCGTTGACTACTTCGGCCTTCAGACGCTGGAGGTCATCGAGGACAACGTGAGCCGCCTCCACGAGGTGCCGGGCATAGGGCCGAAGCGCGTCGCGCGGATCACGCGCGCCTGGGAGGAGCAGAAACAGATCAAGGAGATCATGCTCTTCCTGCAGAGTCACGGCGTCAGCACAGGCCTGGCGGTGAGGATCTACAAGCATTACGGGGAGAGCGCAGTCGGCGTCGTGACCCACAGCCCCTACCGCCTGGCCCGAGACATCTACGGCATCGGCTTCAAGACTGCAGACAGGATCGCCCGCCAGATGGGCGTGGCCCTGGACGCGCCGGACCGCATCCAGGCGGGGCTGCGTTACGTGCTTGGCACCTTCAGTAACGAGGGACACTGCTACGCGCATCGGGACGCGCTTGTAGCCGCCTCGGCGAAGCTTCTCGAGGTCGCCGCTGACGTGTGTGAGGTCCAGCTAGATGCACTCATTGCCGCCGAAGAGGTCATCGCTGCGGCCACCCGCGCCATGGCCGACGAGAGCGCTCCAAGCAGCGCCATCTATCTCCCGCCCTTCTACTACGCCGAGCAGGGCGTCGCATCCAGGATACGCCTGCTGCTCAGCCATCCCCGCGATCGCCTCGAGGTCTTTCAGAATGTAGACTGGGAGAAAGCCTTCGCCTGGCTTGAGTCGCGAAGCACACTACGCCTCGTAGAGGCGCAGCGCGCGGCCATCGCCATGGCCCTGACCCGGCGAATCAGCGTCCTGACCGGCGGTCCCGGCACGGGCAAGAGCACGATCACCGGGAGCCTGATCGAACTGCTCGACGCCAAGGATCGAACCGTCTTGCTCGCGGCGCCCACCGGACGTGCGGCCAAGCGACTCAATGAAGCCACCGGCCTCCCGGCCAAGACCCTTCACCGTCTGCTGGAGTTCAAGCCCGGCCTGGGTAGCACCTTCCTACGCGACCAGGAGAACCCTCTCGACACGGACCTCCTTATTGTCGACGAGGCCTCGATGATCGACATTCTGCTAATGAACCACCTGCTGAAGGCGATCGAGGCGGGAACACATCTCCTGCTGGTAGGCGATGTCGATCAGCTGCCCTCCGTCGGCCCAGGCAATGTGCTACGCGATCTGATCGACAGTGACACCATCCCAATCACACGATTGCAGACCATCTTTCGCCAGTCCGAGGACAGCTATATCATCGTCAATGCCCATCGCATCAATCAGGGCGAGATGCCGCTCTTTCCTGTGCAAGCCGCAGACTTCTACTTCTTTCGCCAGTCCGATCCCAACGAAGCGGCGGGCCTGGTGGTGGACATCGTTGCCCGGCGCATTCCACAGAAGTTCGGCCTCGACCCTTTCGGCGATATCCAGGTCCTAAGCCCCATGTATCGAGGGCCAGTGGGCGTAGCGGCGCTCAACCAGCGACTGCAGGCCGAACTCAACCCGCCCGCAGAGGACAAAGCCAGCTGGAGCCAGGGAACACGCACCTTCCGAGTGGGCGATCGCGTGATGCAGCTCATCAACGACTACGATCGTCAGGTCTTCAACGGCGACATGGGCGCGATTCTGGCCATTGACATCGAAGAGCAGATTGTCACTGTGAACTTCGACGGCAACTCCGTTGAGTACGAGTTCACACAGCTCGATGAGCTGGTGCACGCCTATGCGGTGAGCGTCCACAAGTCCCAGGGCTCCGAGTTCCCAGCGGTGGTCATACCCTTGTTGACCCAGCACTATATGATGCTCCAACGGAATCTGCTCTACACCGCGGTTACCCGTGCCCGCCAGCTCGTGGTGCTGGTCGGCGATCGTCGGGCGATTGCCATGGCTGTGCGAAACAATCGGATTGCGCATCGCAACACAGGTTTGGTCGCATCCCTTTGCCACTCTGGCAGTGCCCCAGCGCCACAACCCGCCGCCAACGATGGCGCGCCCTCGAAGAGCGAACGGCATAGCGCACGATGAAGAGAGCAGCAATCGGCCGGTCCGCGAGCCGAGAGAACGCGAGAGACAAGCCGCCGTCGCTTGCGCAATCCGGGACCTGTGCTATAATCTCAGGCAGTTGAGAAGTGAGCTGCGGGTGTAGTTCAGTGGTAGAACGTCAGCTTCCCAAGCTGAATGTCAAGGGTTCGAATCCCTTCACCCGCTCACCCACAGAAAAACGCGGCACGCCAATGTGCCGCGTTTTGCATTGAGATTGCCCGATCAGGCCACTCGCTTATAGACGCGTCCCGGCCAAGGGACAAACCGGGGCACCTGCTCCCGGTAGTCCACATACGCCTGACCGTACTCATGCGCTAGCAATGACTCCTCGTGGTATGACCCCAGGATGAAGTACAGGCTCACCGACGCGTACAGCGCCGCCCGGTTCAGCGTCATCACAGGCGACAGCCATATCAAGACCATGCTAAACAGATAGAGCGGATGGCGAACGTAGGTGTAGAACCCGCGGACCTGTAGCATCCCCGTTGCCTCGGGGTTAGCCGCCACGAGCTGGGCCAGTCCAAGGAAGTGAGCCACGCCTGCCTGCACGACCGCCACGACCAGGCAACCCGCTGCGACCAGTTGGCCCAGTAACATCAGCCAACGCCAGGGCGAAGGCACTATGTAGATCCGGCGATCCGGCAGGATCACCCAGAGGACCAAAAGCGGAATCAACGATACGACAGCTACAGCCACGAAAAACAGACGATACCAACGAGCCGCCGGCGGACCGAGGACCCGGCGGGCCCAACGCTTGGCACCCAAGCTAGCCAGCAACGAGTGGGCGACCGCCCACACGGCCACGTACCCGACAATGATCGCGGGCGGCGCTAGACCGGCTTTCATCACAGCAGAAACGCGACCGCCGCGCCCGTCACCAGCATCAGCGCAAAACCTGGCCACAGCGCCTGCCGGAGAGCCTTGGAGCCCGTCACCAGGACGAAGATACCTTTAAACAGCGTATTGGAAAGGGTCGCAATCACTATAGCGCGCGAGGCCACCGCGAGCGCCAGACCTGAGTCCCGCTGCGTCAGATCGACCATCGACAGCGCGATGGCGTTGACGTCCACAAGACCCGACACAAAACTCGAAGCATAGACCCCTACATCGCCGAGGTAGAACTGCGCCGCTCGCGACACCAGCAACACGATCGCGTAGAGTGCGCCGAACCGAATCGCTGGCCCAAGCTCGAACGGGTTCGTGAATCGGATCGTGTCCTTATCGTCCGAACGCTGCGCGAGGTAGAGTACTGCGCTGTAGAGCAAGCCGACACCTGCGGCGGCGAGCATCGGGGCAATCAGTGCGCGGCCCAGTATGGGTGCCAGGGCAAAGACCACCACGACGACCCGCACGAACATGACAGCCCAGGCCACGAGTATGGCCAGGGAGAAAGGGCGCGCCAGGCGCTCGTCCTCACGGCTGCGCTGAGCGAAGCTCAGCGTCACAGCGGTACTTGACGCAATCCCCCCCAGGAGGCCAGTTAGGCCAATGCCCCGTCGCGCTCCCACAATCTTGATCAGCACATATCCAAAGAAGCTGATGCCGCTGATGAAGACCACCATCAACCATATGCGGTAGGGGTTGAACACATTGAGGGGAACAGGGCCGAATGCCTCGTCTGGCAACAGCGGAAGCACAATCACACTGATGACCGCGAAGGTCACTGTCGCGTAGATGTCCTGGCGCGTGATCGCGTGCGAGAAGCTTCGGAACTCGTGCTTGAGCGCTAGCATGGCGGTCACGGTTACACCCAACGCCGCAGCGAGCGGCAAGAGTCCCCAGTAACAGATGCCTCCGGTGGCGTAGATGACCACCGCGGACATCTCGGTGGTCATACCCGGCTTGCCCTCCTTGACGTCGGCACGGTACGCCAGTGCCAACAGCCCTCCCAGAACGATCAGCCCTCCAAGAAAGGGGGATGCAGATCCCGCCTCGGTCGATGCCAGAGCCAGGACGTAGCCCAGCAGACTGAACAGGGCGAAGGTGCGCGCGCCTGCAAAGAGCTTGCCCTCAGGCTCGTCGTGCACGGCCTCTCTCTGGACACCGACCAGAATGCCGATTCCCAGGGCCAGCGCGAGGCGATAGATGTAGTCAGTCGCATCCATAGGCACGCTCAACGGCGCTGTCTGGCGCACAGAGCATCATAGCTTGGGCCTCTGAAGCGACTGGCGCGGGCCGGAAGGGGGCGGTGGTTCTTCAGCCGGAGCCTCCGGCTGCTTGACGACCAGTCCAGATCGGCGCCATAGCCTGGCCAGCCCGAGCCGCCAGCGTAGTCGTACCCAAGTCCAGACTGCAGACCAGCGCTCCCCGTTTGTGAGTCCCCCGTCACGACCGTACCACGTGCGGACATAGACGTCAGTCAGATGCCGAATCTCGTCCACAGCCGGCTCGAGTAGCTCGACGCCCGTGAAGCCATGGCGCTCGGCGATCGTCGACAAGCGCCGCGATAGCGCGTGCCCCAGCTCCAGCGACGTTGCCCCTACCGGGACGGACACGCGCAGTCGCTCCGCGTGGCGCCTCAACCGACGCTGCAGCCGTCCTGCCATCGTCTCGGGGCGGTACAAGAGCAGGCGACCGCTGTCGATACCCGTGCCCACGACGACAGCCAGGAGCACGCCGCCAACCCCCATCAGTACGTAGTGGCCCATCAACAGCCCCGGCTCTTCGCTCTCACTTGGCGGCACAAGCGGCCCAGGCGGCCCACCCTGCGGCCATATCAGCGGATCATCTGCGGTGGGTCGAGTGATTGGAGGGCGCCCACCCGTGGGCTCGAACTCAATCCAGCCATAGCCCGGAAAAAAGATCTCCGGCCAGGCGTGGGCATCGGCCTCGGTGACAACGTAACGCGCAGCCATCGAGTCATAGAAGCCGCTCACATAGCCGACCACGAGACGCGCCGGCAGCCCCGCTGCGCGCGCCAGGACAACCATAGCCGTCGCATAGTAGTCACAGTATCCTTCCTGGAGCTCAAACAGAAAGTAATCGGCGATCTCCTGACTGCTTCCCGGCGTGGGCACGCTCAGGTTGTAGGGGAACTCCCGCAGGTACTGCTCAATGGCCACGGCTCGGTCATATGGCGTCGGTTGTGTAGCTGTAAGGTCACGCGCGAGCGTTCTCACCCGTTCGCTAACCGACTCCGGCAACTGGAGGTAGCGGCTCAGCAGCCACTCAGGGTAGTTCACGGGTGCCTCGCGCAGTTGCTCCACGGTCACGACCGGGTAGATCGAATCGGCACGATACTGTCGCGCGGTAGTGGTCGCCGCGAATATCTCACGGGGCGGGCGCCACGTCACCTCGAACTCCTGGTCGACCGACACCAGCGTCCCATCTACGTGAACCACGCCGCCAGCCACGTCACCTATGAACTGCACGCTCTGCCGAAGCGTTCTCATATAAGGATCATCGGCCTGATTGAGCAGCTCTCCAGGCTCATAGGCCACCGTCTCCGTACCGCTCGTTGCCCAGCCCCGGCCGAAGTAGCGGTCGTAGGTGATGCTGCGCCAGTAATGGCGCGGGATTTCGGTCTCAAGCAACGGTTCCGGCAACGCCGGAAGCTCGCCTGTCTCGACCAACATGACTACGCGCCGAGTAAGCTCCGGCCCAGAGCCAATAAGATGGCGTTGCGGCAACCCAGTAGAGCGGACGGACTCCAACGGTCTCACCGGGCGCGGTTGTGGCTGCTGCTCAAGGCCCAGGCCCTCGGCGACTGCCTCGGTGCGCGTCTCGCTCCCTCTATCCGTGATTTCACGCACCCACTCGGCGATCTTCTCCGCAGAGACGGATGGCGCGACCGCCGACGCCAGTACCAGGGCAATGGAAATGCCGGTAGCGGTCAAGGCGATATCACCCCACAGCCCCTGCGAGAAGTCGATATTCGCCAGAGCCCACCGCGACTCGCGAGCCGTCTGCTGCGTCAGCGCCATCAAGAGGAGTGTGATGCCCAGGATCGGCAGGTAGATGTACGGATTGGCGCCTGTATAAGAGAGCACAAACCCAAGAAGCACGGCGCCCGGCAGCACGCCCAACAGCGGCTTGCTGTGCCGCCGCACAGTCCACCCCGCCCAGACGCTGTACAGCCACACGCCAAAGCCCCAAACGAGCACCGTCCCGACGACATCATAGCTGGCCACCCCCGCTACGAGGCTAGACAGCCACTCCCACGTGCGGCTGAGTAGCGTTCCCAGGTCAGCCCACAACTCCAGGTATAAGGTGGGCAGCAATCCCCAATCAGGCGCTTGCTCGGTCCAATACCACGTCACGATCTCCCGGACCAACTGTCCGGCAGCACCAGCGATCGCGACCAGCTTGCCCTCGAGTCGCCCAATGCGAATGAGCAGAAACTCGACACCAAAGACAAACGATGCCAGTCCCGCAAACCAGCCCCTAATCGGCAGCAAGGCCAGCAGCCAGCCCCACGTTAGGGCTACAGCCGCAACCGCAATTACGAACCGCACGTCGAGGTTGGGGATCGCCTCAGTCAGTCCAGAGGTCATGCTGAACACGACGATGAGAAGCAATGCCCAGCTCAACAGGGCTTTCGGTCCCAGCATCGAGACGAGCCTCGCCACAACGTTGGGCTCGCGGTTCACCTCGTACCTCATGCCAGCGTCCTCCAGGCCACTTCAGGCTCTTCCCTCTGGACGGCAACCGCCTTGCCAGTCCCCAACACCCGCCACTCCCAATGCCCCTGTTTCCCGGGCCGGGAGTCCGGCAGATCGAGGATGTCGCTGGTGATGTCGTAATATGCGACGCCGAGATTCTCTAGCGCCTGCCGGACCGCATCGACACTCTGACTCCCCCCGAACGAGACCGGATCCAGCAACAGCACTGTGGGCACAGCGCCCTGCCGCATCAGCGGGACCAACTGCTCCACCCACACAGTCCTGGGCGAAGGTGTGATGATGACCAGGCTGGCATTGCGGCCGATGCTTGGGCCGACCCGGGCCAGCACCTCAGCCAGCGGACGAGACCCACGCGTGACCAGGGCCAACGACCGCAAGATCTCCCATCGCTGACCGTCGCCCTCTGCGGGTGCCATCCATGCCAGATCGTTGCCCTCTGCCATGAGGCCTACGGCACGCCGCAGGCTGATACCACGATCAGCTAGCGACGCGGCGAGGATCACGCCGTGCTCATCGGTGGCGTTCTCACCCGCACCGACATGGACGTCCTCGTCCATATCGAGCAGGATCCACCAATCCCCAGCAGGCGTGCTTTCGAAGAGCCGCACATAGAGCTCACCCTGGCGGGCCGTCGTCCGCCAGTGTACCCACCGGCGACTATCGCCAGGCGCGTACTCGCGCACGCTCGCGGCGCTCACAGTGCGATCCAGGATGTTGGCTCGGGGCCGCGCTTCACCGGACCGACCACCTGGGGCTACCTGGATATCCGGCAGCGGCACGATAGGCGGCAACACCAGCAACGGCATTGAGGCCGGGAAGTCAACTGTGACCGTGAAGACGCCGAAGGGATCACCAGTCCGCAACTGAGTTGGGCCCAGGGTGAAGAGCCCCCTCGTGGTGCAGACCGCTTCAGTGTGCCAGCGTATCGAATCGTAGCCGCCAATCCCGGTACCGCGGCTTACCCTGTAGTCGGGCATCGTGGAGCGGTCGAGGACCTCGGCCCACACGGCAGGCGCCCAGCCATTGTTCCGTACTGTGAACCGCTCCACGAGTCGGTCGCCGACCTGTGCCCAGCCAAAGCGCATCTGCCGCGTGAGATCGATGCCCCTGGCCAAAGATCGCGCCCAGAACCACCCCAGGATCAGGGCGCCTCCCAACCCCACGATCAGAATACGCCAACCGCGATAGGGAGCGAGAATCTGGGTGATCACGACCACCAGAAACAGGATCGGGACCAACCAGGTCTTCAGCCTAACCTTGGGCTTCAGCTTGGGTTGCCGCTCGGCAAGATCGTCCACACGCCACCTCTGCACGTCACCAGAGCCACCCCGCGGTCGGGTTAAGGGATATGCCGCTCTGAACGCCGCTACGCCCCCAGCTTCTCAAGCTCCGGCTCTGGCACGGGAACCTGTTCCAGCATTGTAGCCACAATCTGTTGCGCCTGGACATTGCGGAGACGCGCGCTCGGGCTAATGATCATCCTGTGCGCCAGGACAAAGGGCGCAATGAACTTCACATCGTCGGGCAGCGCATAGTCACGCCCCTCCATCGCCGCACGCGCTTGGGCCGTCCGGTAGAGCGTTAGGCTGCCCCGCGGGCTCGCGCCCAGAAACACATCGTTGTGCTGACGCGTCTTCTGTACCAAACGTACGATGTACTCCTTGACCGCAGGTGCCACGTAGATCTGCTTAATGGCTTCTTGGGCTTCCAGCAACTCCTCTGCCGAGACAACCGGGACCAAATCCTCGACTGGATGGTGGAACTGCTGGCGATCCAGAACCTCGATCTCATCCTGAAGCGCCGGATAGCCGAGGTTGATGCGCATGAGGAAGCGGTCAAGCTGCGCTTCTGGCAGTGAGTACGTACCCTCGTACTCAATGGGGTTCTGAGTTGCCAGTATCATGAAGGGCTCAGGTAGAGGATGACTCACACCATCGACGGTCACCTGACGCTCCTCCATCGCCTCGAGCAAGGCAGACTGGGTTTTCGGCGTGGCACGGTTGATCTCGTCAGCCAGAACAATCTGTGACATGATCGGTCCGGGCTGATACTCGAACTCCCGCGATGCCTGGTTGTAGATGGACACGCCGGTGACATCACTCGGCAGCATATCGGGCGTGAACTGGATGCGCCCGAACGTGCTTCCCAGTGACCGAGCCAGGCTCCTGGCCAACATCGTCTTGCCGACGCCCGGCACGTCCTCGATGAGCAGGTGCCCCCGGCTCAACAGCCCCACGACTGCGAGCTGCACAACGGCAGATTTGCCGACAATGACGCGCTCGACGTTGGCGACGAGCTTGCGACTGAAATCCTGTACGTTGATCATGCAGGCCTCCCACCCCGTTTTCTGCTAGCTCGCCCGCGCGCCACACAGGAGCTCGAACCAAGCTACCACCCATGAAGGACAATTATACTCAGACCGGGCTGCAAAACCAGTCCGCCTGCATCGCGATCCCCACGTTCCCGGTTGCTTTCCAGGCGCAACCGTCTATAAGTGGGCATGCGCAGTTAGGTACACAGTCGAACACCCGACGAGTGATGGGCTGCAGCAATCCCGCCTGCTGACGGGCGGCCCGGCCCCGACACCGGGACCGGGTTGGCGAGACACCTCGCCGGGGAGGCAGTGTGAGGCAAAGCAGATCTACGCAGCACCAAAGCCACCGGGTCGCGAGGTGGCTCAGGGCCATCGAGTTCGATCTACCCGGTGGGCGCGCGACTTTGCTTCACGTGCCAGGCGTACCTGGCCCGGGCGCGAGTTTCCACGCGCTACGCGCTGCAGCACGGGAAGCTGGCGCCGGGCACGTGCTGGTCGCCGGGCCTGGGTCTGTGACCACGGCGCTCTGGGCTGCCCGTTCAGGAGCATCGGTCACGCACTGGTCTGATAGCCTCGCGGAAAGCCTGTCTCTGCTTGCGAGCTTCAACGAGAGCCGCCTGCCGCCGCCAGAGACACACGTCGACTGGGATTACGCGCAGCTCGCGCAAGGCTCTTGCCACTTGGCTCTGGTCCATCTTCCACGTGGACGAGCGCTCCAGGCGGAACTCCTGCAAGCCGCCGCGGCTGTGCTGACTCCGGGCGGCAAGCTCGTCTACGTAGGAGCAAAGAATGAGGGAGTCAAAGGGGCGACCGATGAGGCCCGGCGTATATTCGGCAGTGCCGGCATAGTCAGTCGGAAAGGCGGATACCACGCTGGTGTAGCGGCATATCGCCACGAAGCTGCGCCCTTTCCAACCGTTGAGTTCCGGTCGTATGCCATTTCCGTGGCCGGGTCGCCGACGGAGTTAGTCAGTTGCGTGGGTGTGTTTGCGGACGACCGGCTCGATGCGGGGGCAGCGGCCCTGATCCGAGGCATGGACATCCGATCTGGCGCCCAGGTCTTGGACCTGGGATGCGGCACGGGCTTGGTCGGGCTGACTGCCCTGCGTAGAGGTGCCGCTGTCGTGGCGGCCGACGTATCAGCGCGTGCTGTCGCTTCTGCGCATCGCACGCTCGCGGCAAATGGCTTCCCTGCAGCCCCAGTGGAGCTGTGCTTCGGAGCGAGCGCCGTTCCGGATGAGACAATGGACACGGTGGTAACGAATCCACCGTTTCACCGGGGACACGATATTAGCTTTGATGTCGCAGAGCTCTTCGTTGCGGAAGCCGCAAGGGTACTGCGGACCGGCGGCGAGCTGTTTCTGGTCGCGAATGCCTTCCTTGACTACACGCACTGGCTCCAGGCACACTTCCGGAGCGTCCAGGTCGCCTGGGCCGACGCCCGATTTCGCGTATGGTGCGCAAGGAAGTAGGGCGGTACTAGGTGACTCGGCGTGCCATAGCGGTAGAACGCACACTACCACACGACCGAGGCGGGCAACTACTTTGACGATACGAGGAGAAGGAAACGATGGATGATCTCGACCGATTCTTCAATCCCAACGGCGTCGCTATCATTGGCGCCAGTTCGAGCCCTGACAAGCTCAGCTACGGCGTCGTGCGCAACCTCAAAGAGCATGGTTACCGCGGCCCTATCTATCCCATCAACCCGAAGGGCGGCGAGATCCTGGGGCTGAAGGTCTATCCGACGATCCTGGATGTCCCCGATCCCGTGGAGCTTTCCGTGATCATGATCCCGGCACCGTTGGTGCCGGAGGCCCTACGCCAGTGTGGACAGCGAGGCCTGAAGGCCGTCATCGTGATCACTGGAGGGTTCCGCGAGGTTGGGCCTGAGGGGGAGGCCCTTGAGCACACGCTCAAGGAGATCGGTGAAACCTACGGCATACGCCTGATTGGCCCCAACTGCGTCGGTGTCATAGACGCGCATCTGCCCCTCGACACCACGTTCATCAAGGAAATGCCGCGTCCGGGCCACATCGGGTTCGTCTCTCACTCAGGCGCCATCTGCGGTGGCACGGTAGATTGGGCGCGCGAGGTTGGCGTCGGCTACAGTCGGATCGCGAGCCTGGGCAACCAGCTTGACGTAGATATCGCCGATGGCATCCGGATGCTGCAGGACGATCCAAACACACGCGTCATCAGCATCTATGCCGAGGGACTGCCTGACGGTCGGCGTTTCGTGGAGGCCGCTGCCCGCGTCTATCGGCGCAAACCCATCGTCATGCTCAAGGCTGGAATCACCTCTGCTGGCGTTCGCGCCGTGGCATCCCACACCGGGGCCCTTGCCGGCGACGAACAGGCGTACCTGGCGGCTTGCCACCGTGCGGGGGCTCTGGTTGTGGGTTCTCTACAGGAACAGAACGATGTCGCCACGGCCCTGGCCACGCAGCCCTTGCCTGTAGGCAATCGGGTCGCGCTGCTGACGAATGCAGGCGGCCCCGCGGCGCTCACCGCTGATGAACTGGACCGCTGCGGTCTACGTATGGCGGACTTGAGTCCGGAGACCCAAGAACGGCTGAAACCCATCACGCCTCGCGGAACTCAACTGGGAAATCCGGTCGATATGCTAGGAGGTCCCCAGGCTGAGATGTTCTCTGCGGCGGGCAAAGTGCTGCTCGAAGACCCTGGGGTCGACATGCTGATGGCGATTTTCGTACCCCAGGCCATCACACCCGTTGATAACGTGGCCCGGAACGTCGTGACAGCAGCAACAGACAGCCGCAAACCCGTGGTCTGTTGTCTTGTCGGGGGCGAGAGCATTACCGAGGCCATCAAGATCCTCAACCACAACGCGGTCCCCTTCTACCAGGATCCTAATCGCGCGGCTCGAGCCCTCGGAGGTCTGCTGCGCTACAGCCAGCTTCGCGACCGGCCCGAGTTTGACCCGCAGCCAGTGGCAGGCACCCACCGGGAGAGCGCGCAGGCGTTGTTGGAGCGTCTCGTCATCGAGGACGCGGCTGAGTTCCTCGACCCCGAGACCTCTGCTAGGGTCGTGAGCGCCTATGGTATCCAGGTCCCTGGTTCGGGCCTGGCCGATTCGCTTGGTAAGGCCCAGGCACTGGGCGAGACGCTGGGCTACCCGCTGGCCATGAAACTGGTCGCGCCCGGAGTGGTGCACAAAGCTGACGTTGGCGGCGTGCAGTTAGGGCTACATGACGCCAATGCTGTTCGTGTCGCCTTCGAGGCGCTGGTGGGGCACGGAGCCGGCAACACAGTGTTGCTGCAGAGGATGGCCCCGCGGGGTCAGGAGGTCATCGTTGGAGCACGCCGCGATCCGCAGTTCGGCCCTGTCCTGATGTTCGGGCTTGGCGGCACGTTTGTGGAAGTGCTGAAGGATGTGGCCTTCCGCCTAGCACCTATCAGCCGCCAGGACGCTCGCGAGATGGTGCTGGAGACCGCTGCAGGAAGATTGCTCCAGGGCGTGCGCGGAGCGCCGCCCGCCGACCTGGACGCAGTAGTGGATGTCCTGTGCCGGATTGGTCAGCTAGTCGTGGACTGTGACCAGATCGCCGAGCTCGACGTGAATCCGCTGATCGTAGGCCAGGCCGGTCAGGGCGCCTGGGCTGTGGACGTACGGATAGCAGTCGACCATAGCCACAGGTGACCTACCCGGTCACGGGAGCGCTTTCAGACCAATCCCAGCCCTCAAGCTGCGCCCGCCGAACCTAGCACAGTGTAGTGCTTTCTGAGTCCGGTACGCTGTGGGCCTGCTAACGGCGACTCGACCTCCGGACAGGTCTGGGCAGATATCAGTGACGGACAGCGTTGATGGCGTCCCAGCACTCGCACGCCGTAAGGATCTGTCCGTCTCGCGATAGCGTACCGTCGTAGGCGTTTTCACCGGAGATGGGCAACCAGCCCGATAGGGTCATCGGCAGTTCGGGATCATCGGTCGCAATCCAAACGCCATTGAGCCGGCGGGCGAAGTGAAGGTGCGAGGCATCGGAAACGCCACCTTCGCAGGAGGGGTGGCCAACGGGATCGCCCACCTGCAGGTGCGTGTTCTCGCTAACCCGCCCCTGGGTTGCCATGTGCATATAGATCAGCACCCAACCCGTACCGGCGAAGCCATCGGCATCGAGGTCCTGTAGGACCATCCCGTCTTCGCTCATCACGACCAAGCCCGGGGCCGCCGCTGTCACCCAGCGCTGGCTCGGCGCACAGCCGATGTTGCGCTCATCGGTAACAAAATCCACCGCTGAGAACGCCCCTTGCGTCCCCCACCCCGGATGAGGACCACCTGTGTAGTACCACGTCTCAGCCTCGGCCCATGGGAGCACCAAGTCAGGCGCTGTGGCTCCAACCGGGATGAGGGGCTCGACCGCATGGGCAAATGGATCCCCGTACAAGGTCTGGTAGACCTCGCGGAAACGATCAAGATCCGCAAGCCACGTTTCGTAGTCGGCAGTCGTGTCGGCGAGCAGCTTCTGGACTCCGGCGGTGCCCGCGTTCAGGTCTGTGGAGTACTGGATAAAGCTTCCATTCGCAGGCTGGACCAACCACAGCGTGTCCAGCCACCATCCATAGAAACCCGTGTTGAGCGCGTTCGCCGCCTGCGAGAGCTGTGGATACAGCCCGTCCCAGTATGCGCCGAGTTGGTATCCCATTGGGTACAGCCGCGCCTCGGGCGGCGGGTCGGGGTTCGACAGCCAGCCACCGCGCTGCTCCAGTAGCGCCAGGAGCACACGGGGTCCCACGCTGTATTGTTCGGCGATGAGCGTCACGATCTGCGCGCCTGTCAGCTCCTGACCGTTGACGGCTTCCGAGTACTGGCTGAGCAGCCCTGGGTGGCGCGCGACCTCTGCAGCGATGTCGAAGTCCTTGTACCCCGGCCCGTAGACCAACTCGCTATCGGGTATGAGCACCTCGCCCGGCCCCATATAGTCGGCATCCATAGACACCTGTAGCGTCTGTCCCGCCTGTAGCTGATCGGCGCTGGCCAGGCCGTTCAGCCGCATCAGCGATTCGACGGTCGTTCCATAGAGCGCCGCGATACGCAACAATGTGTCTCCGGCACGGACCATGTATTCGGTCGCCGTGGTTTCCGGTGGCACACGGGTCGGCGTTGCTGTTGGCGTACCAGGAAGTGCTGTCGGCGCAGGTTGTAGCGTCGTGCGAGGCCCGCCACCGTGCATCGGAGACCCCTCGCTGAACTGGACGGACTCTGGGATCGGCGTCGGGGTCTCGTACGGCGGTATCACGACCTCCCGGCGGCAGCCTACCATGAGCAATGCCGCCAGCGTGACGATCAGGGCTGTGATGCGTGCCCGCGTACAGCTCGGCTTTGGCATAGATCCGCCTTCCTGCAAGATGATCATATCCGTAGACATGCCAGCATCATAACAGCGTTTGATGGCCGAACAAGCAAGCGCTCCAAGCACCCCTGCGGCGACCGGCACCGGTGCCGTCCAACCGACACGATCTCTACTCCGGTGTTGGGTTAGCCCTGCTCGCTACCCCATCCAGCACGGAGGGCACCCAGGGCACATTGTAGCCATAGCGACGCAACACCGCGCCCGCTTCACGCAGCCACACCGCGATCAAGCGATCCATCAAGATCCGCACATCGTCGGGTTCGCGGTTCAGCACTGGTGCCAGAAGCTCAAAGATGCGTGCGGGCATGTCGGCAGCCCTTGGCGGTCGCCAACCGTAGTCAAGTCGCAACATAATCGACTGTGCCCAGAAGGCTTGGGCAAACCACCACAGGTCGGTCGCGCTTGCTGCGATGCCGTAGAGTGAGAGGAGCCCCTCGAGAAGCGCGGTCTCGTCCAGTTGCTCCCCTTCACCATCCAGGCTGAAGATCGGAAAGGTGAAGGCGCAGGTGGACAATGCGTTACCGAGACAGCCATAGAACTCTCGCCTGAGCAACGCCGCGACGACACGCTCGAACAGCCCCTCTGTCTCAGCATCGTCCATGTCAGGACCCAAGACCCCAGGGATCTTGTAGATTTGGCCGGAGTAGTGGCTGAAAAAACGCGAGAACGGCATCAGAAAGGTCCACAGCGCGTTTGCGTGGCCTGGATTGGCCAGAGTTCCGCGACCGCACGTGAAGACCAGGTCCCGCATAGCGGGATAGGCTTGGGCCAGCGCTTCTGGTCCGTTCGCGAGAGCCCGGAGTGCAGGCGCCGGCGCTCGCTCTCGCAGCGCAGCCACGACATCGGCCGCCCGCTCGACGCTCCCAAAGTAGGGCCCCGCGCGCAGGCTTGGCGGCACGTCCCTTGGAGGGACTACGCCGCGCTCCAACCCCTCAAAGAGCCCAGCGATCCCCACCCCGGCATCGATAACATCGATGCCCAGTTGCTCCAATGGCACAACGATGCGTCTATCGACGGCTTCGATCAGCTCCAGACGCCCGCGCAACGACTGATCCGCTGGCGCCAGGTCAAGCATCGCGAAGAGGGCATAGGTGGGCTCGAAATCGTCAAGGTAGCGATCCCGCCCGTCTGGCGCGTAGTCCACCTCCACCCAGTGCCAGTGCCGGCAGTTGACCGAGCACCACTGGCAACCCGTCTGCCCAACGCGATGTGCGGCCAGAACGCGTCGCGCACCCAGGTCTGCCAACCCATAGCCCACGCGTTGAGCGTTTCGCGCCGGGAGCGTGGGCGTGTCTCCGGTGCCGGTTTTGTAGAGCTTGGTGATGGTACCCCCGTCGCGCCGCGAGAGCCGATCGCAATACTGAGCAAGCCGGGGGCCGATCTCGTGCTGTCGTAGCGCCAACCACTCGGACAAGCGGTCCCCCATCCAGTCGGCAACCTCGACCGGCTGACCTGTAAGGACCATAGCGCTGGCGTACTGCGAGAACACATAGCCTGCCCCACCCCGGCCGGCGTGATACAGGCCCTCGACCGCGAGGTTGGCAGTGCGGTATCGGTGACATGCCGCTTCTCCGACAGTAAAGATGCTGCCAGCGTCTGTGCGCCCATCCAACTCCTCCCCAAGAAGTTGATAGTAGGCTGACCGCTGACCACGAGCCAGTCCTTCGGCACTGCGCCACTCAACGTGCACATCGGGCGCCCGTCCCGAGACAACCAGGTAATGAGACACACTGTGATCTTCGGCGCCCGAACGATCAGCCGTGTCGGAGCGTGTCAACACAAGGGCATCGAGACCAAGGTTGAGCAGCTCTGCGTAGCCGCGGCCTCCGACGAAGCTGTAGTGGGGCAACCCGGTAAGAGGCGAGATGTACCCCACCGTAGCCTTGTTGCCGGGGAGGAACGCCAGAGGACCACGAGCTATGACAAGACAGGCTGGCAGCTCGCGCAGCAGGTGCTGACAGAGGGCCTCGCCCCACAGCAACAAGCTATCCTCCCGCTCATCTGCCGCCAGACGTTGCGTGTTGATCGTTCGCAACCGGAAACTGTGCGTACCGGTATCCACAACCAGAACCCGCCGCAGGAAGGACGCTGTGCTGGCAACCGCCATCTTACGATTCCCCCTCAAGGGCTGGTTGCTGTTGGTCTACCGGCGGGCGGTATGAAGGATCGTCCCCAAGGTATCCGCCAACATCGGTCGGCGCGTAGACCCTGATGGCAGATTCACCCCCCATCGGACACTGATACTCGCAGATGCCGCAGCCGATGCACAGCTCCTTGACCACCACCGGACGCTGGATCGTCACGGACTGCCCTCGGGCATCCACGACATCGGCCGTCTCCAGCCAGATCGCTTTGTGAGGCACAGGGCATGCCTCCTCGCAGACGATACACGGAATGTTGTGTGCCCACGGCAAACAACGGCTGCGGTCCACACGCGCGAGGCCAATCGGCGTAGTCTGTTTGACAGGAAGCGTCAGGCCGGGAATCGCGCCCGTGGGGCACACCTCCCCACAAGCGTTGCAGCGGTAGTCGCAGTATCCCAGCCGCGGCACAAGCTGCGGGGTCAGGACGTTCTGGACGCCGCCTTCGAACAGGCTTGGTTGGAGTCCCTGGGTTGGACAGACGCGTACACACTCACCACACCGGATGCACAGTGTCTCAAACGCCGGTGTCTGCGCACCCGGAGGCCGGACCAGATGCGCAGGGACGCGCTCGGTGATCGGTTCTGCGCCCGCAAGCGCCACGCCGGCGACCGCCGCACCCGCGCTTAGCAGCAGCTGCCGTCGTCGAGGATCGTACTCCCGCCACGGGGCAGCGCGCCAGCGACTGCCCAGCCACCGGAACCCGACACCCTCGCGAGTGCAGTCGACAATACAGTCATAGCATACGATGCACTCGGCCGGATCGCTGCGGTAGCCTTGCAGCGGGTCGATGGTGCCTGTGGGGCAGTCGCCGGTACACAGAGCGCAGGAGGCGCACGCTCCCGACACCTCACGCCGCACCAACGCCAGCTTGGACAGAAGTCCGAGCAGCCCACCAAGAGGACAGAAGTACCGGCACCAGGCGCGTTCGGCCCACCAGTTCAGGGCGACGATCGCGGCGAAGAACAAAGCGAGGGGTATGGTCAGGTAGAACACTGAGATGGCGTCCCGGAAGAGCGGATAGACCACTGCGCTATGCAGTGTATCAAGCAACCTCCAGAGCGCGGGGATCCGATACAGGGCCGCCTCGGCACCATAGACACCACCCCTGACGGCGGGCCAGGCTGCGCCCCCCATCGTGCGCGTCAGGATCGTCAGGGGATCCAGCAGCAGAAGCGTCTGGTTGCCCAGCGCCGCCGCTACCAACATGATCAGCAGAATCAGGTACTTGGCTGACCGCCACCGAGGGTTGGGCTCCTGCGCGATAGAACGACGGCGCCGAGGTCGCAACCACTCCAGCAGCGTTCCAAGCGGACAGAACCAACCGCACCAGACACGGCCGAAGAGCAGCGTGAGGCCCACCGTGATGAGGGCCAGAGCAGCGCCCGGAACCCAGCGCCGCCCGGCCAACCCCGCAGTGAGCATGACCAGCGGATCGAGCCGGTACAGCAGGTCTGCCCATGCGCGCTGCGGACTCAGGTACGTGGCGTAGATGAAGATATAGAGGAACAGCAGCAGGCCGAGCACCTGTGCGCTCTGCCGGAGGCGACGCAAGATGACTGGCCGCCGCTTCACGGGCACCTCGTGGAGCGGCGGGCAAGTGATGCGGCAGCATCCACCCGCGCACAATCGGGGGGTTCTTCTGGGGTCCTACGGATCACACTCCGATTATATCGGAAAGGAACCCGGATGACAACAACAGGCCGGGCCAACGACTGCTCGCCCGGCTCCAGCGCCTAGACACCGGAGCAGAGCCAGCTAACCGTCCGTCGCCAACGAACCGTGACCTATCCGCCTACCAGAGACGGAGCCAATCTGTACCGGTGATGACGGAGCATGCCAGCAGCACAAAGATGATCAGCAACAGAACGCCGCACCCCATACCTGTGCATGAGCATCCTCGGCCAAAGCCGAAGCGATCCTGCAGCCAGTCGAACACCGCATCCAGTATCGCGAGCTTGAACAAACCCACCAGGCAACCCTGTCGACGCTCCATTTGTCCTCCGTCGAGCCACTCGCATCGCGCGAGCCATAGTGAACGGGCAAGAAGACAGCCTTCGCCAACCCACGTGTGGAGACAGCACTCCCATACGGACGGTGTAACTCACACCGAGGGCGACTTGGTCGTGTCTTGCCTCACTATCACTACGCACTTAGCCTGCGGCCGGTTGCACGGTGAGCTTTCCGCTGACACTGGACATCGTGATGTGGACTCTGACGGTGGCATCGCGATAGGCAGAGTTCGTGTACTGATCGCCGCTGCGCGTGAACCCCGGGGCATCGAATCTTCCGCTAACAGCCGTGAAGCGCAGAGCGATGCCGAGCGTCTCAGGATAGATCACCCTCCCGACGCCGGATACGCAGTTCAGCCCCACAGCCAGATCGTGAACCAGTCCGCTGGTCAGATCCACAGTCATAACACCGCTCGCTGTGTTGAGCGCCACCCGCTCGAGCGCGGGGAAGTCGCCGCCCAAATGAACGTCCATACGACCGCTGGCGCCGCTCACCTTCAGTTGCTTGAGCTGTGGGCAGCTTCCATCGAGAACCAGGTCCGTGTCGCCACTGGCAAGGCTGATTCCCACGTCTAGCAGGGATGCATAGTGTCCGCGCAGCACGATGGCGGCTACACCGCTCCCGGTCTTGAGGGAGATTTGCTCAAGATCGGGCATATCACCGGAGAGATCGGCTGTGAACCGCCCACTCCCCACCGCAGCGTCGAGCCGCTCAAGCCGCGTACCGCTCAGGTTCAGGTTCGCTGCACCTGACCCCAGATGCACTGTAAGTCCAACGGGCAGCTGATCTCCTAGGGCAAGGTCCCATACATAGCGCGGGTCATCGACCAGCTGGCTCCAGGACTGCGGATCCCTAGCCTGGAGGTGGCCCACACCATCCGTCACCGTGTAGTGCGCCTCAGGCTTCCATTGAGGCGCTCCATACTCAAAGCGTCCGCGGAAGAGAGTATCCGCGCCACCCTCGACGCTTAGTTTGCCCTTACCCATCTGTAACAAGGCCCGTACGCGTTCGGCGCCCTGCCCCTCGATCACGACATCGTCCACAAACGGCGTTGCCACAGGCTGCTCCATTCCAACCCCCTTGTCAGTGTCAATGAACACCTGTGTATAATTTTAAACGAGGATTTCATAATTGTCAACTATATACTTGATATCTGTAAACAAAGGATCAATGTCAATACAACTACGTGTTGACAGGGTTCGCCAGCGGCGCGCCCATGCGAGGCACGCGAACAGAAGAGCGGGAGAGACGCACCGTCGCGATGCTGCCGCAGCAACCGTCAGGGGATAACAGATGTAACTACCGTCGGGTAGGCGGTCAGTCTAGCAAGAGCGAGGCGCGGTTCAGCCCTCAGGCTCGTCGTCCCAGGGGAAGTACTCCGTGCCCTGAGCCGCGGCACGGATGGCAGGGTCATCGGAATAGTGGCCTCGTCGCTCAGGAGGTATGAGACCGGCGATCCGGCGCATGATCTCGTCCCCAATCTCGGCTACGCGTTCGCGCCGCTCACGTCCCCGACCTGGAAAGGCGATGGGGCCAATGGGCTCCCCTATCCTGACTGTGACGCGAGCGCGCCTCCCACGCTTGAGCGATGGGAAGACCTCGGTAAATCCATCGAGCCCAACGGGAAGTATGGGAGCGCCCGAACGCGCGGCCATGAATGCAGCTCCGCCGCGCGGGGGACGCAGAACTGCATAGGCACTCGACCCTTCCGGAAAGATGCCAAGTACCCCCCGCTGAGCAAACACCGCTTCGGCCGCGCGGAAGGCCACTTGCGAGCCGGTGCCGCGGTAGACCGGATAGTATCCCCAGAGTTTGCGCAGCCAGCTGACGCCTGCCGGAGCATTGGGCGTGTGTAGTCCGCCGACAAACTCGATCGGCCAGGGGACCACGCCCAACATCGCGACCGGATCCAGGAAGCTGAAATGGTTGGCCACAACCATCAGGGGGACCTGGCTTGGGGACGTGCTCGCGGCCGGGAACGCGGAGGTCCGATATTACGGCGAAGAGGCCCCGAGTGCCCCGCT
>JAXDDO010000077.1:0-11942 GCA_034676805.1 Anaerolineae bacterium | reverse complement strand
ACGTACTTCTCCCGAACGCGGTCGAAGGCCGAGGAATGCGCCAAGGTGTTCGGTGGTCGCGTTGTTGAAGCCATTGACGACATCCACGCCAACGAACCCGATGCTATATTGGTGCTCACTCCGGAGACACAGAGGTATGCAGTTACTGCAGTTCTCCTTCAAGGTAAGCCGAAACGTCTCTTCTTTGAGAAGCCACTCGTCGCTCAGAACGGTCAGGATAAAGTCTGCGAAGATGACTTTAACAAAGCCGCAGCCTTGCTGCAACGTGCCAAGAGCTCGGGCACACAAACCGCCATGGTTTTCAACTATCGTTTCTTCGAGCAGACCGTACGCATGAGACGCATTATCGACGATCGCGGCTTCGGCAAGCTCATACATGCGTCTATGTTCGTGAACTATGCTTGCTGGAGCCATTGCATAGACCTGCTGCATTGCTTTGGCGGGAGGGCATCTCAGATCTCTGCTCTCGCCGGCGGTATCCGGTACAAGGATGCTGTGGACGTGTCCGGCTCATTCTGTCTGGCAAACGGAGCCACCGGCACAATTCTCGGGACCAACGGATCACCGTTTGAGCTTCCTCTCTACCAGATAGTTATGAACTTTGAGCGTGGCACTATTCGCTTCAGTGATCTCGATGGACCTATGGACGTGTTTGACAAGGCCTCTCGCTACTGCGAGACACACACTCTCATCGGCAACCATTCGCGATGGGAACAGTACAACAGCTCCTTCGAGAAGTCCCTGGCTGCCTATCTAGACTCAATCCGGCATAATGAGCCGCCGCCGGTACCGGGCATGGCCGGGCTCGAAGAACTTCAATTCGAGGTCGCGTTGCGGCGCTCGATTGAGCAGAAACGTCCGGTGGATGTACAAGATGAATTCCCACTTGAGATCTCGGGATAGAAGCGTATGCGCATTTTAAGGCTAGAGGGTAACAGTATCGTTAGTGTGGTCGATCAGCCGGAACCGATTCCTGGACCCGGCGAAGTTGTCATTGAAACGGCAGTCTCAGCAATTTGCGGCAGCGAACTGCATTCCTATCGCGGCGACGGATCACAGCAGGGAAACAGCGGTCATGAAGCGGTCGGTACTGTCATTGAGATTGGCGAGGGTGTTTCCCGTTTGAAGGTTGGCCAGAGGGTTGGGGTCAGCGCCATCGCCGGCTGTGGCAATTGCTCCTACTGTGAGAAAGGGCAATACACGTGGTGTCCGCACCGTAAGTTTTACCGAAGTATGCACGCGGAGCGTTTTCTCGCCTCGGCCAACGCATGCTATCCACTACCCGACGACCTTTCGTGGGAAGCGGGTGTGTTGATTACTGGTGATGGTCTGGGGGTGCCCTATCACACGTCTACCAAGATTGCATCGCCGGACGTACGGATCGTGGCAGTCTTCGGGGTTGGACCCATTGGACTAGGCAACGTGCTTATGCAGGCACATCTTGGCCGCCGGGTGATTGCCATCGACATCATCCCTGAGCGTCTGGAGGCGGCGAAGCAACTGGGCGCCGGCAACGTCGTGAACGCGAGGGAATGCGATCCGGTGGAGCATGTTCGCATGCTAAGCGACGGTGCTGGTGCAGACGTGTGCATCGAGGCTGCAGGCCGCCCGGAAACCGCCAGGGCGTGCTTTCATGCAGTGCGAACGGCCGGTACAGTTGTTTTCAACGGAGAACAGGGAGCCCTCCCCATTTCACCCAGTGACCAATTCATTCGACGCGACATCACCGCAGTGGGTGCATGGTTCTACCACTTCTCCGAGATTGGCCGGATGCTGGAACTCTACCGCAATGGATTGCCGGTCGTGGACCTTATCTCGCATCGCTATCCATTCATAGAGGCTAGGGCTGCGTTTGAGAGATTCTCGTCCGGCCGGTCATCCAAGGTTCTTCTTGACTACCAGATACACGTGCCCAACCAGCCGGATGCAGGCGACGGCAAATAGCCGCGCCTAATCCGGGACGTTGGGCGGACGACGAAACTGGAATCGATCAACATGAGTGAACAAGGTTGGGAGCTCCTCTCAACCGAGATGTGCCGATGACCGGGTCGTACTGTATGGGGGCCCGATGGCTATTCCTGTGTCGGGTCGCTGGGCGAAGCCGCGCGGTTAGCCGTGGCAGTTGCGAAGATCCCCGGTCTTGCGCGAAGCGATTTGTGTCGAATTCTGGCGCGCCGTGCTGGGCTATGTAACGATGGCTGACGCTAGTGCGACTGCCGCCAACACGGGTCGATGCCATTTTAGCCATTCAGACACCACAGAGCCCCCGTATTCCTTAGGGCGAGAGGGTGAACCATCGGCGAAATGAAGACGAATGACCGCATACAGGCACAGCATCGAGTCCCGTCGGTCCCGCCTGTAGCTAGATCCTATAGGACATCAAGAGCTCTCCTTCAACGGAGGGCTCTTTTTGTTTTGGACAGGTTCTTGTGTGTGAGAGACATGTGGGGCCAGCATCACGCTGCGCGATCTGACAACCCCGATGATGGGCTATGTGATTACGCCTCCAGGCGTGGGCTTGGTGTCACCCCGGCCATCGTGGATCCAGGGATGCCTCGAGGGCGGTTTGCCCGTCCGAGAGATGCGGCCTATGATGCGTGCGGTGTTCAACGGGCTGTGGCCCGGACGCCAGCGCGGAGCCAGCCAACCGCATTCCGCAGCAGACGGTCCAATGGCTCCAGCCGGGGTTCGGAGACGGCCTTAACGATTACTGAGGGCAAGGGTACTGATGAAAGAATCGAGACTGACTGGCGCCTACGTGCGAGGGTTGTATCACGCTTGTGGCGTGGATGCGGCTGCGGGTCAGCCACGCATTGGGATTGCCAACTCGTGGAATGACATGGTGCCGGGTCACATTCACCTCAACCACGTCGCCGATGCGGTCAAAGACGGCGTGCGCGCTGCCGGCGGCGTCCCACTGGAGTTCAACACCATCGCGCTCTGCGATGGCATCTGCCAGGGGAGAGGAATGCACGCGGTCCTCCCGAGTCGCGAGGTGGTCGCCGCTTCGGTCGAGCTGACGGCGCGCGCCTACGGCTTTGACGCTCTGGTCTGCTTGGCCTCGTGCGACAAGATCGTTCCCGGGATGCTGATGGCTGCCGCGCGCTTGGATCTGCCGACGGTCTTCGTCACCGGCGGTTTGATGGCAGAGGGGGAGTGGCGGGATGGGCGCGTCGTGACCTCTGATGTCAAGGAGGCCATAGGCCGAGCAAACCGTGGGGAGATTACGCTGGATGAGCTGCACGAGATCGAGTTCGCTGCCTGTCCGGGCCCAGGCGTCTGTAATATGATGGGCACGGCGAACACGATGTGCACCGTTGTTGAGGCTGCTGGACTGAGCCTACCTGGCAATGCGACGGTCGCGGCGACAGATGGTCAGAGCCAAATCAGCTCTGCTTTGCGGTCGCTTGCATCCGCAGCGGGCAGACAAGCGGTCACGTTATCCAGGAGCGATGTGACGTTCGGTGATATCGTGACGCCTGCCACGTTGTGCAACCTGATTGCTGTCGTGCAGGCAGTTGGCGGCTCAACCAACCTGGTGCTGCACCTTGCCGCACTCGCTACAGAACTGGGCTATCCTGTCACGCTCGACGATTGGGACCGCATCGGGCAGGAGACGCCGCTTCTGGCAAAGTTCACGCCGGCATCGTCGTATACCGTGTCCGACTTCGGGCGTGCGGGTGGTGTCCCCGCTTTGCTCAAGGAAATGGCACCCCTGCTGGACCTCAGTGCGCCCACGGCCTATGGGATCCCTTTGACCCAGGTCATAGAGCAAGCTAAGAACCGTTTCCCTGAGATCATTCACTCGCTAGAGGCCCCCCTGGCTCCCACGGGCGGCATCGTCGTCCTGCGCGGCAACCTGGCTCCTGAGGGAGCAGTCGTCAAGGCCAGTGGCGTCTCGCCGAGCATGATGCGGCACGTGGGTCCTGCCCGCGTGTTCGACAGCGAGGAAGACGTGCAGAGGTGCTTGCTCGATGGTGGTGTCCATCCTGGGGACGTGCTCGTCGTGCGCTACGAGGGACCGCGCGGTGGCCCAGGCATGCGCGAGCTCTCACTGCCGGCAGCCATCTTGGTTGGCATGGGGTTGGCCGAGTCGGTGGCCATGATCACCGATGGCCGTTTTTCTGGCGCGACACGAGGCCCGTGCGTTGGGCACGTCTGCCCAGAAGCTGCACAGGGCGGGCCGCTAGCCGTCCTGCGGGATGGTGACGTGATCGAGATCGACATCGCCAACCGCACGCTCAACGTGCGCTTGAGCGAGGAGGCGCTAGACGAGCGGCTGGCTGCGTGGACTCCACCCATCAAGGATATCCCACGGGGTTTCCTGCGCATGTACGCTGCTCACGTTGGACCGGCGAGCCAGGGAGCAGTGCTGTATTAGCGCCGAGGTCACACGCATTGACACCGTGGCGATGGCGTTCCATGTAAGACAGTGTTGACAATAGTGCGTTAGTGTGCTATCTACCTTGGCGAACCACTGAGGGGTTCACACGCGCGCTTGGCACATCCAAGTGCGCATGCGGTGTGACGTTCGCTATCAGCGAACTGAGGGACGTTTGACACATTTATCATCAACGGAGCCGCTAAGCGAGCTCTGGAATGGAGTCGGACGATGGTCACTGATGTAGTATCAGAACGTTTCGGGTTTATGGCCTCCCTGGGCTTTCAATCGTGGCCGGTGGAAGACGTGGTTCGCTGTCTTGCCGATCTCGGCTACGACGCTGTGGAGTGGACTCTGGGGCATTTCGATCCGACCGCGAGCTCCAGCGATCTCGTCGATCTGGTCCGCGTACCGAACCAGTACGGTCTCGTGGCCTCAGAGATTGTGGTCCAGCAGGACTTCGTGACGCCGGATCCAGCACTTTTCGAGGAGCGCGTATCGCTGGTTGAGGCCTGCATCCCGGCAGCCGCGGAGATCGGCATCAATGTGCTGAACCTTTTCACCGGCCCAGCGCCCTGGGATCCAAAGGCGCCGCGCCTCGGGAAGGACATCTCGGAGGGCGAAGCGTGGGCGTTGGTGGGCAAGGCCTTTGACAGACTGGTCCCCCTGGCAGAGCGCCGTCACGTCTATCTGGCGGTAGAGGCGGTGTTTGGCCATCTGTGCCACGACTACTACACGCTGCTAGAGCTGTTGCGCCGGTACGACTCCGAGTTCCTCGCTGTCAACATGGACCCCTCACACTACCGGTTGTATGGCAATGACATCAAGTGGGCCGTTCACCAGTTGGGCGCCAGGATCCAGCATGTGCATCTGAAGGACGTCGTCGGGCGACCGGGCATGGTGGGGGAAGATTTCACGTTCCCGCTGCTTGGGGAGGGCGTGGTCGACTGGGGTGGTTTCCGGCAGGCGCTTGGAGATGTGGGCTATCGGGGCGTGATGTCCGTCGAGTTCGAGGCTTTCGGCTACTATGCGCAGATCCTGGGGCAGGACCCCGTCAAGGCCGCGGCGCTCTCAATGCAGCAGATTCGGGCTCTGTTCCCGTCCAGGTAGACTAGAAGGCGAGGTGTATGGTGAAGCTGACCGGTGGTGAGATCGTTGTTGAGTCATTGATTCGGCACGGGGTGCCTTATGCGGTAGGCATTCCTGGCCATGGTAACTTGGGGCTGGTGGACGCCTTTCGGCGTCGTCGGGATGAGATCGACGTGATCCAGGTTCGGCACGAGCAGGCGGCTGTGCACCTGGCCGACGGCTATTACCGGATAGCGGGCAAGCCTCTGGCGGCGTTTACTTCCATCGGGCCTGGCGCAGTCAACACAGCTATCGGCGTTGCGACGGCCTACGTCGACTCGACGTCTGTGCTGGTCCTGACAGGCAACGTGCACACCCATATGCGTGGCACTGGCGTGCTTCAGGAGATCGAGAGAAAGCGCTGGGCGGACTTCCCCCAGATGCTGGAGCCGGTGGTGAAGCGGCACTGGTCGGTGACCCGCGCTGAGCAGTTGCCCCGGGTGATGGCCCGGGCTTTCAGCGTGATGGCAACTGGGCGGCCTGGGCCAGTTCTGGTCGATCTGCCTATGGATGTGCAGAGCGACGCGGTTGATGTCACGATTCCGACCGCTGACACGCGCCGGCCGACGACAGTAGCCTTCCCGGATGAGTCCGAAATCTCCCGGGCGGCGGAGATGCTCTGGACGGCCAAACGCCCGGTTATCCTCGTGGGGGGTGGCGTGGTGACGGCGAGAGCAGAGGCAGCTTTGAGAGAGGTGGCCGAGCATGTGGGCGCGGCGGTGATCTCGACCATGATGGGCAAGGGCGCGTTCCCAGAGAACCATCCACTCTACGCCTGGCACGCGGGATCCAAGGGGACCACGTGCGGGAACGCCGTGGCTGCGTCCGCGGACGTCATCCTGGCCATCGGATGCAGATTTGCGGATGAGGCGACTTGCTCGTACCGACACGGCGCAGCCTTCGCGATCCCGCCAACGCAGCTAATCCACATCGACATCGACCCCACCGAGATCGGCAAGAACTACCCTGTGGCTGTGGGGATCGTGAGCGATGCTCGTATGGCCCTCAACGCCTTAGTGAAAGCGCTGAAAGCCCTCGGCTCACCTCGCGATTGGCAGGACGCTGACTATACGGCCGACGTAGGCCGGCTGAAGCAGGAGTGGATGGCCAAGAAAGCACCGCTAGTTGAGTCAGACCGTGTGCCACCGACGATATCACGGGTGTTACGCGACGTCCGTGCGGTTCTGCCGGATGAGACAATCGTGACCACCTCATCGGGACATTCACAGGCTCAGGTGTTTCAGGAGTTTCCCTTCTTTCTGCCGCGCACGTACATCACGACCGGCGGTTTTTCGACCATGGGCTGGTCGCTGCCGGCCGCTATGGGCTGCAAGTTGGCTGCTCCAGATCGGCCGGTGGTGGCCATTGTAGGTGATGGCGATTTCCTGATGACGATGCAGGAGCTGTCTGTAGCTGTGCAGTATGAGATCCCGGTCATCACACTGATATGCAATAACAGCGGGTGGTTGTCGATCACCGACCTGCAGATTGATGCCTATGGCGCTGAGTCAGACTTCGCGACGCGGTTCCTGGACAGGAGCGGAGATCCAGTGACGCCGAACCTGGCAGAAGCAGCCGCAGCTTTTGGTGTGTACAGCCAGCGTATCGAGACGCCGGACCAGGTGGGGCCGGCACTGAAGAGGGCGCTGGCTAGTGGCGAGCCTGCCGTGCTGGAGGTGATGGTCGCCCGCCAGCACCCCTGGTCTGGTGGCTTGGTGGCAGGCTGGTGGGATGTTCCGGTGCCTGCCTATATGGTGGAACGCCGGGCGGCCTACGAGCGCGCGCGGTCTGAGGAAGTGATCTAGGTGCAACCTAACGAAAAACCGATGCGAGCCGGCGGACTGCCCGCGGCAGCCGGGCTCGACCCGACTATGTGCCACTGGTTGGGTCCGATGCTGGTCCCGTCACTGGAGTGCGCGGCGTGGGATGCTGGGACCACGCCGGTGTTGAGTCATCACGTCGTTCAAGGAGAGCAGACGCTATGAAAACCCTGGTAACTGGTGGAGCCGGAGATATCGGAGACTATGTGGTCGCGGAGTTGGTGTCTCACGGCATCGATGTCACCGTCCTTGATCTCAAGCCCCCGCGCAAAGAGGTCAAGGGCGTGGCGTTCGTGCAGTGTGACCTGATGGACATGGACGCCACCATCGAGACGGTCAAGGACTATGACGCCGTGGTTCACCTTGCGGCGATCCCCCATCCCTTCAATGATCCTGCCGACCGGGTGATGGCTGTCAACATGGTCACGTGCTTCAATGTGCTGGAGGCAGTTCGGCTGAACGGCATTGGGCGCGTCGTCTACGGGTGCAGCGAGTCATCGACCGGCTTTGGCATCCACAATGTGGAGCTTGTCCCCCTCTACCTGCCCATCGATGAGGCCCATCCGTGCTGGCCCCACGAGGTCTACAGCTTCACCAAGCGGTTCGGCGAAGTGATGGTGGAGAACTACGCCAGGGCCTATGGCATAGAGGCTATCGCACTGCGCTACTGCTGGGTATGGCTGGAGCGCGACCGGGAGGGTATCCAGGCCATCGTGGATGCAGGTCTGCGCGGTGAGGGAGATGCCAAGGCCTGGTTCGGTTGTTACGTCTCGCCCCACGACGTGGCGCAGGCGGTCCGGCAGTCTCTTTCCTACAAGTTCCCGACAGGGCAGGCGATGGATTTCGAGGCATTCTACATCACTGCCGATACCACCTTCCTGACCGTACCCTCCTTGGATGCCCTTGGGGCGCACTTCGATCCGATGCCCGAGCTGCGAGATGCGGCCTACTTCGTCAACGAGCCAAAGGCATCGCCCTTCGATAACCGCAAGGCCAAGCGGCTGCTCGGCTTTGAGCCCACGATGGACTGGCGGACCTTTGCCGAGTGGCCGAAACCCTAGCCGACGACGGGTTGTCGTTGACCACATTACGTCATTCGATCTTGCGCGTGCTCCGTCTCGTGATGAGTTCGGGATAGAGCACGCGCTGATGCACAGGCATCTTGGGATTTTGGATCATCGAGACCACGTATTCGATGCTCTGTTGGGCAATAACATCGAGGTCTTGGCGCACAGTGGTCAGAGGCGGGTTCAGGTAGGCGGCTTCGGTCATATCGTCGAATCCGACTAAGGATACATCTTGCGGTACGTACAGACCATGTTCGCATAGCGCATGCAATGCCCCCACGGCCATGCGATCATTGCTTGCAAAGAGCGCGGTGAAAGGGGCACCTGTCGTCAGCAGACTTCTGGTCGCTTCATAGCCACTGGGAACTTCGAAATCCCCTTCCACGCTTAGGTCGGAAGGGAGTCCTCGGGCCTTCAGTATGCTCACGAATGTCTCGTGCCGTGCACGTGCATCAATGTGCTCCTGCGGACCGCGTATCTCCGCGATGTGGCGATGCCCCAGATCAAGCAAGTGCTGGATAGCAAGTCCAGCACCGTGTCGTTGATCAAACACAACAGACGGGGCCTTCATTCCCATTTCCGTACCGACGAGGACAAAGGGCACGCCTCTGCACAGCTCAGTGAGCTCTTCATAGGGGAGGAATGCGTAGGGGCTGAAGATGATCAGGCCGTCAATCATCCGCGAGGCGAGCTCCTCCAGTCTGTCCCTGGTTTCATCCCTGGGTGTAAAGGGCGTGATCTCCGAGATAACGAGGGTATAGCCCATCCGCTTGGCCCAGTAAATCATAGCGGGCAGCGGGTCGTTGTAGCGGATATCGAACATAATGAGTTGAAGCATATATGAGCGCCCCGTAGCCAGCACCTTGGCTGCCTGGTTGGGACGATAGTCAAGTTGGCGAATCGCGTCCAGCACTTGGGCCCGCGTCTTCTCAGCCACGTTGGGATGACGGTTGATAACACGTGATACCGTTTGGTAGGAGACACCGGCCAACGCAGCGACGTCGTGGAGTGTGGAACGCTTCGATTGCACTTCGGGCATGGGCGTACCTCTGCGGGAGACTTTGTGAACCCTCACATAACCATATTGTCATTATACCTAGGTAGTGAGCCGGGTGCAATAGGGTGAAGGGCATTTCTTGTGTCTGGACTATGCGATAGCCAGGGGGGGCCTCGCCGATTCACGATCTGACCGTATCCAACGGCCGCTAGACCGCGATAGTTTGTTATATTGTCCGTCTATATGTGGGTTAGGTGTTGACTCTGAGGCCGCGTTGTGCTATAGTTATTGTGTGATGCATCACAACCCATAGCGCATTCACATACTGAATCTCCTCCCATCTGCTGGAACCTTCTTCCTCGTTGGACTACAGGGTCGTGGGTGCGTTTACTCCCTGGATTGGGTGAAAGGAGGTGTATACCGACGATCAGAGTGGAAATCGAGATCCGATGGACGTTCTGACAATCAGGTAGCAACATCACTCGATTTGCCCAATCATCTTGGAGGAGAACAGATGGAGAAGAGACGCTTTAGCCGCCGTGAGTTTCTGAAGATCGCTGGCCTGGCGAGTGCCGGAATCGTGCTGGCTGCGTGCGGTGGTAAGCCTACCGATACCCCAGCAACGGAAGGAGCACCCGCTGAAGCTCCGGCAGCCGCAGAACCTACCGCTTTCCTGTTCTGGTTCCAGGCCGAGAACCACGAGCCTGAATACGCTTCGCGCGTCGAGGAGCTGAACGAGAAGTTCAACATTGATCTCACCTACGAGATCATGTCCCGCGACGCGATGACTCAGAAGTTCCCCGCGACCTTGATGGCCGGCAGCGGTTTCCCTGACATCATCGAGCAGAACGCGGATGATGTGGTCGGGTTCCTGAAGGGCGATGACAGCATCATTCCCTTTGTTGACCTGAAGCCCGGCCTGGAGGCCGGTCCCTATGCTGACCAGGTCCTGACGACCCGTTTCGACCGCTATAGCAAGGATGGCAAGTACTACGGTGCACCCCACGATGTGCACCCTGTGGTCATGCTCTACAATGACAGAGCCTGGAAGGAGTTCGGCGTCGATCTGGCGACGATCAAGACCTACGATGAGTTCCTGGATGCTGCCATGGTAGTCGCAGACGAGACGAACATGGAGATGCCGGATGGCCGCCCGCGCGCCGTCATCATGGACTGCCTGAGCTGCACCAACCTGCCAGCCCGCATGATGGACCTGGGGATCTGGTGGACGGACGCCAATGGCGATCCAGAACTGAAGAACCCGGCGTTCAAGGAGGCCGCGGCCGATTTTATGCGCTTCCACGACTACCATATGGACATCGACTGGGGCAATCAGGTTGCGATGGTCAAAGAGGGGCAGGTGTTGACGCAGTTCTGTCCCGACTGGCTGTACGGCATTCACTTCCAGGGCACGGCTGAGGATACCGCGTGGCTCGCTGACTCTCCTATGCGTATGACGAGCTTGCCGGGCATGACTGCCGACTCCCCGCGCACTACTTCGTGGGGAGGCACCAGCGCATCCGTTCCGAAGCTGTCCAGTATCTCTGACCTGGCGGTCGACGTCCTGCTGTACCTGTACTTTGAGGATGGTGACGGCCAGATGGGCAAACGGTTTGTGGATACAGGGATACTGCCGCCTATGAAGTCAGCCTGGGACGCTGATGTGTTCCACGAGCCCAAAGACTACCTCGGTGGGCAGGTCGCCGGTGAGATCTTCATCGACGCGGCAAATCGCTTGCCCAGCTACTCGGAGCAGTGGACGACACAGCTGGTCACCAGTGCTTGGGGCGGCCAGTTTGCCTCGGCGTGGGCTGGGGAGATCTCCCTTGACGAGGCCATCGACGCGGCATACGAACAGGCGGTGGCGGACATCGAGCAGAATGCGTTTTGACCAGGATGGCGTTGATCAAGACCACATCTACGTCTGCCCCAGTTGCGTGGGCTAACCAATGGACCGGGGGAGAATTCCCCACTCCCCCGGTCATGCTACATGTAGAGCTAGCTTGTCACAGGGGATGCTAGGCTACGATGACAACGCCTGCTTTGTCAGTTGAGCGCCCTAGGTTCCGCTCCAAGGTCGGGCTCTTCCGTCTGCGGTCGGTCTTTACCACCGCAGTGGCAGCTGCTCTCGCGTTCCTGTTCATCTGGCCGTTCTTGTGCATTGTGGCGTGGACGTTCAACAAGATTGATGCGGTGATGAACCCCCTCATGCCCACGCCGGCTCAATTCAGCACTCAGTTCTACCAGCTAATGTTCAGCGAAGTGTATCATTTCCAGGACTATATCCTGAATTCGGTTCTGGTATCCTTCACGACAACCGCGCTTAGCACTCTCGCGTCTGCCCTGGCCGGCTATGCCTTGGCCAAGCTGCGCTTTCGGGGGCGCGACCTTCTCTTCTCCATCATCATCGGGATCATGCTGTTGCCCACCACGACGATGTTGGTGCCCCAGTTTGTGGTAATGAAAGAGCTGAATCTGGTCAACAAATACTGGGGTTTGATTCTACCCGGCATTGGTGGGGGGGCCTTCGGCATTTTCCTGATGCGCCA
>JAXDDO010000076.1:0-25255 GCA_034676805.1 Anaerolineae bacterium | reverse complement strand
GCGTCAGCTCCCGGCGCGATTCGCGCACCAAGCACATCACACCCGCAGCCAGGATCGCGGTGCCTGCTGCCATATAGAAGGGGAGGCTATACCCACCCAGCGTGTTCAGCCAGCCGTTGAGGCTGCTCACGATCATTCGGGCAATCGCATTGACGGCCGAGAGCATCGCCGAGGCACGCACAGCATCCTCCGGCGGGAAAAGCCCACTGTACGCAACCACCAGCAGCACCCAAGCACTCGCCGCAAATCCCGTGAACGCCCGCCCGATAGCCAGGCCGGCAACGCCTCGAGCTAGTCCCATGGTCAACGCGCCAATCGCAGCGAACACGAATCCCCCGATGATGAAGGGCTTGCGCCGCCCCACCCAATCCGCAACGATACCGAGGGGTAGCCGGATAATGGCTTGCCACAGGCCATACATCGCCAGCACGACCCCCACGAGGGCCAGGCTCGTGGTCTTCGACTCGACGTAGACAGACAGCGTTGGTACGTAGAAATAGAGCGATGCCCAAAATAGGAAGACCGCGGCCATGTATAGCGCGACCAGCCGGCGGTCCGCGACGGTTCGCGTAGACGGTTCGGTGCGCTCCGATAGCTCACACCCATCCACGGTCGCCCGCCAATCTGATGCAGCGGTCTCTGGCTGCGCCGTGCCCATATCCGTTGTCATACGATGCGCTCCTGGTTGAGATCAAAACGTCATTATATCCGATCTGTGAACGGGCATGCCCTTTGAAAGCAGAGCCGCCTGGATATCGTGAACCGGAACGTCGGCCGGCAGGCGGTCGCCGCGCAGAGCCAGCGTCGTCACCACCCCGGCGACTTGACCCGTGAGCGCGGCAGGAGGAATGACGCGGGTCACCTCCCACGCTTCGCGGTCGGCAGAAATGCACCGTCCCACCACCAGCAGACGCTGCACCCCCTGGGGCACGATCGCACCGTAAGGGATCTCCCATACCGGACCAGGCCTACGCCAGTCCGGGACCACGCCCACCGCCGTTGGCAAGGACACATCGGCGTCGTCCGCCCGCACCGTCTCTATCCCTTCAATGCGCCGCGTCGTTCGGAACTGGGCCATTGCCGGCAGCGTGATTGGGAAAAGATGGTGTCGATTGGTCTCTTCGCCCGCCGCTTGGCGCATCCGGTAATGGTCACGCATAAGTCGCCGGCCTTCCAGTACGAAGGCCGACACCTGGGCGCCATCGGTGCCGTGACGCTTGGGCTCGCCCTCCGGGTGTCCCTCACCGGTGGCGCTACCGCCCAGCCGCACCCCATCGAGCAGCGAGGCTCCTCCCGGGTCTGCCGCGGCTGCGCGCGCGCGGGCCAGCGACGTCTGCAGCGCCCATAGTGATAGCCAGTTGTCGGCTTCCGCACAGGCCGCCCCCGCGCGATACGCCACATCGGCGTCGCCGGTGGCATCGATGACCGTTGCGGCCAGAAGGCGCCCCCGACCGCTCTTGTTCTCGACTTCGAGCCCCACCAACTCCCGTCCTTCCATCACCGGCGCACAGACCAATGTGTCCAGCCAGATGCTCACCCCGGCATCCACCAGCGCCTCATCCAACGCCAACACAAAGGATGCCGGCGAGAATGGCGTCGAGAAGCGCCGACCGCGGCCGTGATCAGGCCCTGTGGGGGTCCCATGTCGCCACCCTTCGGGCACGTCGCCCGGCCCATACTTAATGCTCAAGTGCAGCAGCTCCTCTGCAATGCCATAGATCACTTGATGCCCCAATCCATCGCACAGTGGCAGATAGAAGTTGACCAGACCCGTGGTCGCCAGACCACCAATCAGAACCGTCTTCTCGATCAAGGCGGTCCGGAGCCCGGCTCGCGCGCACTCCAGCGCAGCCGCAACCCCTGCCACGCCCGCCCCAGCTACGACGACATCATAAGCCCGCTCGAAATCCATGAATCAAACGCCTCCCATACGCAAACATCGCCCACGCAACAGGGCCTCCCAACAAGCATACACGCGAGATCCAGAGGCACAATCCGGACGGCGCGCAGTCTGTTGCGACTACCGCACCGGGAAAAACCACGTCCTAACAGTCTCTTTGCAGCAAGGGTGGCCCGGTGTACACTGGACTCCAGCTTGACGTGAACGTCGCGTGCGCAGTTCGTGATTCTCTGCTGAGCAACAACCCATGACAAGGTAAGTTGACCGAGAGGTCCGGGGGCGATCATGATCAATCGATACAGAGGCTGTCTTCTGGGTTTGGCCTGCGGCGACGCCGTGGGCACCACGGTGGAGTTCCACACGCGTGGAAGCTTTGCTCCGGTGACCGATATGGTTGGAGGAGGGCCGTTCGGGCTGCGCCCCGGCGAGTGGACTGACGATACGTCCATGGCCCTGTGCTTGGCAGAGAGTCTGGTCGAGGTGGGCGGATTCGACGCCCGTGACCAGATGGAACGGTATCTCCGCTGGATGCACGAGGGCTATCTGAGCAGCAACGGCATCTGCTTCGACATCGGAAACACCGTTAGCGGAGCTCTCCACCGGTACCAGCGCACCGGTGATCCCTACAGCGGTTCCACCGACCCACTCACGGCTGGCAACGGCTCGGTCATGCGTCTGGCACCGGTGCCCATGGCCTATGCTGGTGACCTGAACGACGTAGCGCGCTACTCAGCCGAAAGCTCGCGCACGACCCATGGCGCACAAGAGGCGGTTGACGCGTGCCGGCTCTTTGGCATCATGCTTGCGTTGGCGCTCCGGGGCGAATCGAGAGACACAGTCCTCTTCCAAAGCCTCCACAGACTTAACACCCTTGGAGGGCCTGCACTCTCCCCGTCTATTGAGCAAATCGGGGCAGGCGCCTACCGCGACAAGGAAAAAGACGCGATTCGCGGCAGCGGTTATGTGGTCCAGAGCCTCGAAGCGGCACTCTGGTGCTTCTGGAAGACCAACGACTACCGTGGTGCGATCCTCGAAGCCGTCAATCTCGGCGACGACGCGGACACGACCGCGGCGATTTGCGGACAGCTAGCGGGTGCCTACTACGGAACCGGGGGGATGCCTCTGGACTGGCTGTCCAAACTGGCCTCGCGGAGCTTGATCGAAACTTTGGCGAACCGGCTCTACGCCCTGAGCGGACAACATTCGCAAGGAATATAGCGCTGACCGGGCCATCGATAAGGAGCTTGGTAATGCATGACCGTACGGAATGGTTTGCAGCGTGTGGTTGGGGTGTCTTTTGCCACTATCTGGGCGCGCCGCCCAGCTCGGACGGTGGCGCCGACCTGACCGCAGATGCCTGGAACAGCCAGGTCGACGCGTTCGACGTCAACGGCTTGGCGAACCAACTCGCGGAAATTGGCGCCCCCTATTTCTTCATCACCATCGGCCAGAACTCAGGGCACTACCTGGCACCCAATGCCACCTACGACCATTACGTGGGCATAGAGCCGAGTAAGTGCTCCCGGCGTGACTTGGTCGCCGATCTCTACGCTGCCCTGAATCCGCGTGGAATCAAGCTGCTGGTCTACCTTCCGAGCGGGGCGCCCGCGGCTGATCCCGTGGCAGTGGAGCGACTCGGTTGGGCTTGGGGCTTCGAAGGGTCATGGCCCTACGCATGGGGCACGCGGCGGACCGGCGCTCGACTGGCCACATTCCAGCTCAAGTGGGAAGCCGTCGTCCGCGAGTGGTCCGAGCGCTGGGGGGCCAAAGCGCGTGGGTGGTGGATCGACGGGTGCTACTTCGCCGACGAGATGTACCGGCACCCCGACGCCCCCAACTTCGCGAGCTTCGCGGCCGCGCTCAGAGCTGGTAATCACGACAGCTTGGTGGCCTTCAACCCCGGCGTGTTGACGCCCGTGATTTGCCATACCGAGCACGAGGACTATACAGCCGGGGAGATCGCACAGGCCCTGCCGGAATGCCCAGGCCCCTGGGTGGAGCGGGATGGACACAAAGCGCGCTACCACGTCCTAAGTTACCTGGGCGAGAGTTGGTGTCGTGGGCAACCGCGCTTCCCGGATGAGCTCGCCATCGGCTATACTCTGCACGTCACGGGCAAGGGCGGCGTCATCACGTGGGACGTGCCCATCGAGCGTAGCGGTCTGATTCCGGAGCCGTACATCCGGCAGCTAGAGGCCATTGGGAGAGCTATGGCCCGGCGCGACCATCGCTAGCGAGCGCGATAGCTGCTTCGCCCCATCCGGTTGGCGCCCGCCATCGCGACCACTCCGCGACGAAGCGCTTGGTCACCGGCATGCCGTCATCCGTATAGCGTGCCCACCTATCCTCCAGAAGTCGCGTTTGCGTCGCCTTGTGGCTTGCGTCGTTCTACCCCCCTTTGCAGAGGCCAAGCGAGCCCGAGCCCCACGAGGGCCAGCACGGCGGCGGCGCCAAAGACGCCTTCGGGCCGGATCGCCGCGACGAGGGCGCCGACAATGACCGGGTTGAGCGCCGTCACGCTAACCAGCACGCCATTGGTCGCCAGGTAGATCGGACGGCGCGCCTCGGAGGCCATCTCCAGCAGATAAGCACTGAAGCTCCACCACGACGCACCATTCACAAACCCCATGAGGAAGAAAGCCAGCCCGTAGAGGGGCAGGGGATAGGTGCCCAGCCCCGCTACCGCGGCGGCAGCCAGAGCCAGAACCTCGGCAAGGGCCGCTGCACGGATCGCGGCCCAACTCCCCACGCGGTCGACCAGCATCCCGCCAACCAGGGCCGCCACCGCGCTGCCCACGCTCTGAAGAATGAGGAAGGTGCCGACCATCGCCTCGGCACCGGGCACCGTCTGCCGCGCACGCACCACGAAAAAGGCAAAGGTTGCTAAGGGCGTGGCCAACACCAGTTGCACGAGAATCAGCCGCCGGAGCCAGCGATCCTCGCGCAAGTAACGCCACATCTTGCGGAGGCTCTCACGCACGTCGACCCGATCAGAAGTCCGCTCCACCGATTCCTCACGGATGAAAAGCATGCTGCCGACCGACAGCATGAGCCCCACGAAGCCGCAGAGAAAGAGCATGCCCCAGCGCGTCGCCAGGGGCACTGTGCTCAGAGCCAGGATACGGTTCACCAGTAGCCCGGCTGCCAATGCCCCAAAACTCGAAAGCAACTGGCCAATGCCAAAGAAACGCCCGCGGTAGCCCTCCGGCACGACCTTTCCCACCAGAGCAGGCCACGAAACCCCATTGAGCCCCTCGGAAGTGAAGAAGAGGATCACGGAGAAGGCCAGCACCCCAATGACCAGAGCGACATGCGTTTGGGCCCACAACAAGACAGCCAGCGCCAGCAGCAGAATCGGCAATCGCCCGCCGACGCTCGACCCGATGAGCAGCGCCTTCATCCTGGGACGCGCCTCGAGCACACTGGCAGCCCAAACCTGCGGAATCGCGATCATCAGAACCCGCAGGGTCGACAGCGCACCTACCAGCAGTTCGGAGCCTGTGAACTCGCTCACAAAAGCCGGCACGACGACGAGCGGATCGAAGAATGCAAAGCCCACCGAGAAGAGAAAGAAGTCACCCGTGAGCGCCGCGGTGTTACGCCACCTCGTCCGCCCACCATGCGATGCTGCACGCTCAGACGCTGCAGTCATGAGGTCGGTTCCGATCGCGCTTCCGCCACAACAGCTTCCAGACACATGACGTCGACTTCAAGAGATATCGCTCCAGTCGCCAGGCTCATACCAGATCCACCTCTGTCACAGAGTATGTCTGCCCTGAATTTGCATCCGTGCGGTTCACCGAAAACGCGGGAGGCGGAATCCAGCTCGCCGCCTCCCGCGCAACTCGTGGTCGATGTCTGCGACGGACTACGCTACACGCACCGTCGTAATGCCATACGCAGGCACGGGGACCCGGAGCACATCACCCTCCAACCGGGCGGTGTTGGTCTCCGCCGACCGCTCCAGGATGTCGACCTCAAATGCCTGCTCTTGATCGACGATCAGGAAGGGGGCAAACTGCACACGTGCCTCTGTGTCCCGGCCCTCGACCTCGACCAGGCGCAGAACAAAGGCGCCTCCTCCAACGGATGTGACATCGTGAGGCGCGACGCCTTCCTCTTTCTTCAATGCGACCAGGCGCACGTTCTGCGGCGTCACCTCGATCAATGACGCGGCAGGCGGGAGGTCCCCTTCATGGAAGTCGCAGCTCGTGACGACCGGTGGGACGTTGAACGCCTCACCCTCTCGGGTCATCTCACCTTCGGCCCAGTCGGGACCGTGGGGGATCAGGGCATAGGAGATAACGTGGTCGCCCAGATCGGGCAGGGGGTCCGGCTCGGTGCTGGCGCGCAGCAGCGTCATGTTCAGTGACGTTCCCTCCACGTTGAAACCGTACTTGGAGGTATTCACCAGCGTCATTCCCGGCCCGGTGGCGTTGGAAAGATCAACCCACCGTTGTGCGGGCACCTCCTCGCCTCGGAACAGATCTCGCTGGATGCTTCCGAAGGGAACCTCGAACCGGGCGATGGGCGTCTCGAGCGCCATCGGGAAGCAGACGCGCAGGTGCGGAATGCCCCGTTGGCGATCGCCGACCTCGCGCCAATCCACCTGAAGCTGAAAGTCAACGCGTGGGATCCCGCGCGCCAAGCTGATCTCCAGCATCAGGGCCGTCTCGCCCACAGAGCAGGACCAGCGCAGCGTCTCGACGTGCGGGCCAGCATGCACTTTCACAAGGCGTCCCCCCTGCAAGATCGGGGTGCGCTCCATAAACTGGCCGATGACCCACGCCGACATCCCTTCGTTAGCCTCCCGGCACATCTCCAGGACCCCAAGGGGTGCTCCCGGTTCCACGTACTCGTGTCCCGTTCGCTTGTCGGTCAAGCTCACCACAGCGCCCGACGCAGGATCGACGCGCAGCCTCAGGAATTCGTTCTCCAGCGTTGTGTCGCGCGGCTCTCGCGTGCGCGCGGCGCCGCCAAGGCCATCCCAAAGGCCAAGATCGTCCGGGACCGGGAACCTGAACTCGGGGCCTCGGTCCGATACACAGACCGTGCGATATCCAAGCGCCGGCACCGTTACCGGAAATACAACTTCTGTGTAGGCGTGTCCCGCATAGGTGCCATTCCCAAGGACCTGCACGGCCTGGGGCTCTGTCTCTTCACTGGTCACTACGAGCATCGCCGGATCGAGCTGGGTATCCCACAGCTTGACCCGGATCACTTCGGTGCGCTCAAAAGCCAAGGGGTTGAAGATCAGATAGGCGCGGTCACTGGTGCGGGTCATACTGAAGGCCGATTCGCCCCCTGTGCCCGCCGAGTTTCCCACGCCCGCTCCCAGCGCAATGCCGGCCTCCATCTCGTCCTTGTAGGCCCGCAGCACCCCACCGTCTGCGAATTGCCCTCGCAGTGTCTCCGTGTCCACGCGCCGGGCGAGCGCCCGCAGCGCATTGCTGCGCGCCATCCCTGCAGCCGCTTGGGTGTCCTGGGCGTGGCCCAGGGCAAAGTGTCGTGTGGAGCGCACGCCGGACCCCGGCAAGATGTCGTGGAACTGGTCAAAGAGCAGATGCCGCCACGCCTCTACCAGGTTGTCTTGAGGGTAGGCGACGCCCGCCAGAACATAGCCCAGCGTCGCTGCCGCCTCCGAGGCATAGAGAAGGTTCTCCCCGTGGCGATTGGCCTCCTTCTGGCGCGCCTGCGAGGTATAGCATCCGTCGAAGATGAAGTTGCGCTCGCCGGTGATCTCGGGCAGATCGACAGCCTCGGACTCTGCAATCTCATAGAAGCGGTGCAGGGTCGAGAACTCCAAGTGCGGATAGATGGGCCACGTATCCATCTCCAGCAGTTTGCGCAGATCGCGCCGTGTAGGGCCTCCGCCGTGATCGCCAACGCCATAGAGAACCGGCATCACGCGCAGGCCCGTCGCCGCTGCGAAATCCATCAGAGGGTAGGCCATATTCGGCCCGACGGCGATACGGCGCCCTGAGTCGAAGTGCATATACCACTGGATATCGTTCAAGGTCAACAACCGCGATCCATCGGATCCCACCCACCAGTAGAGGTGCGGTCCGCGGCTTCCACGGCAGTGGTAGTAGTACCGGACTCCGCCACGTGCCAGAATCGTAGGGAGCGTCGCCGGATGCCCGAAAGTGTCGGGTTCGAAATCGATCCGTACATCCTCAGGTCGCAGGCCAAACTTCTCTTCGAAGTAGGCCCGTGTATACAGCAAGTGGCGGCTGATGCTCTCGCCGCTGGCCATGTTTGTGTCGCCTTCGACCCATTGGCTGGCAATGACCTCCCATCTCCCCTCCCGGACGCGTTGCCGGATTTGCTCGAACATTGCCGGGTTGAACTTCTCGATGGCAGCGTAGACCGACGCCTGGCTCTGGGAGAAGATAAAGCCGGGGAACTCATCCATCAGCGCCAGCATTGTCTGAAACGTGTCGTTCGTCAGCGCCACAGTCTCTGGCCAGGACCACTGCCAGTTCATGTCGATATGTGCGTGGCCTATACACAACAGCGTGTACTGCTTAGCGCTCTCGCACAGCGGCGCCAGAATCGCCTCGGCCTCCGCCGTCAGCCTTTCCACGTCCGCGGTGCCCTGCCGGAGCCCCGCATCGATAACCTGGCCCGCCTCGAGCACAAGCGCACGCCAAGCCTCGGCCATGTCCGGGTAGGCGCCACAGAGTTGATCGGCGAACCTGAGCTCTGCCCGAACCCGTTCCAGCCGGCCTGCATAGCGGTCGGCGTGTATTGCCAATAACTGCGTCATATCCACATATCTAGCCCGATAAGATTCCATAAGGTCCCCCTATTGATGTAACCTCGAGCAGCGCTGGCGGGTGTGAGCTATCCGGCGAGCCAACAGCGCTGAGACTGGTCTGCTGGATGGCGTGTCACAGTCCAAGACGGAAGAAGCTATTGGCGTTGCCGAACAGCCACGCGGTTGCGACCTCCTTGGCCTCATTCAGGTCAAGATAAGCCATCTCAACCATGTCCGACAGCGCAATCGCGATATTGTCGCGCGCGATGCTGGCATGAGCCCAAGCGCGATCAGCACTGCCACCGAAATCGGACCCGTAGCCATGAACCTTGCCGTGCGGCACGGCGGACAACACTTGCTTGAAGAGATTCTGACAATAGACCGGGTCGATGATATTGGCCCAGCAGAAGTCGAGCGTGACGTTGGGGTAGTTCTTTCCCAGGAAGAGAAACTCACCGCCATAGGGCCAGTTCGCGTGGAAGAGGTCAAACCGCACATCCCTGTGTAACTCAATGAGTTTCGTCAAACCGGCGGCATTCGTCTTGACGATGTCGTTGCGGATACCCGCCATGTGCCCGGTGTGGATCTGAACCGGCAGGTCAAGATCGCGGGCCATACGCATGAACTCCTGGAACAGGAAATCATCCAGCGGCTGTGTCTGGTCCGGGTAGGCCGCCGATCGACGCGGGTCGGCCATGAACCAGTTGAAGACCGCTTCGGCTTCGGCCCGCGTGGGGTTTCCGTAATCGAGTGTCCGCGTGTAGGCCGACTGATCCTTGAAGGTCACTGCGCCAAACGCCTTGTGACCCGCGAAGATCTCGCGACAGGCCGCCAAATACTCGTCCAGCGACGTCACTGTGCGGCCCAGCGGCGCGACGCGCTGCTGCACCTCAGCCTGACTGCGAACGTTGTGATAGGAAGGCAGCGAGATTGCCAGGTAGCCCCGCGGCGATAGCTGCAACGTACCATCCAACACCTTCTTGACGTTTGGCCAGATATCCAACACTCGTCCGGCGATCCTGGCCTTCTCGAGCAGCGCGTCAAAGGCAGCGCAGTCGGTCAGATCGAGCAGCTTGTCCCGCATCCGCTGGAGCGCACCAAGCGTCAGCGTATCCTCTCCGTAGAACTCCTTGAGCACCCGCCTTGTCACTTGGGCGTAGCCCGTGTAGCAAGTGCGACGCCATGCCCGCTCGAGTACGGGCCAGCGCTCCTCGATCGGGAGCTCGTGATTCTGGAGGAACTCAATATCGACATCTGAAGAGGCACTGTGAATATCGCTGTGGAAATAGCCGCTGATCACAACCTGGATAGGGTCAACGTATTTCGGCCCACAACCGCCCGAGTGGTCATGGCAATCAACAACAGGCACGGCCTCGCAATGGGCCCTTAACTCATCGTAGCAGCTTGCCGTTCCCCGCATATCTTCTAGCCTCCTTGGGCTTCTTTGATGGATGCCTGGCTACATCTTCGCGCCGATCTCCACTAGCAAGCCGCGCAAGTAGGCAATCGCCCCCGGCGCGACAACCTCGTAGTCGTGCTTGTAGAGATCCAGAGACAGTGGGCCCGTGTATCCCACACTCTGCAGTGCCTGAAGGTAGACCTTCAGGTCCATATCCCCCTCCTGCGGCAGCAGGTGTTCGTGCACGCCCGCCGCCATGTTCTCAATGTGGCAATGGACGATCCGCTCACCGACTGCGTGGATTGCGGCAATGGGATCCGGGTCGCACAGAAAGACGTGACCCAGATCCAGGTTCGAAGCCAGAGCCGAGGAGTCGACAGCCTCGAAGAGCCGCAGCAGATCAGCGGTCGAGCCGACGACGAAGTTCGGCTCGAACTCCTCAGCCAAGATGACGTTCGCCAGCTCCGCGACATCGGCGAGTTCGCGCGTTCGCTCGACCATGGCGTCCCACTCGCGCCGGTCCCCGGAGCGCCGGGGCGGACCTGAGAAGACGAACAGACGTGTGCCGAACTCCGGTGTCAGTCGAATGGCTTCCTTGGTCATCTCGAAGTAGGCGTCGCTATACAGGTAGTCCTGGTGATAGCTGATCGAGACGGGATGGAGGCCCAGCTCAGTCACAGCCCGACGCACAACCTCGATTTTCTGCGGCGTCAGTCTCCCAGGCGCCATATCCTCGTTCTCGAGACAGATCTCGACACCGTCGAATCCCAATGCCTGCAGCAACTCCAGTGCACGCAGCACCGGATAGCTCGCCAGTGGTTGCGTTCGGCCAAGGATCTTCATAGGTTCCCGCCTTTCTCTGAGCGCCCTGGGGTCAGAATGAAATCGTCCATGCGGAGTGCGTAACCGCGAATCTGAGCCTTCGGCGCATCATCCATAATGTAGTTCACAACATAGATCTCGCCATCATCGAACTGCACCCAGCCCGAGTAGCCCGTATCGCTCTCAGGCGACCGGTCGAAGTCGAGCGGCAGGATGCGCGTGTGCGCCTCTTGTCGGTCCACAGCGAGCACCGACTCAACGTCTGTCAGCGCTGCGAAGAGGTTCTGGGTCCACCAGCCTGTCCAGCCCTTGCCCCCTTGCATAAAGCGGTGGGTCACCAGGATTCGCCCATTCGCCAGCCAGCCCGCTACCGGACGGTGGCAGGCAGGAATCGGAAAAGCGACCGGCGCCGACCACGACGCGCCGTTGTCGTGCGAGATCGTTTTGTAGCAGTCCCAGCCCTTGCCTGAGTTCTCACGATGAAAACCAACCAGTGTCCCATCCCCGAGCGGCAGAATCGAGACCTCGCAGAGGTTGAGCCCGCTCTGACGACCAACGATCACTGGCCCGCTCCAAGACATGCCCTGATCGTCCGAAGTCCAGAGCCGCTGGACCAGATACCCGAAGTCGACATCATCGTGATGACAGGAGACAATCCATCGTCCGCTGGCCAACTCCAGCAGCCGGTCAGGCACGATCCCGCGGGCCGGTGTTTCCACCGGCCCGGTCCACGTATCGCCCTCGTCCGCGCTGAAGTAAAGCACATTGTGGCAGCCTGCTGGATCTTTGCTCCGGCCGGGTTCGTGAACCTTGTCCACCAGCACAGCGAGTCGCCCATCGCGCAAGCACGTGATGCGCGGGCAGTTGAAGAAATGGCCACCGTGTGTCGCCTCGGTCAAGGGGCGTTTTGGCGTCCAACTGCGCCCCCGATCGTCTGAGGTCGTCACCATGATGCGCGTATAGGAACGGTCCGCGTGGTGACTGCATTCGGCGAAAACACATACCAGCCTGGCGCCTGCAGTCAGGGCCACATCGGGAAACGCCTCGTAGATCTCGTCATCACGGCTGACAATGAACCGTTCCATCGTGTTCTCCCTCCGTATGAGTCAGCACACCGCCGCCCAAGCGCCCCGTTCCAGAAAGCGCATCGCCGCTAGCAGGGCCCCATCATCACCGAACCCCCCGGCCTTGGTCACCACCGGCAACCCGGGTGCGAGACCACCCGCAAGGCGCCCCCACGGAACACCCGACTGCACCTCGCCGCCCAACCAGAGGGCCTCGGCACCCACCGCCCTGCTCACAGCAATCGCTGCGTCGCCGCCGGTCAGGACCAGCCCCGCGACTGCTCCCTTCCGTATGACGCCCGCCACAACCCCGGCAAGTCGCTCGGTCAGCGCCGGGCCGCGCCCCGGCATATCGGGCAGGCCCACCGTCGTTAGGATGGCCGGGCCACGCACCAGCGCTTGCTCGACAGCATCGACCATCGCTTCCTGGCTGCCCGGCCCAATGAACCAATCGCGCTCAGGGCGAACGGCACGGACGCCGGTGCCCTCGGCCACCGCGACCTGCCGCAGAGCAGCCGGATGGCGGCTCGCAGCCACAACCAACACGCCAACGCCGCTCGGGTCGTGCGACGATGCTGCCTGGTGGCGTCCCACGAACATCCGATTCACGACAGCAGCTCCGCCGCCGGCTTCCCACGCCCCGCCGCGGGATAGGGCTTCGGCCAACGCCTGGGCGAGACCAGCGGAACCGCAGAGGACACGCGTACCGTCGCGTAGCGCACGATCGGCTATACGCTGGAGATCCGCATCTGTCTGGGCATCGGCCACCAAGGCCAACGTCCGGACACACGCCTCACCCCCGTACGCCATCTTCCCGTCGTCTACAGCCGAGAGTCTCAGCGCTGTTAGCTGACACGCCGAGACCCCCACAGCCAGACAAGCACACACGTCAGATACCGTCACCTCAGAACCGAAAGGCGTGTCCGCCAGCGGTACGCCGTGCACCAAATGCACGCCTCCGACCGTCACACGCCCCTGGGCTGGGAAAGCTGGTGCCACCAGCGCCACGCGCGTCCCTATCACATCCAGGAGAGCGGCCAACTCGGGCCCCGGATGCCCCCGGAGAGTGGAGTCGATCTTCTTGTAGACCCACGGTAACCCGGAGCCCCGTGTCAGGCCCAGATCCACAGCCGCGGCGCGCACGCGCTGCACTGCCTCGGCTCGCGAGAGCTGGCGGCTCTCGGTCGACATCACGACCACGTCAGCCTCAGGCATGGTGCCAGGTTGCCACACAACGGCAGCCGTCGCCCCACCACGAACAAACGCCACGCCGGTATCCGCAGCGCCGGTCAGATCGTCTGCGATGACCACCACGCTCGGCATCCGGCGTCTCACCAGGACGGAGCCACCGCTACCGGCCATATTCACGTACCCTCACCCCGACGCCTCATACCCGCGCGGGGGCGGTGTTCTGACGCGCCGCAACCATCTGCAGGGCCACGTCGATCGCGGCGAGCAGGCTGGTTTCCCGCGCGACCCCGGTGCCCGCGATGTCGAAGGCAGTCCCGTGATCGACCGACGTCCGGATGATCGGCAATCCCAAGCTGACATTGACACCCTCATCGAAGGCCAGCAGCTTCATAGGGATATGGCCCTGGTCGTGGTACATTGCCACGACGATGTCGTAGGCGCCTTGGCTCGCGCGCAAGAAGACCGTATCGGGCGGCTGTGGGTCAGAGACGTCGAGTCCGCGAGCCCGCGCCGCCTCGACAGCCGGCACGATCTCCCGCGCCTCCTGATCGCCAAAGAGGCCGCGTTCTCCGGCATGGGGGTTAAGTCCTGCCACAGCGATGCGCGGCGCCCCGATTCCCAGCGCACGGCAGCCCTGATATGCCAGCTCGATCACCTCGCTCACCCGCTCTGTTGTAACCCGTCGGATCGCCTCCTCCAGCGCCACGTGCGTGCTCACATGCACCACGCGCAATTTCGGGCCAGCCAACAACATAGTGACCTTGCCAGCGCCGGTCCGCTCAGTCAAGAGCTCAGTATGGCCTGCGTAGGCGAATCCTGCCTGGTTCATTGCATCCTTGTTGAGCGGTGCGGTAACCATCGCGGCGGCCACCCCTTGTATGCACAGATCGCAGGCGCGCTGCACGTACTCGACTGCCGCCCGGCCACTTGCAGCGCTAACCTCGCCCACGGGACAGGCTGCCGGGTCGGCGTTCCGAAGGTCGAGTAGCGTTAACATACCGGGGCCATAGCACTCGCCTGCAGAACCGCCTGCAGAACCGCCTGCAGAACCGCCCCCAGGGCCTGCAAGATCGAGCGACCGGACGGCCTCGATCGCCAGCGATGGCACACCAGGCCACCCCATCGCCCGCGTCAGAGTGCGCCGATCGCCAATGACAAGCGCCCTGCAACGACGGTGCAGACCCTGATGGTCCAGTGCCTTAAGCACAATCTCCGGCCCGACCCCTGAAGGATCTCCCAGGGTGATCGCGAGCAAGGGTAGGTCTGTACGCGCTTCTGACATCGCTTCCCTCCCGGCAGACAGGTGGCTGCCTGCGCCGTTCTCGTCGTTAGTGCAGCACATCGAGTCCATGCAAAACGCCCTGGGCGATGCGCTTGCCGATTTCGCGGTAGTCCTCTTGGGTCAACGCGTGCTCTCCGACCATTGCGTAGGGCGTCTCGTACGTGATGCAGGCCAGGCCCAGCTGTGACCAGCCGAAGACCCTGAAGTTCGGGGTCTCCCAGCGCGACGGATAGCGGGCAACCCGGGCAAACTCCTCAGCAGCATAGCGCGGTGTGAGAGCTTCACCGGTCCAGGTAGCCCACGGGAGCAGCGCATCGTGGGCCGCACGATCCACTTCTGGGTCGGGGATGTAGGTGTAGACGCCCGCAGTCTCGCAAGCTCCCGGCGCGTGGAAATCTACGCCCAGCATTGGACGACAGCGCCCTCGCCAGCGCCACATATCCCGCTCGAAGACCGAGATCTCGTGACGCATAGGGGGGCGGCCCCAGGCGCGATTCAGGTCGTACGGGAAGTTGTCCTTGCCGTAGTCTCCGCCCTCGACGCCATCGATGTTTGACAGCGGCACGGCCCAGATGAGAGGCGCATCTCCCCCCAATGTTACCATGTGACGCAGAAAGCCGTCCATCACCCACGAGCCGGGCGTCTCCCCTGAGTGCTGGCGCGCCATCAGATAGAGCCCAGGGCGTCTTCCACCCTCTTTCCCATAGTCGTTGCTGAGCCGGATGAGAGGGCGCGCTCCCTGGCTCACACCGATCGTGTCGATGCGCCAGAAGCCGCGGCTCTCCTCTACCAAAGCGTGCACGTCGTCCATGCCGTAAGGATAGCAGTAGGCAACGTCCAGATGATGGTCGGGCACTGCAGTCACCCAACTGACCTCGGGTCGCCCATCCGGTAGGACACGCACATCGCCGACCGGCAGGCGCCGCCAGGCGCCCCCCTCGTACCGTACCACCGGGCGCATCATCTGTGGGGCGTGGCCACCCAGCATGTTCATACTGTGTTTGAGCACCAGGCGCACCGAGCCTATGCTCGCGTCGGCATCGAAGACCGAGATCGATCGCGCATCATCGTACACCTTGACCGCTGCACCTGTCTGCGCTTCCCGTAGCAGCCGCCAACAAAACCATAGCGTCTCGGGCCCACCGTGAGGATCGGGGGAGAAGCTGACCGTCAGGACATCGTCCGCCGCCCCCAGCTCGACATCACACGCATTGCCAAACGGGATCTGGGTATCCACCACAAACCGCATCTCCACCTCCTGTGCTCAGCCGCCGAACATCTATCCAGCCGAGACGACAACACACAGAGCGGCCATCACGGGCTCACCATCGGCTCCCTGTCCGCGCACGTGGACTGTGTAGAGGCCGGGCGCTGCATAGCAGTGATCGGCGGCATCACCTATGCTCGCCACGACGCTGCCGTCTCCGTAGTCAACAGTGGCGGCCGCTTGCCCGGCGACCGCGCCACCAGAGTGCGCCCCGGCAGACCCCGGAACGTTTGCAGACAAGAAAGGACCGCCGGTGCCGACAAGCCGGTTCCAGATCGTGACGGGCTCGCCCGTCACCAGGCCGCGCACCGGCGACGCGTAGACCCAGCCGTAGGCCAACTCGCGCCGCGGCTCCGGCATCGCTGTTGTCTCATGACCCGCCGGTTCGGCGTTCGGGTTGTAGACTCGCACGTGGGCATAATCCCGTGCCTCGTGGCCTGATGCTGTCCTCACCACCAGGGTCTCGACGTACTGGCCGGGCGAGTCGTAGACCAGATCGATGACCTGGCCGGTCCGGACAGTCCCATCGTGACAGACCCACTCGACATCCCTAATGCGCTCGCCCGCCCGAATGACGGTTCGCGAAGCGTCCAGCACGACCGGCCTGCCGGGCACTGTGAAATGATACCCACCGGCGACGGGCAGGACCGCGTCTGGATAAGTCCGCATATAGGCGCCGACCAGAAAGGGGTAGGGGCTGATGGGGATCTCGCCGTTGGGCAAGGCGCGCGAGAAACCCACGTGCAGATGAGGGTCAGCCCACTGCGAGCGCCGGCCATTCCAGGTACACCCCGTCTTCCCCAGCACCTCCCCAGCTCCGACACGCGTCCCTATCGCCAAGTCCGGAGTGATGGTTTCGATGTTCATATGGGCGTAGTGTACGGTCAGCCCATCGTCCCCCCGGAGGACAACGCTGTTACTGCCCCGCACTGTGGGGACCGGCGATGCAACAACGGTCCCATCCACAATCGCGATGACCGGCAGCTCGTCGGGGATAGCGCCGTAGTCCTCGCCGCGATGGTAGTAGAGCAGGTTGTAGGGGACCAGGGCCGACCAGGTGTTGTTGTAGCTGGAAGCACGCCAGCGATAGTCGCGGATGGCGAACTGGAGCGACGCCGGTCCCCAGGGCCAACCGTCTCGCTGAATCGACAGCCGGACGTCCTTCTGGATGGGCAGGGGATCAAAGGCGCACGCGGTGGCCCACAGCCGCGTCGTCTCGACGTAGATCTGCAGATCCCCAACCACGTGGGGCAACTCGTAGGGGCGGTGGCGCAGCGTAACCGGTTCACCATCGACCTCGAGCACGACCTTTGCGTCACTGAGGGTTCGCCGGTCTACGTTGCCCTCGATCCAGCCATCGGGCTCCCAGAGGTGCTCGACCCCACGAAGCGCCACCTTATACTCGCGCTCCCCCAGGACGACCCCGATCGTTTCGCCGATGCCCAGTTCGACGAGTTGGGGCCAGGGGCTCATGCGAGCGCCTCCAGATAGGCCCCAATCGCCTCCGCCAGGTCACGGCCCAGCGCCCGCGCGGCATCTGGTGTGACCACCTGCCCATGTACAAGGGCATAGGGGATTTCTATCGTCGTCGCCATACGCATGCCCGGCACCTCGCCCGCCCAGCGCGCGAAGTCCTTACCCTGCGTCAGGTTGTCAGCCGTGTTCCAGCCAGCGCCGAACGGTAGGTTGTCGGCCGCGCGGTAGGGAAGCGGACCGGTCTGCACCTGCTCCAGTAGCACGGAGAAGCGCTGGATCTCCTCCCAGTTCTCCGCGTCCGGTCCGCCCACACAATAAATCTCCTCGCTGTGATCCCCACGGATATAGGGACAGTGCAGGTCCAGTGCGAGGCGGAGCCGGCCCATTGACCACGCTGGCACGGCCTGGCGGATCGCCCGGGTGGTGACGTAGAGTCCCTCGCCGTCATAGTCACGGTTGTGATCCCGGGGACGGCGCTGCTTGCCCTGATCGCCATCCTCGACGCCGTCCTTATCGACGAAGGGCACGACCATGAAAGCCACTTGCTCGCGGAGCCAGGTGCCCAGCGGATCATCGGCAAGGATAGCCGCCATCAGGCCCTCCAGGGAAAAAGAAGCCACGCTTTCGCACGCGTGGTGACGGCATGTGAGGAGAACACGGTGGCGCTCCTTGCCGTCTTGGCGCCCCAGGTAGAGCACCTCCGCAGCACGCCCGTTGGGGGTGTGACACAGCACGGCGCTACGCAGCGCCGAGTTGGTGGCATTGCTTCCGAGGAACCGCTGCAGGTCGACCTCGAGATAGGCGGGCGCAAAGGCAAAGCGCACGTCATGCTCATCCGCAGCGAATGTGTAGCGAAAGGATGTGCCCACCACGCCATCCCGGCCCAGCCACATCCAGCTCACCCCGCTGTCGCGGCTGATTGCCGGGCCCTGAGAGCCAATGACGTCCCCTTGCACGAACTGGAAGGTCAAAGAACGTCCCGCGGCACCGCGGACACGGTAGTGCCAGTAGAACCACCAGATATCGGTATCGCGCAGATCCTGATGCAGCGCCACAGTGTCGCCATCCACGCCGTCAACGATAATGTTGCCGCCGGGAAAGGCGCTATCCACGTTCATGGGCTCAACACCCGCCGTTGCTCTGGCTCTGCTCCCAGATGCGGAGGCCGAAGCGACTCAGATAGATCGGGATATTCCGGTAGGGAGCGCTCTGTGCCTCGATCGTGCGGATCATCTCGCGCTTGATGTACGAAAGCGCCGGACAGAGCAGAGTGACCGACCCGCCCTCGCCGCCGGCGCCGTTCACCTTCCATCCGAGCGCACCATAGGACTTAGCGATCTCGATAATAGCTTGGGCATCGCTGCTGATGAGGTCGGGATGCAGGCGACCTTGGGCCTCGGTGTTCTCGATCATCGCGGCCCCAAGTGCCGCGAAGTCCCCCGCGTAGAGCGCATCGCGTGACTTCTCAGCCGTCACGCGCAGATCCTGGAGCCGGCGTGTGTCGGGCCCCTCGTTCTCCAGCTCTGCAATGACCTTCTCATGGACGTGAGACGACACGTGAGACTTGCCCAGGAAGATGAGAACCAGTCGCCGCTCTAGCTCCCACCACGTCGAGTTAGGCACGAAGACCTGTGAGACCGAGGCGTAGGGGTATTTGTGCATCTCGATGTAGTTGATGCCGCCGTAGGCCGAACACAATTGATCCTGGATGCCCGATTGCTGCCCGAGCATCTCGACTTCGACGGCGTGGGCGGTATAGGCCACCTCGTGAGGACTGAGTTGTCCGGGTGTCAGGCAACCGAGCGCCCCGATCAGCGCCACAGTAACCGCTGCCGAGGTGCCGGTGGAGCAGCCGCTGGGGGCCTCGGAGTAAATGGTCGCCTGGATGGCGTAATCCTTGGGGACCCCCATCCGCTCGATTGCCGCCTCCAACAACGGATGATGGTCCCAACCCGCCGCACCAGGGTGAACCGCGAAGCGCTCGCCATAGTTTTCCGCATAGAGGACGATCCGGTCCTCCCCCCGTTCATAGGGGAAGACCTCGATCTGGACCTCGACGTAGGGATAGACGCCAATATTGAAGATCTTGCCGTATTCAGCAAACCACGTATCGGTCCAGCCGCCGTTATCACAGATGCGGATCGGCGCAACACTATTGATCACACGTAGAGGTCTTCGGTCGGATATGTTCATAGCTTTCTCCTAGAATCGGCCTGGTAGGGCCAACGGGGAATCGATGTTGTCGGCGCATCGCTTGCCCATTATAGCTGCGGGCGCGCAGAGTGAAAGCAGGGGGGCTACTCGCCGGAGCGAACCCGGGTCGGCGTGAGCCCGGTCACCCGACGGAAGATGCGAGATAGCTGGAACTCGTCAGCGAAGCCGACTTGGCGGGCAATCGCTCTCAGCGTCCAAGATGTGCCCAGGAGCAGCGAGCGCGTCGCCTCCACCCGTACCTGCCTCACAAACGCCATCGGCGTAATACCGGTGGCCTGCCTGAACTCCCGGCAGAAGTAGTATTTGCTCAGACCGGCTTCCTCCGCCAGGTCCTCCAATGCTAGCGGATCGGCAAGATGGTTCTGCACGTAGGCCTTGACTTGCGCTACCATCTGCTGCTCGCGGGTTTGGCCCAGGTGCTCGACCTCGAACAACAGCGCGTTTAGCAGCACGTCAAGCTGCCGCGCCTCGTCAGGGCGGGTGGCAGGAAAGAGATCGTACATCCAGCGGATCAGCATCTGCACGCGCCCGCTGCGGTCGGTGGCATGCAAGGGCCACGTGGCACCGTCAATGGGCGCCCGCCACTGCCACGCCAAGAAGAAGGTCTCCAGAGGTGCACCGCCCACTGCACGCTCGGCATGCCACACGCTACAAGGATAAGTCAAGACATCGCCTCGCTGCCCAACAAGGTCCTGCCCCCTGATCCGCACTTCGAGGGTGCCATCCACGACTACGATAAGCTCGTGGAACTCGTCGTGCTTGTGCCGTGGCATCTGCCAGGCGACCTGTGGCCGGACTTGTCCGAAATGGCTCAGAGTGGCTCGGAGTATCTCTGATTCAGTCATCCTGCTCAGACCAAAAGCGCAATAATCGCCAAAGATGGGCAACGTATGGCATTTTCAAATCCCGAACTCTGCACTATGCTTATTATAGCAGAGAGCCGATCCGTCAACGATTTGCTGTCGATGCCTATGTAGCCGCCCCACACCAGAAGACACCCAATCGGAGAGACACCCAACTATGAACGATCGAGAGCGATTCCTGGCCTGTATCCTTGGCCAACCGCTGGACCGCGCGCCCTATTGGCTGTTTTGGGGGCCATGGGGAAGGGCCTGGCAGCGCTGGCAAAGCGAGGGCATGCCGGAAACCTTCCATGATTTCGGCGCCGTTCGGGCCGCGTTTGGTGCCGACGCGGTCCCACACACGTTGCCTGTCAACACCGGACCCTGTCCCCGCATCCCGCCAACGATTCTCGAAGAGGATGAGGACTACTTCGTGCACATCGACAGTTGGGGCATCAAGCGGCGAGACTACAAGCACGGCGAATCGATGTCGCAATTTCTGGAGTTCCCGGTCAAGAATCGTGAGGACTGGGAGTTCTTCAAGTCGACCTATCTGGATCCACACCATCCTGACCGCCTGGCAGGGAACTGGCGAGAGCAGGGCAAAGCATGGATGGAAGCGGGCGTTCCCATCCGCTTGGGTGGCTATCCCGACGCCGGGATCTTCGGCCCCTATCGTTGGCTGATGGGCGACGAGGAAGGCCTAATCGCGCTGGTGACCATGCCCGACCTAGCGCACGAGATCATGGACCACCTCGCCACGCTCTACCTTGCGGTCTTCGAGCAGGTGGTTAAGGAGGTTCGGGTCGACGAGATCCATCTCTGGGAAGATATGTGCTACCGGAACGGCCCACTGATCTCACCGAAGCACTGGGAGGCGTTCCTCGGGCCGAACTATCGCCGCATCAAGGCCTTCGCCGACGCTCACGGTATCCCGGTCATCTCGGTGGACACTGACGGCAACCCGGATCTTATCACACCGCCGATGATGCGCGGCGGGGTCAACTTCCTCTTCCCTATGGAGGTAGCGGCAGGCTGCGACGTCAGCACCTGGCAGCGCAAGTACCCAGAGCTGGGAATGCTGGGCGGTATCGACAAGCGCGCCCTGGCGAAGGGACCAGAGGCCATCGAAGCAGAGCTGGCCCGCGTGCGGCCGGTGATGGTCGCGGGACGCTACATCCCAGCGCTGGATCACCTGATTCCGGATGACGTGTCGTGGGACAACTATTGCTACTACGCTGAAGCTTTGCGAAAGATGGTGGGGAAGACCTGATCTGCTAAGGAGAACCGACCTCGGAGGCGGCGATACGCTGGCGAGGTCTCACACTACTTTGGAGGTGCAACGTGTCCGATGGTAAAGTAAGGATTGGCTTTGTTGGCGTAGGGGGGATGGGACAATGCGCCCACCTGAAGAACTACGTCACCCTTGACAACTGCGAGGTCGTGGCATTGGCGGAGCTCCGCGAGGACCTCGGCAGAGCCGTCGCCAGGCGCTACGGCGTGCCGAACGTGTATCCCTCGCATGCCGAAATGCTGGCAAACGAGCAGCTGGACGGTATCGTCGCCGCGCAGCCATTCGACCGCCACGGCATCATCGTGCCGGAGTTGGTCAAGGCGGGTATCCCCGTCTTCACCGAGAAACCCCTGGCGGCCTCGCTCGAGGTGGGCGAGAAAGTCGCCGCGGCTGTGGCAGCCAGCGGAACCTGGCACATGGTTGGCTACCATAAGCGCAGCGACCCCGCTACGATGCACGCGCGGGCCGAGATCCTGCGCCTGAAAGAAACCGGCGACTTGGGCAAGATGACCTACGTCCGCATCCTGATGCCCGCAGGCGACTGGGTGGCGAATGGCTTCATCGACCTCGTACGTGTCGACGGAGGCTACCCCGCGGTCGATCGCGACCCGCCCGCCTCTGATATGGACGCTGCGACCTACCAGAAGTACACCGCGTTCGTCAACTACTACATCCACCAGGTCAACCTGATGCGCTACCTTCTGGACGAGCCCTATCAGGTAACCTACGCGGAGCCCTCGGGTGTCCTGCTGGCAGGCCAAAGCGCCGGCGGCGTCGCCTGTACCATCGAGATGTCGCCCTACCGCACCACCATCGACTGGCAGGAATCGGCACTTGTCTGCTTCGAGCGCGGGTTCGTCAAGATCGAACTACCCGCCCCCCTGTCGAGCAACCGCCCCGGACGGGTGGAGTTCTTCCGCGATCCGGGCGCCAATGTAACACCGGAGACTGTCGTGCCGCAACTGCCCTGGATTCACGCAATGCGTCAACAGGCCATGAATTTCGTCGCTGCCATCAAAGGCGAGGCCCCGCCTCCTTGTGAGGCCGCTGAGGCTTTGGAAGACCTGCGTGTTGCTCGCGCGTACATTGCCCTGCTAACAGGCGTGTAGAGAGGAGCTGGAAATGCCTATCAAGTGGAAGAAAACGTTGATTGCGTTATACGGTTACGAGTCGGCAGGCGTGTTCGACGTCACCGGCGACGGAAAGCCCAACATCGTGTCGGGCGCGTATTGGTATGAGACACCGGATATCAAGACGCAACACTCCACCGGCGACGTACAGCAGGTGGGCGAATACTACGACGACTTCTCGACGATTCCAATGGACGTCAACGGCAACGGGCGGCTGGACTTCATCACCGGCGGGTGGTGGGGCGACACAATCCGCTGGCGCGAGAACCCCGGCGACCCGTCCAAAGCCTGGCCGGAGCACGTGATTGCGCACACGGGCAACGTCGAGACGACCCGCGCGTGGGACGTCGATGGCGATGGGCAGTTGGAGATCGTGCCCAATACGCCCGGCGCCCCGCTCGTGGTCTACAAACTCGTGACCGATACCGCGGGAAAGGGCACCGGCGAGTTCAAGGCCCATACCATCTACGACCAAAACCAGGGCCACGGCCTTGGCTTTGGCGATGTCAATGGCAACGGGCGTGGCGACTTCATCCTCAACTCTGGCTGGCTGGAGGCTCCCGAGGACCCCTACACGGGTGAATGGGTCCTCCATCCCGAGTTCAACCTGGGTGGGATGGCCAGCGTGCCTATGCTGGTGGTCGACGTAAACGGCGACGGACACAATGACCTGATCGTGGGCAACGGGCACGGCTACGGCCTCGACTGGTGGGAGCAGCAGGTAGCCGCCGACGGAACGCGAACCTGGATCCAGCACCCCATCGATCCCTTCAATGCCCAATACCACGACCTGCAGTGGATCGACCTGGACGGCGACGGCGCCTGTGAGTTGGTCACCGGCAAGCGCTACCGCGCCCACTGTGGCCACGACCAGGGCTCGGCGGACGACGTTGGCATCTACTACTTCAAGTGGACCGGCGAAGGGTTTGCCAAGCAGATCATCGACTATGGCCCCCCCGGAAAGGGGAAGGGGTGTGGCATCTTCTTCGCCGTGGCCGACGTGACGGGCAACGGTCGCCTCGACATCGTCGCCCCTGGAAAGGATGGCCTTTATGTCTATGAGAACCTGGGCTAGAGGAGTAGCAACGGAGTGGTAAGTTTGCCAAGCTATGGGAGGTGAAGTATGGCGAAGGTAGCGATTATCGGCGCAGGCAGCATCGTCTTCTGCAAGACCTTGATTCTGGACATCCTGGCAACGGATGGCCTGGAAGCGACTGAGTTTGCCCTGATGGCGCCCAGCACGCGCCGCACGCCACAGGTGGAGGACTTCGTAAAGCGGGTCATCGAGGCCAACGATCTGCCGGCGAGCGTATGGATCACGACGGATCAGCGCGAGGCCGTTAGGGATGCCGACTACGTGATCGCCACGTTTCAGGTAGGCGGCATCGACGGCTTCGAGGCGGACTACAAGATTCCGCTTAAGTACGGGGTCGATCAGTGCATCGGCGACACGCTGGGGCCAGGCGGCATCTTCCGCGCACTGCGCAGCATCCCCGTGATGCTCGACCTGGCGCGGGACATGGAGGAGCTCTGCCCCAAGGCCTTCCTGCTCAACTATGTCAACCCGATGGCGATGGTCAGTTGGGCGTTGGGAACCACCAAGGTCCCGTTCGTGGGCCTCTGCCACGGTGTCCAGACAACGATGGACCTGATCTCCGGGTATGTCGGCGTGCCCAAGGACGAGATCGACTTCCTGTGCGCTGGCATCAACCACATGGGCTGGTTCCTCAAGCTGGAGCACGAGGGCCGCGACCTCTACCCGACCCTCCGGGCGCGGTTCGAGGAACCGGGCTACTACGTCAACGAGAAGGTCCGCGGTGAGGTGCTGCGCCACTTCGGCTACTTCATGACCGAGTCCACGGGCCATCTGGCAGAGTACGTTCCCTGGTTCCGCAAGAACCAGAAGGCGCTCGACCTGTACTGCGACGAGCCTGGCTTCGGCGGCGAGAGCGGCGCCTACTACGCTTTCTGCAAGTACGTCGCCGATAAGTACGCAGGCACCGAGCTCCTGGCGGATGAGCCGATCACGCTGCCATCGCGTTCCATCGAGTACGGCTCCTACGTCATCGAGGCCCTGGAGACCGGGCGGACGTTCAAGCTCAACGGCAACGTCATCAACGGCGGCATGATCACCAACCTGCCCGCCGACTGCTGTGCCGAGGGCCCGGTCTTCGTGGACCGCACGGGGCTCCACAAGACCATCGTGGGTGATCTACCGCCGCAGTGTGCCGCGCTCAACCTGACCAACATCAACGTCCAGCGGCTGGCGGTCGAGGCAGCGCTCACCGGCGACCCGGAGCACATCGTCCACGCGTGCGCGCTGGACCCGCTCTCCGGCGCCGTCCTGACGCTCAAGGAGATACGGGAGATGGCGACCGAGATGCTGGAGGCGGAGAAGCAATGGCTGCCGCAGTTCGCGGGCAAGGCCATCCGCCCCACACCCACGATCGAAATCCCCGCGGACGTCGAGCGGGCCGAGGTTCCCGTCGATCCCGCGCTGGCGATCATGGCGCGGTTTGGAGAGCTGGGGCAGTAGATATCCACAGCGAAATAGAGGCGGGGGGGGGGGGGCCGGGGGGGACCGCGGGCGCCCGCGCCCCGGCGGGGCGAGGGC
>JAXDDO010000002.1:0-64487 GCA_034676805.1 Anaerolineae bacterium | reverse complement strand
ACACTTCGCCCTCAATCTTCTCCGCAACGAGGCGTCCAAGCGGAGTGTGCGCGCCAAACGCCTCAAGGCGGCCTGGGATGAGGACTATCTGCTCAAGGTACTCGCCTGTTGAGATGCGTAAGCCCTGAGGTGCCGGTTGACAAGGAGGCCGTTCCACTTCATAATCAGACCAGTATGAAAACCATAAAGGCCTGGGTGCTCGTGCTCCTGGTGGCCGCTCTGGCCGGATGCACGGGGGACGGGCTACCCTTACCGATATTTGCCTCGGCGACTCCCACACCTTCCCCAAGCCCTTCGCCGACTGTGACACCAACAGCAACTGCGACACCGTCGCCGACGCCGACGCCGACCCCTACCCCTACCCCAACACCGGCTCCGGCAGATCGACTTGCGGCGGCCCAGCGCGCTTACCGCGTTGGCGATTGGGAAACTGCCGCTGCGCTCTTCCAGGCACTGCGCGAGCAGGGCGGTGCAACGGTTGAGCAGCGCGCGCAGGCAGCGTTGGGGCTTTCGCACACCTACCTGGCCATGGGCGCCAATGAAAACACGATCGCCATCGTCGAGGAACTACTCGCGAACGATCTCACGGCACAGGCGGAAGACCTTGTCGTCGATGCACATCTCCTGCTTGCCGACGCTCTGCACGCGAGTGGCGTATACACTCCCGCCGCGCAGCAGTATGCTGCGGTTGCTGAAGCCGAGCCCCTGCTTTCCTCCTATGCGTATGAATGGATGGGAGATGCCCTGTGGGATGCAGGAGAGGTCGTGACGGCAACCGACGTCTACTCGTTCGCACTGGGCCGTGCCGATAGCGTAACCCGTCAGGCCAGCTTGCTGGAGAAGGTTGCGCTGGGCCGGGCCGGTCAGGGCGACTACGCGGGCGCGATGGCGGCGTATGATGCCATCCTCGATCGTGCGGTTTACTCGTCCTATCGGGCCCGGATCATGCGGCAAGCTGCCGAGACAGCCCTTTTGTTCGGCGACGCTGACGAGGCCTACACCCGCATGCAGGTACTTGTGGCTACGTATCCAGAGGAGGAATCCGCATATCTTGCCCTAGTCAAGCTTGTGGAAGCGGGGGTGCAGGTCGATGAAATGCTACGGGGACTGGTGGACTATCACGCTGGCGCGTATGGCCCGGCGGTCGAAGCCTTCTACCGCCTGATTCGTGGCGACCCAGACCACGACGGCGAGCCCCACTACTACGCAGGACTCTCTTATCTTGAGGCCGGTAGCCTGCAGTTAGCCCTCGACGAGTTCGATCTACTCATCGAAACCCATCCGGACGATCCCTACGTGCCTGGTGCCTGGATGGCCAAGGCCAGAACACTGAACGCGTTGGGACAGGCCTCCGAGGCGCTTGAGACCTACCTCTACGTGGCCACGACCTATGCCGATCATGCACGGGCCCCGGAAGCACTGCGTGCAGCCTCAAATCTGCTGGTCTCCCAGGGAGACCTCGCGCAGGCTGCGGACCTGCTCGAGCAAATGGCGGACCTCTATCCCGATGACGCGGAGGCCGCGCGAGCACGTTTCCGGGCGGGCCTGCTGCGCTACCAAGGTGGTGACCTCGACGGGGCTCGTGCTGCCTGGCAGGCATTGACCGTGTGGTATCCGTCGGACGAGCAGGCACAGGCTGCCTGGTTCTGGCTGGGCAAGTCTCAGTTGGGCGCCGGCCTGGTTGTGAGTGCAACCGAGGCATTGAGCACTGCCGTGAATCTGGCGCCCTGGAGCTTCTACGGCTTGCGTGCAGCGGACTTGATGGCAGGTCAGCCGCCTTTCTGGGACGAGGCTGTTGCCCAACCCTTCTGTACGACGCCACAGGCTCAAGCCGAGGCCGAGGCCTGGCTGGCGGGGTGGCTGGGACTGGACGCGGCGACCGTGGTGGGGGAGCTCCCGGAGACACTGCTCAACGACGCACGTCTACGGCGTGGCACGCTGTTGTTGCGCCTGGGCCACTTCGACGAAGGTCGCTCCGAGCTGGAGGCGTTGCGCGTCGAGACGACGAGCGATCCTCTGACGCAGTATCGACTAGCGCTCTACTTCCGAGATGTGGGCCTTAATCGCTCCTCGATCATCGCTGCGGCGGCCGTGTGGCGCCAATCGCCGGTTGCCGATTTCTCCGAACTCCCCGTCTTCATTGGCTGCCTTGCCTATCCGACCTATTACAGCACGCTGGTGACCTCTGAGGCCGCGGCTCACGATCTGGCGCCCCTCTTTGTCTATGCCTTGCTGCGCCAGGAGAGTCTGTTCGAGGGGTCTGCGACCTCAATCGCTGCCGCGCACGGCCTGATGCAGGTGATCCCCCCTACAGGGGCCTACATTGCTCAGTCACTCGGCTGGCCGCCTGACTATGAGACACGGGACTTGTATCGGCCCATGGTCAGCGTGCGCTTTGGCGTCTGGTATCTTGCGGAGCAGCGCGACCTGGTTGACGGGAACCTATTCGCAGCGATGGCAGCTTATAATGGCGGCCCGGGCAACGCGATGCGTTGGTGGGCGGCGGCGGGCGAGGACGAGGATCTGTTCGTGGAGTTGATCGACTTTGCCGAGACACGGTCTTACGTGCGCCTGATCCGCGAGCACTACGGGTATTACCGGTGGCTGTATGCTGAACCGCACGGGGGTCAGTGATCGAGCGATCTCCGATCGAGCGATCTTCGATCGAGCGATCGGTGATCGAGCGATCTCCGATCGAGCACGTGGGTCATTCTGAAAGCAGGGGGCGCTTGCTGGGCATTCCCGGGCGGCGGGGATATCTGGCCGGGGTTGCGGCGACTTTGTCTATGATGACGAGGTAACGCGTTTCTGCCAGTCCGCGTAGACCCACTGGCACCAGCCGTCGAATCTGCCCTCCCAATTGGTTGAGTGCCCATTCACAGCGCTGAACCTCCGCGGGTGCGCCTTCGCCCTTCTGCGCCAGACCACGTCCCCCCACCTTTGTCAGGGGCAACAGGTACTCGACCAAGATTGGCAAGTCAGCCACAGCGCGTGCCATCGCCCAATGATACTGCTCGCGATGGTCGGGATCCTGCCCCAACTCCTCGGCACGACCGTGGACGACACTGACGTCCTTGAGCCCCAGTGCAGCGACAATGTGCTCAAGGAAGCGGACTTTTTTGGCGGTGGCTTCCAGGAGTGTCAGCTTCATGCCCGGACAAAGGATCTTGAGTGGGACGCCGGGAAAACCGGCACCGGTCCCGACATCGATGACGCGTCTTCCGGTAAAGCGTTCTCCGGGCTCCAGCGCCAGCAGGCACGAGAAGGAGTCGAGGAAATGGCGGATTTGGATACCCTGTTCGTCGGTGATGGCCGTCAGGTTGAAGCGATTGTTCCAGGCACTCAACTCCTGCTGGTAGACACGGAGGGCTTCGACCTGCTCAGGCTTCAGCGCTATCTTCAGTTCCTGCGCTCCGGCGACTAACTCCTGCACAATGGTTTCCTTTCGCTCGCCTCCACGTGGTCACGTGACATTATACCAGCAATCAACGGGTGTTGCGTCCTGTCGTTTGGCAGTATCGATCGTGTCGCATGGCCTATCACCTTTGTCGAATGAACGAAGCGCTGTATAATGGGGCGCAGTCCCTTCACTATATGGAGTGGGCCAGGCTGCGTTTATCATCGTGGTTGCAGCTCAGGGAGGTTACTGTGTCACCAGACATCCGTGTGCGGCGGGCGAAGCTGTCCGATGCAGCGGCTATCGCTGACTTTGTGAACGGCGCGCACTCAGGGGCACCATCTGCCGGCAATCGGCAGGTAGCTGCAGCGGATGTCGCAGAGCGATTCGGTCAGGTCGGTTTCATGCTCGCGCAGATGGACGGCCAGCCGGTGGGGTTGCTCGGATGGCAGGTAGAGAATCTGGTTGTCCGAGTCACAGATTTCTTGGTATCCTTCCCCGCCGATCCCGCGTTGGTAGGTCAAGCCCTGATCGAGACGATGGAGTCTGAAGCCAAGGCGCTGGTGGCTGAGGCTGTGTTGCTCTTCCTGCCTCCTTCCCCCAGCGCTAGACTCCGGGCATTCTGGGAGGGGTTTGGTTACGAGTTCCAGAACCTGCCAGAGCTACATCGCGCGTGGCGGGAGGCAGTTATCGAGCGCGGTCTTGAGACACCGGGCGTGATGGTCAAACGCCTGCGCGAGGATGCGGTTACACGCCCTGTGTGAACTTGTCTGCTGGGAGGCAGCAAAGTATGGAGAAAGTCAAACGGTTTGTCGGTGAACACCCACAGTGGACCTCCTGGATTGTCTTGTCGGTGGGGATGGTCGCGATCCTGATTTGGTCGGCGCGTGACGTGGGGCTTCTGCCTGGGCAGTGGGCGGCTCTGATCATTGCGACGATCCTGGTGGCCGGTTTGGCCGTCTGGATCATTGGGTGGGAAGACGAAGAAGACGAGGAAGGCGCAGCTGTTGAGGATGCGCCGCAGAACCAGGCGAACCGCAAGGTTGCCACTGAGCGCTCCAACCGCCAGATTGAGGAGTCTCCTCCCAGCGTCTGAAGCAGTCGTCCTTCGGCAATCCAAGCCAGCCCCAAGCTGGCCCGACGCAATGGCTGCCCCGGTGAGGAGGCAACGAGCGCTCACCTGGATGGCGTGCTTGGTCGTGAACCAAGACACCCCCGGAAGCTCCGGGGGTGTTTCGTAGCTAGAGGGTTGTCGCTCCCGAGACATAGACTATAATTCCTCTCCAGATGGACGGGAGGTTGCTGGTTGGTCAACGACAACTCAGGTGAGCCGCTGGAGCCGGTGCAAGCGCAGGAAACCCAGGAAGCGTCGCTAAGCGGCTCCTTCGGTATCCGTTCTTGGCTGCAAGATGCACTGGAGACGCTGCTCCTCGCAGCGATCTTGTTCTTCATAATCAACACGTTGACGGGGCGCTATCAGGTCCATGGGCAGAGCATGGAGCCCAGTCTCCACGATGGGCAATACCTGATTGCCAGCAAGGTTACCTATTGGCTGCACGCGCCGGAGCGTGGTGATGTGGTTGTCCTTGACCCGCCCAACCGGTCTGGCAGTGTGCCGTACATCAAGCGCGTCATCGGGCTGCCCGGCGACGTGGTAGAGGTCCGCGAGAACAGGGTTTGGGTGAACGGTATTGCGCTCAACGAGCCGTACATCGCTGCCCCCCCGAACTACTCGGGTAACTGGGTCGTCAGTGAAGGGGAGTATCTGGTCTTGGGTGACAACCGCAACAACTCGAGTGACTCGCACAGCTGGGGGCTCTTGCCAGATGATCACATATTGGGGAAGGCCTTTTTCTCCTATTGGCCCCCCGAGCATTGGGGGAAGATCCCCCATTACGCTTTCCCAGAACTACAAACCTCGCAGTGATGCGCGGAAAGGTGGGCGCGTTGTGCTCTCATTCGGAAATGCGCGTCATCACCGCGGAGCCTTACAGGACACCTAGGTAGCTCATACTGTGTATCGGATCAGGTAAGATGACGGATCGTATAAACAAAGCTCAGATGCAGATTGATGGGGATGGTCGGCAGGGTCGCGTTGCTCATCCGGGCACCTATCAGCCGTGGGAGATCGGCGGTAGCGCGGTGGAGGCGGCGCTGGAGACTTCGGGGCGCAAGGCAGCCGGTCAGGCGTGGGTGTGGTTGAGAGACGTACTCGAGACACTCGTCTTGGCTGTGGTGATCTTCGTGCTCGTTAACACGGTCACCGGGCGGTATGAGGTTCAGTCCATCAGCATGGAGCCCACGCTGCATGAGGGTCAGTATCTGATCGTGAGTAAGGTCGCTTACTGGCTGCATCCCCCACAGCGCGGGGACATCGTGGTACTCGATCCTCCTGATGGTCGGAGTGTCATTCCCTACATCAAGCGCGTGGTTGGGCTGCCCGGAGAGCACGTGCAGGTCCACGACGGTCGCGTGTGGGTCAACGGCATCGCGCTCAATGAGCCCTATGTCAGCGGACCGCCGCTCTATCAGGAGGACATTGTTTTGGGGCTCGATGAGTTCCTCGTGCTGGGCGATAACCGCAACAACTCCAGTGACTCTCACGTGTGGGGCGTGCTGCCGCGGGACAACATTGTGGGCAAAACGGTGTTCCGCTACTGGCCCCCGGAGAAGTGGGGCATCATTCCACACTATGCTTTCCCGGAATTGGAGGGGACTCAATGAATCGTCGCGAGCTCGCGCGTATGATCGATCACACGCTGCTGAAACCAGAGGCTACACCAGCTGAGGTCGAGCGGCTGTGCCGTGAAGCCCTGATGCATCACTTCGCGTCCGTATGCATCAATCCCATCTTTGTACCGATGGCGACCCGCAAACTCGCCGGCAGTGACGTTGCGGTGTGCACGGTTGTGGGTTTCCCCCTGGGAGCCACCTCGACAGCGATGAAGGTCTGCGAGGCCGAGATGGCGATCGCCCAAGGAGCGACAGAGATTGATATGGTGATCCCCGTAGGCATGCTGAAGGCGGGTAAGCTTGACTTGGTCCGTGGCGATGTCGCCGCAGTTGCCGCCGTCTGCCATACACATAGGGCGCTGCTCAAGGTTATCATTGAAGCGGGGCTGCTGACCGACGCAGAGAAGGTCACGGCCTGCGAGCTGTGCAAGGCCGCACACGCTGACTTTGTCAAGACGTCCACCGGGTTCGCGAAGGGCGGTGCAACGGTCGAGGACGTGGCCTTGATGCGAGCCACGGTGGGCCCCGCGTTGGGTGTCAAGGCCGCGGGGGGTATCGGTAGCTACGCGGATGCGCTTGCTATGATCGAGGCCGGCGCTACCCGGATTGGCGCGAGCCGCGGCGTCCAGATTGTCGAGGGGCTGCCAGGATGAGTCACACGTGTCCTGACTGCGCCTTCGGAACGCTGAAACCTATTCGGGTCACATTCATGCGCGAATGGGCCGGCCATATGGTGACGCTGCCGAATTTCGCTGCCTGGCAGTGTGACTCGTGCGGCCATACGCTCTATGACCAGGTCGCGTTGGCGAAACTTGAGGTGCTGTTGGGGCCTGACGTTGAGTCGATGATGGAACCGTCGTTCATGCGTTGGCGTACTATGGATGGGCCGGACGCGCGAGGCCCGCATCGCCGCTCCCTGTAGTTGACTTGCGTGCCGCGCGGCTGGCTGATCATGGCCAGCCGCGCTTGTATATGAAGGGAAGGAGACCCTCGCGGCTGTTTGGTGTTTATATGGTGGGGCAGGCACAGAGAAGCCAAGCTGCGCCATTGTCCGGAGCTTAAGGAGGAGAACGATGACTGGATCCAGAGCAGTTGGTCCACTGGTATTGGTGGTTGGAGCCGGGCCTGCGGGGCTCTTCACCGCGCAGGCGCTTGCCGATCGGGGGATCGAGACCGTGCTGCTCAACCGGGATATTCGGCCCGGCGGCCTGGCGGAGTATGGGATCTATCATAGCAAGCACAAGGTCAAGTTGGGCCTGCGCACCCAGTTCACAAAGATCCTCACAGCGCCTCAGGTGACCTACTACGGCAACGTCACAGTAGGTGATGCTGGAGATCTGACGCTAGATCAACTGCTCGGCATGGGTTTTGCCGCTGTTGTGATCGCTGTGGGAGCCCAGGGCACCAAATGGCTGGAGTTGCCGGGCGAACACCTGACGGGCGTATATCACGCCAAGGATCTGATCTACTACTACAACGGCCTGCCCCCGTTCAGTGAGTGGTGCTTCGAGATCGGCAAGCGTGTCGCCCTTATAGGGGTCGGCAACGTGATGGCCGATATCGCGCGTTGGCTGGTGCGCGAACTCACGGTGGATGAAGTGATCGCGGTCGCCCGGCGTGGCCCGGCTGAAGTGAAGTTCACAAAGCAGGAGGCAGCGCACTTCGCTGCAAATCTCGACGTTGCGGCGCTGGATGCGGAGTTTGTCCGTGTCCGCGAGCGGATGGAGGCGGTTAACCAGGACCCGGAGGCGGCTAAGGCGTTTATCATGTCCACGCTGCCGATCGCCGACGCACGCGTCTCCGATACCCGTGTTGCGCTCCGGTTCCTTGCAGCGCCCAGCCGAATCCTGGGCGATGATCTGGGTCGCGTTGCCGGACTCGAGGTAGAGGACACAGCACTGGCGCTGAGCTCAGAGGGTGACACGCGCGCCCAACGGCTGGGCACGCATCATGTTCTCGATGTCGACACGGTCGTCTTCTGTATTGGCGACCGGGTCAGCGAGGATTTCGGGCTTCCGGTGAAGTGGTTTTCGTTTGTGAAGCACCCACGACCGCGCTATCCCATCGACGGGATCTCGTATGAGGCCTATAATCCCGATGCTGATGATGCTCTCTCGAACGTCTTTCTCGTGGGCTGGGCGCGGAAGGCCAGCGAGGGACAGGTCGGCCTGGCGCGTAAGGACGCGCGCGCTTGCGTCGAAGCGGTAGCGGCGCACCTGGCGACCCGCGCTCTTGCAGTGCCGTCGGACAGTGTGCGCGCAACACTGGAAGCGGCGCTGGCGAGAACCGGCAAGCCCGTTGTCAAGACCGAGGATGTGCTGCGCTTGTTGAAGGTCGAGGCGCGGGAGGGGGACAGCCGCGGCGATCCTGGATTCCGATATAAGACGAATGCAGAGATGCTCGCGGCAATCGGTCTAGACGTGGAAGTGTAGGGCCACTAGTCTGGGCAGTCACGTCAAAGCCGGCGCCCCGCACTGGGGCGCCGGCTTATTCTTGATCGATCGACAAGCGGCTTGGGTACAGTCGTCACCCAGAAGCCGGATTACTGGCGGCGGGCACGGCCCCGATGGGCCTGTTGGCTACGACGGGGCTGGGGCTGGGGTATGCGTGCCGGAGCCGTGTAGTTGAAGCCGTCGAGCTTACGCCGCTCGATTCGCCCGCCCAGCACCTCCTCGATCTTGCGAACCAGCGGCTCGTCGTCAGCCTCCATCAACGTACGTGCCTCACCGGTTGCATCCACGCGCCCTGTCCGCCCGATGCGGTGCGTATAGGCATCCACAGTGTCTGGCATGTCGTAGTTGATCACGTGCGTGATATCGGCCACATCGATGCCGCGTGCTGCAACGTCCGTGGCGACAAGAAAGTCGAACTTCCCGTCACGGAAGCCATCGAGAGCGCGCTGCCGCTGATTCTGCGACATGTTGCCCTGGAGTGCCGCGACGCGGTACCCACCCCGCGCGAGATCGCGTGCCAGGTTGCGGGCACGATGCTTGGTGCGGGTGAAGATCAGCACACGACCCGTGGCTGTGCGCTCCAGCATGGTCACGAGGAGATCCTTCTTCAGGTGGCGCGCCACCGGATAGAGGGCGTGAGAGACCGTCTTCGCCGGTGCGATGGCGCCAATCTGGACAGAGACGGGGTCCTTCAGCATATCATCAGCGAGCTCACGGATATCGTCGGGCATCGTTGCCGAGAAGAAAAGCGTCTGGCGCTGTCGTGGCAGAGCTTTCAGGATACGACGAATGTCGGGCAGGAAGCCCATATCGCACATGCGATCGGCCTCGTCGAGGACCAGGACCTCGACGTGTGAAAGGTCAATGCTGCCGTCTCCCATCAGGTCCAGAAGGCGGCCCGGACAGGCCACAACGACCTCGGCCCCGCGCCGCAACGCGTCGACCTGGGGGCCCTTGCTGACGCCGCCGTAGACTGTGACACTGCGCACACGCGTCTTCTGCCCCAGTTCCTCAAAGAACTGATGGGTCTGCTCGGCCAGCTCGCGGGTGGGCGCCAAGATCAGCGCACGCACCTGGCGCAGCTTGCCCTGGACCAGCCGGTTGAGGATCGGGAGCGCAAAGGCAGCGGTCTTGCCGGTGCCGGTCTGGGCGATACCCAGGACGTCACGATCGCTGAGGATGACGGGAATTGCCTGCTGCTGAATCGGCGTGGGCGTTCTGTAGCCTGTGGCCTTGATGCCGCTCAGGATACGCGCGTCGAGAGAGAAACGTTCGAAACTCACTAGAAGTACTCCTTGACTCCGTTGAGCCAAGTCGCACTCCTGGCCCTGAAATTGATTAACTAAGTGTCATCTGTCCATCGACCTCGGGTGTCGCAGACAGCAGACATAATTATACCCGCTAAAACCCATTTGCCAATGTCGTGTCCGGGCCTCGAATAGATCCCTTGACAAATCAGGGCGCTAGGCTAAAATGGCCGTTGCCTTGCCGAGATAGCTCAGTCCGGTAGAGCAGTGGACTGAAAATCCATGTGTCCCCAGTTCGATTCTGGGTCTCGGCACTCGGCATCCAATGGCGCCTGACCGGTAGGTCAGGCGCTGTTTCTTCCAGGCATATGGAGTGCTGATGGCGAACGTCAAGCGCGATGCGCGTGGCCTCGTGATCACAGTCGCGATCTTCGCGATCTGGGCGGGTTCTCTTGGCTTTCTTCTGAGCCGCTCCTCTGTGACGATGCCCCTGGCGTTCTTCCCGGTTGGCATCGTCTGGATGACTTTCCTCTATACCGGTCTCTTCATTGCGGCACACGACGCGATCCATGGTACCGTCTGGCCAGGACACCCGCGGGTCAACACATGGACTGGACGGGTCATCCTGTTCCTGTATGCCCTCTTCCCTTATCGCAAAGTGCGCGAAAAGCATTTCCAGCACCACAAGACGCCTGGTCGCCTGGCGGACCCCGACTATCACGACGGGCGCCACACCGGTTTCCTGGCCTGGTACGTTCACTTCATGCGGAACTACTTGACAGCGTTCCAGGTCGTGGGGATGGCCGTGCTCTTCAACCTCTTGCACCATGCACTGGGGGTCGCGTTGCCCAACCTTCTGGCCTTCTGGGTGGCGCCGGCGCTGCTCAGTACGCTACAGCTCTTCACCTTTGGCACCTACCTCCCGCATCGCGAGCCACCCGGCGGGTATGCCAACGTTCATCATGCCCGGAGCCTCGATTATCCAGTCTGGCTGTCCTTTCTGGCCTGCTATCACTTTGGCTACCATTGGGAACACCACAGTCATCCCAGGACTCCCTGGTGGCAACTGCCTCAACGATGGCGCGCCCGTCTGGCCGGTGAAGGCGGCTGATCTCCCCAATCTCCATATGACTGCTTCTGTGCTGCTGTCCACGCCTACCAGATGGCGCGCAGTCCCTCGGGAACTGTAGCTGTCTCTCCGACGTCATGGAGATAGCGAACGGAATCCGAGTGACGAAACAACGGCGCGGTGCCCATTTCCAGAGTGTCCTGCAAGGATATAAGGAGCCTGCCATGGCCAAGAAGGTGCTGGTATCATTCGTAGCCCTAATACTGCTGCTGTCGTCCGTGGGCGTAGGACGGGGGATGACGGCGCCCATCGGGCAAATCCAGGACCTCGATGGGGAATACGTGGAGGCCATCCGCCGGACCGCGGAGATGGTGTGGAATCAACAGGCGATTGCGTTGGCGCGGAAGTACGGGCTCGAGATTCTCAATGTGACCTGGGAGGATACCGGGCGCTATTACAACTCGTCTGTTGGCCCCAACATCTCAGATGTGACGATTCAGGTCCAGCACCGCAGCCCCTCCACCGACGAGTATGAGTTGACGCTGATGCCCGTGATCCGCTATCCGAATTTCAGCGATCTATCGGCTGACCTCCCGCCTGACCGATTCTACCTGTTGGTGGGCAACGAGGACGGCGAGGATCTACAGCGCGTGACGCTCACCGAGTATCTCGGCCACATCCGCCGTTACCTGAGCCAGCCTGAATCGTGGCGAGGAGATGACACCTCGCTGTTGGCGCCGCGTGATAGCCACGTGCTCGTGAGCGCGCAGGCAGCATTTCTGCCAGTGCCCCAGCAGGGCAAGGCCGAGTTCAACCCCGTGATCTTCAACTACCAGTCGTACCAGGGCGACCCGGCGGTGCTAGTCATCGTCGCTACCCGCGAGGGCACCAGCGCGACGATCATCGACAACGTCCGCGACGCCTTCCCTGCCGGATACTCCTGGGGGCAGCGTCTGTTCTTCAACCACGACGGCGAGCGGGCGAGCTTCACAGGCGAGCGATTGAGCGACTTCGTCGCCGGCGAAGGCGAAGCCCCAACACGCCCAGACAGTGAAGACCTAGAGGCCGCAGGTGAGCGTGGGCTGAACATGGTCCTGCTCATTCAGGTGCCGCTTAAGCAGAAAGAACCGCTGATCGTGCTGGAAGAGGACACGCTGATGGCGGCACCAGGCGTTGCGACCGAAGGTCGTGCGCAGTCCGATGTGGAGGCGGCCGTGATCGGTCACGGTGCGGTTGAGGGACCGTTCACCGAAATCGACAACCTCCAGATCGAGCGCGACCCGACTCTCCCGATCCGGGTGACGGTGCAGTTCTACAAGGCGACGAGCAACGGCGAGGTCTCAGAGGCCGACATCGCCGAGATCGCGGGCCAGATCGAGCGCGTCTATGACGATGCTGACTACGTCGGGAGTCTCGTCGTAGGTGGCCCTTCGGATCGCCCCACTGAGTACGACGGGCCCAAAGAGGAGCCGGCGGGATGGTGGAAGGCTTTCTGGCAGCGGCTTGAGCAGAATACCGGTCTGGACCAGGAAGACGTCGTTGCCCTGTGGCGCCGATTCAGGTTCAAGGCGCGCAGTTGGTGGCCCTTTCGCGAGTAGTCGAACGCCGAGGCAGCTTCACAAGATCCCGACCTGTGGATTGGAGGGCAGGTTGCCACGCCGCAGGGCGGTAACTGGCCCCAATCTGGTCTGGCATCCATGCGGCGCCCGTGAGGGCGCATCTGGGATGCTCTCCTAGCTACAGTGCGATGTCAGCCACGGAGTTCACGATATGCGTAGGGCGGTAGGGAAATTGCTCTACCATCTCGCTGGTTGTGACTCCGCTCAGAACCAGGATCGTCTCCATGCCGCTCTCGACTCCCGCCACGATGTCGGTGTCCATCCGGTCGCCGACCATAATCGTGTCCTCGGAATGGACCCCCAGATAGTTGAGCGCTGTACGCATCATCAGGGGGTTGGGTTTGCCCACGAAGAACGGCGCTTTCCCGCTGGCCTTCTCGATCAACGCTGCCATCGCGCCACACGCCGGCACAATCCCACGTTCCGACGGCCCCGAGGCATCTGGATTGGTGGCGATGAACCGGGCGCCCTCCACGATCAGGCGGATGGCCCTCGTGATCTGTGTGATGTTGTAGGTGTGGGTCTCGCCAAGCACGACATACTCGGGGTCGATGTCGGTGATCACGTAGCCAACCGCGTGGATAGCCTCGGTGAGCCCGCTTTCGCCGATAACGTAGGCCGTGCCGTTAGGGCGCTGGCTCTGCAGAAACCGTGCGGTGGCCATCGCTGAGGTGAAGATGCGCTCCTGAGGGATCTCCAACCCGGAGCTGCGGAGGCGGTGGGCGAGGTCGAGCGGCGTGTAGGCCGGGTTGTTGGTCAGCACCAGGTACTGCCGGTCGCTGTCCTTGAGCGCTCGGATGAACTCCGCAGCGCCGGGTATGGGCGTGTTCCCCCTTAGCAGGACGCCGTCCATATCGGTAATGAAGTTCTTGCCAGGTGTCACGCCTCACTCCTTTCGCACAGCCTGTCGTAAAGGTCCGGGCGGCGATCGCCGACCGTGTCCAGCTCGAATTCGCCGGGCCGCAACACGATCCGCTTCTGGCGAGCCTCTGCAGGCTCGATCTCCGCGTAACAGAGTGCCTCGCTCGCCTCTGCCTCGGCCAGGATTCTGCCACGTGGGTCGGTGATCTGGCTGTGCCCGAAGAACCAGAACCCGCTCTCTTCACCGCAGCGGTTGCACGCCAAGACGAAGACACGGTTCTCCAGCGCGCGGGTCCGCGTGACGAATTGCGGTGCGTTCTGCGATCCATCGGGCCAGTTCGTGGGCAGCGCAATGATATCGGCGCCCGCCAGAGCAAGCGAGCGCATCGCTTCAGGGAAGCGGAGATCGTAGCAGATGAGGATGCCCACGCGCCCGATAGCGGTGTTCCAGACTCGGAAACCTGTATCGCCGGGAGTCGTGAACCGGTCGACGCCCAGCAGGGGCAGGTGCGCTTTGCGATAGAGGCCGATAGTGCCTTCGGGGCCGACCAGCACCGCGCTATTGTAGACGACTTGGGGATCAGCGGTATGCTCCAGCATGCCCACCACCACGTAGGGACCGCCGCCTGCAGCCGCGTGCTCCCTGCATAGCGCCGTGAGTGCTTCGGTTGTGGGGCCGGGGACGCGCTCGGCGACGCTAGCTGCGGACGCCAGGTCTGCGAACCCGTAGCCCGTTGTTGCACATTCCGGGAAAACGACCAACCGTGCGCCCTCATCAAAGGCTCTGATCAGGTGCGTGCGAATGTGGGCGACGTTGGTCTCTCGATCGCCCAGGCGTGGGTCCATTTGCGCGACAGCGACGTTCACAGGCATACTATCTCCTCGGCATTCTCTACCGCGGCGCAAATCGTGCGCAGGTCACGGTCGGTGGATCTATGGCGCGCTCGGATCAGGAATCTGAAGACAGCATGTCCATCACGACGCCGCGAATGATGGACTGCACCGTCTCAATAGAACCGCTGGCGTCGACAGCGCGCCAGCGGTTGGGTTCGGCACTGATCAGATCAAGATAGCCTGCCTGCACCCGACGGTGGAAGTCGAGCGCCTCCAGGTCAAGCCGGTTGAGTGCCTCCCCGCTCTTCTGGCGACGTCTCAGCCCGACCTCGGGCGCCACGTCCAGGTACACGGTCAGATCCGGCGTCAATCCGCCCGTGGCAAAGGTCGTGATATGACGTAAAGCCTCCATCGGAAGCCCGCGTCCGTAGCCTTGATAGGCGTAGGTGCTATCGTAGAAGCGGTCGCACAGCACCAGCTTGCCGGCTTCGAGCGCCGGGCGAATCACCCTTGCCACGTGTTGAGCGCGTGCCGCGGAGTAGAGCAGGATCTCTGCCTCGGGCGTCATCTCGGTGTGATGGCGATCGTGTAGCAGATCGCGGATCTTCTCGCCGATTGGCGTGCCGCCCGGTTCGCGCGTGACAACGAGATCCAGGCCCTGGCTTGTGAGCCAGGACGCGAGCAACCCTACCTGCGTTGTCTTGCCGCAGCCCTCTGGCCCTTCGAAGGTGATGAATCGTCCGCGCATGGGTTGGTTCGGTCGCGTTAGGCGTGCCTAGGTAGATGAGTCCGGCGCATCGTGACTGCCAGCGCCGCGACTGTGGCGGGCTGGTCTACCCTCGACTGACTGGAGCACCGTCAGCTCTCACGATAGATGCGCACAGCCCGGTAGGGCTCGTCGCCAAAGGAACGCGAGGTCAGGTTCGCGTTGCGCGCCAGCTCGTGCTGGTAGCGGCGAACGAAAGCGTTCTGAGGCGACAGGCTAACTGTCTGTTCCCCTTGGAGCACCCGCCCGATGGCATCTTCGGCCTCACCCATCGCGAGGTTGAAGGCGTCGGTCTCTTCATCGGAGAGCTGGAAGGTGTCTGCCAGGAAGGTCTCCATCTGTGCGGACGTGTTAGCGCGCAGCACATAGATGGGCACGCCGCGGCGCTCTGCGTCGGTGACGACACGCGGGCGCTTGCGGTAGTACTGCTTGGTTGTAACGAAGACCTGGGCCTCCTTCAGATTATCGACAATGCGGACTGGGACGTGCAGCGCTTGCGCCGCGTGGAGCAACCGGTTCTGGGCTACCCCGAAGGGATAGATACGCTTCTCCTGAAGCTTGCGTCGACCTCTTCCTGTCCGTACGCCTGGTCCGGCTACAGGCAGCTCCGCTCGGCCCCTGTAACGTACGGGCTCCTCGGCGCCCCCACGCTCGGTGCGCATCTCCTCGGTGTGAATCTCGCCTGTCTCGTCCCGATAGCGCAGCTCTTCGGGGAGGGGACGCTCACGCAGGAGCGCGTCCACTGCTTCTGCGACGTCCCGATGGACTACCAGACGCTGGCGGTCCTGAATCTCAACCAGGATGTCGAAGGTTGGGGGCGCGCGGCGCTCGAGGACGGTCTTCTGTGTGCCGCGCCGGCGGGCTTCCTCATCAGAGAGCGTCACGCTCTCAATACCACCGACCAAGTCGGAAAGGGTGGGGTTGAGGAGCAGATTGTCCAGAGAGTTGCCGTGCGCCGTGGCAATGAGCTGGACGCCGCGCTCGGCGATGGTGCGCGCTGCCAGGGCCTCCATCTCCCGCCCAATCTCATCGATAACGATGACCTCGGGATTGTGGTTTTCCACAGCCTCGATCATCACCTCGTGCTGCAGGCTGGGCATAGCCACCTGCATCCGCCGGGCACGCCCGATAGCGGGGTGTGGGATGTCGCCATCGCCCGCGATCTCGTTGGATGTATCAACAATGACCACGCGCTTGTTCTCTGCCAGCACGCGGGCTGCCTCGCGCAGCATCGTCGTCTTTCCCACCGCCGGCCGGCCCAGCAGGAGCACGCTCTCGCCCGACTCGATCAGATCCTCGATGATCGTGATCGTCCCGAATACAGCCCTGCCGACACGACAGGTCAGGCCCACGACCTGACCCTTGCGGTTGCGGATCGCCGAGATCCGGTGCAGTGTCCGGGTAATACCGGCGCGGTTATCGGCATCGAACTCACCGACGCGTCCGACCACCCACTCGATATCGGCCTGCGTCACCTCGCGTTCGCGTAGAATGACCTCCCGATCGGTATACCGGGCCGTGGGCACGCGTCCCAAGTCGAGGATCACCTCCAGCAGATCGTCGCGGCGATTGATGGCATTGACCGCGTCCCGGATGTCGGGAGGCAGCACTTGCATCAGTGAGTCCAAGTTGTCAACAATAGATTGGGCCATTTCTGTCATGTCTATAGCCTAAGGCTCGTATTCGCACTGTCCTTCTGATCTCATGCGTCTTGTGCACCCCGATTCTACCACGACAGAGGGTATCCGGGAAGGTCTCGAACTCCGCGGGCGTGGGTTTGGGGCTCACCGGAACCGCACTATAATCGCGGCTATGATTATCACGGTCACACCCAACCCTGTTCTGGATCGCACGTTGACTGTGCCCGAGATCGTCCTCAATGAGATGGTCCGCGTCGTCGAGAGCCGGGACGACTGGGGCGGCAAGGGGTTCAACGTCTCGCGGGCCCTCTTGGCGTTGGGGAAACCAAGTGTTGCGATGGGCCTTGTCGGCGGTGCGGTGGGTGAGAAGCTGCGCCGCGGACTGGAATCGCTGGGCTTGGCGACTGATCTGGTTGGCATCGCGGGCGAAACACGGACCAATATCGTCATCACGGATGAACGCGCAACGCAATACATCAAGGTGAACGAGCCTGGCCCGATGATCGCTCCGGATGAGATCCACGCGCTGTTACGTCGCGCCGCTGCCCGTGCCCGACCTGGGGACCTCTGGGCCCTCTGTGGCAGCCTGCCGCCGGGCATGCCGCCCGACTTCTTCGCGAAGCTCACGCGGGAGATTCAGGCGGCGGGGGCGCGTGTGTTGCTCGACACGAGCGGGGAGCCTTTCGGTCTGGGAGTACGGGCGCAACCCTTCGCCATCAAGCCGAATCTGCCCGAAGCCTCTGCCTGGCTAGACCGTCCGTTGACGTCCCCAACCGAGGCTGCTGCAGCTGTGGATAACTTCCTAGAACTGGGGATAACTCTTGTGGCTCTCTCGTTGGGAGCCGAGGGGCTGATGCTGGCTTCGACTGAGGGACGTGTCTGGGTGCGTCCCCCGGCGGTGCGCGCGCTCAACCCGGTTGGCGCCGGTGACGCGCTCGTAGCGGGCCTGCTCTTTGCTCTGGACGACGCACGACCTCTCCATGAGGTGGCGCGTTGGGGTGTGGCGTCGGGAACGGCAGCGGCAATGCGTCAAGGGGTCGCCGTGGGCACGCGCGCGGAAGTGGAGGCACTCTATGCACAGGTGACCCAGGTCCCCTGGCCTGTGGAGGGTTTATGAGCGACGATAGACTGCTCGTGGCTGTGGCCCCGTCGATCCCCCCGTATATGCGGGCCGGCCTGCCACAACTGGATCTCTCACCCGAAGGTATTGCCGCCGAGGTCGTGCGTGCTTGGGATGCCGGAGCGAGTATTGCTCATCTCCACGTCTGGGATGAGTCGGGTCAGCCTACCCAAGAGCTCCGCGCGTTCGAGCAGACCATCCGTCTGATCCGCGAACGCTGCGATATCCTCATCGAGGGCTCGACCGGCGGTTTCAACGATCTTACGCCTGCGGAGCGATCGGTCGCTCTGCAGGCGGATATCGACCTGGCCTCACTCAACCCCGGCTCCGTCAACTACGATGCCGGTGTATACGTCAACCCGCCGGACGCGATTGCCTATTGGGCCGAGACGATGTCCCGACGCCATATCAAGCCCGATGTGGCCATCTTCGAGGCCGGCATGATCGCCAACACCCTGGCCCTGGTAGAGGCTGGCTGGCTGGCGCCTCCTTGCTTGTTCGCTTTTGTGCTGGGTCAGCCGGGGGCTCTGCCCGCAATGCCGCGCAACCTCTGCTTTCTCAGCGAGAGCGTGCCGCACGATTCGCTCTGGTCGGCGATCGGGCACAGCGGTCACGATCTGAGGGTAGCGGCAATGGCGATGAGTATGGGGGGACACGTTCGTGCAGGTTTTGAGGACAATCCGTACTATCGGCCAGGCGAGTTCGCTGGCAGCAATGCCCGGCTCATCGAACGGCTGGTGCGGATCGCACACGAGCTGGGGCGTGACATTGCCACCCCTACCGAGGCCCGCGCGCTGCTGCGGTTGGATGCTTCGCGCGACCGCTGAATCAGGCACCGGTCGCGGTCAGGGCAGTCGCTGCCGCTATGGCCCTGGTGATGGCCCGGCTGGGTGCCGGGCGACCAGGGCGAGCCACTCTTCCTGGAGTCGTCGCTCCGTTACCCTCAAGCCCGCGGCTCGTAGAGCTTGTGTAACACCTTCGTCTTGCGCCTCGAGGATGCCGGAGACGACCAGTGCTCCCCCCGTGCGCACACGCGCTGCCAATCCCGCAGCGGCCATTTCGATGATGACTGGCGCCAGAATGTTGGCCACGACCACATCATAGGCGTCTCTGGCCTCAGCCATTGAACCTTGGCACAGGTCGATCTGCGGGGTGAGTCCATTGGCCTGCACGTTTCGCCGCGCAGCGATCACGGCATTGGGGTCGTTGTCGATAGCCAGAACCCTGGCGGCGCCGAGCCTGGCGGCTACCATAGCGAGGATCCCTGTGCCCGTGCCGAGGTCCAGCACCGTGCTGCCCGGCAGGATCAGGTCCTCAAGGGCTGTGACACACAGCTGTGTCGTGGGATGAAGGCCCGTGCCAAAGGCCATACCAGGGTCCATCTCAAGCACGATCTCATCCGCCTCTGGCGTGTAGCTGCGCCACGAGGGCTTTATGACAACGTTGTGCCCCAAATGAAGCACAGGGATCTGCGCCTTCCAGGTGGCTGTCCAGTCCTGATCGGCGATAGAGCGGAAGGTGGGTTCAGGGATCACGGGCCAGATGTGGCTCAGGTGGCTCAGATCCTCCAGGACTTTGCGCTGTCGTGCGGATATCCTTTCGTCGACGGCGAGGTAGGCTTTGACGGTGACGTCCGCGGCATCGCCCATGTCGGCGCTCAATTCGAAGGCGACGCCCTGCGGCGCGTGGCGGCTCAGAACTTCGGCCACGGCCTCGGCCGCCTCGCGGTTGACGCGTACACTAACCTCAAGCCATTCCATAGAGACCACGTGATCTGCTAGAGCCCCAGTGCTTCCTTCACGCGATCGATAAAGCTCTGTTTGTCCTCGATGACTACCTCGGTCCCCAGCGTCTCCGCCATTTCCTGGAAGAGCTCTTGCTGCCTGTCCGTAAGGCGCTTCGGAATCGCTACTTGGGTTACGATTAGCTCATCGCCACGGCTACCACCGCGAAGCTGTGGTATGCCTAATCCTCGCAAGCGAAAGATCGCGCCGGGTTGGGTTCCCGCGGGGATCGTAATCTGTCGCTCGCCATCCAGCGTGGGTACGGTGACGGTATCGCCCAGCGCGGCCTGCGCTACGTTGATCTTCAGCTCCAGGATAACGTCGTTGTTGCGGCGTTTGAAGTACGCGTGCTCCTTGACCTTGAGTGTGATGTAGAGGTTGCCGGCGGGTCCGTTCAACTCACCCGGCTCGCCCTGGCCGGAGACCCGGATCGTGATGCCATCCTCGACGCCGGCCGGAATCGCGACCTGGATGCGACGGGTGGCATAGACACGCCCCGAACCACGACACTCGTGACAAGGCGTCCTGACGACTTTGCCCGTGCCGCGGCACCGTTGGCAGGTCGTGATGTTGACGAAGGATCCCAGGAGTGTGTGCTGGACCTGCCGGACCTGCCCATTGCCGCCACAGTCCGGGCAGGTTTCGGCCGAAGTACCGGGCTCGGCGCCACTGCCGTTACACACCTGGCAGAACTCCTGGCGCCGGACTTCGACCTCCTTCTCGGTGCCGAAAGCCGCCTCTTCGAAGGCGATCTCGAGGCTTGTACGGAGGTCGTTGCCCCGCCTTGGGCCCGGGCGTCCGGTGCGCCCGAAACCGCCGAAACCACCGAGGTTCCCGAATACCTCGGCGAAGATGTCGAACGGATCGCGCATATCGCCGAAATCGAAGCCGCCGAAGCCTGACATGCCTTCTTTGCCAAAGCGGTCGTACATTGCGCGCTTCTCGGGATCCGAAAGCACCTCGTAGGCCGCATTGACTTCCTTGAACTTCTCCTCAGCGTCGGGCTCTGTGCTGACGTCGGGATGGTACTTGCGGGCCATTTGACGGTACGCTCGCTTGACCTCTTCCGGCGTAGCGTCACGATCCACGCCCAACACGCTGTAGTAATCGTCGCTCATAATGACTCCGTTGAGGCTTGCCCCTTGAGAAGGGCGGCATCAGTTAGAACGTTGCCCAAGGTTACGCGTCCTGGATGTCGCCAGGTTGGGAAGCGTCCTCGGCGCTTTCCGCGGCAGTTGCCGGCTCCGCAGCCACGTCCTCGTCTGCGGGTTCCGGTGTGGGCTCGGGGCGCGCGACGCCCTTGGCGACAACGACCACGGAGGGGCGCAAAACCCGATCCCCGAGCATATACCCGGTCTCGATTTCAGCGACGATTTGCCCCTCCTCGAACCCCTCCACCTCTTGGTAAAGCACAGCGTCATGATACTTGGGATCGAACGGGTCGCCGGATTGGAGTTGGATCGGGCGGACGTTTTCCATGTCCAGGATGGCTCGGAGCTTGCGCTCGATGAGGCGAATACCCTCCAGCCACGCGTCCTTCTCATAGGATTCCGGCACTGCCTCGAAGGCTCGCTTGAAATCGTCGAGCACCGGGAGCAGGCGCGCCAGAATCTGGGCATTGGCTGCGCTCCGCCACTGTGATTGCTCGGCCTCAGTGCGTTTGCGGAAATTGGCGAACGAAGCTTGAGCACGCTGCCAACCGTCCAGATATTCAGCCGCCTTCTTCTCGAGCTCGGCGACTTGAGTCTCGGTCTGGGCGAGCTTGTCTTCGAGAAGCTGCAGTTGTTCCTGGAAATCGGCACGCACTTCAGATGCTTCTTCGTCAACCGTGGTCTCCTGGATCGCATCGGCGGCGGCTTCGTTCGTTGCTCCGCTCTCGACTTTGACGTCAGTGGATTCGGGAGTCTCGGGATTACCTTCAGTCATTGTGGTTTGCCTCCAAACGACTTGCTCTTATCTCGTTCCTCTGTTACGCTTTTCACATCTACCCAAAAGAAGTCCCGTTTTCACGGGACTGTCAGAAATCTCGAGTCGGACCTGATGGAAGATTACGCGACGATGTCTGAATGGGCGTCCGGTTGGTAGATATCGTAGACCAGCTCGCCCAACACGCCCGCGACGAAGCGCACCGCGGAAATCGCTCTCCCGTATTGCATCCGAATCGGCCCAACGACGCCCAAGGCGCCGGTAGCATAATCTGCGATGCCATAGCGCGCCAGGACGAGACTGCACGTCCGTAGCTCGTCCCACCGTCCCTCACCCCCAATCAACACGCGAACGCTCCCTACCCCAACCGAGGGCGTAAGGGTCTCTGCGACGACCGCCTGCAGCACACTGCGTTCTTCCAGGACCCGCACCAGCACCGTTGACGCTTCCTCGGTACCCGTGAACTCGGGGGCTTGGAGCAGCTCTGCGAGGCCATGGTAGTAGAGCTCATCCGATGTGTCGCCTTCCACGTTGTGCATCATCGTCAGCACCAGCTGGCAGATGTTTTGCTCCAACGGTGGAAGTTCCGGAATACGGCTGGCGATTTGATCGGCATCCAGGCCTGCACAGACCTGATTCAAGCGATCTGCGGCTTCACGCAGCGCTCCCTGCGTCATCGGTTCTGACAGAACCAGCATCTGCTGCTCAAGCGTGCCTCCCTCGAGCACCAGGACCAGGAGCACAGCCCGACCGTGGGTTGCGATCAACTCCAGGTGTTTGAAGAGGGAGCGTGTCGTTCGTGGCGCAGTCAGAATCGCGGCAGCCTGCGATATCCTGGCCAACACAGTGGATGCTAGCGGGAGCCATTCCTCGATATGGTTGCGTGCCTGGTAGAACTGGTGGGCAATCATCCGCTGCTCATTCTGCGGCAGTGTGGCTTCCTCCATCAAGCGTTCTACGAAGTAGCGGAAGCCTTTCTCCGTGGGTACTCGCCCCGCCGACGTGTGTGGCTGCAGGAGCAAGCCCAGATCCTCGAGCCGCGCCATATCGTTGCGCACCGTCGCAGAGCTCACGTCGAGGCGATAACGGTCTACAAGCGTGCGCGATGCTACCGCGCCTGCCGTCTCGACGTGCTCTCGAACAATCAGACGCAATAGGTGTTCTTGTCGGGGTGTGAGGCTCTGCGGATCTGCCATTGACGCGCCGTTTCTCCTTGTGTTAGCACTCGATAATCTAGAGTGCTAACACCCGCTATCAAAATGATACCACGAAGGAAGAGTGTGTCAATACCCCGGTTGTGGATAGAACGTTTGTACCTGTATTGTGGCCAGAACCATGTTATAATATCGGGTCGGAGCGCTAGGTACAGGGGGACGAGAGAGTATATGGCAAACGACAAGCTCATTGTCCGCGGAGCAAGACAGCATAACCTCAAGAATATCAACGTTGATATTCCCAAGAACCAGCTCGTTGTGATCACCGGGCTGTCTGGGTCGGGGAAGTCCTCGCTCGCTTTTGATACGATCTTCGCCGAAGGGCAGCGCCGGTACATCGAGTCGCTGAGTGCCTACGCGCGACAGTTCCTTGGTCAGATGAACAAACCCGATGTTGAACTGATTGAGGGGCTCAGTCCGGCCATTGCCATCGATCAGAAGGGTGTCTCTCACAACCCCCGCTCCACCGTCGGTACCGTGACGGAGATCTACGACTATTTGCGTCTCATCTACGCCCGAATCGGCATCCCTCATTGCCCTCAATGTGGCCGGCCTGTGACACAGCAGAGCGCACAGGAGATCGTGGACGCCGTCTTGGCGATGCCTGCAGGCACCCGGCTCCAAGTTCTGGCGCCGCTGATCCGGGGCCGAAAGGGACACCACCGGCCCATCTTGGAAGAGGCGCGCAAACTGGGCTTCGTTCGTGTACGCGTGGACGGCCAGGTCTATGAACTCGAAGAAGTGCCGGAGCTGGACCGTTACAAGCTACACGATATCGAAGCCGTCGTTGACCGCCTGGTTATTCCCGACCCGGTCTCTGATTCTCAGGATGTACACCGCGATTTTACCAGTCGCGTCACGGACTCTGTGGAAACCTCGCTGCGTCTGGGCGATGGCATCGTCATCGTCGACATCGTGCGCTCGCCCGACGGGAACCAGCAACCCGAGGGCGATGTGCTCTTCTCCGAGAGGCTTTCGTGCCCGGTGTGCGGCATCAGCATTCCAGAGATCGAGCCGCGGAGTTTTTCGTTCAACAACCCCCACGGTGCATGCCCGGTCTGCGAGGGGCTCGGGTACAAGCTGGAGCTCGACCCGGATCTCATCGTGCCCAACAAGAACAACTCTCTCAAGGACGGTGCGATCGCTTATGGCATGTCTGACGATCGCGACAGTACGTCGTGGCAGATCCTGGAGAGCGTGGCGCAGCACTATGGCATTGCGACGGACCGTCCATGGAAGGACCTGACGGATGCTCAACAGCGGATCCTGTTGTATGGCACCGGACGAGAGCGCGTTCCTATCTCCTATGAGACCAGTCGAGGCTTCTGGTCGGGCGCGCGGCGGTTCGAGGGGGTGATCCCCAATCTGCAACGTCGCTATGACGAGACCTCGTCCGACTTCATTCGAGCCAGGATCGAGGAGGTGATGAGCCGGACGCCCTGCAAGGCCTGCCAAGGCACCCGCCTCAATGATGTCGCGCGGGCGGTCACCGTCGCCGAGAAGCCCATCGATGAACTCGCGCGCTGGCCGGTGACACGCCTTCAGGCGTGGATCGACCTTCTGATCGAGACCGCGGAATCCCCTTCGGCATCGGCCTCTCCCCTGCTGACGCCAAAGGAGTACGCGATTTCCGAGCGGGCGCTGAAGGAGATCCGCAACCGGCTGACTTTCCTGGTCGACGTGGGCCTCGATTATCTGAGCATGGACCGCGGCGCGAGCACCCTTTCCGGCGGTGAAGCACAGCGCATACGGTTGGCAACCCAGGTCGGGTCCCGGCTGACGGGCGTGCTCTATGTGCTGGACGAACCCAGTATCGGACTGCACCAGCGGGATACTGCGCGCTTGATCCGAACGCTCAAGGAGATGCGTGATCTGGGCAACACCGTGCTCGTCGTCGAGCACGATGAAGAGACGATTCGGTCGGCTGACTGGATCGTCGATCTTGGTCCGGGCGCGGGAGAGCACGGAGGCGAGCTCGTTGCCGAAGGCCCCCTCGATGTGATCCTGGCTCACCCAACGTCCCATACAGGTGCGTATCTCTCAGGACGTAAGTCGATCCCTGTTCCGGCGCATCGGCGGCGCGGAAATGGCAAGGCGGTTGTGATCCGCGGCGCTCGGGAACATAACCTCAAGAATATCGATGTTCGCCTGCCGCTCGGGTTGTTCGTTTGTGTCACCGGCGTTTCGGGATCCGGAAAGAGTTCGTTGATGGTCGAGACGCTCTACCAGCGACTGGCCCAGCTGCTCAACGGATCTCGGGAACCTGCCGGTGAGTGTGACGCGATCGAGGGGTACGAGCACATCGACAAGGTGATCAACATCGATCAGTCCCCGATTGGGCGGACGCCGCGCTCGAATCCGGCAACCTACACGGGTCTCTTTGGACCGATTCGCGACCTTTTCGCTAAGCTGCCTGAATCCCGGATTCGGGGATACCAACGCGGGCGGTTCTCGTTTAACGTGAAGGGCGGCCGATGTGAGGCCTGTGGTGGCCAGGGTGAGCTGCGCATCGAGATGCAGTTTCTTCCGGAGGTCTATGTCCCTTGTGACGTGTGTCACGGTACCCGATATAACCGTGAGACGCTGCAGGTGCGCTACAAGAACCTGAACATCGCCGAGGTGCTCGAGCTGACCGTCACCGAGGCATTGGAGTTCTTCGCTTCCGTGCCCGCGCTCACCAGTCGTCTGCAGACCCTCTATGATGTCGGGCTGGGATATATCAGGCTGGGTCAGCCGGCCCCGACGCTATCGGGCGGCGAAGCGCAGCGGGTAAAGCTGGCACGGGAGCTTTCCAAGCGTGCGACGGGGCGGACGCTCTACTTGCTTGACGAGCCTACCGTTGGTCTCCACGCAGCGGATGTGGACAAGCTCATTGAGGTGCTCCAGCGGCTCGCGGATACAGGCAACACCGTCGTCGTGATCGAGCATAACCCCGACGTGATCAAAGTATCCGATTGGATCATCGACTTGGGTCCGGAAGGCGGCGACGCGGGCGGGGAGCTGATCGTCGAGGGACCTCCTGAAGAAGTGGCACAGTGCGCCCGTTCCTATACGGGACAGTATCTCAAGGCATGGCTCAAGGATGAGCCGGTTGAGACTCAGGCCCTGTGAGCACAAATGAGAGGCGCCGTTCCAAGATGGCGCCTCTCATCACCGCAGGTCTAGCTATTCCCGGGCACGGGCCAGATCTTCAGCCAGATCGGCGAGAAGGATCTCGCCATTCCAGGTCGCGCGATCCGCTGCCTCACTGAGGACCTGCTGGGCGTCGGCCTTACGCCCCTGTGCAAGGAAAACCTCGCCGAGTGTCTGCTGGGCAAGCACCCGCTCGACCTCGTTGGCGGCCCAATCCTGTGCGTAGTATGCGAGCCGTTCAGCCTCCGCGACGCGTTCGGGCCGATGGCTTACGTAGAACTGCGCCAGGGCATTTAGAGTCAGGAAGCTGTTAGGCTCCAGTTGCTGTGCATAGAGCAAGTCCCCCTGCGCACCGTCGATGTCCGGCGGACTTTGGACTCTGCGGGCCCACGATTGTGCAACGTAGGCCACGGCAAGGTGGGGGTTCTGAGCTAATGCCCGCGCAGCGCCTCCATGGGCTTCATCCACCTGTCCCAGTTGGGCGGCCGCCATAGTCAGCCACGACTCCGCGACAGCGTCCTGTGGATTGATCTCCGCGGCTTGATCGAAATGCTTGGCCGCTTGCGCGTAGGCACCTCGATAGAAGTAGATCTGTCCCAGGCCGAAGTGCGCCTCAGTAGCGCTGGAGTCTACCAATAGCGCTGTTTCAAAGGCCAGTTGCGCATCGTCCCAGTCCCAGAGATAGAAACTCGCCCAACCCAGCCCAATATGGGCCTCGACGCGCCCGTGCTGGAGATCCAAAGCGGTCTGGAAATCCCCCCGCGCGGCCTCGTAGGCATTCAGAGAAAGGTACTCGCGACCGCGGTCGACGTAGAGATCGACGTTGTCGGGATCTCGTTCGATCTGGATATCGAATCGGGTCGACACTGCGGGGCCTGGCGTGGCGGTCGGGGTCGGTGACAGCGTCGGTGAGGGTGTGGTGTCAGGGGCCATTTGTGAGGGGGCAACCGTGGGAATCGTGGTCTCCGCGACGGGTACGACGCCCTCGAGGTCGCCCTTAACACTGGCACTCGACATCGACTGCGACATGATGAGGATGATGACGCCCCAGACGAGCACTACAAGTAGCCCCAGCACCCCGAGGGTGATCTTCTGAGCGCGGCTCAACCGGGTGCCCCGGCGACCACGCCGGCCGGCAGTCTGCTTAGGGGTCGGCTCCTCAGGGAGCTCGAAAACCTTCTCCAGACTCGTGTCTGTCAGCAGTTCGTTCCAGGCGGCTTCGCCCTGTGCCGGATCGACCGTAGGGCTGACGGGCCGTGGGGTTTCCGTGCGCTGTTCTTCCGGTTCCTTTCCGGTCTCGCGTTGCCTGCGCAGGTCGTCAAGGAATTCCATCGTTGCCTCCCGAGGGAATCACGCGGCAAGTATGAATCCAGTATAAAGCCAGTTGCCCGGGAAGGCAAATGGTTGTTTGGCAAACTCGGGGTTCGTGGCACAATACGCTAACATATGAGCGATTGTGGTGTCCCCTATGCGACAACTCCTCACCTACCGACGACAGAGGTCGAGCAAGACTATTGGCGCCGGGGCCTCGATCGGGTCGCAGGTTTGGACGAAGCCGGACGCGGGCCGTGGGCCGGCCCTGTCTATGCGGCTGCGGTTATCCTGCCTCCGTGCGAGGAACAGTTGCTCACCGCGCTGCAGGGCGTGCGCGACTCCAAGACCCTGAGTTTGCAGCAGCGCAACCGTTTGTTCGAGGCAATCAGCGGCGTGGCGCTATCCGTAGGCGTGGGCTGGTCGGATGCCGCCGAGATCGATCAACTGGGGATTGTGCCGGCAACGCGCCTGGCGATGTGGCGGGCGCTTGCGGGGCTAGCTGTGGAACCCCAGGTGCTCATCTTGGATGCGCTGCGGTTGCCCGCCTCTCCGCTGCCCCAGGTCGCCTTCCCGAAGGCCGACGCCACCTGTCTCAGTGTGGCAGCCGCGAGCATTGTGGCCAAGGTCTCCCGCGACGACTGGATGATCCATCACGCCGAGGTGCAATATCCAGGATACGGGTTCGCCCGGCACAAGGGGTATGGGACGGCGGCTCACGCTGCAGCGCTGGACCGCCTGGGCGTGTGCCCACTGCATCGACGCAGCTTCCGCCCTATCGCCGAGCGCCTGGGGGCGGTCCACGACAGTGACGGTTGCCGCGACCGGGCTACAGGGGCTCGATGACCACCCTCCAGCGTGTCGTGATGATCGGCCCTTTCGGCCTTCACCCCCGCATGACGATGCGCGTTCGAGCGCTACCCCTGGCCAAGGCGCTGGTGCGGCGTGGCCACGCCGTGACAATGCTACTGCCGCCCTGGCAGAACCCCGAGGATTCCGGCCGTCGTTGGGTCGATGAGGGCGTCGCAGTCGAAAACGTCACACTTCCACGCGGTGTGCCCGGCTGGTTCCACTGGCAGTTGACGAGACGACTGATGCAGCGTGTCCGTGCGCTGTCTCCCGACGTCGTTCATACATTCAAACCGAAGGCCTATGCAGGCCTGGCCCACTGGGCGCTGGCACGCCGGTTTCCGGTCGTTGTGGACACCGACGATTGGGAAGGTCCCGGGGGTTGGAATACCCGCGGGGCCTACTCAGAGGGGTTGCAACGCTTCTTCACGTGGCAGGAACGTTGGGGCCTGTCTCATGGCCACGCCGTGACCGTGGCGAGCCGGGCGCTGCAGACGTTGGTCTGGGCCACTGGCCGCTCACCCGATAGCGTGTTCTACGTTCCAAACGGCGCGCGTACGCCCGCCGCTGTACCATCTGCGCGTGGCGCACAGCGGCCCACGGTGTTGCTCTACACGAGGTTCTTCGAATACGGCCTCGACCGTCTGTGGCGGGTTATGCGGCTCGTCCGGGCGCAGCACGCCGAAACACGCTTCCTGGTCGTGGGCAAGGGCTTTGCGGGTGAGGAAAAGCGGCTGCTGCAACTCGCCCGGGCGGAGGGTTGGCGTGTGGTCGAGTCTCAGACAGATCCCACCGGCGCCGATCTCTGGTACACCGGATGGGGGACAGAGACAACCCTCCCAGCATTCTTGGCAGCGGCGGACATCGGCATCTATCCCTTCGACGACACTCTGCTCAACCGTACCAAATGCCCGGTGAAGCTCATGGACCTCCTGGCTGCCGGTATCCCGGTGGTCGCTGACGCGGTTGGGCAGATCCGGGAGGTCGTGGTGGAAGGACGAACCGGGTACTTGGTGCAACCCGGGGATGATGTGCACTTCGCTGCAGCGACCGTCGATCTGATCTCCGATATCCCCCGTTGCTCGCGGATGGGCGCGGCAGCGCGGGCCGACGTCGGCGCACGTTACAGCTGGGAGCGCCTTGCCGGTGTCGTGGACGAAGCCTACCGTTACGCCATCACGTGCGCTGGCAGCTGGCGACGGCGAAGCGTGGTATAATCCTGGCGCCGTTGCGCCTTGGGAAACGCACTAGTTACCAAAGTCAAGACTGGAGATCGACATAGATGGGTTTATCGGACATCCTGAACGCAATCAACCAGTGGGCATTGGAGATCATCCGTACGGTTGGGTACCCTGGTTTGGGGTTGGTGATGTTTCTCGAGAATGTCTTCCCCCCTATACCATCCGAAGTTGTATTGCCGCTTGCAGGTTGGTTGACGCTGGATGACAGTACCGGGTTCACGCTCCTGGGCGTGACCATTGTTGGGGCGATCGGCTCGGTTGCCGGCGCCTTCTTTTTCTACGGTCTGGGCAAATGGTTCGACGAGAGCCGCGTCCGTTATCTTCTGCGGCGGTTTGGGAAGTGGTTCATGCTGTCCGAGGGCGATTTGGATGTCTCGTTGGCCTGGTTTGAGCGCTATGGCGAGTATGTGATCTTTTTCGGGCGCATGGTCCCGATCGTTCGAAGCCTCATCTCTGTCCCGGCAGGCTTGGCCAACATGAACCTGGTGCATTTCTCCGTGCTCACAGCAATAGGCACCGCCCTGTGGAGCTTTGTCCTGGCCTTGGCGGGGCGCCTTTTGGGCGCGCAGTGGACCCTGGTGGCGGAGTTCATCGATCGCTATGAGACCCTCGTGATCATCGCTGCCGTCCTAGGGGTAGCCTATTTCTTCTTCATGCGCGTGCGTAAGCAGATCCGAGAAAAACGGACGCCAGAACCCGACCCCAAGCAACCTTCGAGCCAGATCCAGGACTGAGGCCGAACCCCAGTAGTGCAGGAGGCACACGATGCCATCGTTGATTCGGGCGAACCAGATTGCGGCGTATGTTGGGAAGGAAGTGACGCTACAGGGATGGGTCTACAATCGAACGCATAAAGGCAAGCTCGTCTTCCTGCTGCTGCGTGATGGCTATGGATTCGTCCAGTGCGTGGCTTTCCAGAGAGATGTCGATCCTCAGTTGTTCGACGTCATGGCCCACATACCACAGGAATCATCAGTGACCGTGACAGGAATGGTACGCGCAGACCAGCGCGCGCCTGGCATTCCCGGTGGCTATGAGATCGGCATCACTAATCTGGAGGTGGTGCAGGCTGTAGAAGGCGAATATCCCATCGCTCTCAAGGATCACGGCGTCGATTTTCTGCTCGATCATCGGCATCTGTGGATTCGCATGCCCAGCCAATGGGCGATTCTGCGTGTTCGCGCAACGGTCATTAGCGCCATCCGTGAGTGGTTGGATACCAATGGCTTCACCTTGGTTGACACGCCCATCCTCACCCCTGCGGCCTGTGAGGGCACGACCACGCTCTTCGCGACCGAGTACTTTGATGAGGGGACGGCATACCTGGCGCAGAGCGGCCAGCTCTACAACGAGGCCGACATCTTCGCTTTTGGCAAGGTCTACTGCTTTGGCCCGACCTTCCGCGCCGAAAAGTCGAAGACCCGCCGGCACCTGACCGAATTCTGGATGGTCGAACCCGAGATGGCTTTCTGTGACCTCGACCAGCTCATGGAAATTGAGGAGCAGTTCATCTCTCACATCGTACAGCGCGCCCTGCGAGATTGCCGCGGCGAATTGCAGTCGTTAGGGAGGGACCTCGCCGTCCTGGAGCGGATCGTTCCGCCTTTCCCGCGGATCTCGTATGACGATGCGCTCGCGAGGCTCGCAGAGATTCGGGCGCAGTCTGATGACCCAGAGCAGCTTGAGCTCCTGAAGATCGAGTGGGGCGACGACTTTGGATCGCCCCACGAGACCGAGCTGACCAAGCTGTTTGATAGGCCGGTCTTTGTCTATGGCTACCCCACAGCGGCAAAGGCGTTCTATATGGAGCCCTGGCCTGACCGGCCTGAGGTATGCAAGAGCGTAGACCTGCTGGCGCCTGAGGGCTACGGGGAGATCACCGGTGGCAGCGAGCGTATCTCCGACCCTGACCTCCTGCTGGAGCGCATTCGAGAACACGACCTGCCTGAGGATGCCTTCCGCTGGTACATCGACCTGCGTCAGTATGGTAGCGTCCCGCACAGTGGTTTCGGCCTGGGCGTCGAGCGTACCGTCGCATGGATCTGTGGCATCGAGCACATTCGCGAGACGATTCCCTATCCACGCACCATCAACCGGGTGTACCCCTGACGCCAATGCGGGCCCTGATGGAGCTTACACATCGGTCGAGGCAACACTGCCTCGACCGATGTCTTTTAGGACACGTTGCGCCGCCACTCACTGCTGCGGACGTCACCGGAAGCGTTTGTGCTATAATCTGTACACGAATCTCGAGCGCCGACGACCGGGCCCAGTTGGAGATTCGTCTGGCTTCGGGCTGATCTTCTATGGAAAGGAGACCGGGATGACGAAACGGAACAGCTTTTCCCGAATTGTGTTTACCGTTATCAGCATCATCCTGCTGATCAGTATGCTCCTCGGTTTCGTGATCATGATCCTGCCTCCTGCTGGTTAGCACGGCACCATGGTCACTATCCACGCCTCACTCCCATCTGGCACTTCGGATAGCGCCGTGCGCGAGTTCCACGTCTCGCGTGAGGCTCGCGATCGCTACGAGTTAGACAAGACCCTGTTCTCTTTGACCGGCAACGTCATTTTCGCCGACTTCCGCGCTGCCCGCGAGTTCGCGCAACGGATCAACGAGAAACGTGATGTCGTTCGTTTTCCGGAGCGGAGCGTCCGCGCAGGTGAACTCAACGCGATGGGGTTGGTGGATGAGATTCTGCACTACGTCATCGCGTCGTATAGCCAACAGGTCAAGCCCCGCGTGATGGAAGAGGCCCTGGCCTACGTCGATGCGCAGCTTGGTCAGGCAGCGGTTGACGAAACTCTGCAAGCTTTCGTCGAGCAATTCCCCCCGATGTCGGTGTACCGCGGTGAGTTGGCGCCGGCGGCCTATCTGAAAGGAGAGACGGCGGGGGCATCCCATCGGGCAGTCGCTCTGGAGGAAATGCTTCTGCTCTGGATCGCCAATGACAATCCCGCAGCCGAGCCGTTCCTGGATCTCTTCGATGACGCTGCGTTGGACGAGCAGACACCGGCTTATCCCGATTTCGCGCAGGCGCTTGAGGCATTTTTCGCGACCCAGCCGACCTTCGGTCCCGACAACCAGAGTCTGTTCGAGATGCTCTTGAGCCCCTCGCGAACCGCCCCGCGGTCGTGGAGCGACCAGCTGGCTTACATCCGCTCACGTTGGAGCAGCCTTCTAGGGCGCTATCTTTTCCGCATCTTGAGCAGCCTTGATCTTCTCGAGGAGGAACAGAAAGCGTTCTTCGGCTTCGGGCCCGGACCGGCGCGAGTGCCGGAGTTCGAGGGCCTCGCGGTTGAACCGGAGCGCTTCAGCCCTGATCAGGCTTGGATGCCGCGGGCCGTTATGCTGGCAAAGAACGTCTACGTATGGTTGGATCAACTCTCCCGTGAGTACGGGCGCCCGATCCACCACCTGGACGAGGTACCGGACGAAGAGCTTGACCTGTTACAGCGTTACGGCTTCACGGCGTTGTGGCTGATCGGGCTGTGGGAACGTAGCTCTGCCTCCAGGCGTATTAAGCAGATGATGGGTAACCCCGAGGCCGTGGCTTCTGCATACTCGATCAAGCAGTACGCCGTGGCCGAAGACGTTGGCGGTGAGGCAGCCTTTCAGTCCCTAAAGTCGCGCGCCTGGGCGCGGGGCATACGCATGGCGAGCGATATGGTCCCTAACCACGTGGGGATTGATTCCGACTGGGTCATCAACCACCCCGACTGGTTTGTCAGCCTGGACTATAGCCCGTTCCCGTCCTATTCCTTCAGCGGCGTTGATCTGTGTGATGATCCGCGCGTGGGGATCTATCTGGAGGATCACTACTATCAACGCACAGACGCCGCAGTCGTCTTTCAGCGAAGAGATCATTGGACTGGTGATGCAAAGTACATCTACCACGGAAACGACGGGACTCAGATGCCGTGGAACGACACGGCGCAACTGAACTATCTCGTTCCGGAGGTCCGTGAAGCAGTGATCCAGACGATCATCGAGGTCGCACGGCGATCGCCGATCATTCGGTTCGATGCAGCGATGACACTGGCCAAACGCCACTACCAGCGACTGTGGTTCCCCGAGCCGGGCACGGGGGGAGACATCCCCTCGCGATCCGACTTCGGACTGACCCGAGCGGAGTTCGACGAGCGGATGCCTGAGGAGTTCTGGCGGATGGTCGTTGACCGTGTCGCAGCGGAAGTCCCCGATACGCTCCTGCTTGCCGAAGCGTTCTGGCTTATGGAAGGCTACTTTGTACGCACGCTCGGCATGCATCGTGTCTACAACAGCGCGTTCATGAACATGCTGCGTGACGAAAAGAACGCCGAGTACCGCAAAGTCATCAAGAACACCCTGGAGTTCGATCCTGAGATCCTACGACGCTACGTGAACTTCATGAATAACCCCGACGAGCGCACCGCGGTCGACCAGTTTGGGAAGGGTGATAAGTACTTCGGGGTATGCACCATGATGGTGACGATGCCCGGGCTGCCGATGTTCGGGCATGGCCAGATCCAGGGCTACGCCGAGAAGTACGGGATGGAGTTCCGTAAGGCTTACTGGGATGAGCAAGTCGATCAGGATCTGGTGGCACGTCACGAGCGTCAGGTCTTTCCCCTGGTTCACAGCCGGTATCTCTATGCGGGCGTTGATGACTTCTGCCTCTACGATTTCTACACAGCCGGTGGCAGCGTCGATGAGAACGTGTTTGCCTACTCCAATCGTGCTGGGGACGAACGGTCGCTGGTGCTCTACCACAACCGCTTTGGCGACACCCGGGGCTGGGTACGCTGGTCGGCGGCTTACGCGGTCAGAGATGCCCAGGGCAACAAGACCCTCGTGCAGAAATCGCTGGTCGATGGATTGGGGATCCCCGGCGACCTCGATCGATTCGTGATCTTCCGCGATGTTGTGCAGGGGCTCGAGTACATCCGCAACTGTCGCGATCTGGAGGAGCATGGCCTGTTCGTCGAGCTCCACGCATACCAAGCGTCCGTCCTGATGGATTTCCGCGTTGTGGAGGACAATGAGTCGCGCCACTATGCGCAGTTGGCTGCTTACATTGGCGGGCGGGGTGTCGCCAGTATTGACGCCGCCCTCAAAGAGCTCTACTTGCAGCCGGTCCATGATCCCTTCCGTATGCTCGTGAGCGCACCGGCGTTTCGGTGGTTGGCCAGCCATACTGCCCCCAGTCCCGAGGAAGTGGATCAAGAGATGCTCGGCGACGTGGCGGCAAAGACGCTTGGGGTGCTGGCGGGGATACTGCATGTCCAGCCGCCCGATGGCGTTGCCAAGGGGCATCCCGCCTCAGCCATTGCTTCCGAGGTTGCCGAAAAGCTGGCTCTGGTGTTGTCGTTCCCCGGTGCGCTGCAGCGTTGGGAGGAGACGGCGGACGATGAGCAGGTTAGGGACGCCGCCGCGTACCTGCTGGAGGCGTGGCATCCGGAGGACTGGACGCTGTGGGGTACGCTCTTTGGATGGCTTTTCACGCACGCCCTCGGTCGCCTGGTCGATGGCGAGCAGCCGGTCTATGTGAGCCGGAGCTGGTTCGACGAGTGGTTGTTGCTGTACCGGCCTGTTGCGGCTGCATTGGAGGAGCTGGGCGTGGGGGATCGGTCGCGGGAACGTGCTCTGATGACCATCCGGATGCTCATCAGCTATCCCCTTTGGAGGCCGGATGTCGACCAGGGGGATGTCGCTCCCTATCTGTTCCTGCGACGAGCCTTGGGCTATCGTGAAGTCCAGGCTTACATCGGCATCAATCGCTACGCTGAGACTGTGTGGTTCAACAAGGAGTTCTTCGAGTCTCTTCTGTGGTGGGTGCTGTGTATGACTGTGCTCGAGTCCCTTGGCGATGAAGCGCGCTCTGTTGGGAGCGTTCGTGCGGCCTACGCACTGATTGAGCAGTTGATGACGCTTTCGCAGGCGTCGGGCTACCAGGTAGAGGCCTTGCTCTCGGCGGCACAGGATCTGATGACGCCGGAGGGCTAGCGCCATGGAATTGAGTCAGGCTGCGTCAACGCGCATACTCATCATCGACGACAGCGCCGAGATTCGCAGTTTCGTGGCGAAGTCAGTGCTTGGGCGTGCCGGCTACGAGGTTCTCGAGGCCAGTGATGGAGCCGAGGGCCTGAAGGTGGCGCTGGAGCTGAAGCCCGATCTCATCCTGCTGGACTACGAAATGCCGCGGATGAACGGCATCGAAGTGCTGCAGGCGCTCAAGGCGCGTCAGGTCAGTATCCCCGTAATCCTTACCACGTCCTATGGCTCAGAATCCGTAGCGGTTGAGGTCTTCCGGCTGGGCGTGCGCGACTACATCCCCAAACCCTTCACGACCGAGGAGATTCTCGACGCAATCCGCAACGTTCTCAGCCTGGCGAAGCTGGAGCAGGAGCGCGACGCGCTGGTCACCCAGCTTCAGGAAACCAACGCGAAATTGGCCCTGCGGCTCCGTGAACTTGACACGCTCTACCATGTGAGCAAAGCGGTGACGACGCTTCAGGCGCGCGAGAAGTTGATGACACGCATTGTGGACGCCGCCCTCTTCCTGACCGGTGCCTTGGACGCCCAACTCGTGCTCTTCTCGGCGCGCGGTACGCCCACTTTGGAAATCCATCGACAGCGTAGAGGAGGCGCCTATCGTACCCCCGCAGACGGGCGTGAGTATTTCGAGACAATCACGGAAGGGCTCCTGACGAAGACCAACCTTGTCGTAGGCAAACAGACCCTGGGCGTGCTGGCGATCAGCAATAAGGAGAGTCGCAAACCCCTGAGCCAACACGATCAGCGATTGCTAAAGATGCTGGGGGACTATGCGGCGATCGCTATCGAGAACCTGCGGTTGGTGGATGAGATCGAAGAGCGTGGCGACCGGGAGAAACGGCAACTGCGAAGCTTGTTTGAGCATTACGTAGCGCCCTCGGTGGTCGAGCGCATTCTGGAGGAGCCTCGCCGTGTCCGTCCGGGGGGGCAGCACCAAATCATCTCCGTGCTCTTTGCCGACCTGCGTGGCTTCACGTCCTTTGCTGCGCGGACCGAACCCGAGACGCTGATGAACGTGGTGAACCGCTACCTGAGGGTTGCTGCCGAGGCAATCCTGGCAGAGGAGGGCACACTCGACAAGTTCATGGGTGACGAGGCGATGGCCTTTTTCAACGCCCCCCTTCCGCAAGAGGATCACGCACTGCGTGCCGTTCGAGCCGGGCTGAGGATCCTGGCTCGCACCCAAGAGCTCTGCGTGCGTCTTTTGCCTGAACACCAACTGGCGTTTGGGATCGGGATCGCCACTGGTCCGGCGATTGTGGGCAACCTGGGCGCACCCAATGTGGTGAACTACACCGCAATCGGCGCGGTGGTCAACAAGGGGCACACGCTGCAAGAGATCGCGCCGCCGAACAAGGTTCTGATCTGTGGCCATACCTATGACCTGGTTCGGGATGCGGTTCGCGTGGTACCGCAGCCCAAAGTCTCGATCGAGGGACAAGTCGAACTCGAAGCAGTCTACGAGGTCCCCGGTCTACTCTAGCTATTCCGGAATCGGCTCGACCACTGTGGTTTCTCGCCCATGATCGTAGTGCCCTGCGTTTAGGTTACGTCTGATCCGCAGGACTGCACGATACATACGCCACGCGTCGCGAAGCGGGTTGATGCTGCCGCCCTCACCGTAGTACCACGGAATCCCAACCTCCACGATCCGGTATCCCCAGCGGCGCGCGATCGCCAACACTTCCACGTCGAAGGCAAAGCCGTCGGTCTCTTGAACATTGAAGATCGCTCGCCCCACATCACGACGAAACGCCTTGAATCCGCATTGCGTGTCGTGAACGCCCGGAACGACCAGTGCCCGCACCAGGAAGTTGAATGCCCGGCCCATCACGTGTCGGTACGGTGGCTCATCGAACCGCTGCGCCCCAGGCGCTTCTCGCGACCCAATCGCTAGGTCGTAGTCTTGCCCGAGAACCTCGGGGAAGAACCGCGGTAGCTCCTCTATCGGCATGGCCAGGTCGGCATCGCAGATGAACGCGTAGTGTCCTCTGGCGTTGAGGACGCCCAGCCGCACCGCTGCTCCTTTGCCCTGTAGCGGTTGGTCGAGCACCCGGACGAAGGGGTTGTCCCGGGCAAAGCTGTCGGCGACTTCGCGGGTCGTATCGCGGCTGTTGTTATTGACGACGATCACGTCCAGCGCCTCGGGCGTTGCTCGTACGAAGCGCGCGACTCTGTCCAGGGTCTGGGGGAGCCGGTGGGCTTCGTTGTACGCCGGGATGATGATGGTCATCAAAGGGGCGTCATTCATAGATGCGGCGCTCTCATACGGGGTTTCAATCAGTATCTTTGGACGGCCCCGGTTCGACGGTGAGGTCTTCGGGCTCCGACTCCCATTCGAAAAAACCACGGGTTCCGATCGTGAGGTCTGCGATCCTCTGGCCGAGATCCCAGATTTCGCCCGGCCCCGCGCCACCGTAGAAGCTGCGCGCAGCGGATGCCAGCTCGGGATCGAGCTCATCGAGGGCGGTCAGTAGATCCTTGTCACGGGGCAAGAACCTGCCTGCTTTCAGGAAACGGTAACGCAGCATAGCGTGGACCGCGAGGTTGAGGATCATGCGTGCCGTTTCCCGGCGCGCGTCAGCGATGTCTGTCGCATCCTCGAACTGCGCAGCTGCCATGTAGCGTGCTGTGGTGAGTTGCTGTGGGGACAGAGACGGCCCTGCAGCTAGCACCTCACGTGCCCGCTCCTGCAGGCGCGAAACCACTGGGTCCAGATCCAGAATGGTGAAACCTGTAGCCAGCATGTGCGCGGTGATGGGGCGAGCTGCAGCGGTTTCCTGCTCCATGTACGCATACACCAGTGCCGGCGGGTTCGCGAAGATCTCAGCCGGTACGCCGTTGAACCTGTACTGCAGTCGCTGCCGCTGGGCCCTGCGACGGATCACGTACACGTCGAGGTCGCTCGACGCCGATGGCGTGCCACGGAGAATCGTGCCGCTGGCGATGATGCCCAGCGTGTCGGGGAAGCGCTCGAGGATAAAGCGCACAACTTGATTCAGAGCCTCAGCATAGGGCTCTCCCAGAGGCGGCCACTGACACCAGTCCAGGCTCATAGGTCGATCCAAGCGATCGGGCGGCGTCGCTCGAAGCGCACAAGGCGCGTGAATCCAGCTGCCAGCGCCAGGTCGCGGGCGGTAGCGAACCCATAGGCAACGTGCGAGGGGTGGTGGCCATCAGAGCCGAAGACCAGCAGCTCACCGCCAAGCTCCCGGTAGCGGCGGATGATCTCGATCCCGGGAACTGGGTCGGGCAAGCCTTTGCGCAGGCCCGAGGTGTTGATCTCCATGCCGCGCCCGCTCTCAACCAGGCGTTGTAGGATCCCGTCGATTGTGTCTCGATACGGGGCGAGATCCAGGACTTGACCGTACAGCGTCCAGGAGTCTCTGCGCACGAGATCCAGGTGCCCCAGCACATCAAATTGGGCGCTGGTGACCATACGGCTGAGCTCATCGAAGTAGCGCCGGTAGGTAGCCTCAATTCCCTGCTCAAAGGCGGGCGCTTGCCAGGCAGGCAGGCCGTTTAGCCAGTGCACGGAGCCGATCACGAGATCGAATGGGTACCGGTCGAGAAGCGCCATCACGGTCTCTGGGAAATCATGGGGATTGCCGACTTCCACGCCTGCCAGTACCGTCGTGGCCCCATTGAAACGCGCCCGCACATGCTCGACTTCCGCGAAGTAGGCATCCGGATCGAAGTAACCATATGCCGGATCGCCCGTGTACCACTCGGCATGCTCGGTGAACGCGATACCCGCCAGGCCCTGGTCTTGGGCTGCCTGTGTCATAGCCATGATGCTGCCTGCACCGTCTGGCGAGTGATGGCTGTGGGTGTGCGTGTCGATCATACGTCGGCGGTCCGGGCCTCGGGAGGTTTTGTGAAGAGGCTTTCGGGCACCTGGGGGGGCACGAGCAGGCGTAGCGCTCCGGGCTCAATCGTGAACTGCGCGGGCGTACAGCCGTATGGGTCACCATCCACGTGCACTGCGACCGATGGCGCTGTCTCTACTGCCATGTTGCTGGCGAGCGCGTGCATGACGTCCGGGCTCTGCAGGTGGCGCCCGCTGATCGATTGGAGCGCATACTTGAGCGAGTACGAGAACCCCAATCCCTTGAAAACGAAGATGTCGAGTAAGCCATCGTCCATACGCGCTCTGGGCGCAATTTGAAAGAACGCCGCGTAGAGCTGGATGTTACTCGCGACCGCGATCAGCGTGCGGGTGCGGAAGGCGCGCTCTTCGATCACGTAATGCGAGCGCACGCCACGGAATTCTGAGGCCACGACAAAGCCGGTGATGATATACGGGAGGGTGCGCAGTCGTTTCAAATGACGTGGGCGCGGCTCCATTTGAGCTGCGATCTCGGCATCCAACCCCAGCCCTGCCCAACAGACGAAACGCCGATCGTTCACGATGCCCACGTCGACCAGTTGGATCCGCCTGTTCAGGATCGCGTCCCCCACATCCTTGACCAGCGGAGCGACCGGCGACAGAATGGGCATATGTAGCTGATGGGCAAGGATGTTGCCTGTCCCCACGGGCACAATACCCACTGCCGTGTCAGTCGATGTCAGGCCATTGGCGGCCTCATTGATCGTGCCGTCACCGCCGGCGACCAGCACCAAGTCAATCCCCAGCCTTTCGGCCTCAGCAGTGTGGCGCGCGGTATCTCCTGGCTGTGCAGTCTGCACCAATTCGGTCTTCCATCCCGATTTGCCAAGATAGGTCGCGAGGCGCTTCAGGGGGCGTGTCATATCCCAGGGACCAGCTGTGGGATTGTAAACCAGGGTTGTCTTATACGTCATGGTATGCCGGCGGTCTCATCCTTGCATTCGACGTAGGTTGGAGTATAGCACATGATCAAGTGCCTACCAATGTGCGGCGTCAGAGGCCAAACCGCCATAGGATGAAGGCGCCGAAGCCGAGAGACGTAAGGATCAGAACAGACCAGTCGTGCCAACGCATGTGAAGATCGCGCCAGGTTGTGCGGCGTTGCATCGTCTCGAGTCCACGAGCTGCCAGTGACAGAGTGAGCTGATCGCTCATTCGCAATGTGCCAATCATCACTGCTACCAGCACCGGGATATACTCACGGAAGCGCCGGATAAGGTTGCCCTCCGCCACCCAGCCACGCGCGGCCTGCGCGTCGCGAACAGCCCGAAACAGGCTCTGAATCGCCGGGAGAAACCGCAACGCCAGGCTGACAGTCAATCCCCAGGTATAGGGAAGGCCCAAGCGCACGAGTGCGCGGATGAGGGCATTGTGCTCGGTCGTGAAGAGCAGTGCTGCCATGGCAAATGCAATCCCCACCGCTCGCATCGCAAGACGCAGTGCTTCCTCGAGTCCTCCCATGGTGAGCCGGAGAGGTCCAATGGCGACCAGCAGCGCTCCATGGGGCCTGAAAAAGGGCTGGAGCGCCATGATCAGTACTAGAAGAATCGCCATTTGCCGCCATACGCGCACCAAAACGCGCCAACTGATGCCGCTTACCAGGACCACTGCATGGATGGCGACGATGAATACCGCCTGGGAGAGCAGATCTGGCAGCAGGAAGGCCAGCGTCAGAGCCAGCATCACCCCCCACAGCTTGACCCGCGGGTCCAGCCGGTGTAGCAGAGAGCCTCCGGGGACGTAAGTGTCGAAGACAATGGTCATGGGGCCTCGGCGCACTGGATGTCCGTAAGGCGCGCACGGTCAGTCTTGTCGTCCGCGACTATGCGGCCCCGGTCCAGGGTGATGATCCGGTCGGCCCGGGCTGCTAGATCCAGTTCGTGCGTGACGAGTAGGATTGTCACGTTGGCGCGCCGGAGGTCAGCCAACCAGTCCAGCAACTGGGCCATGCCTCTGCCGTCCAGCCCCACAGTAGGCTCGTCCAACACAACGATGGGGGCCTCCAGGGCCGCCAAGCTCGCGAGCGTCACTGTCCGCTGTGCGCCGTAACCCAATAGCGCCGGTGGGTGTTCGGCAAGGTGCTCCAGGCCGAAGCGCGATAGCGCTCTGCGGACATGTTGTTCGGGGTCGCTGCGTTTGAGGCGCCGCAGACCAAACGCGATCTCCTCGCGGACGGTCGAAGCGAACAGTTGCTGCTCGGGCCGTTGGAAGAGGAAACCGACGTCCCGGGCGATCTCGCCGGTAGGTCGATTCCCAGTAGCTTGCCCTAGCACACGGACTGTGCCGCGGGTCGCACGCAGTAATCCATTCAAGTGGCGCACAAGGGTGCTCTTGCCTGCCCCGTTAGGTCCGACGAGTGCAACGAACTGGCCTTGGGATATCCTCAGGTCGATTCCCCGCAGGACCTCTTCGCCTTCGGTGTACTGGAAGTGCAGATCCTGGATCTCGACAGCGGGCGCGTTCCCCTGTGAATCGGCCACGGGGCCCAGATCGGGCCACCGCGATGGTGGGTACAACAACCCAGCACGGGTGAGGACGTCCTCCTGCTCCAGCGCACTGCGCGCCGTAGCCGGTCTCGATAGAGTTCCTCCATCGAGAAACGCGATCCTGGTCGCCTGGGCTGCGGTCTCGGGTCGCAGGGTCATCACAAGGAATGCGGTCCCCGCCTGACGCAGCGTGCTGACCGTAGACAGGACTTCCGCCCGGCCCTCTGCATCAAGTCCCGCCAGGGGTTCGTCGAGGATCAGGACGTATGGACGCATGGCCCAGATTGCTGCCAATGCCAGGCGCTTCTGCTGCCCTCCTGAAAGCGCCCACGGTGGCCGATGGCGGATCGCAGCGAGATCGAAGCGCTCGAGCGCTTCGGCCACACGAGTCTCGATCTCGCCGGAAGGGAGCCCCATTGCCTCTAGCCCCCAGGCGACCTCGTTCTCCACGGAGGTGTTGAACAACTGCGTGGCGGCGTCCTGGAACAAGAGCCCGATGCTTCCAATCGCCGGGGGGCCGCCAGCCAAGTCAAAGCCGGCGACCTTGACCGTACCCGAGAGTGTGCCTCCGGTGTGTCGGGGCGCCAACCCGGCCAGAACGTGCCCCAACGTGCTCTTGCCGGCGCCGGTGATTCCCATGACAGCCAGCGCCTCACCGGCCCCGAGTTCGAGCGATAGGCCCCTAAGAACCTGGACAGGGGGGTCGCCGGGCTGATGAGGCGCATATGCAAAGGAGAGGTGGTGAGCTGAGATCATCGCGCTAGATTCCAAAAAAAGCGGAGGAGGGACAGATACCTCCTCCGCACCGCTTTTCGGCATATTGTTCAGGCGGGGCGTTCGTGATACTTCTCCAGGGGGGGATAGGCGCGGCGCACGGCCCAGAAAAGCGGCAACCCGATGATGCTGCCGCTGAAGGCCTGTACGATGTTGGGTACGATCTCCAATACGGCGACGGCTGCGCTCTCAAGGATTACGCCGGCAAGGAAATAGCCGGTGGCGACGATCACAATGCTAGCCACCGCTGCCAGGGCGACCCGGGGCCAACTCAGGCCGCGGTGGAAGATCCATCCGACGGCCAACCCCTGCAGCCCGTGAACGATAAGCGAGAACACCGCCCATTGTGGAAAGCCAACCAGATCGGCCAGCGCCGTGCCCAAGCCGCCGGCTGCAGCAGCAACCCACGGGCCGAAGGCAGCGGCGGCAAACATAATGCCGGCGTCACCCAAGTGCACGTATCCCCCAGTTGCCGGAACCGGTATCCGTGGGACGGTGGTCAGTACGAAGACCAGCGCCGCTGTTAGCGCCGTGAGCGTAATACGCCTGATGTTGACGGGCCTTGCCATAGGTTTGCCTGCCTGCCCCTGTCGGGAACGTGTGGCCTATGATAGCACGCTGGCCCCAAGTTGCAAGACCGCCGCAGACCTTGGGTCTGGTGGGCGCCTCGCTTCGACTCTTTGATTAGTGTCGCCGCTCGGCGCGCTCGGAATCGTCACGTACGAAAGCGTTGAGAATAACGCTCACGACACTGACAATCAGCGCCCCCCACAGCGCAGGCCAGAAGCCGTCAACGTAGAATCCTACGCCAAATACACGGTTGGCGATCGCTGATGCGATGAGCAGGGTCACGGCGTTGATCACCAACGTAAACAGCCCCAGGGTCAGCAGAATCAGGGGGCACGTCAGCACTTTAAGCAGTGGACGGATCAGCGCGTTGACCAAGCTCAGAATGACCGCCATGGCTGCGTAGGCTACCCAGCCCCGATTGTCAGCAACACGGATACCCTCGACCAGCCACGCCGCTGCGAATAGCGAAACAGCACTGATGACCCACCGGATAAGCAGCTTCACGGGTTGACCTCCTCTCGGTTTTGTTCCTGCCTCTACCTTAATACGAACCCGGTCCAGGGAAAGTTTCATCTAGGCTTGCGCGCGTGGGCGAACTAGCTATGATCTGCGAAGGGGGTACAATTGCTTGAAAAAGGTTAGGATTCCTTCAGCATGACATCTTCGCACATCGTCGTCTACGGTGAAGAAGCTGATCTCTTCCCCGGCATAGCGTCTGCCCTCCCTACGGGCGTAACCGCCGCATATCTGACAGACCCCCATCGCCTTCAATCCACGCTGGAGGACAACGGGCATGCCGCGGTCGTGGTCGTGGTGCCAACGCGTGCTGGGGCCAGCGCCCTCGATATGGCCGCAGTGGGGGATTCGCTCAAGCGCCTGCCCCTCATCCTCATCGCTCGCGACGGCGACGTTTCCCCCACGTCTCTCAGCGCTTTGATGGCGCTCCGCCCCGTGGCGTTTGTGTTTCATCCCTTTGCGCGCGCAGACTTGCGCGACGTGCTGGAGCGCGCGCTCACCGATGCTGCCCCGCCGACGAGCGATACGCTGCAGGCGACCCTCACCGACACGAACCGCAGATTGAACGCGCGGCTTCAAGAGATCAACATGATCTACACGATCGGGAAGTCGGTGGTCTCTTCGCTGGATGTCAACGAGATTCTCATGCGGGTCATCGTGGCCGGCGTGAACCTCACGCAGGCCGACGAAGGGTTTATCATCCTGAGGGAGAACGACAGGCTCTTTGTTCGCGTACGGAAGGCGCGTGATGACCGGTTCGCGGAACGACTGCACGAAGAGATTGCCGACGCCGTTGCCTGGCGGGTCATCCGTTCGGGCCGACCCGTCATGCTGCACCGTGAGACCAGACTGGCGACAGGCCTTCTGGTGCGTGGGTTGTTGTACGTTCCCTTGCAGACACCCGAGCGTGGCACGGTTGGCGTCTTGGGCCTGGCCAATCGCCTGCGCGACGAGCCTTTCAACGAAAACCAGCTCTTCGCGCTTTCCAGCGTGGCAGACTACACTGCGATTGCCCTGGAGAACGCTAGGCTGTATAGCATGCAGGCCGCCGAACACTCCAGACTGCGGGCGGTTCTGCGTCAAGCGGCTGAGGCGATTATCGTGACCGACATGTCGAATCGGCTATGGCTGTGGAGCGACACGGCGGCTCAAGCATTCGACATTGGCGCGGAGGCGCGTGGTTGTCTGTTGTGCGAATGCACCACCAATGACCAGATCTGCGAGCTTTTCGAAGAAGCCGACCAGGATCAGGCCGTTCTGCACACGGAGATCGTCTTGGATGATGGACGCGTCTTCAATGCACAGCTCAGCTCAATCGATGGTGTCGGCCGCGTTGCGGTGATGCAGGAGATTACGCATCTCAAAGAGCTCGATCGCCTCAAGTCGGAGTTTGTTTCAACAGTCTCTCACGACCTACGTACGCCGCTTACAACGATCCAAGGGTATGTGGAATTGTTGGACCGTGCCGGGCCACTGAATGACATGCAGACCAAGTTCGTCGGGAAGGCCCTAAGCAGCCTCAGCCACATCACCGCGCTGATTTCGGACCTGTTGGATATTGGGCGCATTGAGGCCGGCTACGATCTGGAGATGCAGCCCCTCCGTATGGACGAGTTGATCCGCCTCGCGACAGAGGCAGCGGGGGTCATCGCCGCTACGCAGGATATCGATGTCAGCCTGGAGCTGCCACAGTCGCCGCTCTGGGTATGGGGAAACACGCGCAGGCTCCGGCAGGTTCTTGATAACCTCATCAGCAACGCGCTCAAGTACAACCGGTCGGGGGGACGGGTGCGTGTATCAGGCCGGCGCGACGGCGACCATGTTGTCGTGCAGGTGAGCGACACTGGAATCGGTGTTCCCGCAGAGGAACAGCCCCGGCTGTTCGAGCGTTTCTACCGCGTCCAGACTCCCGAGACCGAAGGGATCAAGGGCACCGGGCTGGGGCTGGCCATCGTCAAGTCGGTCATCGAGAAGCACCGGGGCCGAGTGTGGGTCGAAAGCATCCCTGGGCAGGGAAGCACCTTTGCGTTCTTGCTGCCGATCTACTCCCAGCAAGGGTGACCATCATCCAGCAGGCGTTGCCTCTTCCATAAGGGAGCCACTCAGCGAGATTTGGTCCGCCGGCACGCGCGCCTCAATCGTGATTTCGCCGAACAGCTCTTCTTGATGCGCTGTCACCACGTGCTGTTTCATGAGTTCCAGGACCGCCTGCAACGTCACCGCTGCCTCCAGCCGCGAGGGTCTCGGGCTCAGTAGCCTATGGAAGGTCATCCGCGTCCAGTGTCGGAGTCGCTCCCGAATCAGCTGAATCTGATGGGAGATGGAGATTCGCGGGCGCTGAATGGCGGCTTCCGGGCGGGGCAATTCTGAGGGGAACAGCGTGGCTTCCGCTGCCTCGCGCAAGGCCTCGATGCTCAAGTTCGAGATGTCCAGCGTGACGCGTCTATGCCCCGGTTCTGTGCTGAGGCGAACGTAAGCTCGTAATCCCTGCCCGTCGCGTTCGCGCAGCCACTGGGCCGCCTCCTTGTACTGACGGTAGGCGCGGAGCTGGCGGATAAGCTCATCGCCGATGTCGTCTTCGTCGTCGACGGATCTGGGAGAGACGGGCGGTTTGGGTAGCAGCGCGCGCGATTTGATCCAGATGAGCTTGGCCGCAACAGAGAGGAAGTCGGCGATGCGCTCGATCTGCATGGTGGCGCGTAGTTGGTCGACGTGCTCGAGAAAGGCATCGGTGACCTGGGCCAACGCGATCTTGGTGATATCGAGTTCGTTCTTCTCGATCAGGCGCAGAAGTAGTTCGAGCGGACCCTCAAAGATGGGGATATGGACTTCGAAGCCGGCATCCGGCGTGGCCTGCAAGGTAGATATGTCCATCATAGCGACCGAAGCATAATCGAAATCGCCGAATTCGCAACCTTCTGGTTCGGCGGTTGCGATACTCCTTGGGATATTTGGGATAATAGCGTGGTGTTATTTGGGATAAACTGTGGTACTATCGGGGATAACAGCCCTTGAAACGCTTAAACCTCGTTTGTGGGTTCTCGCTGCTTTCGAGTCGCCCGCACTATGGATGTCATAGGGTCAATGGTTATACTGCTGATCGAACTGCTTGCCGTCCTTGGCCTGCTGTTGTGGGCGGATCGCTGGTTGCATCGACATCTCCAGGGCCTGATGTTCCTCTTGACCCAAGATCAGGAATTGGCACTCTGGCTGTACGCTATCGTGTTGCTGCCCGGGGTATTGCTTCATGAACTCAGCCACGCGCTGGTCGCCGTGTTGGTTGGAGTCAAGATCGGGCGTATCAACATCCTGCCGCAGCGGGCCGGAAAGCGCATCCAGTTGGGATTCGTGCCGGTGCAGCAGACGGATTTCCTGCGCGCGAGTTTGATCGGGGGCGCCCCGTTGCTCTTCGGGAGCATCGTGGTGGTGGCGGTCGGCTATGGGGTGTTCGCCACCCCCGAACTGATGGGCGCCCTGTCCGCCGGCGATCTGAGAACCGCCTTCACATTGTTCGTCGCGCTGCTGCGTGCTCCGGATGTCTGGATCTGGGTCTATCTGATCTTTGCCGTTAGCAACACGATGTTGCCCAGCCGTTCTGACGTGCATGCTTGGCCGTTTCTCGGTTTCGTGGTGGCGTTGATCGCTGGCTTCATTGTCTTTATCGGCGGCGCGAGTGTGCTTCTGGATAGCGTTGGGCGCTTTCTCACAGTTGTGGTAAGGTGGGTCATTCTACTGGGCGCCAGCACTGTGTTGGTTGACCTTCCGATCTTCCTGCTAATCTATCTTGCTATCAAGATCGTCGAACGCTTCCGGGGCGTCCGGCTGGAGTACAAATGAGAGATGTCGTGGATGGCCGCAATCGAGTGGCCCACAAGCTGCTGGCTCATATGCCGGCGATCGCGATCCTGGTTGTCTTCCTGTTCGTGGGGACGTTGTATGTAGCCTATACGCCGATCTGGCAGGCGCCCGACGAACCGGCTCACTATAACTACATTCGGGCTCTCGGCGAAGGTCGCGGGCTTCCCGTGATGGCTCCCGGTGACTACGATCAAGCCTACCTCGAGCGGTTGACGGCAGAGCGGTTTCCGCCCGACCTGTCGATCGCGCCGCTCGAATACGAGGACCACCAACCCCCGCTGTACTACCTCCTGGCGACGCCGGTCTACTGGCTCTTCCAGGGCTCGGTGCGCGCGTTGCGGCTATTCTCCTTGCTGTTGGGAGGGGCCGCGGTGGCGTTGGTCTTCCTGATTCTGCGGGAATTCATCCCCGATCGTCCGGGAGTAGCGTGGCTCGGCGGCGGTCTGGTAGCCTTCATCCCCCAATTCGTAGCTATGATGGCTTCGATCAATAACGACGCGCTGCTGTTGGCGCTCTTGTGGCTGTGGCTGTGGTTGGCGCTGCGCTACCTGCGGGGGAAAGTGTCGCCCTGGGTCTTGGGAGGCGTCGCGGGCGCGCTCCTGCTGACCAAGACGACGGGTTATGGCGTCTTGCCTCTGACGGCAGTGGTGCTCTATCTGCGATACCGGCGTGCCGGCATGCCCGGGCGCTGGATCGCAAGCCAGGCTCTGGCGCTGTTTCTGCCAGCGGTGGCCTTGGGTGCAGTGTGGTGGACTCGCAATCTTGCAGTCTACGGATGGCCTGACCTTATGGGTCTGCAACAGCACAATGCTTTGGTCACAGGGCAACCGCGGACTTTCGACCGGATCGCTCAGCAGGGTGCGATAGCCTTCCTGATCGACGCGGTTAGGACCACGTTTCGCTCCTTCTGGGGGCAATTTGGTTGGATGGGCGTGGTTGTGGACGTCAGGATCTACCTGGGGCTGGCCGTGTTCTCGTTCCTGACCTTCTATGGGGCATGCTGGCGTCTCATCGAGTCTTTGCGCCAGGGCATGAGGCCGCGCCAGCGTGACGCTTTGATATTGTTGGGCACGGCGGCTTTGATCACATTCGCATTGTTCGTGGGTTACAACATCACCTTTGTCCAGCACCAGGGGCGTTACCTCTTCCCGGCGCTGCCACTGCTTGCTCTAGGGGCTGCATTTGGGTGGGCCAGGTTGGTCGAACGGCGGCTGGCGGTCGGTACCGGGCTTGCCCTTGGATTCGCCGTTATCGTTATGGGCGCGGTGGGCTTGATCATAGGCGATTTGGCCGTCTGGCCCATGGCCCTCATCGGCGCCGCAGCCGTTGGCCTACCCTTGCTGGCCTTCGTGCCGCAGCGCGCTCAGGGATTGCTGGCAGGTGCACTCCTGGTAGGGCTGGTAGCTCTCGATCTCTGGTGCCTTTTCGGCTTCATTGTGCCGCTGTTGGCGGCTTCGGCCTAGTTGACACGCTATTCGCCTCGCGATAGTGTGTTGTCGGCGGCAGCTCCATCTGTCGTCACATCTGAGGGTAGGGGAGGGTTAGCGTGGCCCTTGAGCCGGGTTTGACAGGGGAAATCGACCGCATCGTTACCGGAGCAGACACGGCTGCGACCTATGGCAGCGGCCTGGTACCGGTGTTGAGCACGCCGCACTTGATTGCACTGATGGAGAGCGCTTCACAGACTGCAGTCCAGCCTTACCTTGCCGAGGGCCAGACGTCCGTGGGCGTCCACGTCGATATGCGGCATCTTGCGGCAACGCCGGTTGGGATGCGTGTGCGCGTCCGCGCCGAACTGCTTGAGGTCGACGGTCGTAGGCTTCGGTTCCACGTGGAGGCATGGGACGAGGTGGAGAAGGTTGGCGAGGCCCACCACGAGCGCTTCATTGTCGACGAAGCACGCTTTATGCGGCGTGTTTCCGAGAAGTCAGGGGTGCAGAAGGACGGGTCGAGCTAGGGCTCCGGCCCGATGAAGACCTGCTCGGGATTCCAGAGCGTGCCACCGGCAGACGCGTCGGGCAGCAGGCCGTGTACGTTTGGGCGAGCGACGAACCAGAAGGGGCGCCATGCCAGGAAGAGCGTGGTGTGCGCTGCGTTAAGAAGTGACTCGGCTTGTCGTATGGCGAGAGCTCGCGCTTCGGACTCGACGGCTGTAAGTGCCCTTAGGCACGCCTGGTCGTAAGCGTCGGAGGCAAAGCCGCTGAAGTTCTCCCCTTGCCAAGAGTTCCCCGTGGTCGGAATCCTGCTGCTGAGCCACCCGCCACAGACCTGAGGGACTTCAGCCTCCCACCCCAGCAGGGCCATCTGGAACCAGCGCCCGTAGAGAGGGCTATCGGGCCCCGGTGATGTCATCTGCCGAAGGTCGACCGGCTCGAGCACAATGTTGATGCCGCACGTTTCGAGGTCCGCGGCAATGTAGGCGGCAGTGATGAAGTACTGCGGCGCGAACTGCAGCGTCAGGCTCAGCGGCATACCGTCATCGATGTCGGGCACATCATAGGCCTCGCGGATGCCGTCACCATCCTCATCCCGCCAGCCGGCCTCATCCAGGAGCTGCATAGCCTCCACCCGCGGGTTCACGGCTGCTGGAGCGGATGACGTATCGGCCGGGTGACTTGGGGGTATGAACCCCTCTGCCGCAACGACCGCTTCTGCGGGGAAGGCTTGGGTGAGCTGTTCTCGGTCAACGCATTGGTCGAGCGCCCTCCGCACTCTGAGATCCGCGAGTGGCATGATCGTGGTCCCACTGGGGCCTGGTTCTGGCGCCACGTTCAGATCGAGCCGGAGCATCGTGGGCGCCGCGTCGGCCCAAATCACAATCTCTCCAGCTGCGCCAAGCTGCGTCCACATCTGCCAGGAGGTCTGCATCGCTGGATCGGGCAGGATGACGTCGCACGTGCCGTCAAGAAGCAAGCTGTACCAGCTCTCCGGAGCGTAAGCCGGGAACCTGACGATGACCTCCTCAAGTGTGGGCGGTGTTCCGCTGTAGTTCGGGTTGGGTGCAAGCCGCACCTCGTGCCCAGACTCCCAGGCCACGATCTTGAAGGGGCCGGTGGCGGGCGGCGTGCGGTCACCGTAGATCTGGACCAGACCCTGGCCTTGCCAGCGGTGTGCGGGCTGCAGGGGAAACAGGAAGCCCGGATAGTCGGCGTCGAGGTACCCAGGTATCCCTTCCCAGCGCAGCGTGTAGTCATCCACTGCGATGAACCGGGCTGTACGCTCGACCAAGTCGCGCCACGATCCCTGCGCCTCAGCGGTCTGGGCCAGATGGTAACCGAGTACAGCATCTTTGGCCGTGATCGGCACGTTGTCGGACCATAGTAGCTCTTGCTTGAGCGTATAGGTGACGACAAGCTGCGGCAGTTCGATTGTGTCTGTGCCCGTATACGTGTGAATCAGGCCAAGCGGATCGGCATAGCGCATCCCGGTAGCGACGCGGGTGAGCCGAGTGATTACATCGCCCGCAGCCAGGCTGGGCACGCGTTCGACGAGCCTGGGTTCCCACCCGTATCTCACCCGTTCAATCGGCGGCTCCTGGATAAGAGCCAGCAGGTCGCTGCTGGCCTGCGTGGGAAAAAACGGGCTCACCGCCTCGGGCTCTGTTGTGCAGAGGATCAGACGCTGCGCGAGACGTTCGGGGGTTGCCGTGGGGATATGAGTGGGAGTCGGTGGGGGTGGTGTCGGTAGCGATGTTGGCGTTGCGGCGGGCTCGCCCTTGCAGCCCGCCACGATCAGGAGGCCGATGAAGATCCACGCAGCCCGCCGGAGTCCCGCCGGTTTCCTCAAGGCCAAGCGCTCCTGTTCACACGTTCTCCAGGTCTTTGAGGGCACGCTGCAACACCTCAGTGTCCATCGCGGTCAAGGTCCCACTGTCGCTGAGCGGTGCGCGCGGGGGCCCGATGCCAAACCCCAACAGGCGGAACCCGGCACGGACCGCGATGCTGCCGTAGCGCGCAACGAGCTCGGCTACCGGATAGACCCGGCTCTGGAGGGCCCGCGCTGTTGTCCAGTCATTGCTCAGCGCTGCCTCATACATCGCACGATAGGCATGGGGGACCAGGTTGGCCGCAGCAAGGATACCTCCGGCGGCGCCCATAGCAACCCCCGGCAAGAGAAGGGCGCCATGGCCAACGAGGACGTTGAAGGTCGAAGGGGTGGCCTCGATCACGCCCAGGGTGTAGGGGAGTTGCCCCGACGAATCCTTCATGCCAATGATGTTGCTGCACGCATGGGATAGCGCACCTACGACGCCAACCGGTATCTCCTGTCCCATCAGCTTAGGGAAGTTGTAGACCAGAATGGCGAGGTCTGGGACGGCCTCGGCGACCGCCTGGAAGTGGCTATGCAAGCCGGCGGCCGACGGGCGGACGTAGTACGGCGTCACGACCAGTGCCGCGTCCACGCCTTGGGCTTGCACACTCTTGGCCAAGGTAGCTGCCTCCTGAGTCGCGATGGCGCCCACTCCAGCGATCACGCGTTTCCGCGGCCCAACCTCCTCGCGCACGATCTCGACAACACGCCTGCGCTCAGTGAGCGACAGTACCGGAAAGTCTGCGGTCGAGCCATTGGCGATGATCCCGTCGAGGAAAGGCGCCGTGTAGCGGACCAAGCGCCGAAGCTCTGCTTCGTCAACCTGGTCACCATCTCCGAACGGTGTGGGGAGCGGTGCATAGATACCGCGTAGGTCTGTATCCACAGGACGTCCTCCCTGCATTTGTGAAGTGGCCTGGACCTGGGCCCATATCGGCGGGCCGCTATGGCGGGCGTCACGGTTGGCGGGCCTTCGCTTACCCGGTTCCTTCCTGTCGCTTACGGCTCAGGAAGAGCAGCAGCAGCGTGGTCAGGCTGCCCAGCAGTGCCAGGGCGACCAGTTTGTACAAACGTGAGGAGAGCACGAGCGCGAGCGCCCCGGCAACCGCACAAAAACCCCAGTAGACGTAGACGATCACGCGCGTCGAGAGGCCGGCGTCCTTCAGCCGAAAGTGCAGATGGCGGCGATCGCCCTTGAAAGGGCTGACTCCGTGGCGCCACCGGTCGATGATGGTCCAGGCCACATCGACGATGGGGATCCCCATGACGAGAAGGACGGTCGCGACACGCCCGCCGGCGATCAGTCCCAGGGCGCCCATCACGTAGCCCAGGAAGAAAGCCCCGTTGCTTCCCAAGAACGCCCGCGCCGGGGGAGCGTTGAAGACCAGGAAGCCCACCGCCGCACCGAGAAGCGCCAATGCCTGGGGTACAACGCTGTACTGCCCACTGCGGTACATGTGGAGGCCCAGAACGATGGCCAGGATCGCAGCGACACCGGCGGCCAATCCATCGAGGCCGTCCAGCCAGTTCACGGTCACGATCATGCCTGTCATCCAGAACAGCGTCAGCGGAATATAGAGCAGAGGCAGCAGCACGACCAACTGGTCGTTGAAAGGGTTATTGAAACGTTCGAGAATGATGAGACTGGCAGTGGCAACGATGGCAGCTAGCAGATAGCCCAGGTATTCGGTGCCGGCTGGTAGCTCGTAGCGATCGTCGATCAACCCAAAGAGCGCCATCAACGCCCCTCCGACGACGAGTCCCCAGAAACGCCGGGCCTCGTTCGGATCGGAGGTGGGGATGTCGAAAACGCGGGACAGGATCAATGCTCCGAAGAAAGCGACGACCAGCCCCAGCCCTCCCAGTTTTGAGACTGTGCCCTTGTGCTGGCGCCGTCCTCCCGGCTCAGCAACGATATGGAGCCGCCGGCCGAGGCTGGCCATCAGCGGCGTTGCGATGAGCGCGATGGCGATGGCCACCAACAGGATGATCGCATACTGCAGACTGTAAATCACGCCAGCGTATGCCTCCGTGTTCGCGTCGGAGTCGAAAGTTCAGGCCGTGCCAAACTGGCGATCACCGGCATCGCCGAGGCCGGGGACGATATACGCGTGCTCATTCAGGTGATCATCCAGTGCCGCGAGATAGATATCCACGTCAGGGTGGGTAGTCGTGAGCCGCTCAACCCCTTCAGGTGCACCGATCAGGCCGACGAACTTGATGCGGTTTGCTCCCCAAGCCTTGAGTATTTCGACGGTCTTCACGGCGGAGCCGCCGGTTGCTAGCATTGGGTCCAGGATCAGGCACACCGAGACTGTCGGGTGAACGGGCAAGCGATTGTAATATGCCACCGGACGCAGCGTTTTCTCGTCGCGGAAGAGGCCGATGTGCCATACTTCCGCCGAGGGGATCATCTCCCAAATCCCCTCGACCATACCTAGGCCGGCGCGCAGGATAGGAATCAGGCCGATTGGTTCTGCGAGCTTGTAGCCCATTGTCTTTGTCAGGGGGGTCTCGACCTCTTTCGGACAGACCTCCAGATCCTCTAGCGCTTCGTAGGTGATCAACAACGAGATTTCGCGGGTCAGTTCACGGAACCTCTTGGGGTCGGTGTTCTTGTCTCGCAAGAGCGTGAGCTTGTGCTTAACCAACGGATGTTTGGAAATGTGTACCTCAGCCATATCTCTCCTTCTTGCGCTATGTGCGGTCCTAGTTGGGAGACACTCCAGTCCGTCTGCCACACGCTCGTCGACCGAACCTTGCTGAATTGAACCGCCTTGCAACGCTGCAGTGAGGCTGCGGCGCAATCGCTATCGGAACTCGAGCTCCAAGAGGCATCGCTCGCATTGTACTTATGGGCTTCTGATTGTCAACGAATGGGCTACGGCCCGCGCTGGCTCCTGTGCCGCCTTCGATGGCGACCGTGAGTGGTCATGGGGTTGATGAGCGCATCCAGCGAGACGTCAGCGCCTCCAGGGTGCCATCGGCATCCAGCTCGTCCAGGATCGCGTCGACGGCTTCGATCACGGCAATGTCTTCGCGTCTTGCTGCCGCGACGTAGGGTTCACTGGTGATGGGAGCCGCGAGAATCTGCAGGGCATCGTCGCCGGCCACGATCATTTCCGCTGAGACACGGTCGATGACGATCGTGTCCGCACTGCCCTTGACCAGCATGGTCGTCATCGAGATAGGGTCGTCGAAGGTGAGCACGACGGGCGGCGGTTTCAGCGTCTGGCGCCACCGGAGTGCCTCCATGTGGCCTTCTGTGCCGAAGATGCAAGCGACCGTTCTGCCACTCAACTCTGCGATTGAGGTCAAGTCCGCACCAACGGGCGCTACAAGCACATGGCCGGCGTCGAAGTAGGGCCGGCTGAAAGCGTAGCCGCCGGAACGGCTTGGGTCGGGGTAGAGCGCCGAGATAATGATGTCGGCGTGTCCGACGGTTAGAGCGTCGAACAGCGCATCGTAGCCGGTCGTGACGAAGTGCGACTCCACTCCCAGTCCCCGGGCCAGGGCTTGTGCCAGATCGGCGTCAAAGCCTACGATCTGGCCTTCAGAGTCGACGTACTCGAATGGGGGAAACGAGGGGTCGATTGCCACACGGAGCACACCGGCATCCTGGATGCGCTCCAGACTGTGGGTATTGGGGCTACAGGCGACCAGGGCGAGGATGAACAGGCATACGCACAACCAACGCCGGGTCGGCACGCGCGTGCGGGGAGGTGGCTGCACCTCTCCGCATGGTCGTCCCATTCGCGAATGCCTGCGAATCCTAGTGCTTCGCGACGTCTTTCTGAGCTCCAGCGCCTGGGTCATGCTTCGGACCTAGCTCGACCACGATGCTGCCGGTTTCGAGCGCACGCTTGATTTCGCGCTCCAGCATATCACCCATCATCAGCAGGTTCAGTAACTCGGTCTCCACTTCTGGATTGTTCTGGGGACGTAGCTGCCACGCGGTCTCCAGAGCCTCGTTCATCTCCTGGAGGTGCAGAAGCATATCCAGCATGACGTCTTCTTTGGCCGCGCCCCGTTCCTGCAACACGACGAGCGGACCACTCAACAATCCGCGCGCCTGCAGCTCTGACTGGACGATTGGGTTGAAGAGGTCTGAGTCTGCGAGGCCTTCGTACACGTCAAACCGTTCGTCGGACATCAGGAGATCGACGAAGAGGTCGGGGTTCATCCACGCCATGAAACCTTCACCCGTCAGTTGATCGTACAGCTCATCAATAGGCACGAGAATGTGCGACGCTTGGCTTAGAATCTGAGCCACCCGATCGGTGATGGGATCACTCATTATGATAACTCCAGACTTGGTTGTCCCCGGTCGGTTCCGTTTTCATCGCGACCGTCAACCACGTTTTTTTTCGCGGATCCGCTTCATAAACTCTGCAATCCGCTCCTCGTATCCGTTTCGCTTGGGATTATACCAGTTTCCCGGAACACCTTCCGGCAGATAGCGCTGGTCGACCCACCCACCTTCAAAGTCGTGGGGGTACTTGTACGCCGGGCCTCCGGCACGCTCGTCACGCAGCAACGTGTTTTGGTCGCGTATGTAGTCCGGGGGTGGCAGATATCCGTGGTTCTCGACGTACTCACGCGCCTGCCAGTAGGCGCCGACGCTATTCGATTTCGGTGAAGTCGCCAGGTAGAGCGTTGCCTCAGCCAGATGGTACTGTCCCTCCGGCATGCCGACCCACTCAAACGCCTGTGCGCATGCCATCACGACACTGATGGCCATCGGCGAAGCCAGGCCGATATCTTCGGATGCCAGAATGATCAGGCGACGAAAGATGAAGCGGGGGTCTTCTCCCGCGAGCACCATTTTGGCCAGGTAATAGAGCGCCGCATCGGGGTCTGAGCCCCGCACCGACTTGATGAAGGCACTCGCGGTGTTGTAATGCTCGTCGCCGGCTCGATCGTACTGCATCGCGCGCCGCTGGATGGACTCCTCCGCCACGGCCAAGGTGATGCGCTGTATTCCGTCTTCGTCCACCGGCGTCGACTCTACAGCAAGTTCGAGGGCGTTCAGTGCGCTGCGCACGTCGCCGTCGGAGTAGTCCGCCAGGTGGCGCAACGCGGTATCCTCCAGCACAATCTGGCGCTCCCCATAGCCACGTTGCTTGTCGTGAAGTGCACGCACGATCAAGTCCTCGATCTGCTCCAGCGTCAAGGCGACAAAACGGAAGATCCTCGAGCGGCTCAGCAGTGGTGAGATGATCGAGAAGTAGGGATTCTCCGTGGTGGCCCCGATCAGCGTCACCGTGCCGTCCTCGACCACGGGCAATAGCCCGTCCTGCTGTGCCTTGTTCCAGCGGTGGATTTCATCGACCATCAGGATCGTGCGCGTGCCGTACATCGCGCGGCGCTCCTTCGCGGCATCCACCAGCTTGCGCAGGTCAGCGATGCCTGCCAGCACTGCGTTGAGCGTCTCGAAATGAGCTTGGGTTGTGTTGGCGATCACGGCTGCAAGCGTGGTCTTGCCTACGCCGGGGGGCCCCCAGAACAAGATCGATGAAAAGAGCCGGTCGGCCTCAATGGCACGCCGAAGAAGCCGCCCCGGACCGATGATGTGCTCTTGTCCCACAAACTCATCCAGTGTTCGTGGGCGCATACGCGCGGCTAGGGGGGCTTCTCTACGCATCTGATCTTGCCGGCTGAACTCAAATAGCTCCATCAACATCCTAGTATAACTGGGTACCCAGATCAATCAAGGCTGAACTCAGGTACGTCTCACCTTACTCCGGCTGGTCTCAACCCGCACGACTCGCGCGCCCCAGGGGTGAGCCAATCGTCCTCTGCGCCCCTGGTGATCTAGTCGGGAGGGGCGAATATGGTATACTTTGCCTACAAATCTTACTTGGGTCGTGGGCCGGAGCGTCTGACGTTGCAGCGAATGCCAGGGAGCAAGGCCTCGAGAACGAAACGATGACGAACTGGGCTGTGTTGGGGCACTTTTTCCATGGACTGGTGTTCTTTACCCTGGGCCTCACGGTCATCTTTCTGCGCTATCGGAGCCGCCGCATTTCCCTTGCCCGGCATCTCGGTTGGCTCGGGACGTTTGCGTTCGGCGAGGCACTCTACGCTTGGTATGGGCTGCTCGAGACGGCTCCCTCGGGCACCGGGTTCACGGACGCTTTCGTCCGGCCAATCCTGTTGGGTGTCGCATATGCCTCCCTTCTGGTGTTCGGCGTCCAGACCTTGTGGTCGGAAGAGACCTACCGGAAGCGTGTCTGGTCACTTTTCCTGGGCGCTACGGCGGCCTGGTTGGCACCGTATCTTGTAGCGGCGCTGGTTTTCCGTGTTGAGCTGGCTTCGTTAGCGCCACCGATCGAATTACTGATTCGCTATCTGCTGGCGCTTCCGGGCGGGATTCTGACGGCGGTCGGCTTGCGCCGGCAGAGCTACCAGGCGCTTGAAATCTCACTCCGCCGCCGCATACGTCCGCAACTGCGGTTGATCGAGCTTACGTTGGTGGTGTTTGGCTTGCTCAACGCCGTATTGGTACCGTACCAGCGAGCGCTGCCAGCGACCCGGCCTGCGGGATTGTCGCTCGGTGCAGCTTCTGGCTGGATTTGGGCAGCGGTTGGGGCGGGTATAACGCTGGGGCTTGGACGCACTCTGACCCTGATCCACTACGAGATCGAGCAGTGGGTAGAGGGAATTGAGCGATTGCAGGCGTTGGCCGACGATCGTGAGCGCATCGGGCGTGAGCTTCACGACGGGATCATCCAGTCGATCTATGCTGCCGGACTCCTGCTGGAGAGCATCCAACCGATTATACCGACGAACCCGGAGCGCGCCCAGGGGCAGTTGGGCCGCGTCATAGATAGCCTGAACAACACCATCCAGGACATCCGCAGGTACATATTCGACCTGCGCAGCGATATGAGCGATGACGACCTGCGTACGGGCATCGAGCGTTTGTTGCGCGACTTCCACGTCAACACGCTCTTGGAGACCGAATTCGAGGTCGTGGGCGCGCCGGTGGAAATCGGTTCTGTCACGCGCCGGCGACATATCTTTCAGATCGTACGCGAAGCATTGGCGAACACCGCCAAGCATGCTCGGGCTCGCTGGGTGAAAGTGCGTCTGGACTTTGACACCGACAACTTGAGCATGACCATTTCGGACGATGGCATTGGGATGGAGAAACTCCTGGTCGGGAAAGGCTACGGGTTGCGCAACATCCGTGAGCGGACCCGGCTACTTGACGGCACACTGCGTATCGAGAGTGCGCCCGGAGCGGGCGTCACGTACCACCTGACAGTTCCCTACACGTGAGGTAGGTCATGACATATAGGATCCTGGTTGTAGACGACCACGAGGTTGTGCGGTTGGGGCTGCGTGCTCTTCTGAGCGGTCAACAGGACTTCGTTGTCGTCGATGAAGCGGCTTCGGCGGAGGAAGCGGTTGAAAAGGCCGTGTTGCATCGTCCCGATGTCGTGGTGATGGACATTCGTATGCCGGGAACGAATGGCATCGAGGCGACTCGCGCGATCAAGAGCAAGCTCCCAGAGGTGCAGGTGATCATCCTGACCTCGTATGCCGAGGATGAAATGCTGTTTGACGCCATCAGCGCCGGCGCTGCCGGATATGTTCTCAAGCAGGGCGGCGGGGACGATCTGGTGCGTGCTGTCCGCCGTGTGGCGGAGGGGGATGCCCTGCTCGATCCAGCTGTCACTCAACGCGTCCTGGCGCGCGTGCGCCAAGCTACACGTCAGGAGCAGGCTGCTGCTTTCAAAGATTTGACAGAACAGGAGCTGCGCGTACTCGGCCTGGTCTCGCAAGGATACACCAACAAAGAGATCGCCAAGGAGCTTTTCTTGGGTGAAGGGACCGTGCGGAACTACGTCAGCAGCATTCTGTCCAAATTGGAGCTTACCAATCGCGCCGAGGCTGCCGCCTATGCGGTCAGGCACAATCTCCAGGAAGTCCTCGACCAGTTGGCCTGAAGTGAGCGAAGACAACCGGGGCTGGCGAGCCAAAGGATCCAATCGCCCCGGCGAATTCCGCCGGTTGTCCGTGCATCCGACTATGGTATAATAGCGGCGTGTGCGGGTGTTGCTTAATGGTAGAGCCTTGGCCTTCCAAGCCAAAGATACGGGTTCGATTCCCGTCGCCCGCTCAACAAGGGCTCATAGCTCAACGGTTAGAGCAGCCGGCTCATAACCGGTCGGTTCCAGGTTCGAGTCCTGGTGGGCCCACAGAACAAAGGGGACCATTGACGGCCCGTGCTGCGCGGGCCGTTTGTCATGTCCGTGGGGGAAGCGACTAACGTATGGATACGCAACAGATGCTGGAACGGTTGGAGGCTCTGGAGGAGCGGTTCGAGGAACTCAACCGCCTGATGGCAGATCCGGAGCTCGCCCAAGACTACGAAGAGATCACCCAGTACGCCATCGAGCGCTCTGAGCTTGAGGAACGGGTGATGTCCTACCGTACGTATCGTGATGTTCTCGAGGAGATCGCTGCGACCGAGGAGATGCTCCACGACGAGGACCCTGCGATACGCGATATGGCGCAAGAGGAGCTCCATCGTCTGGTCGAGCGCCGGGAGGCCCTGGAGGACGGGTTGCGCCGCATGCTGATTCCGAAGGACCCTCGCGACGATCGAGACGTGATTATGGAGATCCGGGCCGGGGCCGGTGGAGATGAGGCTGGGCTCTTTGCGGCGGAACTTTTCCGCCTCTACACGCGCTATGCCGAGCGACAGCCCAAGTGGAAGACCGAGATGATCAGCGAGAGCCGGACGGGGATCGGCGGCTACAAGGAAGTCATCTTCTCCATCAAGGGCAGAGGGGCTTATTCGCGGCTGAAGTTCGAGAGCGGCGTTCACCGTGTCCAGCGGGTCCCTGTGACAGAGTCCGCCGGCCGCATCCATACGTCGACGGTGACCGTCGCAGTTCTTCCCGAGGTCGACGAGGTGGAGGTCAAGATCAATCCTGGCGATCTCGAGATCGATACCTACGGCTCCTCAGGACCGGGCGGGCAGCACATGCAGAAGAACGAGACCGCCGTGCGTATCACCCACAAGCCGTCGGGCCTGGTGGTGAGCTGCGAGAGCGAGCGCTCGCTGACGCAGAACAAGCTGCGCGCGATGTCGGTGTTGCGCGCGCGTCTCTACGAAATCGAGCGCCAGAAACAGCATTCCGAGATCGATGAGGCGCGTCGCTCGCAGGTGGGAACCGGGGAGCGCAGCGAGAAAGTCCGAACCTACAACTTCCCCCAGAACCGGGTTACGGATCACCGGATCGGGATGAACTCCTATAACCTGCCCGCGTTTATGGAGGGCGAGATCGATGAGTTCATCGAATCATTGGCGCTCGACGAAGAGACGCGCCGCCTTGCAGAGGTGGGCGCGTGACGGGTGACAGCTGTTTTCCGGCGTGCTGAAGCAAGCAAGGAACCGCGATACGGGTGAAAAAGACCACTCATAGCCAGCGCCCCCGCCGGATAGCGGGGGCGCTGCTCATGTATGCACGCGCAGCCTGCGTCGGCTGACTAGGAGACCTGTGGAAGCCTCTCCAATGCCTCTCTGAGCTTGGCTTCTTCCAAGCGGTAGTCTTCGAGCTGCCGGCGATGGTAGGCATCGTACGAAGATAGGTCAAAGTGACCATGGCCACTGCCGTTGAACAGGATCACCTTGGCCTCACCGGATTCCTTGCAAGCCATCGCTTCATCGTACGCGGCGCGCACGGCGTGGGCGGTTTCGGGAGCGATGATGTTGCCTTCCGCCGCCGTGAAGCTGAGGGCTGCTTCGAAGACCTCGTTCTGGTGGTAGGCACGGGCTTCCGCATAGCCCTGATCTAGCAGGGACGAGATCGTGGGCGCAATGCCGTGGTAGCGCAGGCCACCGGCGTGCACTGGGGCGGGAATGAAGTCGTGCCCGACGGTGTGCATCTTGGCGACCGGTCCGGTCTTGGCTGTGTCACCCCAGTCGTAGGCATACTTCCCGCGCGTCATGCTCGGGCAGGCGGTGGACTCGACGAAGAGGGCGCGGAGGTTAGGCCTGTCACCCGTCAGCTTGTCCTTCATGAAGGGGTAGATGAGCCCCGCCGCGTTGCTTCCGCCGCCGGCGCAGCCGATGAGGATGTCCGGATAGTCACCGGCCATTTCCATCTGCTTGATCGCTTCTAGCCCGATCACCGTCTGGTGGAGTAGCACGAAGTTGACGACGCTGCCCAGCGAGTACTTGTACCCGTCATGGGTCATGGCATACTCCAGGGCCTCGCTGATGGCGATGCCAAGGCTGCCGGGCGACTCGGGGTCCTGTTCCAGGATCGCGCGTCCTGCGTGGGTCTCGGAACTGGGGCTCGGCACGACCTCACCCCCCCAGGTCTCCATCATGATACGGCGGTAGGGCTTCTGCCGGTAGCTGACGGCGACCATGAACACCTTGATCTTGAGCCCGAAGAGCTGACCAGCCAGGCTCAACGCGCTGCCCCATTGTCCCGCCCCGGTCTCGGTTGCGAATCCTTCGAGTCCCTCTTGCTTGGCATAGTAGGCCTGGGCCACAGCGGTGTTGGGCTTATGGCTGCCCGCCGGGCTGACGCCCTCCCACTTGTAGTAGATCTTGGCTGGCGTGTCGAGCGCTTTTTCCCAACGGTGTGCACGAACCAGTGGCGAAGGACGCCACGTGCGCAGGATATCCTGGACCTCCTCGGGGATCTCAATCCAGCGCTCGCGGCTTCCTTCCTGAGCGATGCAGCCGGCCGGGAAGACGGGGGCGAGATCCTCCGCCGTCATGATCTCCAGAGTGGCTGGATGGAGGTACGGAGGGGGCGGATTCTTCAGGTCCGCCAGGATATTGTACCATGAGGTGGGCATATCTTGTTCGTTGAGCAGATATCTGTACTGTTTCATTGTCTGATCTCCTTATCCTGTTTGATGTCGCGAAATCGCCTCGTTCGCTCAGTCGGCACTGGGAGCTGTGACGAGACGCCCCTCTCCTCGACGCTCGGCTGGTCGATCGTCGTTCAGAAAGACCCTTCGGTCCGCAAAAAACGCCTGGTAGACTCTGAAGTGCTCGGTCTCTTCGTATTTCACCTCCTGAATGCGGGGGCCGTCGAAGCTGTAGATCTGGGCGTCCGGCAGGGCCAGCAGGATTGGGGAATGGGTGGCGACGATGAACTGTGCCAGCCCTGACGCTGCCAAGGTCTGCAGAAGCTGAAGGAACTTCACCTGGCTGGTCGGCGAGAGCGCTGCTTCTGGCTCATCCAGAAAGTAGAGTCCTTGCCTGTCGTACCGACCCCTGAAGTACGCCAGCATGCCCTCACCATGAGACAACGTATTGAGGATCCGTCCTCCCTGATACTTGAGCCGTCCGGGATCGCAGACGGCTACATCGTCCAGGAAGTCGGCTAGCTCGCGGAAGGTCTCGGCCTTGAATAGCGAACCCGGGACTCGCCTGTCACGCCAGATGACCTCTACAAAGTCGCTAAGGCGCTCTTCATAGGGGTTCTCATGTGCCAGATGGCGCTTCGTTCCCGTCCAGACATGGACGCCGCACTTACGCGTGATGGCTTCCAGCAGCGTGGACTTTCCTGATCCATTCTCACCCACGAAGAAGGTTACCGGACGTCGAAACGTGATGCGCGATGTTGTCCTGAGAATGGGCAGATTGAACGGGTAGAACTCGCTCGTTGGGTAGTGGTCGCTATACAGCTTGACCTCTGCGATATACATAGCCTGCTCTCCTGTCGGAATGGTGCGCCCGAGATCTTTCGGCGCTATCGTTCGGCAACCAGACGGAAGGCGCTCGACGTCCCCTGGATGACTTTGCGCAACCGCGGCCCGGAGAGTCCCATTGCGTCGTAGACCATCGCCATCGTCTCTTTGGCCTCCGCTTGCATGCGGCGGGTGCCCTCGACGAGAATCTCCTCGACGAGCCCTGGCCTGGAAGCGTAGGCCTCCCGACGCTCGCGGATAGGATCCAGGAACGCGTTGATCGCTCGTGCCAGCTTGCGCTTCACTTCGACGTCGCCCACCCTTCCGCTCAGATAGCGCTCCTTGAGGTCATTGACTTCATCGACATCGGGATTGAACGCATCGTGATAGACAAAGACGGGGTTGCCCTCCACGCGGCCCGGAATATCGGCGCGGATGCGGTTGGGATCAGTGTACATCCCGCGCACCTTTGCCTCGACCGCTTGGCTGTTGTCGGACAGCATGATCGCGTTGCCCAGGGATTTGCTCATCTTCGCCTGACCATCGGTTCCTACGAGCGTGGGCACTTCTCCGATCATCACCTCAGGCAGGGGGAAGACGTCGCGGTCATACATCCGGTTGAACCGTCTGGCGATCTCACGCGTGATCTCGACATGTGCTTCGTTGTCCTTGCCTACCGGGACAAGATGGGCGCGCGGCAGAAGGATGTCGGCTGCCTGAAGGACGGGGTAGCCGATGAGGCCAAACGGCACGGTCTCGTCATCCATATTCGCGGCCCGGGCCATCTCCTTGATGCTCGGCAAACGGGCAAGCCGCGGTAGTGTTACCAGATTGCCCAGTATCAGTGTGAGCTCGTATTCCTCGGGTATAGCTGATTGGAGGAAGATGACACTGCGTTCCGGGTCGATGCCGACTGCCAGGTAGTCCAGGACCACGTCGTAGATATTGCCGTCGAGTTGGTCCAGATACTCCTTCTCGGATTTTGTCGTTAGGGTATGCAAATCGGCGATGATGAAATAGCACTCGTATGCATCTTGCAGGGCCACACGGTTCTTCATACTGCCCACGTAGTGGCCCAGGTGCAACTTACCGGTTGGGCGATCGCCCGTCAAAATGCGTTTCCTCGCTTCTCCCATATCACGCTCCTCCTGTGTACGCTCGTGTCGCCAACAAAAAAACGCCCGTCCCTTCAAGGGACGGGCGTTTGGATACCCCGCGGTGCCACCCTCATTAGGCGCTGAGTCCAACAAAAAACGCGCTATGGAAGCGCGTCGTCGAACAAAGCCAGCCTCACTCGTTTTCGGGCACAGCTCATTGCGATGCCCTACGCCCAGGTAACGGTGGCGTCTCCGGCTCGGACTACTGACGTGGATCAGGCCACGCGTTCGGCGAGCAGCTCCTGGGGCCATTCAGTATCCGCGCTGGTGCCGAACTCTCACCTGCCTCCGGCTCTCTGTAACTGCGCCTGGATACCTACTATTCCCATTCTCAGCCGTTATTGCCTTAATTTATAGCACAGTGTGCCCGTAAAGTCAAGACTCCTGATGGCTTGGTAGTGTATACAAGTCGGTGGAAAGTTGAGGGAAGAGCGGACTCGATGTAAGCTAGGGTTGGATAACACTCAGCTACAACGAGGCCGCTCTATGACAACGATACCCGAGACTTGTGCACCTGTCAA
>JAXDDO010000071.1:0-25615 GCA_034676805.1 Anaerolineae bacterium | reverse complement strand
TTGGCGCCGCGGGGGGGGGGGGGGGGCCGGCCCCGGGCCGCCCCCCCCCCCCACCACTCACGGCACGCTGCGGTTCGTAAGCGCGATGTGCTGATCAACGAAGCCAGCTATGCACTCCTCACAATTGGCCTGAGTAAGCGGAGGGCCTATATGCAACCCTTCAACTACTATCGACCCAAGTCATTTGAAGAAGCCTTTCAGTGGCTTACGAAGTCCGACCACATCGCTGTCCCGGTCGCAGGAGCGACTGACCTTATCCCTCAAATGCGAGACGGCGTCTTGGGCCCAGATATCGTGGTGGACATCAAGGCCCTGCCGGGCATGCGCGAACTGCGCGTCGTCGACAGCGCGCCCTGTTGCCTGGATGGCACCCAGTGTCTCTCTGTGGGCGCAGCCGTGCGGATGAACGAACTTGCGCGCTCCGAGCTCGTCAAGAGCGGGTGGTCACTTCTGGCCATGGCCGCTGCATCGATGGGCAACGAGCAAGTCCGCAACCGGGCCACCATCGGCGGCAACATCTGCACCGCATCCCCAGCCGCCGATTCAGCACCGGCGCTCTATGCGCTAGACGCGACGGTACTCATCAAAGGGCCATCAATGGACCGCTGCGTACCCATAGCGGCGTTCTTCACCGGACCCAAGCGGAACGCGCTCCAACCTGGGGAAATCGTCGCGGGCCTGTGCATTCCGCGGCCCCCTGAAGAAGCGGTCAGCCACTTCGAAAAGCTCAGCCGGCGCAAGGCTGGCGACCTCTCGATTGTCAGCGTTGCGGTGATGGCGCTGCCGCTCGGGAACGCGACTGCGTGGCGGATCGCACTGGGCGCTGTTGGACCCACCCCAATCCGGGCCTTGGAGTCAGAGGGCATTCTATCGCAGGGTTGGGATGATGAATCGATTGACAGAGCTGCAGCTTCGGCCTATGGCTGTTGTTGCCCAATCGGCGATATCCGGTCTGGACTGGAGTATCGCCAGGCTATGGTTGTGAACCTCACCCGGCGCGCGATCCGGGCCGTGCTCGCCCAGTTGCCCGCAACGGCCTGAGACTCGCGAAGGAGAGTCGGAATGCTACACGAGATCTCACTTACAATCAATGGGGAAGCGTATACAGTTGCCGTTCGGTCCCATCAGACACTGCTCCAGGTCCTGCGCGATCAACTCGGAATCACCAGCCCGAAACGGGGCTGCGAGAATGGAGAATGCGGCGCGTGCACAGTGCTCATGGACGGGTTACCGGTCAACTCATGCTTGGTTCTCGCCCCGGAGGCCGATGGCGCGGTTATCGAGACTGCCGAGGGACTGAGCAAGGAGGGCGAGCTACACCCGCTGCAGAAGGCCTTCGTTGAGCACAACGCTGTCCAGTGTGGATTCTGCACCCCGGGCATGCTCATGTCGGCGAAAGCCCTGCTGGACCGCAATCCCCACCCGAGCGAGGTGGAGATTCGCGAAGCCTTGGTCGGCAACCTGTGCCGGTGTACCGGCTACCTGCGCATCATCGAGGCGATCGAAGATGCGTCGGAGCAGGTGTGAGAATCGGCGGGAGGAATGAGACATGTCCACTGAAACAGGCAGTCCGGTAGGCAAGAGTGTGCCTCGCGTCGACGCCCTGGAGAAAGTCACGGGCTCTGCCAGGTTCGTTGACGACCTGGCGTTTGGTCCCGACCTGCTGCACGGCAAGATCGTGCACAGCCCAATCGCCCACGGCCTCATCAAATCGATCGACATCAGCGACGCGCTTGCAGTGCCGGGCGTTAAGGCCATCGTGACTGGTCAGGACAATCCGACCCGCCTGGGCCTATACTTGAAGGACCGTTTCATCTTTGCCTACGATCGGGTGCGCTATGTCGGCGAGTCGGTCGCCGGCGTTGTGGCCGTGAGCGAAGAGGTGGCCGAGAAGGCAGCGGCCCTGGTTCGCGTGGAATACGAGGAGCTCGAGCCGGCATTCGATCCCTTCGAAGCCGCCAAACCCGGCGCCCCACTCCTGCATCCGGAACTCGGATCCTACGACCACGTGAACTTCATTTTCCCCGAGCCTGGCACAAACGTGTCAGAGCACTTCAAGCTCCGCAAGGGCTCGGTGGAGGATGCATGGCCGCAGTGTGCTGTCATCGTCGAAGGGACCTACACACTGCCCCAGATCCAACATGCGCCAATCGAGACCCACGCAGCAATCGCCCGATGGGATGTATCCGGCGAGGTAACGGTATGGGCGGCCTCGCAGTCTCCCTTCGCACAGCGCGACTTGCTCGCGCAGAGCCTGGATGTGCCCCACGGCAACTTGCGTGTCATCTCGCCCTACGTCGGGGGCGGCTTCGGGGGCAAGGCAGGCATCTCGATGGAGGCCAATGTTGCGCTGATGGCCAAGGCGGTTAAGGGCCGACCGGTCAAGGTCCACATGACCCGTGAAGAGGAGTTCATCGCTACCAATGTCCGCCAGAGTCTAGTTGCCACGTACAAGATCGGGTGCGACGCTGACGGAACCCTGCTCGCGATGGAGGTCGCCTACTACTTCGGCGGTGGAGGTTACAACGACTACGGTGTCAACATCGCCCGCGCTGCCGGCTACTCGTGCACAGGACCCTACGACGTGCCCAATGTCCGCGGTGACTCCTACTGCGTCTATACCAACCACCCCATAGGCAGCGCGATGCGCGGATTCGGGATGCCAGAGATCCACTGGGGCATCGAGCAGATCATGGACCAACTGGCGACCAAAATCGGGATGGACCCAGCCGAGTTCCGGCGGCGCAACTGCGTCCGCACCGGTGATACCATTCTCACGGGCATGACGATGCCAGACGTGGATCTGCCAGCATGCATCGACAAGGTGGCCCAGGCGATCGAGTGGAACGCGCCTGCGCGGCCGTCTTCCCCCGGCAAGAAGCGGGGTCGGGGTATCGCTATCATGTGGAAGGCGCCGGCGATGCCCCCCAATCCCGGCAGCTCCGCGATCGTGCGGTTCAACGAGGATGCAACGCTGAATGTCTACGTGGGGGCGCAGGAGCTGGGCCAAGGGGCTTTCACGGTCGCAGCTCAGATGGCGGCCGAAGCACTCGGTGTGCCCTACGAGTGGGTGCGGGTATCGGCGAACCCGGTCGATACCAAATACAGCCCGTACGAATGGCAGACTGTCGCCAGCCGCATCACGTGGTCGATGGGCAATGCGGTCAGGCTGGCTGCCCTGGAAGCGCGCACCCAGATCCTCGACATCGTGGCCCAGTATTGGGGCGAGGACCCCGCCGACCTGGATATCAAGAACGGTGTGGTTGTTTCGTACGAATCAGAGCGCGAGCAGCCGCTGAAGAACATGGTGATCTACGGGCTACCCAACGAGAACTTCGAAGGGTGGCAAGGCGGGCCCATTGTCGGCACAGGGAAGTTCATGCCGACGTACGTGACCGGCCTTGATCCCGAGACCGGCCAGGGCACCCGCGCCGTCGTTCACTACACAGTCGGAGCGCAGGCGGTGGATCTCGAGGTCGATGATGAGACCGGAGCGATCGACATCCTGCGCATCGCGAGCGCTTACGATGTCGGCAAGGCCATCAACCCCGATCTGGTGATGACTCAGATAGAGGGCGGCGCTGTCCACGGCATGAGCTCCGCCTTCGAGGGGCTACGCTTCGACGAGAGGGGGCGCCCGCTCAACGACAGCTTTGTGGACTACAAGATCGCTACCGCGATGGATGTGCCGGGCGCCATCCACGGCGATATCGTAGAGACGCCTCTCGAGGACGGGCCCTGGGGTGCGCGCGGCGTCGGTGAGCACGTCATGGTACAGACCGCGCCGGCCATTGCCAACGCGCTCTACGCGGCAACAGGCATCCGCTTCACCGATCTGCCGCTATCGAACGAGAAGGTCTATCTGGCACTGCACCCCGAGGGAGTCGAATTGAGCTGCGAGTTGCCCGAACAGGTCCGTCCATCGAGGTGAAGTGACCCGGACGGACGCAGCTCGACCCGGCACACTGGGAAGGTCTGCTGCCTGCATGGAGCTCCCATCGCCGCCACAGGGATAGCGTAATTGCCTTACCAGGGCCCTCGAGATCACTCGAGGGCCCTGGCCCATGGTACCATCCCGAGTACCTGCAACTTGGAGCCTCCGCAAGACGTATACAGGTGTAGGCCACGGTGCGCGGCACCATCCTGCTATCTACTGGAGGCGATAATGAACAACGAGACACCGGAAAAGCAGCCTACTGACCGGGCATCTGCCAGCGGTGCCAACGACGTGATTCGACGCGGCGCGGAAATCCCCTCTCCTTACCCTGCCACACACCGCAGACCCCGGCGATCCTTCTTCTGGCCCATCGCCCTCATCGGGTTTGGCGTGCTGCTGCTGCTTGCCAACCTGGGCCTCATCCCGTCGACTGGGTGGGCCATCCTGTGGCGGCTCTGGCCCATCGCGCTCATTGCGCTCGGCGTCGATGTCCTGGTGGGGCACCGGTCAGTCGCCGGAGCAATCGCCAGCGGCGTGCTGATCTTGGTCCTCGTAGGGCTGGCGATTGGGATCGTGGTGTTTGCAGAACAGATTCCCATACTCGTTGAGCTGGCAAAGCCATCGGTACTGCGGACCGAACACGTCGAACACCCCCTCGGCGACATCTCGTCTGCCATCGTGAGCATCGACTGGACGAGCTCTCCCGGGCAGCTCAGCGCGCTGGAGGACTCACCGAACTTGATCGAGGCCGACGTCAGCTATCGTGGCGACCTGGTCTTCGAGGTTCAGACGTCGGGCAATCGAGCAACGGTCATACTGGACACCTTCCTCCAGGGCATCTCGACCGGCGCCTTCGACTTTGGCGACGACCGACCCTGGGACATCAAGGTGAGCCCGCTGATTCCTCTTGATCTTCGCCTCGACACGAGTTCCGGGCACGGCGATTTCGATCTCACTGAGCTGCAACTGACCGACCTGGAGATCGATGTTGGCTCTGGCGCTGTAACGGTAAGCCTGCCTTCTGCTAGCACCCTGGAAGGCACCGTAGACGGAGGTTCTGGGGAGCTTGATTTGATCTTGCCAGAGGGTGTCGGGCTTCGCATCGTCCTGGATCGCGGGAGCGGCGCGTTGTGGCCCGGCGAGCGTATGCGGCTTGTCTCAGGAGAAACAGACGACGACGGCGTGTGGGAGACCATCGACTACGATCGCTCCGACTACCGCATCGAGTTGACCATCGACCAGGGATCTGGCAGCCTGACTGTGCGGTGACTCCCCTACCCCGGCGGTACCAGTCCAAGCCGCGCTCGACAGGTGTCGAGTATCTCAGAGGTTCGTGAGGCGCCCACCCGGGTGACGCCTAAGGCGCGCACCTCGAGAAGGCGATCCAGCGAACGCACGCCGCCAGCTGCCTTCACCTGAACGGTAGCTGGCGAGTGCTTTCGCATCAGGATCAGGTCCTCGTCGGTTGCCCCGCCGGAGCCGTAGCCGGTCGACGTCTTCACCCAATCAGCTCCCAATTCCCCGCAGATCTCGCAGAGCTTGATCTTGTGGAGTTCCTGAAGGTAGCAGTTCTCGAAGATGACCTTGACCTGCTGATCTTGGGCGTGGGTCGCGTCGATGACAGCCTGGATGTCAGACCGCACGTAGTCCCAGTCGCCGCTCAGCACCATGCTGATGTTGACGACCATGTCCAGCTCCTCGCCCCCATCTGCTAGAGCCCGTTCCGCCTCGGCGACCTTCACACTTGTGGTGTGTCCTCCGTGGGGAAATCCGATCGTGGTGCTGGCTTTGACCGTGCTGCCCGCAAGCAAACGCGAGCAGCGCGCCAGGTAGTAGGGCATGATGCACACGCTCGCGACATCGTATGCCAGTGCGACCTGGATGCCTTCGTCCAACTGGGCCGCCGTCAGCGTAGGATTCAGCAGCGAGTGGTCGATCATCTTGGCAATCATCGCATAGGTGAAGTCCATCTTGACCTCCGGAGGGATGCTTGTTTAGCGCGGTGGCGCCACCGCAGGCTATAACGCCGCTCCATCTGAACACACGTGTGTTAGCCATCTTAGCACAGAACCACGCCCGCGGGAACTGCGATCGTCGCCAGCTCATAGATTGACCCAAAGCCGAACCCGCCTATACTAGCCTCGCATAGCCAACACGCAGCGAACTGCCTGAATCGAAGCGAGGCTCGGAGCGAGATGACGCCACACGCTGGTACCGCAGATCATATCCTCGCCCTGGACAACGGCACCCAGAGCGTACGAGCTCTGCTGTTCGATCTACAGGGCAACCTCATCGCCAAGAGCCGAGTTCCGATTCAACCCTATGTCTCTCCGCACCCCGGCTGGGCAGAGCAAGACCCGAACCTATACTGGCAGAAGCTATGTGAAGCGTGCCAGAGCCTTTGGGAGAGCCGCCCAACTGCTAAGGACACGATCGCCGGCGTCGCACTCACGGCCCAACGCGCTACCATGGTCAACGTCGATGCCAACGGCGAACCACTCAGGCCAGCGATTGTCTGGCTCGATCAACGTCGTGTCGAGGGCCTGAAACCGGTTGGAGGCCTGTGGGGCTTGGCCTTCAGGCTCACCGGGATGGCCGAGACTGTGGCCTATCTTCAGGCTGAAGCCGAAGCCAACTGGATCCGCACCCACCAACCGGACATCTGGCGCAAGACCTACAAGTATCTCTTCCTGTCAGGCTATCTCACGCACAGACTCACAGGTGAGTTTGTGGATTCTGTCGGCTCTCAGGTCGGGTACGTTCCCTTCGACTACAAGGCCCTCACGTGGGCCAAGCCATGGGATTGGAAGTGGCGTGCGGTGCCCATCGACAAGCGCCTGCTTCCACGCCTGGTGCCACCTGCCCAGGTGCTGGGCAAGATCTCACGGTCCGCTGCCGAGCAGACCGGCATTCCTGAAGGACTGCCACTCGTCGCGTCGGCCGCCGACAAGGCCTGCGAGGTCCTTGGATCGGGCGCCCTGGAGCCACACGTCGGGTCCATCAGCTATGGCACCACGGCCACGATCAACACGACCCACAGGCGGTACGTGGAGGTCATCCCCCTCATCCCTCCTTACCCCTCAGCAGTCCCGGAGCACTACAGCCTGGAGATCCAGATCTATCGCGGATATTGGATGGTCACATGGTTCAAGGAGGAATTCGGTCACCTCGAACAGTGGCTTGCCAACGAGCGCGGCATCGAAGCGGAGATGCTTCTCGACGACCTGGTGAAGGCTGCCCCGCCAGGCTCGATGGGCCTGGTCCTGCAGCCCTATTGGTCGCCTGGCATCAAGCTGCCCGGGCCGGAGGCCAAAGGTGCCGTCATTGGCTTTGGCGACGTCCATACACGGGCGCACTTCTATCGCGCGATCTTGGAGGGTCTGGCCTATGCGCTGCGCGAGGCCAAGGAGCGCACCGAGCGCCGCAGCGGCGTCAAGGTGACCGAGCTTGTCGTCTCTGGTGGGGGCTCACAGAGCGATGCAGCTATGCAGCTCACAGCCGACATCTTCGGCCTGCCCGCAGCACGGCCCCACACCTATGAGACCTCGGGATTGGGGGCCGCCATCGATGCAGCTGTGGGCTTGGGCCTCCACGGCACCTTCGACGCAGCCGTGACGGCGATGACGCGCGCCGGGCGGATCTTCGAACCCGACCCGACCGCGGTCAGTCTATACAATGATCTCTACCGCCGTGTCTACCGGCGTATGTATGAGCGACTCAAGCCCCTGTATGAGGAGATCAGCCGAATAACGGGCTATCCGGGAAAACCCAACGCCACCCGACCGCCGTAGTAGCAGCGCGATTCTCCAACCCTGCCGATGCCGCTAAGGGAGCTGGAATCCCAGCACCTCACCGCGGTGCGCGTCGGCAACGTAGAGCACGCCCCCGTCAACGCTCAAGCCCTGCGGAAACGAGACCGGGGCCGCGGAATCTGAACTGAGGGCCCAGACATATGCACCATCCTCGCGGAAGGCAAGGATCCGCTGCCGCAGCGGGTCGCCTACGTAGAGGTGCTCAGCGCCCCAGACCACGAAGGGCTTTTCGTCGGGGTTGGTGACGTCCCAGGTCGGAATATCCCACTGGGTCAACGGGAAGCCCCGTCCATCGAAGAGCTGCACACGCTGGTTCCAGGTGTCCGCGAGCGCCACGACGCCATCGCTACGCACATCGATCCCCACTGGCTCGTCCAGCTCGCCCCCTTCCCTGCCCCATCCTCCGAACTCGCGAAGGAAGTTGCCGTCAAGGTCGAACACCTGCACCCGCTTGTTACCGGTATCTGCGACGTAGACTTCGCCATCATCGCTGACGTCCAGCGCGCGCGGACCGTAGAACAGCCCTTGAGTACCTGTGAGGCCAATCTGGCTTGACTGCGCAAGACCGCCCCACCCTGTGACGTAGGTGAACGTGTTGTCAAACTTCTGAATGCGATGGTTCCAGGTGTCAGCGACGTAGATATCTCCCTGTGCGTCGACCGCTACACCCCATGGCTCGTTGAACTGGCCCGGCTCTGCGCCGAACCCACCGAACGAGCCAATGACACCCTCTGGACCGACGTGCCATATCCGGTGATTCGCCGTGTCCGCTACGTAGAACTGCCCATCGCCCAGGGCGGCTATCCCCCGCACTGCGGCGCCAGGCAGCAGGACTCGTGTCACCTCGGGAAGTAGGCGCGCACCCGCTCCATAGGGATCCGGGGGAGGGGTAGGTGCCGGGGCGACCAACCGCGCGGATCCCGAGGGACGGCCGTACACCGTGACGGCCTCTGCCAGGTCTCGCCGTACATACAGCCGGAAGTCGCTGCGATAAGGCCACGACTGGAGCGTAAAGGGGTTGGCCGGATTCTTGAGTGCCGCGTAGTCGTCGTACTCGCGGTCCCACACGATCTTCCACAGAGCCGCACGCATCTCAGGATTGGTCAACGCATTTCTCACCCGCTCCCAGGTGAGCCCGTAGTAGTCCTGTATGGGCCACCACAAATACCTGTAGTCGTAAAAGACATAGCCGTCACCGAGGATGCTCTCAACCGCCCCATATTGCCGGCTCCCGGCGATAACGACCGGGCATTCGAGAAGCTGGCTCTCATTCGGAGCGGTGCTGTAGAAGTAGTTGTTCGGAAAGTCGACCATGTACCACGTGAAAGGCCACGAGCCATCCTCGCTATAGGCCACCTTCACATCCATCTCCGTCCCCGTCACACGCCACGAAACCTCACGAATCTGATTGAGAGCTAGTTTGATATCGGGCGTGCCGTGAGCATAGACCAGGATCTCAGTCGCCAGGTCATAGTTCACGTAGTTGAGCAGAGCCGAGGTGCGCATTGTCAACGTAGCGAACCCCACAACCGCCCAGAGCGCAACGATGCCAGCCAGGGATCGCCCACCCAACTGCCTTACGGCCCAGACCACAACGCTTCCAAACCCCACCAGGGCTGCCAACCCCCCCAAGGCCATTCCGAGAGCCCAGAGTTGGCCTAGCGAGAAGCCGGCACCGCCTCCCCCCTGCTCCATGACCGATCGCAGTTGCACCCCTGCAGAGGAGAAGGCCACAAGCGATGCCACGGACAGCGGCACCGCCGCAAGCATCGCCCACCCTGGTCGCGTGCCAATGCGCGACCACGGGATACCAACGACGAGTTTGCCCAGAGCCCATCCCCCCAGAAACAGACTCGGTAGCGTGATGTGAACCAGCAACCACGGCATCTTCTCACCGGCGTAGGTATAGGCGATCCACGAGAGCCCCGTCCATCCGACCAGAAGGAGCGGGAACAGCACCTGCAGGTCCAGCGCCGGCACACGACCAAGCTCGTCCGGGGCAGTAGGGCGCCTGCGCTCGCGCCAGCTCTTCAGCACAACAGCCATAGCCGTCGAAGCCCCAGCCAGAGACAACGCGATGCCGAGATATTCGTAGAGCGGGCCGATCAGGAAGTAGTAGTACATCGGCTGGTTTCCCCGCTTCACCCCCTGTTGCGCCAACCAGTAGGCAAGCCCTCCGACCAGGCCCGACAGCACGCCGAACGCCCACGTGAAGATCGACGAATAGAGCACGAAGAAGATCGCGTAGTGGACCAGCGCAACCTTGGGCCACAGCTTGCTGTCCCACCACATGCCCATCGCCGCCGATATCGCCAGTGTTGCGAACACGACGCCGAAAATCGCGATGACTGTCTCCGTGGGAACTGATGCGAAGTTTCCGGTCCTGACCGCCTCATAGACCAACTCCATATCTACGCCAGCGGCGAACTTCACCAGGAAGGCCGAGCCCAGGGGCAGGGTGAGCGTTCCAATGACCATGAGTACGTCGAACAACCGGATCTGGCGCATCGCCACATCGCCCAGTCCATATGTGACAACCGCCAGAGCACCCAGTAATGCCGCAAGCGCCACGGCAACCGCAAGCCGCCCCCAAACCGGCACGCTGATGTTCGCTACACGGCTGTTCCCCGCCTCATCCAGGTTCATTTCCGAAACCTGAGCGCTGGAGAGCGATAGACCGAAAACAAGGCCCGCAACCAGAGCCAGCATCAGCAGCGCAGCGAACACCCAGTAGAGGTTTGCGTTCTGCCACTTCGTCGTTACCACCTGTACTGCAAACGGCACGAACAGCAGAGCTCCGAAGATCGCAGTATAGATGTATGAGGCCTCCTTCGTGGCGTACATCAGCGAGAAGAAGGCCGCCAACCAGAGCAGAAGCTTGCGCTGTCCTGTCTCCAGAAACTCCAGAATCGCCCACAGAAGCAGCACCGCGGTGAGCATAAGCAGCACGTCGTGTCGGATGTAGCGGGAGTAGTACGAGATCGACGGGGAAATCAACAGTAACAGCGAGACTGCAAGGGCTCCGGGACGCGAGAGCCAGCGGCGAAAGAGGATGGGTGTCATAACCAACGCCACGCCGGCCAGCGATGTGAATATCCTGGAGCTGAAATCGCTCACGCCGAAGAAACGATAGACCAGCGCTGTAGCCTCGAACAGCAGTGGTCCGTGCATCATCGGGTTGTGCTGAAAACCCAGGCCCGCGTAGAAGTTCCACGCAAACTTCGTGTGGATGCTCTCGTCGTGGCTGATGGCACGCTCGCCCAGCATATAGAAACGCGTGAAGATAGCCAGCACAAGGATCGCTGTATACAGGATGCGTTCCCAACGGCTCAAGGTCTTGCCAACCATAAGGACTCCTTCTGCTCCCGGTTGCCCTCGATGAATATAGGATACCAGATATGCTCGATTAGGGACTGGCGGACGGCGCCGAGACCACTATGTCTACACTCAGCGTCACAAAGTCCGCGCCATCGTCCCACACGACTCGTTCACCGCTCGCTTCACTATAGAGCCCGACCCGCAGCGTCGCTGGCCCCCTGGTGTCCCGGCTGTGCCAGGTCAGCGGATGGGGGTCCACGATATACTCGCCCCTGACCCACCCTTGTGTGGGTCGCGTCCATAGGTTTGGCACCCCGTCGTGTTGTGCCACGATCGCCCCTGTATCATCGATCAGATGCACGAAGACCTTCAGACCTCGCTCAGCTGCCACTGCCTCAGCACGCCAGACCAACGACACAGTCATGGGCTCACCAGCCCCAATTTCCTCACCCGGCGTGAGTCCGAACCCCACGAGGGTGGCGACCTCGCCGGCTCTACGGGCTGCTGCGTATGCCGTAGACGGCGGCGCGAACTCATGAGTGCCGCCGGTGAGCTGCAACATGCCCAACACATGCTCCTCGCCGTTGACCGCTACGATGACATCCGCAGGTCCCTCAGACACGCCGGGCGGCACCACCAGCGGCACATACTCCAGAACCGGCCTCCCCTCCGGGAGGCCAGCAAAGCTGGAACGCGACCCTTGCTTGGCTACGTCGCGCCCCCATTGGCGGAGCACCACGGTCACCTGCGCCTGTTCGTCCGTTCGGGTCGAGACGCGCCAATTCAGCAGCACGTAGCAGGTCTGACCTGCCGCTGCGAAATCACGGTCAACGGCACCCCCGATCAGATCTGGCCCCGCCGTCTGAACGCGCGGAGACTGCGGTCCTGACGACAGACCATAGAGCGAGACATCCAGCCACGGCGAAACCAGGGGCGTGACCTGGCCAAGAACCACGGCAGGCCCCGAGACATCGCCATCGCGCTCAAAGGCAACGACAGCTTCGGGGGCGCCGGATTCGAACACCCCCAACTCGAGTCGATAGGGCTCCGGAGGCAGGCCCACCGGCAGCGGCACAACGTGGTAGGTAGTCGTTGGCTCACCCGACCAGAGCTCAGTAGGACGCACCTCGCCATCGAGTAGTAACGCATCTCGTGCAGCCACAAAGACACCTGCACTCGAATAGAGACGCAGCGCGGCAGTCAGTCGCCTATCAGCCCTACCCACCCAGTCGAGGCGCACACCCATCGCCGCCCCACTGACCGGTTCCGCATCGAGCGCAACGCCCACCAAGCATAGCTCGGTACCTGATACGCAGGCTCGTAGCGGCGTCTGCGCCTCCTGCGGTTCTACCCGCGAGCGCAGTGTGTACCTTTCGAGAGTGATGCCGTGGAGCCTCACACGCTCCATGAGCACGCCGGAGCTCACCAGCGCGGAGCGCAGTACTTCGCGTGGATCCAGCGCGCCGCGCTCGTAGTCCAGTGCGAAGACCGTGGTCCCTGGGCTCGTCTCCGCCGCAAGCGGCGCGGGAATCGGAGTACGACCATCGGCATTCGTGGCCATTACGATCTTGGCGCTGCCGACGTCGTACTCAGAGAGAGACCAGTCTGTGTCCGGCACCAATACCAGATCGCTGGGCAGGGCGCGTTCCCGGATATAGGCCGCTGCCCCACGGATGTCGGTTCGAGCATATGCAGGGTCAAACAAATAGCTTCGGAGTCCCAGCAGGCTCGTCGCAGACATGGCGGCCAACAGCCCCAGATGGAGTGGCTTAGGGAATACGCCTCGACCGACCAGGACGCCTGCCACCATCCAGCCGCTCACGATGAAAGGGTAAAGATACCGCGGGTGTGACTGCGGACTGAGGATCCAGATGACCGGCGCCGCAACGAAGGGGGTCAACCACAGCACAACCAGCAACCCCAGTCCACGACGTGTCTTGCGATACGCCAGCCCCCGTATCGTACCGACCAGCACCAGCACGCCGATCAGCACGGAGGGACGTACCAACATTGGGTTGCCCAGTGCTTCCGGAAGGCCAACCGTGTGGAATACGCCCAGCAGGCCTGCAACGTAACCCGCGGGCACCGGGTCAGCCAGGCTGTTCCCCAGCCCAGCCTGACCGCCCAGCCCAGATAGCCCAGCCCGGCCCAGGGCGAAGGCCCACGGCACCACGGCAACGACCGCCACACCCGCTCCAATGAGTCCCTGACGCACGATGATCCGTCGCTGGGCCGGCGAAGGGTCTTCTATCCATCGCCAAAGCAGCCCCACAGCCGCCGTACCGGCAGCGATCAGTCCTGCATAGTGTGCCAGCGCCATAGCGGCCACGGTCAAGCCCAGCACGAGGCCACTACCTGTGCCCACGACTCGGGCACCATGGCCCGACGCCGCTCGACCAGGGTCGGGCCACACTTGAGACCAGAGGGTGACGAGGAGGACCGGCAGCCAGGCGTAGGCTCGCACCTCCTGACCATAGACGGCGAACGGGGTGCCCATCGCTACCATCACCGCAGCCGCCCGCCCACTCCGTGCCCCGAACCGTCTGCCGGTGAAGCGCTGCACCACTGCCGGCAACAGCACTGCCGCTAGCGCAGAGAGATATCGCGCCGCGAAGGGCGTCTGCCCGGCAACCGCGCTCCAGCCCTTGAGAACCAGAAAGTACAGCGGCGGGTGTATGTTAGCCGCCCGTTCTGCGACGATTGCACCCCACGGCAGCCCGGCGAGATGCATACTGATCCCCTCGTCCCACCATATGGACTGCAGATCAAGAGTGGGGACGAGGATCGCAAATACGGCTAAGCAGGGCAGAACCTTGCGCAACACACAGCACCAAGGAAGATCATCTCACAGGCTGCGGCGGGCACCGGACCCGCCGCAGCAACTGACGACCGGGCTGCACGCCAGCGGCTACTTGTGCATCCGGGCAAGCTCTTCGTCGACTACGCTCTCGTCGAGCTTCCTGAAGAGCGGCTCCGGTCTGGCCAAGGGCCGACCGGCGGGCAGCGGTTAAAAAGCCCCACGACCGCTCGTGCGGCTGGCATCGTACCGCAGGACCTCGTGGGTCCCCCTGGCATCACTGACGACCTGAATGACCTGCTGACCGAAGAGCGGCGTCTCAAAACCCAGAGCCTCGTGCAACTTCTGGGATGTGAAGGGCAGAAAGGGCGCGAACATCGTCTTCAACGCGTTGATCGCCTGCAACGCCACATGGAGACTGGTCGCCGCCGCAGCACGGTCTTCCTTGATCTGGACCCAGGGCGATTTCACCTCAAGGTAACGGTTGGCCTCGCGTGCCAGTGCGAACGCCTCGCCGATGGCAGCCCGGAAGTGCCGCGCGGAGAGGTGCCCGCCCACTGCGCCAAACCCGGCCTTCGTCGCATCGAGCAACGCCGCGTCGATGTCGGTCAGTGGCCCTGCCTCGGGGACCTCCCCAAAGTGACGCTGCGTGAACGAGAGCACCCGGTGCGCAAGATTTCCCCAGACCGCGACGAGCTCACCGTTGTTACGGAGCACGAAGTCATCCCAGAGGAAGTCGCTATCGCTGGTCTCTGGCATCACCACCGCGACGTAGTATCTGATGGCATCGGCCTCATACCGCGAGAGCAGATCGGGGAGTGTGATCATGTGCCCCCGGCTCTTGGAGAATTGCGCCCCAGCGAGGTTCATAAACTCGTTCGCCGGGACGTCAGTAGGAAGGTTCAGGCTCCGACTTTCGTCGTCCCCGTACAGAGCGCCAGCCCCGATCAACTCCGCAGGCCAGATCACCGTATGGAACACGATATTGTCCTTGCCGATGAAGTAGTAGGTTTCCGCGTTCCGGTCGTGCCACCACGCCTTCCACACGTCAGGGGTACCACGCAAGTTGGCTTCCTCGATGCTGGCTGAGAGGTAACCGATGACTGCCTCGAACCACACGTAGAGGCGTTTGTGGTCATAGCCCTCGACAGGCACGGGAATACCCCACTCGATATCGCGCGTAATGGCCCTCCCCTTCAGCCCCCCATTGACGTAGTTACGCGAGAAGTTGAGCACGTTGGGGCGCCAGTCCTCCTTGTTGTCGTCCAGGTACGCTGCAACCGCCGACGCCAACTTGCCGAGATCCAGGAAGAAGTGCTCGGTCTCACGAATCACCGGGATCGAGCCGTCGATCTTGCAGCGTGGGTTGCCCAACTCCAGAGCGTCGAGAATCCTGCCGCAGTTGTCGCACTGATCGCCTCGGGCCTCAGGATACCCGCAATGGGGACACACGCCCTCCACGTAACGGTCGGGCAGGAACCGCCCAAGGGTCTCGGAGTAATACTGCTGCTGTGTCTCGGTGTAGATGTTGCCGTTATGGAGTAGTGCCAGAAAAACGTCCTGGGACACTTGATGGTGGTTGGGTGTGTCCGTGTGAGTGAACAAATCGTAGGAGATCCCGATATCACGCTGGGTTTCCAGGAACCGGTGGTGAAATCGCTCGAACACCTCACGGGGCGTCACGTTCTCTTGCTCTGCTCGCAGGCTGACGGGCGTTCCATGCGTATCGGAACCAGAGACCATCAGCACATCATTCCCCAGCAGGCGGTGGTAGCGCGCGAAGATGTCCGCGGGCAGATAGGCACCCGCGAGGTGCCCCACGTGAAGGTCACCGTTAGCATAGGGCCACGCAACTGCGACCAGAATCTTCTTCGTCATGTCGTCCTCCTCCTCAGCACAGGTCCAGTATACCAAAGGTTGCAGAAAAGACTGATAAACGAAAAACCCGCCAGCGAGGCTGGCGGGTTTTCTCGATCCGTGGACGTCACGGGCCGTCGCGCTCAGGGCGCCTCGTAGCCCCGCGCGACTGCGCGTTACGCATCATCATGCTCGTCCCAGCACACTGACTGGTCATCGAAGATAGTCCTTCAAGTCACGGCTTCGGCTCGGATGACGCAACCGGCGCAGCGCCTGCCCCTCGATCTGGCGAATGCGCTCCCTGGTCAACCCGAACTTCTGGCCGACCTCCTCCAGTGTATAGCTACGGCCATTGTGGAGACCGAAGCGCATCCGAAGTATGCGCACTTCGCGGGGGTTGAGCGTCGCCAAGACCTCTTCGATCCGATCCCGAAGCATACCGTTATAGGCTGTATCAGGCGGCGTGGGCGTGAGTTCGTCCTCGATGAAGTTGCTGAGTTCACTGTCCTCATCTTCTCCCACGGGACGCTCGAGGCTCAATGGCTGCCACGATACGCGCATCATCCACTGTACCTTGCGGGGCTCCAGCCCCATTTCCGCAGCCAATTCCTCTGGGGTGGGCCGGGATCCGCGCTCCTGCTCGATTTCCTGTGCGCGTCGGTAGAGGCGCCGAATCCGGTCGCTCATATGTACCGGGACCCTAATCGTGCGCCCTTGGTCCGCAATCGCACGCGTGATCGTCTGACGAATCCACCATGTGGCATAGGTGCTGAACCGAAACCCACGCTGGTGCTCAAACTTCTCGACGGCCTTCATCAGACCCAGATTGCCCTCCTGAATCAGGTCCAGGAATGGCACATTCCGGCCCATGTACTTCTTGGCAATGCTGACGACCAGTCGCGTATTCGCCCGGATCAAATGATCGCGCGCCTCGAGTCCCTCTTGGACAATCTGTCCCAGACAGGTCTGCTCCTCAACGCTGTGGCCGTCATCCTGAAGCAACCGCTCGGCCTCACGACCCCTTTCGATCCTCTTCGCCAGCGTGACTTCCTCCTCATTGGTCAGGAGGGGGACGCGGGCCATCTCGCGAAGATAGAGAGCTACGGTATCATCAACCCCGATCCCGTCGAGGTTGTACATATCATCGTCCCAATCGAGGTCTTCCTCCTCAAGGGACTCGGTGAAGTCGATCTCTTCTTCCTCTTCTTCATCCTCATCCTCTGCAACTGCCTCGATCTCGATCCCCGCCTGCCTCAACTCAGCAAGCACGTTTTCCAGCGACCCTTGCCCATCCAAAGACGCCAAAGCCTCTAGTACATCATCAACACTCAGGTATCCTTGGGCTTCTGCCTTCTCCAGCAACTCACCAATTACGTCCATAGGCCTCCTTGGTATGCTGAATGCGCTACCGAGCTTCCTGAAGTACTCCGATGCTTCCTAAGCCATGCTTCTTCGGGTGGCAACTCCGCACTACAAAGTGCCATGTCCAGCGCGCGTCCCGCTTCGCGCCAACGACCGCTCGCGGACAAAGGCGTCAGGGCCCGCCGGTTTCGTCAGCGAGCTCCCGAAGCGCGTCCCAACGCGGGTCGATAGCCAGGTCCTCTTCGCAGTCACACTCTCCGAGGTTCCGGTTCCCGCCACACTTCGGGCAGATACCCCGACAATCAGATGAGCAGACCGGACCAATGGGTAGGCCCAACCAAGCATACTCGCGTATCAGCGGCGCCAGGTCTGTCCAGCCGTCATCGTGAACTCGGACTGGACGTTCGGGTGTTAGGTCTGCGCCGGGGAGACTGATGACATCCTCAAGTTCGATTTGGATTGGTTCAAGAAAGGGGGTCAAACAGCGCGTGCACTCGGTCTTGGCTTTGACATCGAGTCTGCCCTGAACCAGGATACCTTCGGCAACCCGGGTGAACTCAAGAGTCCCCCTTAGGGAAGCCAACTCTAGATCGCCAACAATAGTGTGGTCGATATCCAGCTCAACCGATTCCTGCTGCCCAACTCTAGCGTGAGCCAACGTAGAAAGGTTCAGCTTGATCATTGCACGGACAACCTCCGTGTCGCGCTAACATTGCAATTATAGCACAGGTGTATGGGAGCGTCAAGGATTTCGCAAAAGACTTTCTCTTTATTGTGATATGCGTCAAGTGAAACACCCAACGTTATGACGGCACGAAAGGCCACCCCAGACGGTGGCCTTTCGTGCCGTCGCTCTCGTGTTGCCTAACAATTGCCGCTGGAGCCTTCTCGCCCTGGTAGGGGGAATCCAGTCTCTGGCGGCCAAACCACAAAGGCGCAAGGACTCGATTCCAGCCCTACGCCTGCATGCTCTTCTCGATGTAGTCGACGGCTCCTTGAACCGTCGTGATGCTGCGAGCATCGTCATCCGAGATCCTGGCGCCGAACTCATCCTCCATGGCCATAATAAGCTCAACAAGATCCAAGGAGTCTGCACCCAAATCCTCACGGAAACTAGCCTCGGGTCTTACTTTGCCCTCCTCAACAGCCAGCGTATCCACAATGATCGCCTTGATCTTATCGTAAACGGCTTCGCTCATCCCTTTCCTCCTCAGGTCACGGTTGCCATCCGTCCCATCAGCCGGCTGCGCGTCGAATGGCGTCTTCGGGTATATGTCACATTCTAAGCAGGCGAGAGCAAATGTCAACTCCGCGAGGTTGACGCCGTCCTCTGCTGCGGTATAGTGGTGTTGTCCACAGAGAGATACCTGGCAAGAGCGCGCAGTGTCGAGATGAGTACCAGAACGCGGAAGAACGACCACATCCGTATCAACCTGGAGGAGGATGTCTCCTTCGCCGGCGTGACCAACGGCCTGGAACGCGTTCGCTTCGTCCATCAAGCGCTTCCCGAGCTAGATCTGGAGAAGATCGATACCTCCACAGTCCTGTTTGGCCACCGCCTCTCATTTCCGCTGCTGATTGCGTCGATGACTGGGGGCTCAACCCAGGCCGGCGCGATCAACCGCACATTGGCAGAGGCCGCCCAGCACGCCAGCATCGGTATGGGGTTGGGGTCAGGTCGCGTCATACTCGAACATCCGGAAACAGCAGAGACGTTCCAAGTGCGCCACGTCGCTCCCGATATCTTGTTGATGGCCAATTTCGGGGCGGTGCAGCTGAACTACGGCTATGGAGTCGATGCCTGCCGGCGACTAGTGGAGATGACGGAAGCCGATGGGCTGTATCTCCATCTGAACCCTCTACAGGAGGCGTTACAGCCGGAGGGGGATACGCGCTTCGGTGGTCTGCTCGGCAAGATCGAGGCCGTCTGTCGCGGACTGACCGTCCCGGTGGTCGTCAAGGAGGTGGGCTGGGGCCTATCTGTTCGGACCGCCAGGATGCTGATCGATGCCGGTGTTGCGGCACTGGATGTCGCCGGGGCCGGAGGCACCTCGTGGAGTCAGGTAGAACTGCACCGCCAGGAAGATCCCTACGCACGCGAGGTCGCCGCCAGTTTTCGCAACTGGGGAATCCCAACCGCTGAGGCCATCAAGACGGTGCGTGATGTAGACGCGACCATCCCCGTGATTGCCAGCGGGGGACTAGCGACCGGGATCGACATCGGAAAGTGCCTCGCCCTTGGTGCCAATGCCGCCACCCTGGCGGGCGTGCTGTTGCGCGCTGCGGCCCAGTCGCCAGAGGCACTGCAGCGGCGGATCGAAACGCTGCATCGTCAGCTGCGGCTGACCATGTTTGTGACCGCCTCGCCCACCGTGCGCGCCCTGCGTGACGCGGCATTGATGGACGCGATCTCCTGATGCCGCAGCCCGTCCTCGACCCACAAGTCCGCTATCTTGCGGCCCTCGAGCAGGAGATGCGCCGTCACGTGAGTTCTGAGACCGGCGGCCCACAGCTCCTCTACAACATGCTGCGCTACCACCTCGGCTGGGTCGACGCCACCTTCGCTCCGACCATCGTCGACCACGGCAAGCGCGTCCGCCCGATGCTCTTGTTGCTCGCAGCCGAAGCCCAGGGAGGCAACTGGCAACAAGCGCTTCCCGCAGCGGCATCCGTGGAGTTGCTGCACAATTTCACGCTCATCCACGATGACATCGAGGACCGCGATGCGGTTCGGCGCGGTCGCCCAACACTCTGGTCGCTTTGGGGCATTCCCCAGGCGATCAATGCAGGAGATGCACTCTTTGCGCTCTCCTACCAGGCGCTGCTGAGCCTGAGGGATCGGGGGGTCGATGTAGAACGGATCACGCACGCTGTAGCACGCTATACGTCAGCCGTGGTTCGCATCACGGAGGGCCAATGCTACGACATCAGCTTTGAAAGTGTCGCCGAGATTCCAGAGGGCACCTACTTGGCCATGGTGTCCGGCAAGACTGCTGCGCTCACTGGCCTGGCTACCGAACTCGGCGCAATCGTGGCCGGTGCTTCTTCTGAGGCCAGCCTCGCTCTCAGAGAGTTTGGTGAAGCCCTGGGTATGGCCTTCCAAATGCAGGATGATCTTCTGGGCCTTTGGGGAGACCCCGCAACCACCGGCAAACCGGTGGGGTCCGACCTGCTCAAACGCAAGAAGACGTTGCCGATCGTCCACGGTATGCGAGCAGACAAGCACCTACGCGAATTCCTGCGGTGTCCTGAGCACCTCCTGGAGAGCACCGTGACAGAGGTGTTGGCGATGATCGAAGAAGCCGGGAGTCGAACGTACGTAGAGGCTCAAGCACGTAGCTTCCACACCCGGGCATTGGCTGCCCTGGCGGCAAGCGGTGGCAGAGGCGCCCCCCACGCCGCCTTGCGTACCCTGGCGGATTCGCTGCTTGGACGTCAAAAGTGAAATGCCGCCCGTCTATGTGGCACTCTAGGAGATCGGCGGCTCAGTCCATGACATCAGACAGCTCCAAGAGCCGCAGATCCAGGGGGCGGAGTTGAGCTACCGCATCCTCCAGGGGGTACGACTCGAGCTTACTGCCGCGCAACGCGACCATCTTCCCCGTCTCTCCCGCTAATAGCCGGTCTGTCGCATACGCCCCCATACGCGTCGCGAGCAAACGGTCGAACGCGGAGGGCCGCCCGCCACGCTGGACGTGCCCCAGGACCGTCACACGCACGTCGAATCCCAGGTCATCTCTTCGGCTGCTCAAATAGTCCGCTACTGCTCGCGTGCCTGGCTTCCAGCCCTCGGCGATGACCATGATGCAGTGGTGCTTGCCCCGTATGTAGGAATCCACCACGACCTCGGCGATCTGCTCCAGTGACGGGCCTTCACGCTCGGGTACAAGGATGAGCTCGGCGCCTCCTGCCAGCCCGCTCGCCAACGCCAGGTAGCCGGAGCCCCGCCCCATAACCTCAATGAGGAACGCACGCTGGTGGGACGACGCGGTATCCTTGATGCGGTCAATCGCATCGAGGATCGTGTTGAGTGTCGTGTCCACACCGACTGACATGTCGGTCCCGCTGACATCGTTGTCGATCGAGGCCGGGATTCCATAGGCCGGGAAACCCATCTTGTGCAGCTCCAGCGCGCCCGTCAGCGAGCCATTTCCGCCGATCACCACAAGTCCTTCGATACCCCGTTGGTTCATGCTACGGATCGCTGTCCGCCGCACCTTGATGTCCTTGAACTCGGGGCAACGAGCAGTGCCGAGAAAAGTGCCGCCGCGCCCCATGATGCCGCCGACATCACGGCTGTTCAGCACGCTGATCTCACCGTTGACGAGGCCCCTATAGCCCCACCGGACCCCGAAGACCTCCACCCCGCGCTTGATAGCCTCGCGCGTCACCGCCCGGATTCCAGCGTTCAGTCCCGGTCCATCCCCCCCACTAGTGAGCACGGCTATGGATTTCATCGACCCCTCCTGGCAACAGCAGCTTGGCTCTACGATTTCCCCCACGTTGACCGTCGAATGCATTCTAGCCGAGAACCGCCCCTCCAGCAAACGCGTATGTGCGACGATTGACTTGTGCGACGTTGCGCTATAATGACAGGCACATTGAGCCCCAGTAGGCGCCAATGGCGTTGGGGATACAGGAGCCATGGAGAACCTGAGAACATCAGTCGCATCACACATTCGAGGCGCTCAGACCCCGGCCGAGTCGTTGCGCCAGATCCTGAGCCAGCTGGAGGCAGAGATCGGCAAAATGGGCTTCGCACAAGCCGATGAGCCAACGACTATCCTGCTTCTGCTTGACCAAGCCGACGCGCTTCAGGCAGAGTTGGCGCATCAGGAGGTCGACCTCGCGGGGGAACGCGGACGGTTGCAGACAATCACCGAGCAGTTCAAGAGGAAAGGCAAAGTCTTTCTGAAGCGCGTGGGAGGCGCCGAGGCCCTCCAACGCCTCAGAGAAGAGCACGCCCCTCCTGCGGAATCCTGGTGGTGGTTTGTCGACGACTACCTAGAACAGCAGCGACGCGAAAGCCGGCGCCGCACTCTCCGGAGCGTCGCCATTGCAGCCGGGGCCTTCGCCGTCATCGCGATCCTTTACGCGATCTTTCTGGCTCCCGATGAGGCAACTCGGCAGCGACTCAGGTACGAGCAAGCCGCCGAACAAGCGCTCTCGGAAGGCGATGCCGCCACAGCTTTAGTCGAAGTCGAACAGGCGCTCGAGGTCGCACCCGACAACGCTGAGCTGCTCGTCCTGAAAGGCATAATCCAGGAGCTCCTGGGACAGGATGCCAGTGCGGAAGCCACCTATGCCAGCGCCGAGGCACTCCTCGGCGACCGGCTAACCTTTCTGACCACCCGCGCAGAGGCTAACATGCGTGCCAGCCGCCCCGACGCGGCGCGCGAAGACGCCCTGGCAATCATCGCACTGGATCCCGACTCCGCCACGGCTCACTATCTCCTGGGTAATGCCGAGGCCTCGTTGGGCAACTACTTTGAGGCAGTTGAGTACTTCGAGCAAGCAGCGGATCTCGCGCGTGCCTCGGGTGAGACACAACTGGAAGGTATGGCTCGGGTCCAGCTCGCCAACGTGATGATGCTTGTCTCGATGCCCCAGTCACCCAAGGCAGCCACCCCGACGCCATAGCAGGCCACTCGGGCGCTCGCGCGAGCAAACCGGGTCAGTGGGTGGCCCTCAGGTTCTGGAGCTATCTGCCCATCCAGCCTCCGTCGACCAATACGATGCTGCCGTGCACGTAGTTGGAAGCGTCTGAGGCCAGGAAGACCACCACGCCCTTGAGATCGTCCGCCTCACCCCATCGACCTGCAGGAATGCGCTCGAGAATCTGGCGGCTGCGCGTCGGATCCTCGCGCAAGGCCTGCGTGTTATCGGTCGCGATATAGCCTGGCGCTACAGCATTGACGTTGACGCCTTTGGATCCCCATTCATTGGCTAGCGCCTTCGTGAGTTGCCCGATGCCGGCCTTGCTCGCGGCATAGCTGGGTACGGTGATGCCACCCTGGAAGGTCAGCAGCGACGCGGTGAAGATGATCTTGCCCCTCCCGCGGGCGACCATGTCCCTACCGAACTCCCGGGCCAGAATGAACTGCGATGTGAGGTTGGTCTCCAGGATCTCATCCCAGTACTCATCAGGATGCTCGACCGAGGGCCGGCGCAGAATCGTGCCGGCATTGTTCACCAGGATGTCGACCACCGGGAAGCGGTCCTTCACCGCGACGACGAACGCGTACACTGCTTCGCGATCGGCGAGATCACACTGAAACGCCGTGAAACGCTGGCCAAGCGCCGTTACCTCGGCCTCAACGTCGCTTCCAGAGAGCGGAAGCGACTTGCTCATCCCGATAATGTCGGCGCCGGCCTCTGCCAAGCCGATCGCCATCGCCTTACCAATGCCGCGCCGGCACCCTGTAACAAGTGCCACCTTGCCATCGAGCCGGAACTGATCCAGTATGCTCATACCGTGAGGCCCCTTTCCTTGCACGCAGGTCCAGGGTCTGCTGGACCCACTGTTCACTACGACAGAGCGATCAACACCTTCATCACGTCTCCGCCTTCCGTTAACTGCTTCAGCCCGGTCTCCAGCTGCTCCAGCGGGTACGTCCTGGAGATGAGCTGATCCAGGGGCAATGCGCCTGCTGCGGCAACCTCGATCGCTCTCTGAAAGTCCTCGCGTTCGTAGACTCGCGCGCCACGGAGCTGTAGTTCGCGCCAGAACACCCGGAATAGATCCACGGGAGGCGGATCACCATGGATGCCCACGATGACCATCCGCCCCCGTGTACGGGGCAGCTTCGTCATCATCGCAGCGCCGGCTGCCGATCCAGTCACCTCGAAAACCACGTCGGCACCGGCGTCCCCGGTGCGCTCCTCTACCAGTGCTGGCAGGTCCACCTCGCGCGGATCGACCGCGTCCAGCTCCAAGCTGCGCGCGATGGCGACACGCCGCGGGTTGATCTCGGAAACAACGACCGTCGCACCTTCCTGCTGTGCCACCAGACCGACCAGCGCGCCAATTGGGCCCCCGCCGAGAACCACAACGAACTCGCCAGCCTTGGTGCCCGCCAGCCGAACGTCATGACAGGCTACAGCCAGGGGCTCGATCAGGGCAGCGCGCTTCATCGAAAGCGTCGCCGGCAACGGCAGCACAGTATGGGCCGGGACAGTCCAGTAGCTCTGGAATCCTCCCTGTGTGTCGATCCCCATGAACTTGAGCCGCTGGCAAATGTGGCTGTGCCCAGCCCGGCAGGCAGGACACTCGCCGCAAGGATCAAGCGGCATCACGGTTGCGGGCTGCCCTACCTCGATACCCGTGACTCCCTCCCCCACGGCAGAGACCACGCCGGAGATCTCGTGGCCCATGATCTGGGACTCGGCTACACGCCAGTCCATTTTCCCGTGGTAGATGTGCAAGTCGGTGCCACAGATACCGGCGTAGGCAATCTTGACCTGAACCTCGCCCGGGCCTGGCGGCAGCGCCTCGACCTCACCAACACGGATCTGCGCGTTACGCTCGTAGAAGGCTGCTCGTGCCATGCTGCGCTCCTTTCTGCTAAGTCGCTAACACCAGCATTCTAGGGGCAGGTGCGGCGCCTGTCAAAAGGCTCGACACCTGGCAACCACGCTCAGCGTCCGGGCAGAGCCACGTCTGGGCGGCTTGACAAACGTGCGGGCCTTGCCAGAATCAGCCTGGCGCTGGGTATGATCACGCTACGCTGCCACAGGAGGCACTATGGACGGATCGATGACAGATCGCGAGCGCATTCTGGCGCTCTTGGACGGAAACCTGCCGGATCGCATCCCCTGGATTCCCCGGCTCCAGATTTGGTACGACGCGCACCGTCGCCGCGGCGATCTCCCCGAACGCTACAGGGACTGCTCGTTGAGCGAGATCGAGCGGGCACTAGGCATGGGGGCGCCTGCGAGGGAAGGACGCGTGCACCGCACGCGCCTCAGGAATGTAGAGGTGCGCACCGAGCCGCTGGGGAATCGCACGATGAACACCTACAGCACGCCTGTCGGCAGCGTATCAACGGTCAGCCAGGCCTCAGCTACCCTCGCGGATGGCGGGATCTCAGCCGGCCTGATGGTCAAGCACATGATCGAGCGAACGGAAGACTACCCGGTTGTCGAGTACATCATCGAGCACACTGACGTCATGCCGGCCTATGATGCCTACCTGGCCTACGAGGCAGAGATTGGCGATCGAGGTCTTCCGCTGGTCGCCATTGGCCCTGATCCCATGTACCGCATCATACAGGACCTGATTGGCTACAACCAGGCCTACTTCCACCTTCACGACGAAAAAGAGCGGGTCTTGCACCTCTATGAGGTCTTGCGAGCGCACGCCCTCGAGGTGCAGCGGGTGGTGGTCGACTCACCAGCGCGACTGATTCTACACGGCGAACACTTCGACACTCAGTTCACACCGCCGTGGCTGTTCAGAACCTACATGCTCCCCTACTTCCAGCCCTTTGCTGACCAACTGCACGCGCGCAGCAAGACACTCGTTTGTCACGC
>JAXDDO010000020.1:0-18300 GCA_034676805.1 Anaerolineae bacterium | reverse complement strand
GCTGTGCGCGGATTGCGGGCGTCGTAGATCCTATCGGCCAAGCGGTTGACGCCCATCGCCAGCGTCCGCGCCGCCGCCATCGCGATGGTAATCCAGAGCACCTGCCGCCACGACGGCCATCCTCTCGCAGCCAGAACCATACCCAGATAGGCGAACGGCAGCGCGAAGAGGGTGTGTTCAAACTTGATGAGCTCTAGGAAGTCGCGGACGCCCGAAAGCATTACCGTCACTCCTGCTGCTCATGGCCGGTAGGGAGGAGATGAAACGACAGGATCGCCCCGGCGGCCTGTGCGGTGAGGAAATGGACGAAGATCAGCCCTTGTTCCACTGTGCGGTTCAGGGTGCCAATGGTCGCCATAGGCCCGCGGATGTGGAAGAGGTACAGATAGCCGATTGTCACAACGCCGATACCAGTCGTCATGACCAGCCCGATGGCCTGGGCTGCTCCGCTGTTGCCCCGATGCATCAGACGTTCAGCCACCATCCCCGCCAGCAACCCGCCTATCGCGGCAATCGCGAGGCCGCTCAGGGTGTGAACGGCCACCCGCTGGGGCACCAGATCGGCCGCCCAAGCTGTACCCAGCAGGAGTACCGGACCCAGCAGCAGACCACAGATAGCGACCAGGGGGCTCTTGGGGGGCGTAGAGGGCATAGTGAGCTAGGCTCCTGCGTCTCGCGACTGTCCACGGGTTAGGTAGCGTATGCCGTCCACCAACACGGCGATCCCAAGGGCGCCCCAGAGGAGACGACCCCAGAGCCGTTCCTCAGTGGCAACCATACCCGCTATGAAGAGGAGGAGGCCGACGTCGATCCCGATGGCATACCGGGGCTCTCTCAGCTTGTCGCGCGTCCTCACCCCGCTCTTGTGAGCTGCATAGCGGCCAAAGGACCATATCGCCAGGAGTATCGCGAGGCCAAAGATCCACAGGCTATTGAAGACGACCCCCCAGATGTCGATCACCCTATAGTCCTTTCTTGTCCTGCGGACGTCCGATCGATGCGTAACCCGCTATCCGAGCGCGCGGTCATAGGCTCACTCCGCTGGCGCCCACAGGGCGAAGTCGTCGAACACGAAGACCGCTGTGCCTTCCGTCGCCGCGGTCGAGATCGCCAACCCTGCCTCACCGCGGGGCAACTGATCGTTGTCCGCCTCCGCCATGAGGTCGTCGTTCAGGTAGAGACTGAAGCGGCTGCCCACGACGGACACGCTCAGCCGGTTGACCTCACCGCTCCTGATGCTCTCAGTCTGAGTCCAGTCCACGATTGGCTGCCACGCATACCCATACCAGAGACTGAACTGGTAGTAGCCGTCGTCGCGTGCGCTGAACAGATAGTAACTGCCCTCATCGTGCCGCAAGATCAGGCCATAGGCAGCGGTCTCAGGACCCGCGATACGCTGAGCGTGGACACTGACGTAGAAGTCGTCGACGATGCCAGCGTCGTCAGGTAGCTCTGGAGTGCACCACCGCCCGACTGCCTGGGTTGCCACAATCTCCCATCGGTAGCTGCCGTCAACGAGTTGGCGGCTAACGCTGCCCCAATCATCCTCGGCCTCACTGACCAACCAACCGTTGACATTGGAGTCGAAGCCATCCTCGACCACAGCCTGCCAATCGGGGGGAGGCGTGGGCCCGACAGACGCCGACGTCCGCGTCTGTCGCGGCTGCAGCGTCGCCGTGCTGGTCAGTGCGGGGTCGGGGGACGGCGTGGTCGTGGGTCCGAGCGTCACTTCGCCACCGGCCTCGCTGCTCAAAGCGGAGGCGCTGGGCAGTGGCTCGGCGGGGCCTGGCGCCGATGTGGGGATCTCGGCCGAGGCGGTTGGCAGGGCGCGTTTGGACATGACCGTCTGATTCAGGTAGGTGCCCAGGAGACCTGCGAAGGTGATGACCGCCGCCGACAACAACAGACCGAGCGCGCGCAACCACGGAAAACGTTTGGGCGCGGGCAGGAACGGTGCGGGCTGGGGCTCGAACGCGGCGCGTCCGGGCTGATGCGACGTAAGTGCAGCCGCCATTTCGGCCGCACCCTGGAACCGTCTGTCGCGCGGTAGCTCCATGGCCCTCAGAATAGCTGCCCTGAGCTGCTGATCCACTCGCGGTGCAAGCGCCTTGACCTGCAGGAACCGGTATGGGTTCGATGTTCGCTCGCTGGCGGTAAGTGGTTGTTCTCCTGTGAGCGCATGGTACAGCGTCGCGCCGAGGCTGTAGATATCGCTGCGTGCGTCGATCTGGGTGTTCTTCATGCCCCAGGTCTCCGGCGGCGCGTATTGTGGCGTTCCCATCACGCGCTTGGCCGTCCACGTACGTGGGTCGTTGGGATTCCAGAGCGCGATAAGTTCGAAGTTGGTGAGCATCGCCTGGTCGTCCGGCGTAACCAGGACGTTCTCGGGCCTGATGTCGCGATGGACAATGCCGCGACCGTGATAGTACGCCAGTGCGCTTAGGAGTTGTTGTGCCCATAGAAGCACTCGCTTTTCCGAGATAGCTCCTTCGCGCTCGATAAGCGCCGCCAAGCTCTGACCAGGCGCTGCCTGTAGGATGAGGTAGGCACTCACGGAGGGTCCGGGCGACACTGACATGACATCGGTCTGGTCGGATGCCTTGGCACAGAAGTGGTCGAGAACGCGCACGATGTGAGGGTGCTGTAACTGCTTCAGCGCCGCTGCGTCCGCATCAAAGGCCGCTTGGAGGTGCGACAGCGCGTCAGGCTCCAGATCCGGCTGTGGCAAAAGCTCCTTGATAATGACCGGCCCACCGGACTCCAGGTCCCAGCCGCGGTACTGGCCCTCAAGCGCGCCGATCTCCAAGAGACGGTCGACGCGGTAGCGGGCCTTCAGAACAGATCCGAGGCTAAGCATAGATACCTGATGGCGGGTGCCTGGCGGGCGAGCCTTGTATGCGTTGGAGGCGCTGATACATGGGTCGCACAAGCCGGGGCATCATAGATGCAGACGACCGGGTTACGGAGCTGCTTCGAACAACGTGCCTTGCTGCAGACGGTCATCGGTCAGTCCAAGGTGCTCGTAAGCCAGTCGGGTTGCCAATCGCCCGCGTGGGGTGCGCTCGAGGAAGCCCAGTTGCAGGAGATAAGGCTCGACAACGTCCGTGATGGTGTCTGCGGCCTCGCCTACGGAGGCAGCGATGGTGTCGAGCCCAACAGGGCCGCCATCGAACTTGCGGATAAGCGCGTTGAGCACGCGGCGGTCGAGGTCGTCGAGCCCACGATGGTCGATCTCCAAAAGCGCGAGGGCCTCTTCGGCGACTGCGCCAGTGATAGCACCATCACCACGGACTTGCGCGTAGTCACGTACGCGGCGCAGGACCCGCAGTGCGACGCGAGGGGTTCCGCGCCCGCGACGCGCGATCTCAGCTCTCCCTTCGGCCTCCAAAGTGACGCCGAGGGCCTCTGCGGCACGCCGTACGATCTCCTCCAATGATGCCTGGTCGTAGAAGTCGAGCCGGTAGACGGCGCCGAAGCGGGTACGTAGCGGCGCCGAAAGGAGAGCCAGCCGCGTCGTGGCGCCGACGACCGTGAACCGCGGGAGGCTCAGACGCACCGAACGCGCTCCTGGTCCTTGCCCAATGACGAGGTCTAGCGCGAAGTCCTCCATAGCTGGATAGAGGATCTCCTCGACGACCTTCCCGAGGCGGTGACACTCGTCGATGAAGAGCACCTCCGTCTCGTGAAGGTTGCTCAAGATCGCTGCGAGGTCGCCAGCTCGCTCGATGGACGGACCGGCTGTGATACGGATGTTGGCACCCATCTCGCGGGCGATGATGTGCGCCAACGTCGTCTTGCCCAGGCCTGGAGGACCGTAGAAGAGCACGTGCTCTAGAGACTCGCCGCGCCCACGGGCCGCTTCGATCAAGATGCGTAGGTTCTCGCGCACGCGGTCCTGTCCGATCAGGTCGTCGAGCCGTTGGGGTCGCAGGGCACGGTCGAGGGCGACTTCCTCTGGCTCGACCTGCGGCGATAGGGTTCGACGGTCGTTCATAGATCAGTGTGCTCCTCAGGTGGAATCTGTTGGCTTGTTATGCCATGAACCGACGAAATGGCAATCATGGTTCCAGGAGCCAGTCTTGCCCCTCAATCGTGATGACAACCTCGTCGACTGTGGAGAACTGCAGAAGCGTCTCCTCGATCTGACTGCGGATGAGCGATACCCGCGTTGCGCCACCGGGATGGGCGGTCATCTCACGCGAGAAGTCGACCTGGGCCACACCTCCGGTGATACTCAGGCTGTTGAGGCGGACACGCTCTCCCCAGTCGCTCTCGCGGCCCCCAAACGTGAGCACCTCCTCCGCGGTGGGGATGGCGGTCGTGAAGCCTGCGTCGTTCTGGGGGACCGGTCCCCAGAGTAAGGCCTCCAATGAGGCGCGGCCGATTCCTTGGGTCTGAGGTATGCGGATCTGGTGTCTTGCCAGGTCTTCGTTCACCGTCCAGAATACCGATATCCCGCGCGTACCCGGGTCCTGCCGATGAAGAATCTGCACCCGCTGCCAGGCCAGGGGACTTCCCTGGAGCGTGTGGACCATCAGCGTCCCCATCTGGGTAGGGGGGGCGCTCGGAGACGGCCCTACCCAATCCAGGGGCACGATAAGCAGGCCGCGACCATCGAGGCCGCCCAAGGTGGTGAACACGTGAGCGAACTGAGAGCCATCGTCCCAGCCAACGGTCACGTTGACCTGATCGCCTGGCTTCCCTACGCGTGCAAGCACACGGATCGGGAGCGTGACAGTCTCCATCGGTGCCGGCATCTCGATCTCGCCGCCGCCGGGGAAGCCCTGCAGGGTCACAGGGGCAGTGGCTTTGGCAATAACACTGCCATCGCGCGCGCTCAGGTCGAGGACCTCGACACGGCCCGGACCTGGAACTCCGCCGTAGGTGATCGAGGCGCTGAACGCAGCCGGTCCGCCCAGTTCGCCAATGGCGATGGTCGGCTCTTCAGCAGCGAGCTGGTCGCGCGCGTCGTAGACGCGGATCACCAGGGTACCCTCGAACGGCACCTGCGTCGTGTGGCCGCGGATCTCGAGAGGGTTGCCTACCTCCTGCGCCTCGATGGGAACGTCGAGGGTGATCACCTGGCGCACAGGTGTATCCGTCGGCACGACGGTCGGCGTGGGCGATGGGGTGACAGGTGATGCGGTGGGAGTCTGGGTGGCACTTGGCAGTGAGGGCGTTGCAGTGTTAGCCACCTGCGCGCTTCCGCCGGATTCCGGTGTGGCAGTAGGAATCCAGGGCAGCGGTGTAGGGGTCCCGCCGAACAATGCACAACCTGTCAGGGAAATGGCGATCAACAGGGCCAGCACACGGGCGATTCCTTCGCCTGGACTCCTCCCCATAGGACCTCCTTCAGCCGCCCCACGCCGCATAGCGCCTAAGTTCCAAAAAAGCACCTACCCCACAGACCAGGTCATCGGGGGCTCGATGGACCCAGCTGCAGGGTAGGATAGGGGCGACGCATGTCATCTATGCGCAAGTGCGCGTAGTCATGCCGCCAATGTCTCCGCGAGTCGTCACTCAAAGCCTACGACGTCCCCAGTATACCACGTTTCGCCAGAGCGCAAGACTTGACGCGCCGGCCACTTTGGAATCTATTTTTTGTCTCAGCCATGAAACGCAGCCAGTTCGGAAGGCGTGAGCGTTGCTTTCACTCGAATGCCGAACCGACAGGAACCTTAGCCTCTACCGCCCAAGGCGTCTTGCGCTAGCGCGATCCCGCCGAGCACCCCGGCCCGATTGCCAAGAGCAGGGGGCACGATATACGCATCAATGCGCTCGAGGATCATGGGAGATTGGATGTAACCGTTGAGCAACGACTGAACGTTCTGTCTCACTAAGGGAAAGAGATGCCCCTGTTCCATAACCCCACCGCCCAGGATAATCCGCGGGGGGGAGAGGGTCACGATATAGGCAACGAGGCCAAGGGCCAAGTACCGGGCCTCAAGGATCCACGCGGGATGGTCCGTTGGGAGCGAGCGGCTGGATTGTCCCCAGCGCTCCTTAATCGCAGGTCCACACGCCAAGCCTTCAAGACAGTCGCCATGATACGGACAGCACCCGGGATAAGGGTCAAGGTCCAGGTCATGGGGAATGCGAACATGTCCCATCTCGGGATGCATCAGCCCGTGTATCAGCTTGCCCTCGATGACAGCGCCGCCGCCGATGCCTGTGCCGACCGTCAGATATAGGCACGAAGACAACCCACTGGCGGCACCCCAGCGGTGCTCAGCCAAGGCGGCTGCGTTGACGTCGGTGTCGAAGCCGACGGGGAGGCCGAGAGCGCGGTGGACTTGTCCAGCGAACTCCGTATGCGCCCATCCGGGCTTGGGAGTCGTTGTGACGTAACCGTACGTGGGCGATTGGGGATTGGGGTCGAGCGGGCCGAAAGAGGCGATGCCGACGGCCTCAAGGTCGCTGAAGTGTCGGAAGAACGCCACTGCCTTGCCGATCGATTCCTCAGGTGTTGTTGTGGGATAGCGAATCTCGTCGCGGATATCGTCTGGCCCGGTGCCAACGGCGCACACGAACTTGGTACCCCCGCCTTCAATGCCTCCAAACAGCCCCATGGCCACCTCGTCTTATGAAAGGGTAGGGGCCATTCTAGCACCGTCCCTCCTGGCGGCAAAGGCGACCACATTGCGCCGCCGTGCCGAAGGGAATTGGCAATGCACGCCATTGCCAATCCGGCGGTCCGACCTATACTGAAGCATGCGACAGTGAGACGGGCGCACAGCCGGAGGGAACATGAGGATAGGCATCCGAACCGAGCTTGATCTGGAACTGAACCAACTGCGCGACATGCTATTCCGTATGGAAGGGCTGGTTAGCGAGGCTCTGGGCAGGGGAATAGATTCGCTGAAGCGCCGAGATGCTGATCTGGCGCGCCAGGTGATCGCCGGCGATGACGTCATCAACCAGATGCGCTATGACGTGGAGCAGTTCTGCGTCAGCACGATCGCGACACAGCAACCCGTGGCGACCGATCTGCGAACGATCCTCGCCGCGGTCCATATCGCTGTGGAGATGGAGCGCATGGGCGATCACGCAGCGGGCGTCGCCAAAGTCACCCTGCAGATATGCGATGAGCCGCTGTTGAAACCGCTGATCGACTTGCCCCGTATGGCGGTGATCGCCGTCGAAATGCTTCACACGGGCGTGCAGGCGTTCATGGATAGCGATGCTGAGATGGCGCGCCGCATCATCGATCGCGACGACGAGGTGGACGCGCTTCACGACCAGATCTTTCGTGAGTTGCTCACCTACATGCTGGAGGATCCCACCACGATACGGCGCGCGACCCACTTGATCTGGGCGTCTCACGCCGTTGAGAGATTCGCAGATCGCGCGACCAACATTGCTGAGCGCATCCTATTCGTGACCGAGGGACAGCTTGAAGACCTGACCTCAGAAGCTGAGGAACTGCACGGCTCGACGTCTGCGGGTTAGCGCAGGCTCTGCCTCGCAGTTTCCCTCTGCGCGACAAGGCACCGGGATGCTACCTGCTTGTCTCGGCTAGCCGCGGCGAAGCCAGACCTGCATCGCGCCCACCTCACGGTTCGCCCATGCGAAGTATGGAATAGCGACGATATCCAGAGCGCGCCGTACGGTCGGAGTGCTGGTAGCCGTGCGGTAGAGGCTCTCCTGCCAGCCCATCTCCACCGGCGCAACGGCGGCGCTTCCCTCGATGACCTCGATGCCATTCAGGCTGTGTGGGCGGTAAGTCGCCGATAGAGGCACACTGTCAGGCAGTATGACGTCTCGCAGGTCCACGCCGGGATGGTCGACTTGCTCCAAGCAGTAGAGCAGAGGTCCCCGCATCAGGGCCACGCGTCCTGAGTTCTCGAGCGCATAGGGATGTGTGCTGACGCGCTGGACGGGCATCGGCAGGTGGAGACACACAGAGTCGCCCACAGCCCAGGTTCTCCGGAGTTCCACATACTGTCCCGGGGCCACTTCACCCGGGCACGGGATGCTGTTGACGTTGACCGTGGGACGAAGCTGTTCGGGCTCTGTTGCACACCAGCCGGGTATACGCACATTCAGTGCAAAGGTCCCAGGTGTCAGCACTTCCACAGTGATCTGACCATCCCAAGGATAGCGCGTTCTCTGGAGCAGCTGGATTGAGCGACCGTCGCCGAGCCTCAGGTCTGCTTGGCTGGCTGCATAGTGGTGGATCCAAACAGTGTCGCTGCTGACGCTGTAAAGGAATCCGGGTAGGGTCGCGAGCGTCCGCGCCACATTAGGGGGACAGCAGGCGCACGGGAACCAGGGCTGGCGCTGGTATATCTTGCCTCCGGGATCGGGGGCGCCGTCCGTGGCCAATGGGTTCACATAGAAGTAGGCCGTACCATCGAGCGAGATGCCAGGTAGAACCGCATTATAGAGGGCACGCTCCATGACGTCGGCGTGGGTGGGGGCCCCCTCGATCTGGAGCATACGCCAGGCCCACATGGCGTTCGCTATTCCCGCGCACGTCTCTGCGTAGGCGCGAGCGTTGGGAAGCTCGAAGTCAGCGCCCATCGCCTCGCCCTGATGGCGAGGCCCCAGGCCGCCCGTGATGTACATCTGTCGGTTGAGCATCCTGCGCCAGAGGCGATCCAACGCCCTGCCCAGCTCTGGCTCACCCGTCTCCGCGTAGAGGTCGGTTGCTCCCGCACATAGATAGGCGGCCCGCACCGCATGCCCGACAAGGCGGTCTTGTTCGCGAAGGGGGGCGTGATCCTGGTGATACGCGCTACCACCAATCAGCCCTCGCCCGCGCGCGTCCAGGAAATAGGCGGCTTGTTTTAGGTAGCGTTGCTCTCCGGTGGCGCGCGCGAGTTCAACTAGAGCCATCTCGATCTCGGGGTGGCCAGGTACGCCGTGCTGTTGATCATCGCCTGGGCCGAATGTGTCACAGATCAGGTCTGCGAACCGTGTGGCGACATCGAGTAGCGTTCTGTGGCCCGTGGCCCGGACGTGCGCCACTGCAGCCTGAAAGAGGTGCCCAGCGCAGTAAAGCTCATGCAGGTCGCGAAGGTTTGACCACCGTTCGCTGGCGCGGTCCAGGGAAAAGTAGGTGTTCAGATAGCCATCGGCGTGCTGTGCCGCGGCGATGAGCTCGATCGTCGTGTCGACGGCCTGCGACAGAGCAGGATCATCGGCAGCCGCGAGCGCCCACGCTGCTGCTTCCAGCCACTTATAGACATCACTGTCGTTGAACACCAAGCCCTGAAAGGGCTGCTTGAGGTTGCCGGCCGCGCGGCGGAAGTTGTCCAGGCGTCCAGTGGATTCCAGCAACTCGTACTGGGTGGGTATCGTTGTGGTGCGGATCGTCTCCAGGCGTGGCGCCCAGAAATCGTCGTGTAGGCGGACGCTGGACACGGGTACTGGCTGTAACGTTGCATGGTCGCTGTGTGCCGTGTCGACGACCACGGCATTTGGTTTGGACCGGTTGTTCATAGTTCGCTCCTTGCGAGACGTTGCCGTAGAATGAACTGCCCCGCTCTCGTTCTGGCGCGGCTGCGCAGCGGGCTGGGCAGTATGCTTCCGATTCTATGCCAGGCATGGCCATTCGGCAAATCCTGCGCTCCGAAACCGGGAATCGCTGCCGCGTCAAGTCAAATGATAATGTTACCGAAGGGCCTACGGTTCTGTCAGAAGATAATGCTACCCAAGTCAGGCCGTCTCCTTTCTGGAAATGGATACCTTGGTTGTCTTGGCCGTTGTGGTCGTGGTGGCTGTGGGCACGGTGGGCAACACGTCGTGTGAGGTGTCCACGGTGTCCACAGCCTGGAGGGCTGCTGCGGCTGCTGGGAATGTAGCGCAACGGCACACGAACTCTATCGGTTTTGCAACCGTACACGAGCCAGAGGCCTAGCTCTTCGGATCCTGCATCCGGGGGACTTGCGAGTCGATGGGTTGAGCTAGTGTTCTCTCTTGTACGGGCTGGCGCCCTGTCGCGACGGGCGCCGGCTCTCACGTGGGTTGTACCACCGTTACCTGCGTAGAGCAGCGGACCGGCGGTGCGGCCCTCGCACACCGCCACCAGCAGGTCGATCGCCGTGGGCAGGCCAGCGTTGGGCTCAGGCGGCGACTTCGTAGTGCTCGTCCACCCAGGCGTACAGAGCCTTGGCCCCCTCCAGCATCTCGCGGGTCAGCTCGCGCGTGCGGAAGAACTTGAAGTAGTAGCACATCTTGACAGGCTTGCCGCGGTAGACCGCCGGAATGTTATTGTACGGGAGCTTGGGGTTGGTCTGGTTGCAGAACCCGCACGCCCGGCACTCGCCGGTGAAGCCGTAGACGAGGTCCTGGAGCGGCTCCGGAAGGGCGTCGAGATGCCTCAACAACGTCTTAACCGCAACCTTGTCTTCGATGAACGTGTACAGAATCTGGCGATGGTAGCGCGACTCGAACTGGGTCAGGAACCGGAGCCTGAGGGGCTCGCCCTCGGGACTGGCGTAGGTCTTGGTGAAGGCCAGGCTGGCGAACTGCGTCACGTCGGTTCCGCTGCCCCAGTCGGAGCTCTGCTCGAAGCCCTGGGCGACGAGCGCCTCCGCGAACTGGCGGTAGGTCTCGGGATTATCGCTGAGCTCACCCATCAGGTCCAGGGCATAGTCGTACGCCGGGTCGAACAGCGCGCGTTTGAAGATGCGGTTCTTGAGCTGGCCGAGGTACCGCAGGTGGCTGAAGACCTGCCACTTGGGTCGATCGGCCTCGTTGCCGACCTCCTGGCGCCATTTGGCGTGATGGGCGTCAGCCTCGGCGGCGCCGAGGGTGGCGAGCAGGATCCAGGCATCCCACATCTCGGGATATGCGTCGCTCCGCAGGCGCAGGGCCTGGTCGTCCTCCGAGCATCGCAGGCCCAGGGCGCCGAGTTGCTTGACCAGTGTTCCAAGAGCGCGCTTGTTCAGCCCGAGCTCGCCCTTGGCGACCACCAGCGTGCCGTCGTGCACGGTGCCCAGCTCAGCCAGGTGTTGCAGGCTGTCGAACAGGCCCTCGATCCTGTCCTCGTTCTTGCGCCGCAGCTTGCGGGCCTCCAGGTAGGCCCTCGCCTCGTCCTTGTAGATCCGGTCCGGATTGGGGCGGTCCTCCGTCTCGTCGGGGTCCGTCGTCATCCCGATCAGCGTCGGATCATGGTACAGCGTAGTGTAGACCCCGCAGATGAAGTCGTAGAATTGGCGCTGCGCGGTCTCGCTCGCCACGTCCGAGAGGACGGGGCGGAAGGCCGGCTGCGTGGCGATGTAGTTGTAGACCAGTCGCTGTGAGACATTGCCGAAGTCGGTACCGGTACGCTTCTCGAAGTCCATCTCGCGCGCCTTTCTCTGAGTGTGTCATTGGATCCATGCTTGCGATGCCAACACCTGGCCACGATAGGGGTGGCTATTCCCCGGTTGTTGTGCGGAAGAAGGGCTAAGAGCTCTTACCCGTGGCTGCGCGCTTGACGGGCATCATGAAAGAGACCGGATCATGTTCCGCGACGAAGGCGGGCGAGAAAACGTCGATATGCAGGCCTACCTTGGCGTCATAGACCCATCCGAGTTCCTGAACCATCCGGTAGGGGTCGTCGCGCCAGAACTGACCCCACTGCGTTACGAAGTCGTCCAGCGCGAACACGAGCCAACCCGCCTGCCGGATCGGGAGCGAGAAGAGCTCTTCACCGGCAAGCTGGTCACCCGCCGCCGGGTCCTTCACGCCCAAGGTGTAGCGGTACGAGTCCTGTGGAGCTGCCTTGTCGAACGAAGCCACCCCATAGAGCGTGGCGTCCTCGCCACCCAGTCGGCGGAGCGCCTCCCACCGCCCGTCACGCCTCACGGCGTCGAAGAGCTCGCCGCCCGACGCTGTAATGATGGAAACCCCCGTGATCGTGAATGCGGGCCACTCTTGGTAAACCGTCCTATGCATCATCTCACCTCCTCCATTACCCACGCTTAGCGAACAAGAGACCTGCCTGCGTCTCTAGCAGGAAGAGTGCGGCGGGCAGGTGGGACGGCGATGGGTCCGGGACCACGAGCCGGCCGTAGCGGCATCTGGTACATCGTCATTCACCGCGTGGGTGTTCTCCCGACACATATACCGCCAATGCGCGCTCAATCGCGTCGAGCGCTTGGATGTCGTTCTGCTTGATCCTCTCGAGCGTCAGCTCCACCATCTCGCCCCAGCCGCACGCGTAGTGGGTCGACCAGTCCGCCCGCTCGTTCAATCCAATCAATGCCCACGCCAGGTCGTGCGTATAGCCGAAGCACGGACCGCCGATCTGCCTGCAAATGTCATCGAACGCCGGGTCCTGCAGCGCCTCAATGATGCGGTAGCGGAACACTTCCGCAAAATTGTGGCTGTTGAACGTGTGCCACATCGTGTCGGACACCCGCTGCATCCGCGCCTGCTTCTCCGCCAGATCCGCCTTGCCCAGTCCGTCCGGCTGGTACCACCCCATCTTGTCCATATAGCCGTCCCAGAGCTTCTCGTTGAGATTGTGCTCCATGACCTGCCGGATGCGCTCCAGGCCGTCCTTCAGCGTATAGCGCGGTTGCACTTTGTCACCGATGATGTACAGCGTCTCAAGATCGTCATAGGCGGGCGCGCCCTGGGGCTTGCGCTGCGCGTTGGTGTAGTCGGGGGAGATCAGCGCGTCACCGTCATAGCCGGTGAGAACGCGGAAGCGCCCCTCGCCTGCCTTGACCTTGGCGATCACCGGCCTGCCCGTGTCGATGGACGCGACGATCGAAGCTCGGAACGCCTCGGAATCGGTGAGCTTCTCGTAAGCATAGCCCGCGAAACCGAATAGGAGTTCGACGGTATAGTCGGTGCCGCAGCTACCGGCCTCGGTCTCGCCGATCAGCTCCTGCATCTCCGTGGGCTCGCCGTCGTAGCGGCAGCGCAGGGAACTGCGCCCGCACATCGTGTCATACACGAAGAAGCGCTGCTCCTGTAAGCCGGCTGTCGATCTGCGACAGTTTCCGCAGCCGTTGCATGGCTGCCCATTCCGCTGCTTGCACTCGTAGTCATCTTTGCCGGTGATGCCCTCGAGGACCATAAGGGTCGAGGTGAAGCAGTTGATGAAGTCCGTAGTCGTGAAACCGCTGAACGGGACGTTGAAGCCAAGTTCACGTTTCATTGGCTCACTTCCTCTGCCTGTCGCAATGCTTGCTCAAGATGGTCGGCCGCCTGGGAGTCCTTGTCGCGCGCTTGACGGATGATCGCCACCATCTGGCGGCGCACAGCCGGATCGGCCATCGCACGATGGGCTTCAGGGTTGCCGTTGCCGCCAGCCAGGTCCCACAGCGCCCACATCAGGTCGTGCTCTGCCGCATAGTACGCGGCAGCGTGGAGAATGCTCTCCGCCGCACCCGGATTGCCAGGTCCGGCGGCGAAGTGCTCGGCGCCACTGGCCAGGAATGCAGAACCGTACCAGCGCGCCTCGGCGACCGTACCCACAGCATCATCATGGATGCGGTGGTGAGCGCGCAGCGTCGCCTCGTCGTCCGCCGGCCACGCGTCGTCGCGCAGCAGGTGCTCGGCCCACGCGTCGTAGGCCGCCAGCCCGTTATGCCGCTGCCGGTACCACTCGGGCGCGTCCGGCTCGGGGCGGACCATCGGCGTGCGCGCCACCTCCAGCATCCAGCCGAGCGCCTCGCGGTACGTCTCGCGGAGCGGGGGCTTGTCGACCTTGTCGCCGATGACCAGCAGCCACCCTGTGCCCGCGAACCAGTCGCGTTTGCGGAAGTAGCCTGTCCCCTCCCCATCATCTGCCGGCTCGAACTCGACACCGGCATTGAACACGGGTGAATCCTGGAAGAAGCTCCACCCGAGTAGGACGTCGCCGCCCTCGTCATAGCCGGCGATGATCGACGCCTCCGGTGGGCCGATGACCCCGTACCCCAACACTGGCATGCCCCTGCCGATGCTCTCCGCGATCCGTTCCCGGAACAGCGTCTCGTTGTCGCGCCCCGGCTCGTTGGCCACCCACTCATACGCGTAGCCGATCGCGCGAAAGATGCGCTGCTCGGGTGCTTCGGGATTGGCGGACATATAAAAGGGCGCCACATTGTCGCCCTCCCAACCCTCCTTCCAAGACAGGAACGAGGCCGCGCCCGACACGCCGACGAGAAAGGCATAGGTACACGGTACCTTGCACACTGAGTTCAGTGCCGGGCAGTGCCTGCAGCCATAGTCCGGCTCGCCCAGGTACTCCAGCACCGACCGCACCACCGAGGGTAGGATGATGTCCTCCGGGCAGCGCACGCCGCCCCTGTAGAAGCCGACCTGCGGCACGCCGTCCAACACGATCCGATTCGGGCACCCGTTCACGCCCCTGACCTCCCTTCTGTGCTTGTGCGCTGTAGACACTTACAGCCTAGTCTGCATCGCCCAGAGTTCTGACCGGCGTAGACACGCCTGCTGCCACGTCACCAAGCTGACCGTAGTCGTTCCGGCCCCAGGCTAAGAGTGATCCGTCGCGCTGAACCGCTACCGTGTGTACGCCGCCAGCACCTGCCCTACAGTCGTTCTCACAGAGTCTCGTATCACACCTTCCTTCTCAGCCCGCGGCCCATGGCTCACCCGACGAGTCACGATGTAGAAGTACTTCGCATGGGGTTCAGGCTGCCACCTCGTGGTGGTGGTCCCCAGATGACTTCATCGTAGCCGGGTGCCGTCTATCCACCGTCTCTACTGCCGTCTCATCTGCTGCACCCGTGGCGGCGGTGCCGTGCGATCAGTATGGCCAACGCAAGCTCGAGGAGTGTGTCACAGAAGGTAGCGGCGTGGTAATCATCGTAACCGATCCGACCTCGCTGTCAACGGCCCTTCGGTAACACTATCACTTAATTTGACGCGCCCGGCAACTTGGGGGCTCTCCACGCCGATTGTCTTATTCTACCGGGGGTAGATGTCATGAGGTGTCATATTTCCAGCCAGGAATAGAAAAAATGTTCTATCGGTCCGCAGTGCTGCAGGCGTAGATGTATGTACGGCCTATACTGGGGAGTTCCTTAGGCCACGCTATAGGCCTATCGTGCATCGACCGATCCGAATCCCGGAATGAGGGCCCTTCATCGACGGAGGGAACTTGAACTGAGAAGGGAGCGACGCGGATCGAGCACACGGGTGCTTGGCAAACCCCCACCGAGTGGCTGGTGCAGCGTCTTCCTGTGGAAAAGCCTCTAGTGGAAAGTCTTGGTCGCGGAGGTCAACTACCATAGATACGGGCGTGTCATCCCAATGGCAACCCTTCCAACTAGACCCAAAGATAGAACCAACCCGTCCCGCCCAGAGCGCTGCAAGTCCTGTGCCAATATAAGTCAGTTCAAGTGGTATATAGATCGCCGAGAAAATGCCGAAAGGAGCGCATCACCATGACCAATCCCCACCGTAGTCATAGCAACTCAGCCTCGTCTCAGGCAGGGTTCGAGACCGCACTTCAAGAGTTCGATGATGCCTTAAGAGATCGCCGATCCTAAGACATCATGGATCTCTTTGCTGAGGACTGCAAGGCGCTTATCCACCACCAGGACACGATCGTGGGCAGAGATGCTGTAGGGGAAGCCTTCCGTCGCTATTTCGATGTGTTCCCTACTTCAGCCTATGCGCCCGACTACGACGTAGTCGATGTAGTTGGAGACAGAGCGTACGTGCTTGGTTCTTTCCAGGAGACCCTGCGTCCCTCCAGTAGCGGCCCCTTGACCAGGGTCTTTGGGAGAGTAGTTCTTTTCTGGAGCAGGATCGAAGGCAAATGGCTCGTAACAAGGCTCCTTACGGCTCGCTCATCGCCTGAGCAAATCGGTGAGTAGGGCGAGCCTCTGCTTGTACGCTCGTCACGGTATCTCGAGAGGACCGTCGATGCATTCAATGCAGGTGGTGCTCTCCCTCATTGGGGCCAGGGACTTCTCACCCAATACCAGAGCCTCAGTTTCCGGAGGACCGCCTACCCCTTGATAGCCCCAGCCAGAGTTGAAATGAAGTAGCGCTGGCTGTAAGCATACAAGCCCAAAGGTACCAACGCCGCCAAAATAGCCGTAGCGCGGACAACAGGCAGGGCAAACGCATCGGCCACTTGCAGCTGGTTCAACATCACGATCGCGGGCATCAGCAAGCGCTTCTCCACATCGCTGATGAGGATCTGTGGCCACAGTAGTGCGTTCCAGCTGCCGCGTAACGAGAGCGTCGCAATGACCCCAACACCGGCGCTGGCATTGGGCAGCACGATTCTGAAGAACAGGTCGAACTCATTCGCGCCGTCCATCCGCGCCGCCTCCAGCATTTCAGTGGGAATGTTGAGCATGAACTGGCGCATCAGGAAAATGCCGAACGCCCCCCCACCGATGCTGGGCAAGATCAGCCCCCAGTAGTTGTCGACCAACCCTAGCTCTTTCATCACCACGAACTGTGGCACCAGCATCGTCGTGGTGGGCAGCAGCATGATGCCGATGATGATGGAGAACAGAAGATCGCGCCCGGGAAAGCGCAGCTTGGCCAACGCATAGCCGGACAAGGCAGCTGCAAAGGCACCAAGAACCGTCGTGGCCAAAGCTATCAGGACAGAGTTGAGAACGTACTTGTGCATCTCGTACTTCTCGACCATCAACTCATAGAACTGTGTGCTGAACCTGCTCGGAATGGGGATCAGCGGATTCGCGATGGCGTCGATCGGATTGAACGTCGACCCCACGATGCAGAGAAACGGCCAGATGAAGATCAGAGACAGGAGCAGGGCCAGGGCTGTGGTCAGGATCGCCCGCAAGCGGAATAGGCCGACTTTTGAGAGGAGCCCCCATCCACGGTTCAGCGTAGTGCCACGCGTCACACTCGGCGCTACCATCAGACCTCCTCCTGTCCCAGCCTGAACTTATACGCCCGGAACTGCACAACGGTGATCACAATCGCGATGAAAAAGACCAGCCAGCCGATCGCAGTCGCATAGCCCATGCGGAACTGCCCAAACGCCATCTCGCGAATGTGGGTCATGAAGAACCACCCTTTGTTGCGCGGTCCTCCTCCAGCGTCAAAGAGCACGAACGGAACATCATAGTTCATCAGCGATCCAGCTGCTGCGGTGATGGAAATATAGGCGAACACGGGTTTGAGCAATGGTAGGACGATATGGCGTGCGCGCTGCCATGGCGTTGCCCCATCCACAATGGCAGCCTCGATGACTTCATCGCTGATACCGCTCATACCCGCGATGAGAAACACCGCGTGGTTACCCATCCATTGCCAGAAGGCGATCGTAAGCAGTTGAGGCATAATGTAGTATGTGAAACCTCCCCAATCTATTCGCTCGCCGCCAAGGGCCACAACGAGGGCATTGGCAAAGCCGTGGGTCTTGCTGAAGAACCATAGACCGATGACCCCCATCGTGACACCGGGGAGGACGGAGGGGATGAAGAATAGAGTGCGCCACAACCCCTTAGCCTTGAGCGCTCGCGCGGTCAGGAGCAGCGCCAGCAGAAAGGCACAGGGCAGTTGGGTGCCCAAGCTTCCCAGCGTGAAGTAGGCGAAATTCACGAGCGCAGTACCCATACGCGGATCACGAGTGAACGCCTCGACATAGTTAGCAAACCCTACCCATTCCCATTGGCCCGTGTAACCCAAGGACTTCTGGAATCCCATGATGACAGCACGTAACATCGGATACAGGGTGAAGATGGCGAACGTAATGAAGAATGGTGCGACGAACAGATAGGGAGTCCACTTCGTTTGGTCGGTGAAGAATCGTCCAATCGGAGAGCGTTTTCTTGCTGGCTGTGCAGCAGCGATATCTGCCATTGGGACCTCCTTCGAGATTGTAGACGACCAACAGCGAGCCACAGAGCTGAAAGCGCAGTTCGGCTGTTCAGCCCTTGAGTGCCCCGGCCAAGGTCGACACGAAGTGACGTTGGCTGTAGGCATACAAGGCCAAGGGAACCATCGCGGCGACAAGCGACGCCGTCCGAACGACGGGCAGCGCAAACACACCGACCATTAGGTTGTTCTGCATCACGATGGCTGGCATCAAGAGCTGTCGTCCAGGATCTGAGATAAGGAGCTGCGGCCACAAGAGAGCGTTCCAGTTGCCGCGCAGCGAGAGCGTCGCGATGACCCCCACACCGGCGCTGGCATTGGGCAGCACGATTCTGAAGAACAGCGCAAACTCGTTGGCACCATCCATCCGTGCTGCTTCAAGCATCTCGGAGGGAATGCTGAGCATGAACTGGCGCATCAGGAAAATGCCGAAGGCCCCCCCACCAATGCCGGGTAGAATCAAACCCCAGTATTTGTTGACCAGATTCAGCTCTTTCATTACCACAAACTGGGGCACCAACATCGTCGTGGTGGGCA
>JAXDDO010000064.1:0-101184 GCA_034676805.1 Anaerolineae bacterium | reverse complement strand
GCCTTCGCCGTCCGGCTCGCACCAACCCGGACTCGCTGGGGCGGGCGCCTGCGCCTACTCGTCTCCATCAACGCTTTTCTATGAAGATTGTACCTCCATTATGCCACGGGTAGGGGGCGTGTCAAGCAAGCGATGACGATCAAATCTTGGTCGCGATGTCGAGATGGCCTTGTGACGCTAATTCTCCTGATCCAATTCCGGCGCCGGCGTCTCGAGGCGCAATCGGACCGTCGTGCCCTCGCCCGGGGCCGATATAATGTCTAGACTTCCGTCGAAGAGACGGGCGCGCTCCATCATACCGACGATACCGAGGTGACCCTCGCGCAGAAGGGCCTCTGTGGAGGGCAATGTGACCCCGGGTCCGTCGTCCTCGATAAGCGTGAGCGCTCCCCAATCCTCGTAGATCAGCGCAACGTGAACTTGGGTGGCGCCGCCGGGAACGGCGTGATGCCGCACGTTGTTGAGGGCTTCTTGCACGGTACGGAAAATGGTGAGCTCCAGCTCTGCGGGGAGCGGACGCACGCTCCCAACGATCTCACAGGTCGCCCGCACGCCGTGGAGCTGCGTCTCAAGATCGCGGCTCAACCCCTGGACGGCTGCCGATAAACCCAAATCCTCCAACATAAACGGGCGGAGATTGTAGCTCATCCGGCGCACATCGGCGAGGGTCGCGGCGGCCAGTTCACGGATCTGTGCCAATTGCGCCTGGGCATCAGCGAGAGCGCGGTCGGCTGCCGCGTGGTTCTCCGGATGCTCTACCTGGCTTGATGCGTCCGCAGGTGAGGCCGCCGTCTGGCGGTACTTTCCGACGGCACGCGCTAAGAGCTCCAGCCGCTGGCTCAGTGCCACGAGCGATTGGACGGTATCGTCATGAAGGTCTCGCGAGATGCGTTGGCGCTCATCCTCTTGGCCTTGGAGTACGCGGCGGGCATAGTCGCGCAGCGTGGTCTGCTGCGCGTTAAGCTCGCTGACCATCCGGTTCAGGGCATTCACGAGTGTGCGAATGTCAGGCGGCCCGACGTTCTCGAATGGGTGGAATGCGCCGCCACTCGTGACGTTGCGCGCCTCATCCACGACGGTGCGGAGCGGAGAGAGCGCCCGATGGACGCTTAGTGTCAGAAACCCCGCAGCCATGAGCAGGCCGGCAGCCCAGACGCCGACCATCGTCCACAGCCAGAGTCGTGTGGGCGCGACGACGGCTGACCACGGCTCTTCGAGCACCACGCCCCAGGCGATCCCCGGGACGGGTGCGTAGGCGACGGCGACAGGAGCATCCCCTCCATCGGTCAGCAATTGACTGTCCGGCACGCCGCCGAGGATCAACTGCCAACGGAAGGGAGACTCCGTCTGCAGCGACCGCCCAATCCTCTCCGGATCCGGGTGATAGATCACCCTGCTCGTCGCGTCGATCAGACTGGCGGTGCCGCCCTGCGGTGTGCGTAGGAGGTCGAGGTTCCTTGCCCAGGAGTTGCGTTCCAGATCGAATTCGCCGACGAGCGCGCCGACCACTCTGCCCCGCTGGCGAACTGGCGCCGCGATCATGATGGCGTCATTGCCGCCGAATCCCTTCCCAAATCCCGACACGTAGACTGAGGCTTGGGTTTCGATGACATCTTGGAGATAGTCGCGATCTGTATAGTTCGATCCAACGTAGACCTCGGTGCTTGGGCTGGCGGCGAGAAGTGTGCCGTCGAGAGCGACATAGCCTACGCCGCCGGTGAAGATCTCCAGGCGTGCGGCACGTCGAGCGAGCAGACGTTGAACGGCTTGGGCATCCTCTGCTGGTGAGAGCCCCACAACCTCGCTGACGCCATCCGCCGTGCTCTGCAGCAACCTGAGATGCCCCTGCATCTCGCCGGCGACGCCCACTGCGGCGACCTGCGCAAGCGCCGACTCGCGCTGCAGCACTAACTCTCGGATAATGCGCGGCAGGACGACGGCGGCGCCGGTCACCCCCAAGCTCACGAAGAGCAGCAACGGCGCGAACGTCGCCAGGAGGATGCGCGTCCGCGTGCCCAAGCGGCTCCCGAGGCGATCGGGCCTCACACTCATCGAGGATCCAGCGTGATCCATCCCTCACGCAGCGCGAACGTCACTGCCTCCGTACGACTGCCTACGTTGAGCTTGCCGAAGACATTGCGAAGATGGACTTGGACGGTAGAGGGGCTGATGAATAAGGCCTCTGCCACCTCTTTGTTGGTTCGTCCCTTGGCCACCTGCTGGAGGATCTCGATCTCCCGTTCCGTCAGGGCCTCAACCATCCCGCCGGTTTGATAAGCAGGTTGTGCCGGTGCCCTCAGATGACGCACGACTTTGCCGGCTATCTGGGGATCCAGAACCATCTCGCCGCGGGCGACCGCGCGCACGGCACGGACCAGATCATCGCCGCTGGTGGTCTTGAGGAGGTATCCATCGGCACCTGCGTCCAGTAACGGGAAGACGTAGTGGTCGTCTTCATAGGCAGAAAGGATCAACACACGGGTTCTCGGAAAGGCCTGTTTGATCTGCTCCGTGGCCTGAATCCCATTCATCTTGGGCATATGGACATCCATCACTACGACGTCCGGCTGCAGGCGGGCGGCAGCGCGCACGACTTCCTCGCCATCGGCAGCCTCTCCCACCACCACGATATCCGCGACGTCCGACAGCAGCTCGTGAGTGCCCTCGCGGACGATGTTATGATCGTCGGCCAACAACACCGTGATGGGATGCATCGCACCTCCCTTTGCATCTAGCATACCAGAGAACGCTATCGTTGCCGCCGTCTCTCTATATACCTCATTTAGGGTAGATGAATACCCCATGATCTCGATGCGGCGCAGAGCCGGTTTTGCTACGATGAGATCGCTAGAGATCAAGTACATTCGAGTGAAGGTGTCCCTATGCGTGATTCAACGAATCGTCTCAGTCGATCCTACCGGACGATGGCTGTGTTGGCATTGGCCTTGGTTCTTGCCCTGCTGCTTGCTATGGTTGATTGGCGCACAGGCTCCGGCTATGCCGAACAAGCTGACCCGGAGACGCCAACGATGACCGAGCAGTCCGTCTCGGCGTCGGCTACGCTCATGCCGACGCCGACGGCTGAGCTCCCAGTCTCTCCCACCGCCGCGGCTGGGGTGAGTGTGCCGACCATGGGTCCCTCACACGCGTTCTTCTTGCCACCGACCCCTACCTCGCAACCCGCACAACCGACGGTCGTCACCACCACGGCGACGGCTGTACCCCTGGTCTCTCCCACTGCCACGGCAGGGGCGAGCGTGCCGGCCGTGGATCCTCCAGACGATCTATCGCTGCCGCCAACCCCTAAGCCGCACCCCATACAACCGGCGGTCGTCACCCCCACGCCGGCAAGCCACACTCCTATCTCTGAGACGGTTGTCCCGGGGACGGCGGGGGCCATTGCATTGACCTTCGATTGTGGCTTTGGGGCTGCGTCGCTGGACCAGATCCTCGCGACATTAGCCGACGCCGACGTGCGCGCGACGTTCTTTTTGGAGGGGAACTGGGTTGAGCGGTCACCACAGATCGTCGCGCCCATCGTCGCCGCCGGACACGTGATCGGTAACCATAGCTACTCCCATCCCAACTTTGCAGCGCGTACCGAGTCCCAAGTTGTCTATGAGTTGACCAGAACCGCGGCACTCGTCGCGGATGCTGGCGGCCCGGCGTCGCTCTCGCTGTTTCGATATCCGTATGGGTCGCGATCTCGGGAGACCGACGCATGGGTCACGGCCCAAGGGTATACCATTGTTGGGTGGAGCATCGATCCGCAAGGATGGCGGCAGGGCACGACATCTGAGCAAGTTCTGGCTGCCGTGCTTCGCAACGCCAAACCGGGCGGCATCGTGTTGATGCACTGTGGGTCCGTCGGTGACCAAGGGGCATTGGCCCAGGTCATCACGTCGCTGCGCGCTCGTGGCTACGCTCTGGTGACGGTGCTCGAAGTGCTCGGCGCCACTGGGCCATCCGTCGAGTGAGGGGTCTGACCCTACTGTGGGCGTATGCATCTCGTGAAGGCAGGGTGCCGTTCGTGCCCCACGGCATGCGGTCTGGTCGGGGAAGCACGATCAGCACCTGGGCTAAGGTTGCCGACGGATGTCAGAGATGCATACGCCTCCGATGATACTGAGACGTGCGTGTGGGACCGTTTGCGCTATAGTGATCCTGTTGGGTAGGCCCTTGCAGGCTCTCTTAGCCTGATGGGAGGAGATAGAGGTGATGGAGATAAGTCATGCGGATTGCCGGAGCATCCGACTGCTTGTGATATCGATGGGAAGGTTCTTTGTGTTCAGCCTGGTGCTGATACTGGCGATCGCGTGCCAGTCGACGCCTGGCTCCGTCACCCCTGATATGACGGCGGTGACTGAGGTTCCGGTGGCGCTGCTGTCCACAGCCAGCCCGCGTCCAGGGGTGACGGCTCCGGTCGATGTACGGACCAACGATGCGGCCACCGGCGCTGCCGATGGCGCGGCGCCGACCATCCTGACGGTGGAGACCGCACTTCAGATGGATGGGGATCTGCCGGTCCGGCGGGGCGTGTGTTTCGCACGCTCTGAGATCGTGCCCAGTCTGTCCGCGTGGCGGTGTCGCTCAGTCGCAGACGATAGCGCTATAGCGGATCCCTGCCTACAACAGGTTGATGGGATGCTGATCTGTGATCCCGCCGGAGATGCCTTCGTGTTGGCGCTGACGTCGCCGTTGCCCACCGTCGAGGCACCTACCGGCCAAAGCGACCGTGTCGCGTGGCTTGTGACGCTTCCCGATCCCGCGGACGAGCGCGCACAGCCCCTGACGTGCCTCCGCGACCTGACGCCGGAGTCGGCGGCGGATGGTCGTCCTGTCACCTTCGTCTGCTCTCAGCAGGGGGCGGAGCATACCGTGCTTCTGGGCGAGCCACAGAAGGGGGATGTGTGGACCGTGTCTCTGGCCCAGCTCGCATTGGACGGTGACGCTTGGCAGGTTGTCGTTGAAAGTGTTGTCGGGCTCTCAGAGGTGCGGATCTACGAGTCGCCGCTCGATGTCGCCCACGATGTGGGCCTGGAGGGTACGAATGTGATCGGTTACGTGCCGACGCAGGCGGGCGGTCGCATGCAAGAGGGATCATGCTGGACGAGCTCATTGGCTGTTAACAGCTCCTATGCGTGGCGATGCACTGTGGGAAACAGCATCAGCGATCCTTGTTTCGAGATCCCGTCCGAGCCCGGCCAGCTTGTTTGTGAGCCTGACCCTTTGATCGATGATCCGGGGTTTGCACTTCAATTGACGGAGCCGCTGCCCTTGCCGGAGGAAGGCTTTGGCGCAGTTGGTGGTCCGTGGTTGTTGGAGTTGGCAGATGGTTCCAGGTGTGGGATCGCAACCGGGGCGACCGGGGCAATCGACGGTGAGCGTATCGACTATCTATGTACCGCGGAACCGGGCCAGACGGTTGGCCTGGTCGGTAAGCCCGCATCGGGGATGGTCACCGGAGCGGATGCGCCGCTTCTCTGGAGCGCGCGCCGCGCGGTGCTGGTGATGGGCAACCAGGGGATGACGGCGACGGAGATCGCATGGGTCCCCGTGCGGACTGTGGTGCTGGGCCCGCAAGCCTATGCCCCGCTGGACTGCAGTGGCCTAGCCCGCGACGTAGCGCCGCTCTTGGGCACATCCACTGTCACGTCGACCGTCAGTTTCTATGATTACGTGAGGGACGAAGAGGGAACCGGCTGTCAGGTTGAAGCGACCGGTGATGGCGTTGATTTTGCTAACCCCGTGCTGACGGTGGATCTCCTGCGCGCCTATTTTCTCGGGCAGGGCTGGGAAGATGATTGGGCCTATGTGGCGGGCGGACCTACCGGGGAGGCTTCCGGCTTCCGGAAGGACAGCGGGCTCTGTCTTGTCGATGCGGAGTGGACGCCCCGCGAAGGGGCCTGTCCGACGACCCAACCGATCAGCGCCTGTAACCTCGACCCGGAGGACCAGGCGTACACCGTGAGGATGATGTGCGCCGGCGATGTTTACGGAGGCGCTGTGCCGACCGGCGGCTATGCGCTGGGATTGGCGACCCCGCAACGTCTTGAGTTCCCGCTGGGCGAGACTGGGACCGCTTGGGAAGGGTCGCTGGATCGCGGTCAGGTGGACCGCTTCATCTTCCGGGCTAGGGCGGGGCAGCGGATCAATCTTGAGATCGTCTCAACGCCGGCCGATGTTGTGGGGATCAGCATCGTCGGAGCACCGGATGGTACGCCGCTGCTCACCGAGACCACCGCTAGCACGGCGTGGTCGGCGACGCTTTCATCATCACAGGATTACGTGATGCGCATCGCTGTCCGTGAGTCCGCAACCTATACGGCCACGCTTGAGATTCCGCTAGGAGAATGAGAGCAACCCTCAGGGCATAGGGAGCGACCTGCAGCGCCTGACCGGCGCGACGTACTCGACGGGCGAAAGCTACGCCTACGCGTATGACGCCGTAGGCAACCGAGTGACGATGACGGACGCGGCCGGCACCACCACCTACACCTACGACGATGCTAACCGGCTGACCAGCGTCGCGCTTCCCGGTGCGGGTGTCCAGACGTATATTTGGGACGACCGCGGCAACCTGATCCACGATGGCGTCTTCACCTATACCTACAACGCCGCAGGGCGGATGGTGCGCGCGGAGAGCCTGACAGCGACGCTGCAGTATACCTACACTGCCGATGGCCTGCGGATCGCGCAGGATGCGGCGCGGTATGGCGTCGAAGTGGGTGGCGGGCAGGACGGGCTAGACTATGCTGGCGAGAGGCCTGAGGCCGCAACGAGGTCGGAGTGTCGCGGGCATCCTGGCACGGCGCTGAGCTAAGCTTCCTTACACAACGGATTCGGCCTCTTCACCAGACAATGGTCCCACGATCGTGTCTAACACTTCGCCTGCTTGGTAGATCCGATTGCGTGCCTGGCCGGTAGTTTCGCGCAGGATCCCTTCCTCCTGCAGCATTTTGACATACCGGGCGGCGGACTGATAGTCGAGATCTTCTAAGGCGGCACTGAGCCCATTGATGGTGAAGATGGGACGGAGGAAGAGGTAGTCAGTTACCTGAAGGAGCCGCGCCGCAGCACGCCGGTTCTGAAGTTGCTGTCGGTACTGTTCTCGTAGATCCAGGAGGCGGCTGCTTCGAGTGATCGCATCCTGAGACTGGACAAGCACACCTTGCAGGAAGAACTCGAGCCAGTTGGTCCAGGCGCCGTGTTGGCTAACCGCCATCAGGTGTTCGTAGTAGCTCTGGCGATGACGCTGGAAATAGGCGCTGAGGTAGAGCAAGGGTTGTGGCAGGAGATCCCAGGTTGAGAGTAACAAGACGTTAAGTAGCCGGCCCATACGGCCGTTCCCATCCAAGAAGGGATGGATAGCCTCGAATTGATAGTGGATGAGCCCAATCCGGACCAGGGCGGGTAATGCCGGAGGGGCGTGGAGATACATTTCGAGATCCCGAAGTGCCTGCTGCATTGCGTCGGGCGGCGGTGGGACGATATTAGCATCAGCAAGTAGGCATCCTGGTGCACCAATCCAGTTTTGACTACGGCGGAACTCACCAGGCGTTTGATGCTCGCCACGAACACCCTCCATCAAGTGACTGTGTACCTCGCGGATCAGGCGTAGGCTGAGCGGGAGCGACTTCAGACGTTCCATACCGTATTCCAGGGCGCGTACGTAGTTGTGCACCTCTTTCACATCCGAATCGGCGTCAGTGGTAACGTCGAACATCTGCAGTTGCACCGCTTCGTAAGCATAAAGATCAGATAGTGAAGCCTGGGTACCCTCGATCCTAGACGAAAGCACTGCTTCCCGGCGGATAAACGGCGCGATGAGCAAATGGGGGTTGGCGAGAGTGCGGCCCAATCCCTTCAGTTCTCCGAGCGCGGCCGTCGCTTCTGACAACGCGAGAACGAGGCTGGGGGTCCATACAATCGTGGGTGGGAGGGGGTTAGGATGATAGGCCCAGTAGCCCCTGCCGACCACGCGAAGTACTTGTCCTGCAGTCGAGCTGCGGAAAGCCGCCGGATCCATCGCACTCCTTATGTTCACAAATGAGAATAACGGATTCCATATTAACACTTCGGGCACAAAGTGTAAATATGGATATGATACCGCGATTATAGCCGACGCTCGGACAAGCAGCAACCGCGACTGCCCGGACGAACTCTTGGGCGAGTGCGGCAACCTGACCTACGACAATCTCGCCAACACCTACAGCGCCGCCCTGCAATGGTGCGCGTGGAGTGCATCACGGCGACGCTGCTGAGTATGAGGTCTGCGCTGTGCCGTAGCCGATTGCCCTCGCGGTATGTGAAGTTCACTACGGTGATTTCTAAGTATGCAATTACCGTAGTGCAATTTGCATATGGCAGACCGCGAAATGGATGTCGAGGGATCGGCATACGCACAGAACGAAGGGGTCCGGCTCCTGACTCGGGTCATCGAGTCGGTCGGGCCGATCTTCACAATTGACGATGCCCGTGCCGCTGCTGAGGATGCAGGCATCGCCTTGCGACAAGTGCCTCTGCTCCTCCACCGGCTTGCAGCGAGCATCTGGCTAGCTCGCCTGAAGAAGGGTGTCTATGCAATCCAGAGTCCTTTGTTTGAGACGGAGCTTCACCCTTACGCTATCGCCGCAGCACTGGTAAGCCCTGCGGCCATCAGCCATTGGTCGGCGCTCGCCCATCATGGATTCACAACGCAGATCCCCGAGATGGTCCAGGCCAGCACACCCCGTGCAGTGGTCACACCCGAGATGCGCTCGGGGTCAGCCTACAGTCCCCGGGGGGCGTCCGGTCTGGCGTGCCCTGGGGATGGAGTTCGAGTTTATCAAGGTCCGGCAGGCACACTTCTACGGCCACAGTGCCGAATGGGTAGATCGCCGGCATCGTATTCCCATCACCGATCCCGAGCGTACGTTGCTTGATATGGTGGTCGACCCTGGCGTTTTTGGCTCCCTCCAAGCAGCAATCGAAACGGTGGCTTCGAACCGTGGTCGCATCAATATGGAAACTCTAGTCAGTTACACTCTACGCTATGACGTAGGTGCGGTGATTAAGCGTGTTGGCTGGATTCTCGACACGCTCAACGTGCCCGAGTCAGTGCTCCGCCCTCTGCTGGAATATCCCACGACATCCTATACCCTGTTGGATGTGACCGGGCCAAGGGAGGGTGCGGCTGTCGCCCGCTGGCGTCTCTATGACAATCTATCAAACTGATCACCGATCATACCACTGTGACTGCTCGGTGTGCAGGCGCGCGTACTCGCCGCCAGCCGCCATCAGCTCCGCGTGGCTGCCATCCTCCACGATGCGCCCCCCGGAGAAGACAACGATTCGGTCGCACAGCGCGGCGATGCTGATGCGGTGGGTCACCATGATGACGGTGCGCTCGCGGGCCATCTCGATGTAGCGCCGGAATATGTCCGCCTCGGCCAACGGGTCCAGGTTGGAGGTCGGCTCGTCCAGGATGATGAAATCGCGGTTGCGGACGCGATCGCGGTAGTAGGCCCGCGCGATGGCCAGTTTCTGCCACTGCCCGCCCGAGAGGTCGGTGCCGCCGAGATCCTTTCCCAGCAGGGCATCAGGATCCAGGTCCTCCAGTCCCGCCGCAGCCAACGAAGCCGCGACGGCCCCGTTGGTGCAGTCGCCGGCGGTGTCGCCCAGCCATACGTTTTCGGCGACTGTGAAGGTTTGGTATTGAGCGGGATCCTGGAAGACTGCCGATAGTGCACGATAGTGTGCTTCTGGGCTGATTGCTTCGACGGGCAGGCCGTTCACCCGGAGCTCGCCCTGTGACGGGCTCAGCATGCCGCTGATCAGCTTGACGAAGGTTGTCTTCCCGGCGCCGTTCTCGCCGACCAGGGCGACCTTCTCGCCTCTGCCTATGGCAAGGTCAACGCCGTCGAGCACGTAGCGGTCGGTGAGCGGGTAGCGGTACCGCAAATCGCATGCCCTGATCTGGTCGACGGACGGCACCGTCGCGCCCCTGGTCGGTTGCTCCTGCAGGTCCATCAGGCTGAAGAAAGCCGAGGCTTCGTTCTTCTTGGCGATGAAGGTCGCGATGGCTGCGAAGAGCATCGAGGTGTCGGTGATCAGGGTGCCGATGAGGCTGATGACGGCGCCCAAGGCGCCGATCGAGATCCGCCCGGCGGTCATCAACAGGATGGCAGAGACGTTGGCGCCCACCGAGACCAGGGTCGATATCGCGGTGGATAGGGTGCCCAGGAGCGCCCGGCGCACCTGCGTCCGTTTTTCCTCGACGGCGTAGCGCTCGGATAGGCGTCGCCACTTCTCGTAGAAGAACTCGTGCAGGCCCAGCGCTTTGATCTCCTTCGCCGATGGGCCGAGCATCAAGTTCTCGTAGTAAGTGGCTTCTCGCGTCAGCTTCGAGTTGACCTTGATGAGCTTGAACCGGAGCTTGTTGCCGATGTAGGTTGTGTACAGGGTCGGGATTGGCACGATGAGGACAATGAGCGCCAGCAAGGGATGGAAGAACCACAACGAGAGCGCGATGGTGACAACGCTGACGGCCTTGGCGATGATCATGTAGCCGTTGACCATGATCTCGCGGTTCATGCCGTCCCAGCCGTTCTGCGTGTAGTCGAACACCTGCTTGATCGTGTCGTTGATCTTGGGCACCTCCATCGCCTCGGGCGAGAGCCGCGCGATCTTGGTGTAGATCCGGGTGTTTAGCCGCTCCTGCAGGCGGTTCATCTGTACCTTGTCAAGCCGCTCGATGTCCTCCCAGGGCTGGGTATAGCGGTTGATCAGGTCGGACAGGAAGCCGATGAGGTAGTAGGCGACCACGATGAGGGCCATCGGGATGATCTCCCCACCGGGCAGATAGGCCGCTGCGCGGTCGATGTAACGGCCCCACAGGTAGGCGAGCGCCGGTCGCAGCAGGCTCAGCAGCACCAGCAGTGAGAGGAAGATGGCACACATCACCTTGGCGGAGCTGACGACGTAGACGAACATCCGTACCAGGTGACGCAGGCTGCTCTGGGTCTCTTTCTGTAACTCGGTTTCCAGCGGACTGGTTCTATCGTGGCTATGCATAGACGGCGCTGCTCCACTTCTCAGAAGATTGCCGGTACCAGTGTCTCTGCGCTTCGAACATCTCCGCGTAGAGGCCGCCGGAGGCCATCAGTTGCTTGTGGGTGCCTTCCTGGGTGACGACGCCGTCCTGGATGACGAGGATCCGGTCGGTGATCATCGTCGAGGCGAGGCGATGGGTAATGAAGATGGCCGTCTTGCCGTTGGCCATCTCGGCAAATTCGCGGTAGAGTTGGCTCTCGGCGATGGGGTCGAGTTGGCTGGTAGGCTCGTCAAGCAGCAGCACAGGCTTGTCGCCCATAAAGGCCCGCGCGATGGCGATGCGCTGCCACTGTCCACCCGACACATCGACGCTGCCCTCGAACTCACGCCCGAGCACGGTGTGATAGCCATCCGGGAGCTCCCCGACGAACGCATCCACCTTGCCTTGGCGTGCCGCGTGGGCGATGCGGTCTTGGTCGTGCAGTTGATCGACGAAACCCACGCCGATGTTCTCGCGCAGGGTGATGGCGTAGCGGTTGAAATCCTGGAAGACCGGCCCGAACAGCGCCGTAAGGGCCTCCCGCGAGTAGCTGCTGATGGGGCGCCCACCGACCAGGATCTCACCCCGGTCCGGCTCGAAGAGCCGCAGCAGCAACTTGATCATCGTGGTCTTGCCTTCTCCGTTCGCGCCGACGATGGAGAGCTTCTCGCCGTCTGCAACGTGGAAGCTCAACCCTCGCAGGATGTCTCGATCCGTGCCGGGATAGCGGAACCAGACATCCCGGAACTCGATGTCGAACCTCTCGGGGAGTGCGTCGGAGCCACCACCGGTCTCCTCCGACAGATCGAGGTAGCGACTGTAGAAGTCGAAGAAGTTAACGTGGTACCCGCTCCACCGGTAGACGCCGACACCCCAGGAGATGGCCTCGAAGAGACCCGTCAGGATGGTCGATGACAGTACAATGAACGCGCCAATGGTGATCTGTCCGCTTGTGAAGAGATAGAGTACCAACAGCACATTGACCAGCTTGGCGATCTTGGTGATGTTGCCGCCAAGAAAGTGGCGTCTGAGATGCTTAAAATAGTACCCTTCGTACTCCCGGTTCCGGGCGTTGAGACGCCTGCGGTAGATCTCAATCAGATCGCCTGCGGAGCCGAACAGCTTCATCTCCCTGAGGTGGTTGCGCGCGCGGAGATAGCCGCCGAGGATCCCGTACTGCCATTCTTGCTTCCAGTAGCCCTCAAGCTCGAGATAGATGTTGTAGTTGTGCTTGGAGGCATACACGATCTCCAGAATCGCCGGTATGAGGATCGTGAACGGCAGCCACCACTTTGCGGAAGCCATATAGACCAGGATCCCGGCACTGCCGATGAGATTGGTAAGGCAGGAATTGACGTACATGGGGAAGAGATGTCGGGCCGAGTTTTCTGCCCGGTGGTAGGCCTTGTCGATGATCTCCATCGAGGTCTCGTTTTCGAGATGTTCGTACTTCATGCGTTCCAGCTTCTGTAGCATCCGGCTCTTGTAGGCGGTCCGCAGGATCAACAGAGCACTGGGCTCGACATATCCAAAGATGAAGACCTCATTGAGGATCGGCGGCAGGAGGGCCAGCACTACGAAGGCAACCAGATAGGGGAGGTAGCTCCCGAAGGTGATCTGCCCGGTTGCCAAGGCCAAACCGTCGTCGAAGATGTGCTGGTTGACGATCACACTCAGCGGCCGTATAACGCCCAGGCTAAGCCCCGCGACAAAGGTCAGGACGACCATCACCGGTGCTTCTGCTGCGAGGATGCCTAACAGCGACCGGTACGCTCTGAGGATACGATGTGCGTGCGTTTTGCTATCCAGCATAGACCCTGCTCGTGTTGCCCTTGCCTCTCTGTGTAGAACGTGATGTGTTTCCGGGCTTGCCAGAGCATGTGGCGTCCGGAGGCCTTCTCATTGTAAAGCCTGAGTATAATCCTGTCAAGGTGTAACTTCAATATATTTAAGTTCTGGTGAATTCCATCGAGGTGAGGACAGGTATGAGGGGGCAGAGCCGGTGCCGGCCAGCTATACACGGGGCAACTGCGTGGAGCGTGGCGAAGGACGTCGCGAGACGCCCTTCATCCTCTGGTGGCCCTATCTCTATCTCTGTCCTACCGCTGTACCCCCACCGGTCAGAGGATTGGTGAGCTCTGTGAGTCAGGCCGGTGCCCTCAAGTTCTCCACTTTCAGCTCGATGTGTCCACGGTCGGGTGGGAAGTTGCCGCTGTTGTGGTCGAATGTCAATGTCGTAGCTCCGTCCGGAGGCACGGTCACCGGGGTGTGCTCTTTGGAGGTGACAATCTCATCACCGTTGGGAGGGCGGTCGTGGTCGTAGTAGTGTTCGCAAAGCGCGGAGCGGGCTTTCACCACAACCGAGAGATCATCCTGGAGCTCTATGTTGATGTCGACGCGCACGTTGAAGCGCTGTGCGAATTGGCTGATAGCAGTAGTGCTCCAGGTGCTGAACGAGGCTCCCGCGGGCGGAGGACCGAAGTCTGTGGGCGCCTTGACCATTGTGGCTTGTTGGTTGATGGCCGTGTGTGCCCAATCGTCCTCGCCAATGACTACCCGGCGCACCAGGTCGATACGGCCCGTGCATCGGAGGAGGCGGCGCCATTCGGGCGGATCTTCGAGTTCGATGTCGATCGGGCCGGCCTGGTCACCAGGGACAATGTCCACAAGGCGGCGGCCCGTCAACAGCTCCTGGGTGGAGGGCCAGTAGGCTGTAGCGACAACCTCGTAGCGACCGGCGCTCAGCTCGAGCTGGTACCTGGGGAAACGGTCGGCAAGCGTGTTGGTCAGCGCGCTGTCGCACCCGAATTGGACGCGCGCCCCGAGGATAAGCTCGCCGCGGTACGTTACTGTGCCCCAGACATACGCGGGGCCTGGCGAGCGGTCGATGCGGTGCAGACGCTGTGGCTCGAACCGACCGGTAGTCAGCAGCATCCTCTCGGTGTAGCCGTACAGACCGTGCCACCATTCGCGGTTCGATGTGCGGTCGGGCGCGTCCCAGAACTCCTTGATGTCGTCGGGCGACACCGCCAGCCCTTCCCCCGGCGATTCCCAGAGATCGTCGTCTTTTTCGTCGGCGCGATCACGGGCAAACGTGTTGCACAGCTGGGTGGCTACATTGTCGGGCATATCCTCGAGGAGTAGCTTGAGCGCGCTGATGTTGCCCGGGGTCACGCCGAGAAAAGCCGCGGCACCGGCGACCGGACCCGCCAGCAATGTAATCAGGCCCGCAAGTCCGATGCGGCCCAGGTCGATGGCCAGTCGATTCTCGTGCTCGGCCTCTTGGAGTGCCTGGTAGACGTCTTGCTCCACCTTTTGCGCGACGAGCGTGTGGAGAGCCTGTCCGGCGGCTTTCCGCTCGTCGGCCAGATAGCGGTACAGGCCATCGACGGGAGGGGACGTCAACAGCTCGTCAGGACTCTCGGTGACGGTGCCTTCCACCTCAATACGCGGAAGCTCGGCATTGGCCATCTGGACCGCTGCCCACACAAAACTCGAGCAGACGACGGGCTTGGTGCCCGCACTCCAAGCTGCACCGGGGGGCTTCCCATACCAGATGGGGGCGTCGGCTGGTGGGCCTTCCTTCGCCGGATCGAACGCAATCTGCGCATCGGTGTAGCAGTAGAAGCGATAGTGTCCATGGAGCCGTTCGGCGGCATCCGCTATTCGGTGGAGGACTGCACGAATGCGAGGATCCGTGGCTTCCAGCGCCGGGTCTGGCTTCACGACGATCGGCTCGATAACCTGGTTTGTGTCCATGCGGTAAGACGGTCCGCTGGGCAGGTTGGTGATCCCATAGGGTTCGTCGCCCGGGTACTCAGGGTCGGCAAAGCGCTGCTGACACCGCCACGCCTCCCAGGCATCTGCAGGCGCATCATCGGCGGGTCGGGGAAGCGGTGCAACACCAGGATTCAGGGCAAGGAAATCGCCCTGGGGGTTGAAGGGGCGCCCCGTGGTGGGATCAATGGTGTTGAAGCCGGTGAAGAAGCCGTCTTCGACCGATTGGGTGATCGTTCCCGGCCAACCGTAGGTCAACGCGTCCGGGCGGAATCCATCAACCGGCGCTCGTTCGCCGAAGAACTCACCGGTCATGAAGCGTCCCGGGTCGCGTTTGTTGAGGCGCGCGTGCGCCATTGTAGCGTGACGCACCCGATCATAGTCGCGCACCATAATCCCCATGTGGTCAAAGTACTGGCGAGGCTGGAGCTTGTCGAGCAATGTGCTGATCAACCCTCTGCCATCGCCGGGTGTCATTACGAGGTCGCCCCGCAGCGCATTCCGGATCGCCGGCGCGACGTATTTCCATACCACGTCATCGCTGGCGGAGCACACGAGGCGCGGGTCGACGGGACAGTCGCGTGGATCGCACTCTTCCCCGAGGAGGCTCCGCAGTTCCTCGGGGAGGTCGAATACCGTGACGTACGGCCCGACCCACAGATCGTCGACGTCGCCGCGCCATGCCGCCCAAGCGCGCGTGCCGTCCCACGTAAGCGACAGATCGTAAGCCAGTAGGGCAAACGGCTCTTCCCCGCTGACGGACCCCAGGTCGGCAGGCGCGCTGCGGCCCTGATAGTAACCGAATCCCGCGGCCACCGCTTCCTGAACGGCCACGTGCAGGCCGGGCTGATTGCGGTAGCGTGTGGCGCAGAGCGCAGTGCTGAAGGCGTTCACGGGAGTGGCGGTGTTGATGCTTCGGAGCATTATGGCAGGGTCCGCTGGATCGATTGCGGCGATGGTGAAGGAGCCTGGGCCACCCTGGCGGTTCCCGAAGGCAATGAACAGGTCGGCCATGGTGGGATCGGCCGTGATGCCAGGAAGCGGCGCGACAGCGAAGGGCAACGTGGTGTCATTGAAAGACGCGCCCCCATTGCTGGATTGCAGAAGGTGCGCACGCCCCCCGGCGTTTTCAGCCCACAGGATCGCGAGCCCCCCCGCATAGGCCGCGAGCCCCGCGAGCCCAGTGAAGCCGTCGATCGGTAAGGGTGTGGGCGATGAGAAGACGACGCCATCGCGGGTGGAGATGAGTCGATAACCCTCACCCGCAGTGCCAAACAGCACATACAGACGATCTGCCCACGCAGTCGCCGAGACCTCCATGCCCGCTGCGAAGCCTGGGGCACGTCGAGTCGTGACTGCCGCATTCTGATGGACGCCCACCGACCGGATGATGAGCGAACCATCGAGCGCTCCATAAGCGAGCCACAGCTCACCACGGAACCAGGCACCAGCGGGCCCGGTCAGTATCCGCTCGCCGATTCTCGCGGCATCCGTCAACATCGCAGCCTCCTAAAGGCGTCTAATACCTGGGGCCACAACGAAGATGCTGTGTCTAGGTCATCTCTTCGCCGTCGTATCTGGATCGCAGTCCGTGGTCGTTTCTCTCAGCCAGGGCCTCCTTGAACTCGCCGATTGCGGCGACATCGTGCCGGTATTGGAAGGGCCACATGCTTTTGGGGTGGAAGAAGGCTATGCGGTCGCCGTCGTGCAACGTATGGTCGAGATCCGGCTGTAGCCCCGGCATAGCACTGAGGTTGCCGTTGATGAATGTGATGCCGCGAGCCTCGGTCGGCATTTCCAGGGCTTCCAGGAGATCGCGCAACATGGCGCCCTCCGCCAGGTCGAGGGTGACCTGGGCGGCGATGTTGCGATGGCTGCCCCCATAGCGAGCTAACGGCCCATACAGATGAACGTCGATCCGCATTAACCACCTCCTACCGGCGGGAAAATGCCTACTTCAGCGCCGGGTGATAGGGTAAACTCCGGGGGGCGCGCGCGCCCGTCCACGAAGGTCACCTTGACCTCCCGCTCGGGCAGGCCTAGCTGTGCCACCAGATCCCCTAGCGTACTCCCCTCGGGTAGGGTAACCTTGAAGGGCACGCCCACTCTTACACCTTCAGGGCCATAGCGCTGGAGGGTGGCGAACAGCTTGACTGTCACTTGCATCGCAGCCGGTTCCGTCTCTCGATGCCCCTATTGTGATGTGGGTGCCGTGGGGCGCAAGTGGGGATGTGCGATGCGGTAGAGACACCCGTGCGGGTGCCCCTACCGCATCTGCTATCCACAAGGGGCTTGTGCTACAGCTCGCCGTATACGGCGTCCATAACCTCGTCGGGCAGGTCGGCGACGACATTGTGCGGCGGCAGCTTCTCGTAGCGCATAAACTCGGGCAAGCGGTCGTCGGCTTTGGTGAGGCCCGCTCGCTCGTTGAAGGCGCGCTCGCGCCGCAGGATCTCGGCGCCCATCTCGACCGCCTCGTCGCCGGTCATGTTGGTGCCAAGAACACCATTGATCTCATCGATCATGCCTTCGAAGCCGGTGGGGATGTCCAGGATCGCGAAGGCGATGAAGAGGCAGTGACCGCTGGAGTCGATCAGCGCCGTTGTCTTCTGGAACGCGCGGCTCAGATCGGCTTTGGCCGTTTCGGACTTGAGCGGGTCCGAGGCTCCGCCGACACTGAGGATCTCCGGAGCGATTGTATAGCCCGAGGTGTGATCCGCGCCCATCGTGCTGGTGGCGTAGGTGACCCCAATGCCCTTGACCGCGCGCGGCTCATAGGCCGGCATGGCCTGACCCTTGACTGTGGGCGAGCGCGGGTTCCCGAATGCTTTGGCGACGTTGGCGGCTCCCATGCCGAGCAGCCGGCCCATCGGCGTGCCCTTGCCCATCTCGTGCAGGAGGTTGACGGCACCATCGACGTCACCGAACGGGATCACGCCCGAGTCCATCGCTACGCCGATGGTGACGCCGGCCTCGATGGTGTCGAACCCATAGGCGTTGCAGAGCGCCACCATCTTGCCAATCGCATCGAGATCGGCGATGCCACAGTCGGCGCCCAGCGACCAGTCCGACTCGTATTCGATGCACGACGCAATCTCGTTGCCGTTGGCGTCGTACAACGTGTTCGAGCACTGGATGATGCAGCCGGGACTGCAGTTGTGGTTGTAGATCTCCTTGCCCATGCGCTCTTTGTTGGTCTCGAAAATGGCCTCGCCGGCGATGTCGGCGGCGCCCTCGAAGCGCCCGCTGCGGAAGTTGCGGGTAGGCAGGCCGCCCGCCTCGTTGAGGATGTTGACGAGGATGGCGGTGCCGTAGGTGTTGAGGCCGCCCTTGGGCTTGGTGATGGCGTGCTCCATCAGCGCATCGCGCATCTTCTTCTGACCCTCTTTGAACAGCTCTGGGTTGGCGATCTCCACACCGGGAGCTCCCGTCGGGTCCACAACGATGAACTTGAGGTGCTTGCTGCCCATGACCGCCCCGAGCCCGCCACGGCCCGCGTAGCGGGTGGGCCGCAGCTTCATGTCGTTGAAGACGATCCCCGAGTTGGCGTAACCGAATTCCCCAGCTGTTCCGATGCCAGCTACGTAGGTGCGGTTGCCGAAGCGTTCGTAGACTTCAGGATAGACTTCAAAGAGATCGCGGCCGACATACTCGTCGGCGGGCAGGAAGGCGACCTGTGGTTGGCCATTCACCCAGCTGAGGTGGACCATCCAGTAGCCATCGTGGTCCTCCGGCTGCCCCTCCACGACGATCGCCTTGATGTGCATCCGGGCGAGTCCTGGCGCCCAACCACTACCGGCGTTGGCCTCTTTGATGCCACCGGTGAGCGGTGACTTGGCGCCCACCGAGACGCGGGCCGACGTGGGCGCGGACGTGCCCGTGATGATGCCAGGCGAGAAGACGAGTTTGTTGTTGGGGCCCAGAGGGTGACACTCGGGATCGACCTCGTCATAGACGAGTGTCGACGTCAGACCACGTCCGCCGAGCTTCTGATAGCGCTCGGGGACTTCCTCCAGTTTGTATGAACGATTGGTCATATCCAGCCGCAACATCCACATAGCTGTACCTCCATTGGATTGAGCCTGAATCTGCTTGATAGATCGTGCCGAAGGTGACTGGCACGCGAACTCAGAACGTAGCCTCGAGCAAAGAAAAAGGCAGCCCTGCCCGGCGATGCGGGCAGCGCTGCCTCCTTTGCAAACACGGCAGGCGCAGGGATTGCTCTCTGCACCCTATCGCCCGTTGGGCCCCGAGGGTCCTGACGGGTCGGAGGGCATCTGCTGTATGTTGTATATCGGGTCGAACTCTCTAGGTTCGTTCCCATGGTAGTGGATTCTGGCGCGATTGTCAACAGCGCGTGCGCGTGCACGTGTTGGTGATGGCAGGTCTGTTGTCATGGGTGTAGACTGAAAGAGCACCCGCTTAAGCCGCAGGGAGGCCTTGGCGGGCAGTGTCGATGTTCGCGGTCGGGGTTGTGACCTTTCCACCCCACTGAGCGGAGCCGCTGTCTCCGTGTTGACCTTTCGGTTATCCGTGTAGAATGGAGACTTGTTGCATCCTAGAGGAGATGGGGGAACTGCGATGTCTACCGACGATGACCGGACCTCTGCTGGGCGGGCGTTTGAGCTCAACCGCCGTCTGCGTGGCGGTGTCAACATCATCGGCTATGACCCAATCTGGCGGGATGGCTCCGGGGCCCGCATGCAGGATCGGCATTTCCGGCTGATCAAGGAGGCCGGTTTTGAGCACGTTCGCGTCAACCTGCATCCTTTTGCCCATATGGAATCGGCGCCACGATTCCACATTGGGGAAGGCTGGCTGAAGACGCTCGACTGGGCCGTTGCCCAGGCATTGAGCAATGACCTGGCGGTGGTTCTGGACATGCACGAGTTCGGCGCTATGGGCGACGATCCGGTGGGCAACCACGATCGTTACCTGGCGACCTGGAAGCAGCTTGCGCAGCGTTATCGAGGTCTGCCTGAGACGGTCTGCTTCGAGCTACTCAATGAGCCGTGCCGGGCCCTGACGCCGGTTCTCTGGAACCAGTACCTACTGGAGGCTCACGCGATTGTGCGCGAGAGCAATCCCGATCGTGTTGTGATCATCGGACCGGCCTTCTGGAATGGCATCGACCACCTCGATGAACTGATGCTGCCCGAGGACGACACGGCGATCATCGCAACCGTGCACTACTACCGTCCTATGGAGTTCACGCACCAGGGCGCGCCCTGGTCCAGTTTTCAGGATTACGTAGGAACCGAATGGCACGCCACGCCGGAGGAGCAGCACGCGATTATCGCGGACTTCACGCGTGCCGAGGCATGGGCAGAAGCGCATCACCGCCCGCTGTATTTGGGAGAGTTTGGAGCGTACGATCGGGCTGACATGCCATCGCGCGCCAGGTACACACACTTTGTCGCGCGTTTGGCAGAGGCCTCGGGTTGGAGCTGGGCCTACTGGCAGTTTGACTCAGATTTCATCGTCTACGACATTGACAACGACGTATGGGTCGCCCCTATTCGGGACGCCCTGATTCCCCCGCAGAACTGAGCGGGGTTGGGCTTAGGTTATAGCAGAAGACCACGAGACACTGAGGGAATCACAGTTGGAGGAGATTGAGGAGATTATGGACGGCTATACTGGCAAGATACTCAAGGTCGATTTGTCAAAGCAGACCCTGGAGGTTGAGGAACCTGACGCACTCTTCTACCGGACTTACATTGGCGGTTCGGGCTTTGTTGCCTACTACCTGCTGAAGGAGATGGCGCCCGATGTGGATCCCCTCGGCCCCGACAACCTGCTGATCTTCGCGGGCGGCCCCATCACGGGGGTGCCCGTCGCAGGATCGGGTCGCAGCGCGGTCGGTGGCAAGTCGCCGTTGACGGGGGGGTATGGCGAGGCGGATGTGGGTGGCTTCTTTGGCGCCGAGTTACGCCGGGCTGGGTTCGACGCGGTCGTGGTCCGCGGGCAGGCTGAGACGCCCGTCTATCTCTGGCTTCACGACGGTGAAGCGGAACTACGCCCGGCCGATCACCTCTGGGGATTGACGACAGCACAGACCCAGGCGAAGGTTCAGGAGGAGCTGGGCGAGCGTAACGCGCGGTTGGCCCTTATCGGCCCGGCAGGGGAGAAGATGGTGCGCTACGCATGCGTGATCAACGATCTGAAACACGCCGCAGGCCGCACAGGGTTGGGTGCCGTCATGGGATCCAAGAAGCTGAAGTGTGTTGTGGCGCGTGGGCGGACCGCGATTCCGCTTGCCGACGAGGAAGGGGTCAAGGCTCTGGCCAAGTACATGACGACCAACTGGAAGGATATGGCCTGGTCAATGCACGAATTGGGCACGCCGGGCGGCCTGACAGGTCTGCATGCGCAGGGAAAGCTGCCTACCCGCAACTTCCAGGATGGGCAGTTTGAGGGCAACGAGAAGATCGGCGGCGAAGCGATGCGCGACACGGTGCTGATCGATCGTGGTGGCTGCTTCGCCTGCCCAATCCGGTGCAAGCGCGTCGTCAAAGTCGAAGATGAGGACTACCAGGTCGATCCCATCTACGGCGGCCCCGAGTACGAGACGCTTGGTTCGTTCGGCTCCAACTGCGGCGTCGACGACCTGCGCGCGATCTCCAAGGCCAACGAGATCTGCAACGCGTATGGCCTGGACACCATCGCCACTGGCATGGCGATCTCATTTGCCATGGAGTGCTTCGAGAACGAACTGCTGAACATGGAAGACACAGGCGGCCTGGAGTTGCGCTTTGGCAACGGTAAGGCAATGGTGGCGATGACACAGATGATCGCCGATCGTGTGGGCCTGGGCGACCTGCTTGCGGAAGGCAACGAGTATGTGGCGGCCAGGATCGGCGACGAGGCTAAGCAGTACATCCTGAACTGTCACAAGCAGCCGCTGCCGATGCACGAGGCGCGTACTCGTCACGGTCAGGCCCTGGGCTATGCCGTCTCGCCGACCGGTGCCGACCATATGCACAACATCTGGGATGAGGGCCTTGCCCGCGATAGTTTGGGTGAAGGTTGGAAGACCATGGGGGTCTTCACGCCCGTGCCCACGACCGTGCTCAACCCCGCCAAGGTGCACGCATACATGGTCACGGCTAACATGAAGTGGTTGGAGAATGCCCTTGGGTTGTGCAATTTCGTGCCGTGGTCTACGGATCAGAAGGTCGAACTCGTGCGCGCCATCACGGGATGGCGGACCAATCTGTGGGAACTGGCGAAGGCTGGTGAACGCTTCGTCACGATGATGCGCCTGTTCAACATGCGCGCCGGCTGGACGCGCGCTGACGACACACTCCCCGCCAGGCTGGCCACGCCTCACTTCAGTGGGACGGTGTCCGAAAAGCCAGTGGAGCCCGAGGCACTCGACGCGGCTGTGACCCAGTTCTACGCGATGATGGGATGGGACGAGGTCACGGGCATGCCTTCTACGACCAAGTTGCACGAACTGGAGCTTGCCTGGACTCTCGATGCCTGAGTCTGCACTGCAGGCGGCTTCGGCCGAAGTTGCCGGCACGACCTGTGAACCAGGTCGTGCCGGCCTAGCCTCCCCTTTCGAGCCGCTCTCCCTGAGTCCGCACGATCAACGGCGCAACTTCACCCTGGGTGTCATCAACGGAGCGCTCTTCCGGGTGGGAGACGTCTTCGTCGATACGCAGATGGTGCTGACGTGGTTCCTGTCTCAGTTGGGCACGTCCAACGTGCTGATCGGTCTGGTGTCGCCACTGCGCTTTGGCGGATCGTTTCTGTTGCAGATGCTCGCCGCGGGCTACGTAGAGCGCAAGCCCTACAAGCTGCCCTTCTACCGGCTGATCTCGATTTTCCGTTCGGCTTCGCTGTTGGTCTTTGCCGCGATTGTTGCGTTGCTGCCGGCGCACAGTCCCTGGCTGCCCTGGGCTTTCTTTATCATGTTGACGCTCTTCAGCCTGGGTGCGGGACTGGTGGGGATCCCGTTCATGGACGTGGTGGGCAAGGTTGTGCCGCCGCGCCGGCGTGGCGCTTTCTTCGGACAGCGCATGTTCTGGGGAGGCATCCTCGCGCTGGGGAGCAGTTCCCTGGTCGGCCTGCTTCTGGCTGAACCGGGAGGGCTGCACTTCCCTCTCAACGTGGCGGTGCTCTTCTTTTTGGCTGCCGTTGCGATGGCGGTGACGGCGTGGTCGTGGGCGATTGTGAGGGAACCGCCGAGTCCCGTGCATGGGGCTGCCGATGTGCGTATGCTGGACCGTGTCATAGCACAGTTTCGCCGCGGCCTGGAGCTTCTGCGCGAGGATGCCCTTTTCAGGCGCTACGTTCTGGTCCGCCTGGCCTTGACCGGCGGCAGTTGGGCAGCGCCGTTCTACATCGTCTATGCGGAGCGCGAACTGGGTATCGAGGCGAGTATGCTCGGCTTCTACCTGGGCGCGCGTACCGTCGCGAGCATCGGTTCAAACTTGATCTGGGGGCGGGTCAGCGATACACTGGGCAACCGCAAGCTGCTTGTGCTTACAAACGTCGTTGGGGTCGTTCCCCCCTTGCTGGCGTTATTGATTGGGACTGCTAACCGTAGCTTGCCCGATGCATCTGGTTGGTTGGGTTACGCTTTTGCGACCGTCTTCCTGATCGCGGGGGCGTTTAGCTCGGGTTCGGGAATAGGGATAACCAACTATCTCCTCGATCTCGCGCCGGACGCCCAACGACCGATGTACCTGGCGTTCGCCAACACACTCTTCGGCCTGGCACGCTTCACCGAGATGGCGAGTGGCCTGATTGTGGACGGCGTGGGGTTCGGGGTTCTGCTGGCGATCTCGGCGGTGTTTTCGGCGGTGGCGCTGGCGCTTTCGCTGGTGATGGCCGAGCCACGGCTGACGGTATCGGCAAGCATCTAGGGCTTGGAAGGAATCTGAATTCCCTGAGGGGATTGCTAACACTTGATACGCAATGCTGGCATCAAGCAGTCTACCAAGATCGTACAGAAGGGGGCATAGGATGACAATGGGAACCGGGTATGTGACGATACGGGAGCGGCAGTTTCTGGGACCGGATGGGGAGCCGATGCTGCTCAAGGGTATGGGGTTGGGGAACTGGCTGCTTGCCGAGGGCTATATGTTCGGGTTCAAGCGTGCCAGCTCTCCCCGGCTGATCAACGAATTGATCTGCCAACTGGTGGGCGAGCACGCGGCTGCGGATTTCTGGTCGGCCTTCTTCCGGCGTTACATCACCCTGGAGGACGTGGCGTTCCTGAGAAATGCCGGGCTCAATCACATACGGGTGCCCTTCAACTACCGGCTATTCGTCAGCCCCAACCCCTCCGGTGCGCTAGAGGGGCCCGGATATGGCCTGCTAGATGCTTTGGTGGCGTGGTGTCGCGAGGTCGGTCTGTACATTGTGCTCGATATGCACGGGGCTCCTGGAGGGCAAACGGGCGACAACATCGATGACAGCCATGGCTATCCGTTTCTGTACGAGGACGAGGCGAGCCAGGACCTGACGATCCGTCTGTGGCAAGCGCTGGCTGGACGGTATGCCCATGAGCCTATCGTGCTCGGATATGACCTGCTCAACGAGCCGATCGCGACGTACTTCGACACTGAACGCCTGAATCCGCTGCTGGAACCGCTCTACCGGCGGATCGTAGCCGCAATCCGTGAGGTGGATCCAAACCACATCGTCTTCCTCGGCGGAGCCCAGTGGAACACCAACTTCGCAGTTTTCGGAGAGCCGTTCGACGAGCGAGCGGCGTACACATTCCATCGCTATTGGGAGCCGGTTAGCCCGCAGCTCATCGCGCCCTACCTGGAGTTTAGCCGGCGGCACAACGTGCCTCTCTATATGGGCGAGTCAGGCGAGAACACCTACGCCTGGATCACCGACTTCCGCACCCTGTTGGAGTCTGAGGGCATCGGTTGGGCGTTCTGGACCTATAAGCGGCTCGACACCGATCGCTGCATCGCTTCGATCCGGCGCCCCGAAGGGTGGGACGCCTTGGCCGACTTCGCCGAGCACCCCCGATGTACCTACCAGGAGATTCGCGAGCAGCGCTTGCCACGCGATGTGGCCGCCGAGATGCTCGACAGTTTCCTCGAAAACGTCGCCTTTGGGGCGTGCAGGATCAACGGCGGGTATCTGAAAGCACTCGGGCTGCCCTAAGGCGCCAGACGTTTGCAGCTTGCAGGGACAGGTCGTAGCTTGACCTGGCCGGTCGCCACGCTCGGGGTTGTCCGTGAGCGCGTCGTCGTTATACTCAGATGCTATGGTGAGGCGACGATGGCGGTTACTTCTGAGCGTGCTGCTGCTGACCCTCGTGCTAGCGTGCGGGGGCGGGCCTCCGATCCCTACGGCAGCGCCACTGGCGACCGCCACCACGCCAGCTGGACCGGGGTCATCCCCGGTGCCAACGCTCTATCCGTCACCAACGCCACTGCCGCCGGACACGGGTTGGCAGCGCGTGCAGCCTGGGATGGAGATTCGGGGCCTCGACGTAGCGGCGGGGCAGACTACTGAGCGAGTCACCATCGTCCGTCTTGACCCGGATTCGGTACGCTTTGAAGTCCACTACGCCCTTCAAGCCGCATATCCGGTGAGTGTCTGGGCCGGTCAGACTGGCGCGCTTCTGGTCGCAAACGGCGGCTACTTCACGCCCGAGCTGGCGGTGACCGGACTGACCATCGCACAAGGGGAGCGCTTTGGCACACCTCTCCCCGATTACGCCGGCATGCTCGCGGTGACCTCCGACGATCGTGTGTCGGTGCGGTGGCTGCGCTCGTGGCCCTACGATCCCGGCGAGCCCCTGCGGGAAGCCATTCAGAGCTTTCCTGTGCTGGTCAAGCCGGGGGGCGTAATGGGATTTCCCGCCGATGCTGACGACGGGCGCCCCTCGCGGCGCACGGTGGTCGCGCAAGATCGCCAGGGGCGGATCCTGTTGCTGGTGGCGGCTCGGGGGTATCTGAGTCTGAACGAGTTGGCGGTCTGGCTAGCAGACTCGGACTTGGACATCGATGTAGCGCTCAATCTTGATGGTGGAACCTCGAGCGGCCTGTGGATGGCAGACGGGCCGCAGATCGACTCGCTTACCGCCGTGCCCGCAGTGGTTGCTGTTTTCGCGCGGTAGATCTCCAGGCTGTTGAGGCCCCGCAGACCGCAGCGCCCGGGGCGGGCGATCTTCAGACCTAGCGGTACCCTACGGGGTGTTCACAACTGTGATTGTCGTCAGATCGAGTGCGTCTCCCACCAACGTGTCAGCGCTGTCAATGGGCAGCCGATCGCCCGAGAACGCATACATACCTACGCGCAGCCGGAAGACACCCGCGTCCAGTTGCGGCGGGAGCCAGAGACCATAATGGTCGGCGATAGTCTCGCCCGGCACCCATCTATCGGTGGGTAGGAACCCGCCCCGCGGCTCAGTGTCGACCTGCGCGATGAGTGTGTCATCTGCATCGACAAGGTGCACAAAGACCTTGTATCGCTCAGGAGGAGGCTGCACGGCGGCCCATAGGAGGGTCAACGGCACGACGTCCCCGGGCCGAAGCGTTGGCTCTGCGAGGGCGTAGCCCAAGAGCCGGATCAAGTCGCACCCACCCAGACACACATCCAGATCGGCGTCGGGCCCGCCGGGGAGCGGCGCGGTCCCGTAGCGCGTCAGACGCACCGAGCTGATCCACGTATCATCGGCCTTAAAGGCACGTTGCGCCAGTGCGCGTTCGATCCAGCGGTCCGGATCGGATTCGAGGTCGCCCCAGAAGAGCACGAAGAGCCTTTCGTGCTGTTCCACGATTCCATCGACCCAAGCCTCAGCCTCCCCCTGGGTCGGGCGATACGGTGCCGGGTACACAGGCAGCATGTCACCGTGCTCCGACCGGTAGTAGTATGTGAAGACCTCCCACTGATTGGGCGCATTGAGCAAGATTGCATCACCGGGGCGACCTGCGGCCCGGATGGCGGCAGCGATCCCGCGATAGTCGTCGCGCCTGAGCGTGGGATCTGTGGACAGGGTCACTAGCGCGCGGACCTGTGCCGACAGCACAAGGCCCAGCAGAAGCACCACCAGTGCCCAGCGCAGCCAAGATCGCGTGGGGGCTTGAGGCTTTGAGGCGCGCAAAGCAGGTGACGTAGCGGCCAGTCGGTCGCTAATCCGTGGTTCTAGATATCCCAGCGGCACCGCAAGCAACACCGCGAGTGGCCCTATCGCCGCCGTGAGAAACTTCAGGTATGCAGGGCGGTAGATACCCGCTATGGCGATCACGACCGGCGGCATCGCCGCCATCAATAAGGCTGCCCACGTGACGAATTGCGCGGCCTGCGGCGTGCGCGGGCGCACTGATCTCCAGATCGCCCACAGGCCCAGGAGTCCCACGGCGATCAGGGGGATGGTCCCTCCTGTTTTGCCGGACTGGCCCACGCCATTGAGCATCGCGCGTGTCATAGCCTGCAGGCTTTCGCCGGTGTTGAGGTCTGGGGGTCGCCAGCCGGTCGCTCCCAGAGCGGTGGGCGCCCACGGCAGAAAGAGGACGCCCGCCAGAGCGTGCGCCCCAATCCAGGCCGCGACCGTTAGCCAGCGGCGTGGTCGGCGCGTCAGCCAACTGAGGGCGAACGCCATATTGAGACCTGCGAGCGGGAGCACGTACGTGTACTGAGTGTAGAGCCCGGCGGCAATGCACACGCCCAGGCCCAAGGTGGCAGAGAGCACCCAGGTGAGGTAGCGGCGATCATACCAGTGATCAGCCGGGGCTCGCCGGGTCAGGTAGACAAACTTGGTGGCAGCCCAGAGCGTCAGAGCCGACAGGAGCCCCAATTGGGCATACATCCGGGCCTCTTGACTGTAGTAGACAGCCAACGGATGTACGGCAACCAGGGCCGCGGCCCCCCATGCCGGCAGCCAGCCGCCGGCTCGGCGCGCTACAGCGGCGGCTACAGCCACCATGCCCACGCCACAGAGTGCGGAGAAGCTGCGTAGCGCGAATTCCGATTCTCCCACCCCGGCGCGCCAGGCGGCCAAGAGCAGGTAGTACCCCGGAGGATGGATATCGCCTGCCGCCCCCTCGATGATGAGCGGAACGGGCCGTTCCACAAGCCGTGCCGTATTGCCCTCATCGTTCCAGAAGGACTGGGCATCCAAGTGCCAGAAGCGCAGACCCGCGGCCAACAGCAACGTCAGGATCAGCGGCAGCCACGTGGTTGCACGTCTATGCGCGCCACGACTCACTTGCGTGCTGCTCACGGCTCTTCCGGCAAGGGGCGATCAGGGCTGGTGTACTGCAGGACTTGCCATATCTGTTCATCCGGGATACTCCCCCGTCGCAGAATTTCCGGCGGATCTGAGACGCAGTCGATAATGGTTGAGGGGATACCGTATGGCGTGCGTCCGCCGTCCAGAATCAGCGCCACGTCGTTGCCGAAGAGCTGGTTCGCCTCACTTGCGGTGATCGCTGGAGAGTAGCCGGAGCGGATCGCGCCGGTCGTGAGGAGGTATCCGCCAATGGCCGTCAGCAGGGGAATCAGGGCCGGGAAGTTGGGCACGCGGACGGCGATTGGGAAGGCCCTCAGGGCAGCCGGCAGATCTGGTGAAGGGGGTAGGATCAGGGTGAGCGATCCGGGCCAGAACCGCCGGGCCAGGCGTATGGCGGCGATATTGGGCCGCGTCAGCCGGCCCATATCGGGCCGGGAAGCCAGCAAAAAGGGAAGTGCTGGCTCGGGCTCACGCTCGCGGGCATCGTAGATCCGGCGGACTACGTCGGCGCCGGTGCTATCGGGGTGTGCCCCGCCAGGTAGGGCTGCGATTCCGTAGATGGTGTCTGTTGGCACCACGACCAACTCGCCCTCACCCAGCAGCGCTGCTGCCCGTTCGATGGCGCCGGGACTGCGGATGGAGATGATGGGCGCGGTCAGTTTGCTTCCTCCTGAGGGTCAATTCGCCGGCCCTTCGGCCAGGCCAGGCTCCGGCAGTATGTAGCGGGCGAAGATCTCAGCCGCGCCATCTTCTTCGAGCGACGGCGCGATCCAATCGGCAACGGCTTTGAGGGCGGGAACGCCGTTGCCCATAGCGATCCCCACGCCGGCCCACAGTACCATCGAGATATCGTTCTGTTGATCGCCGGCTGCCAGCACTGCGTGGCGTGGGAGCCCGTAGTAGTCGGCCAGCCACGCCAGCGCGCGCCCCTTGGTGACGTGCTGGGGAACGATCTCGATGAAGCGAGCATGGGACTGAACGACCTCGGCCTCCGATCCGAAGGCGCTCGTTAGCAGACGCTCCATTCCGGGAATCTCGTCCGGGTCGGCCACGAACAGCACTTTATCCGGCGTGTGGTTTTCGAGCACCGACACTAACTCCGGCTCCACGCTTGGTGCAGGCCCCAGAAGCTGCTCGTAGAAGCGCTGGGGATGGCGCATCGCGTCGATGTAGAGCTCACCATCCGCATACAGAATGGTGTGCCATCCCTGGGCCTTGCCCATCGCAATCGAAGCGCGGGCCAGGGACGTTGGGAGTGCGTCCCGGTGCAGTACAGGCGTCTCCAACCCCTGAATCCAACCACCCTGGTAGCAGATCAGAGGTGCCCGAATGCCCAGGGCCTCGGCAAACGGTCGAGTCGCGGAGAACATTCGACCGGTGGCCAATGTGATGGTCACACCATATTCCAGCGCGCGCGCGATGGCGGCCCTGACACGCGGGCGAACCTGCAACTTGCTGTCAACTAGGGTGCCATCCAGGTCGAAAGCTGCCAGCTGAATCAAATTAGCTCTGCATCAACAGGATGGAGACCACCCCTGCCCAGAGGCTGCCCAATGCAGCCAGCAGGCCGCTCCACAGGAAGTATGAGACCGGTCGCTCGCGGGAGTAGAAGAAGAGCCCCAGCCCACCATTGAGCAGCACGAAGATCGTGCCCAGGAGGGCAAAGTAGAAGATACGCGCTGCGCGGGTGATCAGCAGAGGCTCCCCGCCCGGCGAGAATCGGAGCGCAATCTCGGCGGGAAGATAGGGATAGCGCCAGCAGAGCAAGCCCACCAGCAAAACCAGGAGCATCACACTACCTGTGAGCATACCCAAAGCCCACCGGTCGCGCCAGATTGGCCAGTCCAAGAACCCTGGATGCGACGAGCGCTGATCAACCTCCTGCGTGGGACCCATCTCCAGCCGCTCGCGCAGCGCCACAAGGAACTCTTCCAGGTCGGCTGGCGAGACGCCATACGCCAGCGCGTCGGTGCGCACAATCGCTTGCGACCGGGGCGCGCGAGTCCCATAGAAGAGGATGGGGTCCACACCCGCGCCACGTCCGATCGCTACGCCGTAGCCTGGCCAGCGGAGGCTGGGACGGACGCGCAGGTCTTCGAGCTTCGTGCCGGAGATGACTTCACGAACAGACCCCATAGGGATCTGGTGTACCACTGGTCCCCAATGGATGGTTAGGGCGTTGCGGTCCAACTCGTAACTCGCGTTGATCAGCCCCCAGAGCTGGTAGAGGACACGAATGGCGAGGCCGAGCGTCAGGCATGCGCCTAGACCTATCAGGAAGACGCGGATCGAGATAGGCGTAACCACGGCCAGAACGATCAGGCCTACCGTCGCGGCGATCAAGATCACGGCCAGTGCCAGGCCGACGATCCAGCCGGTGCGTATCTCTACGCGCCAAGTGTTCTCCACGTCAGGACCTCCCGAAACGGCGCTGACGCGTTGCGTTTGGGGGCATCACAGTTCCTGCCTCGATTCCAGCGCCCGCGACAAGGTGACGGCGTCGGCGTACTCCAGGTCGCCCCCCACTGGCAGGCCACGACCGAGGCGCGTGATGCGGACACCCAACGGCTTCAAGCGCTGAACCAGGTAGGCCGCGGTGTAATCTCCCTCGCTGGTAGGGTTCGTCGCGAGGATGATCTCGTTAATCTGGGCTTCTCGAACACGCTTCTCCAACTCGGTAATGCGGAGGTCTTCTGCGAAAATCCCCTCGAGGGGCGATAGCGCTCCGTGCAAGACATGGTAGACGCCGCGGTAGTTCTCAGTTCGCTCGAGCGACAACAGGTCCATAGGCTCTTCAATCACGCAGACGAGGCCCTGATCACGCATTGGATCGGAGCAGATTGGGCAGGGATCGGCTTCAGTCACGTTGTAGCATATCGAGCAGAAGCGCGTGTTGGTCACGAGTCCCTGAAGCGCCTCTGCAAGGCTAAGCGCCAGCTCGGACTTGCCACGCAAGAGGAAGAAAGCGAGACGCGATGCTGTCTTGGGGCCAATGCCCGGCAGCTTGGCGAACGCCTCGATCAGTTGAGTTACTGAAGGGGGAACCGCTGAACTAGACATGCGTTGGAATCCGCATAGGGAGCGTTGGCGAACTACAGACCTGGAATCCCGAGGCCACCGGTCACGGAAGCCATACGATCCGCAACCATCGCCTGGGCTTTCTGAATGCCTTCGTTGACCGCTGCGAGCACCAAGTCCTGAAGCATCTCGACATCGTCAGGGTCGACGACCTCGGGGTTGATCTCGATATGCTGGACCTCCAGTGCCCCATTGATCGCCAACGTGATCATACCCCCACCGGAGGAGACCTCGATGACCTCGCGGTTGGCCTCTTCCTGGATGGCAGCAATTTCGGTCTGCATCTTCTGGACCTGGCGCATCAGGTCGTTAGGGTTCATCTGCATTCTGCCGTAGCCACTCTTACGGTGAGCCATAGGTTCTCCTTGAATGATAGGTTCTTAGCATCTTTTCTGGTCTCCAAGCCCGGTCTGCAAGGGCATGGTGACTCCGGAGGAAGACTCCTAATGGATCCGCGCGCGGTTGTCAGCTGTTGACTCGCGGCACGGCGCCCAGCTCTTCCTGTGCGCGCCGGATAAGGTCGTCCTCTTCGACAGGGACTGCCGGCGCGGGTTTCTTTCGCGATGGTGCGGGCTTTGCCGGTGCGGGTCTGCCCGCGACTTCGCCGGTCGGCGCGTGTGCTTGCCAGTCTTCCTCGAGAACACATCGAACGCTGAAAGGACCGCTAATGTGGCGCGACAGCGTGTCTTCCAATCGCCGCAGATTCCCCTGCTCGGCGACTTTGCTGCAGTGAAACGTGTGCTGGAAGACCAAGACCAGCCTGCCTTCGCGGTCCTGGCCGGCCACCCTTGCGTCGCGGAGGAGCGCGCCGAGATTCACCGGCTGTACCTGTTTGATGATCTCCTGCCAGTTGTTCTTCACGACATCCACTTGGTCCGGGTCCAGCTCTTTCTCTGAGGCCGGTGCTGTGGCCTCTGCGGACGCCGGTGTCAAAGGCTCCTCGAAGGGGGCCTCAGAGGCTTCGGAAACGTGGGGTGGTGAGCTATGCAGCGTCGAAGCAAGTGCCGGCGCAGGTGCTGCTTTTCGCCGGGGTGCGTCTCCGGCGGCATTTTTGGGCTCTTCTCTGGCTACCGGTTGCTGGGTCGCCGGCTGCGGTGCGGTCGGCGCTGATTCGGGGGAGGGGGCATGGTGTTGTGGAGGGGCGGTGGGCAGCAACGATGCCTCGACAAAGGCCAACTCCAGGGGAAGCTGTGGCTGCCACCCGGTGCGCTGTTTGGCCGCCACTTCACTGAAGCGGCGGATGGCCTCGACCAGCCGCTCGGGCTCAGCTTTGCGCGCCATCTCGGCAAAGATGGGACGTTCCTCGGCGGTCGGATCGGCCCAGGCATGGCCTGCACCGAACCGCATCAACAGCAAGCCGCGCATGGAGTCCGCGATCTGCCTCGATAGCTGGCGAGGGTCCGCGCCGCTATCGATGGCGCGATTGATGACTTGAAGGCCTTCGGTCAGGTCTCGATCGACCCACGCACTCAACAGCGACCGGACGACTTCGCGGCGCTCAGCGCCAAGCATCAGCCGCACGTAGTCCGCCGTAACTGTGCCTCCGGCGGCCATCTGATCGAGGAGGCTGATGGCATCACGCATACTGCCGGTAGCAGTGCGGGCAATCAAGTCCAATGCCTCTGGTTCAGCCTCAACCCCTTCGGCTACAGCGAGTTGCTCTAGCCGGCCAACCAGTGCGTCCAAGGGGATACGTCTGAACTCAAAGCGTTGGCAGCGCGACAGAATCGTTTCTGGGATCTTGTGAACTTCCGTCGTTGCGAGGACGAAGATGACGTGCTCGGGCGGCTCCTCCAGTGTCTTCAGCAGGGCGTTGAACGCCTGCGTGGAAAGCATGTGTACCTCGTCCACGACGTAGACTTTGTAGGTCGCCAGAGCGGGCCGGAAACCGACCTTTTCCAGCAGATCGCGGATGTTGTCGACCCCTGTGTTGGAGGCCGCGTCGATTTCGGTAAGGTCCATCAGCCGCCCCTCGGTGACTGCATTGCAGATCTCACAGTGGTTACAGGGGCGTTGCTCCGCTGGCGAGAGGCAGTTGACAGCCTTGGCGATGAGACGAGCGGTCGTGGTTTTCCCGGTACCGCGGGGGCCGGCAAGAAGGTACGCGTGGTGGATGTGCCCGGACCGCAGGGCATTACGCAGGGTCTTGACAATGTGTTCCTGGCCGACGACGTCGTCAAACGTCTGTGGTCGCCATTTGCGGTATAGCGCTTGCCCCATCGCAGCCTCCCATGATCAAGGCTAGTCTATCACGGATGCTTGGTGAGGCAAGCACCTTTCCGCACGGCGGTGGAGCAGCGAGAACCTGAGGTGTCCCAAAAAAAACGCCGGGGGCGTCCCATACCCCCGGCTTGATCAGAAGGAGGAGAATCTCTGTCTACGGCCCCCGACTCCGTACACTCTAAATATACCGTTTTATTACCTTATCTACTTGACGCCAATCTGACGCTTCCCTTACGCGAGGCTATTGTTCGCACTTTTGGCGCGCAGCTGGCCGCAACCGGCCTGGATATCCGAACCGCGCCGTAGTCGCAGTGTATAGGGGATGTGCCGGCGATCCAGTATCTGGGTGAACGCCTCGATGCGGTCGGCTGGGGAAGGGCGACCCGCATAGCCTGCAGTTGGATTGAGGGCGATAAGATTCACCTGTGCCAACATCCCTGTCACTCTGGCGGCCAGGGCCGTGGCCTGATCGGGCGTATCGTTGATGCCATCGATCAGCACCCACTCGAAGGTCACCCTGCGATTGGTCTTCTCGATGTAATCCTGCACGGCGCCGAAGAGCGCATCGATGCCGTAACGCCGGTTCACAGGCATGAGTTGGTTGCGAAGTTCATCAGTCGCCGCGTGGAGCGATACTGCCAAGTTGACCTGAAGCTCTTCCCCGGCAAAGCGCCTTATGCCGGGCACGATACCGGCCGTGCTCAACGTGATACGTCGTTGCCCTATCTGGAGCCCCTGCGGATGAATCAGCCGCTTTAGCGCCGCCAGGGTGTTGTCGTAGTTGAAGAAGGGCTCGCCCATTCCCATCAGAACCACGTTTGTCAGGTGCTGGCCTTGGGCGCGCAGTTCACGCTCCAGGTGCAACACTTGGGCCACGATTTCGCCGCTGGTCAGGCTACGGCGAAGTCCCATCTGGCCCGTAGCGCAGAACTCGCAGCCCACAGCGCAGCCCACCTGGGTAGAGATGCAGGCACTGCGCCGATCGATATAGCGCATCAGCACGACCTCGACGCGCTCTCCATCTGCCATCTCCAGGAGGTCTTTGCGGGTCTCTCCGTCGATGGATTCCTCGACCGTGACAACCGGCGGGACGTAGAGCACCGTCTGCGCTTCCAGCTTGGCGCGCAGAGACTTCGAGAGCGAGGTCATCTGTGCGAATTCGGTCGCCAGATGACGATATAGCCATGTCCAGATCTGGTCGGCACGGTAGCGGGGCTCGCCCCAGTCGCGCAGCAGTGCCTCCAGTCCACCAAGATCCAGATCGTACAGATTGGGTTTCTGGTTAGCCATTGTGAGGGTCTTCCTTCTTGATTGCGGATCGGTACCAAGCCTCAGTCAGAGATGGCAAGTCGTTGAAGACGATGGTGGGGCGGATGGGTGAACCGTGCAGCTCGTCGGCAGTCGACACACCGGTGAGCACCAGCGCCGTAGGGTTGCCAAGACGAATGCCGCCCAGGATATCGGTATCGAGCCGGTCGCCTATGACAAGCGTGCTCTCCGGGGGTGTGCCCATGCGCGCCATTGCCTGCTGGTAGAGCAAGGCTGCGGGTTTGCCCGCGACGATCGGGGTTACGCCCGTGGCCGCGGTCAACGCAGCGGTCTGCGCGCCGTTACCAGGTGCCAGTGTGGCCTCCAGTGGAAACGTGCGATCGGGATTTGTGCTAACGAAAGTTGCGCCATCGAGAATCAGTCGCGTGGCTGCTGCGAGCTTGGTCCAGGTCAGTTGTTGATCCCAACCGACCAGCACGAAGTCTGCATGCTTGATCCCGATGTCGTCGCGATAGGCAAGCCCTTCGGCCTCCACCGCCTGGCGCACACCCGGCCCGCCGATGGCGAAGACGGTGGCGTCCGGTTTCGTCTCGGCGATATGGCGTGCAGCAGCCATGGCCGAGTTCAGGACGTGCTTGGTTGTCGTCTCAACCCCCATCTTACGCAGCTTCTCGACGTATTGGTCCGGTGTGCGGCTTGAGTTGTTAGTGACAAGCATATAGCTGATCTGCAGGGCCTCCAGGACTGCAAAGAACGCCTCTAGGCCCGGCAGCGGGCTGTCTCCCCGCCACAGTACGCCATCCATATCGCAGATCAGCCCCCGTAGCGAATCCCAGTCGATCGCTGGACCTGCAGCTTGCGTCGACTCCAGCAGCGCGGTATACGTCTCGGGAGTGTCAACATCGGCCAGGATCGAGGCGTCAGAGATCGGGAGGTACGTTACGCGCTGGGCGTGCTGCCCAAAGAGGGCCCGACCGCCGACGTCCCCGGTCAAAGCGGTAAGTTCTGGAAAGAACTCACTGGCGAAGAGGACGGGGGTGCCGCGTTGTCCTTCAGGCGCCTTGGGGACGATGATCCCCGCACGCGTGGTGCGCCATTGTCGTACGAATCCCTGCAAGAGGGGCACGCTGATGAGGGGCTGGTCAATAGGGATGAACAGCGCAGCCTCGGTGCCTGGTGGCAGTGCTACGATGCCAGCTTGAAGACTGCTGCTCATCCCTTGGTCCCAGCGGTAGTTTCTGGCGACGTGTACAGGTCGATTCTCCAGGAGTGGAATGACGCGATCTGCAGCCGCTCCCACAACAACGATGACCGGGTCGAGCCCGGCCATCCAGGCCGTGTCGGCAATGTGTGTCACAAGCGGTCTGCCGCCCCACTCCAGGAGTTGCTTGGGTTGTCCGAAGCGTCGCGAGCCACCGGCGGCCAGGACTATGCCGGCCACGCCGGTTGAGGTGTTGGTTGAGTTCATGATAGGGCCCTTGTCTCGTTTTCGAGTGCCCGATCTACCGTCATGCGCAAGGGCACACGGTTCATTGTACTGGCTAACATGCCAACGACAAGGGTAACCTCGAAAGAATGCTGCCCTGCTGGTCCGGGCCAGCAGGGCAGCGCTGTGATGCCTGGCGCGTGGTCCCGGGGCGTGGGGATGCGCACCACAAGGATTCAGACAACAGGCATCGCGGGGAGCAGGCAGAGACCTGCCTCGTCTGGCAGGTAGAGGACTTCCACGTACTCCACAACTTGACCGTTGCCATCATAGGTTTGGCGTCTGAGCTGTACTAGAGTCGCTGGTGGTTTGAGCCCCAGCAGGCGAAGATCGTTGCTCTGCCCAAGCGTCCTGCGCAGCGTTTGATAGGCATAGGCAAGTGTTATCTTCACCTCCTCCTCCAGAGAGCGATACAATGAACACCGCTCGAGGTCGACTTGGAGCAAGGGGGCGCACAGGGGGTAGGACAGATAGGCTGTGTCCAGGGCGATCGGCGTGTCGTCGACCAGCCGCAGGCGACGAAGCTTGATGGCCGGCTGTAGGTCGCGAATCTGGAGGTAGCGTGCCACATCGCCGCTGACACGTACGACACTCTGGCTCAATACCCTGCTGCGTGCCGTGAGGCCCTGCCTTCGCGTTGCCTCACGGAATCCCTGAGCCGGCACCGGTTCAAGAGCGGTGTGGGGTGCGTGGGCCACGAAAGAGCCTCTACCCCGATAGGCACGGACATACCCATTCTGCTGCAAGAGATCGAGTGCCCTTCTGGTAGTGAGGCGGCTGACGCCGTACTCGGCGGCGAGTTGACGTTCGGAAGGCAGCCGTCGCCCTGTCTCGAATTCTCCGCCCTCAATAGCGTCGCGTAGCTGGCTGTAGAGTTGCTTGTACAGGGGAACAGGACTGTTTGCGTATAACATGGTCTCCTTGCTCGCTGCTTTGGGTCATCGATCCACAGTCGTCCAGCTACTATTAAACAACATGGACCTTCCAAACGCCTTAGGGAAATGGCACTCGACCTGACAAAAACCTTCCAATTTCTGAAAGCACAGGCGATAGTTAGAATAGGAGAGACTGCCCTCACATTGTGTTTGTGATCAGGCTCTTGCAGAGAGTTTGTCGTCATTGGTCGAACTTGCCATCTATTTTGAAGTCCCGCCGATTGCAGTGACAGCGGAGAATGCTATACTGAAAAGACTCCTGCAGCGTCTCTGGTGTGGGGGGGCCGGCCCGGCGTAAGGCGTTGGGCGGTGTTCTGTGGCGGCTTGGGTGGTCCGCGGGCGGTATGGTTCGACGAGATGGAGGCGACCATGGCTAAGAAAGAGGAGAAATCCCTCATCGCACAGCGAATTTCCTGGTTGATCTGGGGGTTTCTGGCGGCTCTCGTTATCCTGCTCGTGTCAGCGTTTTCTACTGCCTGGCGTACAAACCAGGCACTGAAGGCAGAGCTGGCGACGCTGCAGCCGATCGTGGCCGCAGCTCAGGCCGAGCAGGAGACTCTGAAAGAGCGACTGGACTACGTCAAGAGTGAGCAATATGTGGCCGAGTGGAGCCGTATGCGCGCCGGGATGACGCACTCCGGTGAGACACTCGTCATATCGATTGCGGTAACCCCCACGGCTACACCAGTGCCGATCGGGCCTCCGGCGGCGACGCCGACGCCGACGCGAGTCGCTTTCTGGACCCGATGGTGGCAAGCTCTGTCGGGGGATTGAGGATGCACGATGTCCTCGCCGTCGCGGTCGAGATCGCGCATGAAGCGGGCGCGCTCATTCGCGAGCGTTTTGGCCGGATCGACCAGGTACGCTTTAAGGGCGCTGTCAATCCAGTGACGGAAACGGATACGGCGGCTGAGGCCGTTATCCTCTCCCGGCTCCGCGCGGCGTTTCCCGAACACGGGATCCTCGGCGAGGAGTCTGGCGGCGATGCGTGGCAGGTCTCACGGATGGCGCCGTCGCGCCTGGCCAAGTCTGAGGCTATGTGGCTGGTCGACCCGCTGGACGGCACTAACAACTTTGCCCATGGGTTTCCCCACATCTGTGTCTCGCTAGGGCTCATGGTATCAGGGGCTATCGAGGTAGGGGTTGTCTACGATCCGCTGCGCGACGAGACCTTCGCGGCTCTACGCGGTGCGGGCGCTACACTCAATGGTGTCGCGATTCGTGTCTCGACGGTTGACTCGCTATCGCGGGCGTTCCTGGCGACCGGCTTTCCCTATGATCGCCGGGTGGGTGCTTCCAACAACGTCGGTATGCTTGATTGTTTCCTGCGACGCTCCCAGGGCGTCAGACGGGCCGGATCCGCTGCGCTGGACCTTGCCTACGTGGCATGTGGGCGTTTCGACGGCTTCTGGGAACCGGGTCTGAGCCCGTGGGACATGGCTGCTGGCTCATTGTTGGTTCAGGAGGCCGGTGGGCGTGTTTCGGATTTCGGGGGCGGCGTGACCTGGCTTTTTTCTGGCGACGAGGTGATTGCCAGCAACGGGCGTATCCATGATGAGATGCTGGTGGTGCTGCGCGATGGGCCGGCAGCGCCACACCCTGATTTCCCCATCCTAGATGCCTGATGGTGCCGGGTAGTTCTTATGCGCTCGCCTGCACCCAGCGCTCCAGGGCGGCGGCGATCCTGCGATCGGTGACTGCCATCGGAAGGGCGCGGATCTCATCGAGCGTGGCCCAGCGGAAATCCTGACACTCCAGGCAACGTGGTTCGCCCTGCTCCAGTTGGCAGAGAAACGCATAGAGTGTGATGCGAAAGTGCGTGTAGGCGTGCTTCACCGTCGTGAGCTCCTCACCAACGTCGACGATGATCCCCATTTCCTCCAGCAGCTCTCTTCTCAACGCCTCTGGGAGTGTCTCACCCGGCTGGCGCTTGCCGCCGGGAAACTCCCATAGTCCGCCAAGCATCGCTTCCTGCGGACGCTGGGCCACGAGAATACGAAGCTCGGTTGGATCGGTGGCTGGATACGGGCGCTGCTCGATCGTGACGGCGGCTGTCACGTCGTAGTGGGGTATGGCCCTGCGCGACCTGGGCGCAGGGTAGCGTTCCTGTTCACCCCGATTGCGGGCCTGGCAGAGCGAGTGCCAGGGGCACAGCAGGCAGCGCGGCGAGCGCGGGGAGCAGAGCGTCGCACCCAGCTCCATCAAGCCTTCGTTGAACGCTCCCGGTGCGTGCGTGGGCAGCCAGACCGTGACAGCGTCCTCCAACTCACGTTGACTCGGCTCCGGCAGTGCCAGTACGCGCGCCATAACGCGGCGCACATTGCCGTCGACCGCAGGAGCGGGGATGCCGAACGCAATGCTGGCGATGGCTCCGGCGGTGTAGGCCCCAATGCCCGGCAGAGCGCGCAGTGCGGCGACGTCGCGGGGCAGGCTGCCGTCGCCTGTCTCGACGAGGACTTGGGCCGCGCGATGCAATGCACGTGCCCGGCCATAGTATCCCAATCCCTCCCATTGTTTGAGCACGTCTTCCAGCGACGCATTGGCTAGGGCGTGCACGGTGGGGAACTTCTCCAGAAATCGCGTGTAATAGCCGCGTACGGTGTCCACCTGGGTCTGCTGCAACATAGTCTCAGCCAGCCACACGCGATATGGGGTTCGCTCTCGGCGCCAGGGCAGGTCACGTGCTGCGCCCTCAAACCACGTGAGGAGGCGTTGCTGGGCCTCCTCACGGTTTGACTCTAGATACTCGCGGAGCGCTGTGTCCAGTGGCATCCGTTCCTTGCGACCGTCTTCTAGTGCGATGACACTACGATGTTGGCGGAGGGAGAGGTCATATGCACCCACACCCACGTGCCTGGATTCTGATCATCACTATAGACGATCTTGGCGTCCTCGGGTGTGTAGGGTGAGGTCCAATCGAAGAGCCATTTCGCGTCCAGGATGGCAAGGTTAACGCAGCCATGGCTGCGTGTGAAGCTGAACGAGTTGTGCCAGTAGGCTGCGTGGAGGGCATATGCCCCGTTGAAGTACTGGGTCCACTCCACGTCCTCGAGGTAATACCAGGCCGGGCTGTCGGGCTCCACGTCGTGGTTGCTCATTGGAGTTGTGGGCAGCTTGCCCCAAATCCTGGTAAGGCCATTCGGCGTCCAGGTCGCTGGCCTTCCGGAGGAAACGAGCGTAGCAAAGACCATGCGCTCGCCTTCGTAGGCCGCGAGCGTCTGCTCAAAGGTGTTGATCTCAATCCACTTCTCGCCGGGTTCAACGCCTTCCGGTGGCGCATCGACATCGACCCGTGACGTGTATGACTGCTCGACCCATTGGTCAGGTCCGATCAGGTACCAGAGCTGCTCATCTATCGGCTCTTGGGCGAACATCGTGATGCGTTCATACCGGCGCCGTACGACGTCGGCTCGCGGCGCCTCCCCAGGCACCGCGGACGGGCTGATATCTCGATTGATCCATCCAAAGGGGTACTGCGGTTGGTCGCTCAGAACAACACCGTGAAAACGTGATGGCTGCGAGAACGCGATATGTTCTGCGAGGATGAACTCCTCGGGATTGATCTCGTACCACTGTGCGCCGTTGTAGTCCAGGGAGCCCATCACGCTAACCCAGTTGTCACCGGCAAGAAACTCGCGAACGGGTGGGAGGCCTGCAGCCGCTTCTTCAGGGTGGCGATAGGTTGTTGCCGGCAAAGGCCTTACGTATGCGAAGCTGTATGGCGTGATGGCATCTCCGGGTATCTCGATCTCCTCGATCGCCAGCTCGGGGAGTGGATCGGGCAGCCTGGAGCGGAGGTAGTCCAAGCGTGCCTGGCGTGCCATAGGGCCGTAGGCAGGACAGCGCGAGGGATCGCGCCGCATCAGTTGCGCGGTGCAGATGTAGTCGCCCGTCGCATCTGCTGAAAAGGGCCGGGTGCTGCCGCTGTCGAGATAGATCCTGGAGGCCGAGGAGAGCACGGGGGTTACGTCTGCTCCCCAGACCAAAAGGGGCAGGAGGATGGTGAGGGCCAGGAGTGGCTTGGTGACCCTGACAGTCCGGCATGTGCTGATCGTGCTCATAACCGTGTTGTGTGTCGTCCCCCCCAGGTGGCGATACCGCAATAACTCGAGGCATTGCCAGGACTTCCCCGCATCCGACATCCCCCGCATTATACCATAGCCTACGGGCTCTTCGCTTTCCTTGTCACCATGTTCTTTGTACCTTATAATCGAAGTTGAACTCCAAGATGGATATGCGTATTCTCGACGAAGTCATCCGGGTCATAACCCAGTCGCCAGGAAACCTCGTCTATTTCCTGGTGACGCTCTTCGCGTTGCAGCAGGCGTTTGTTGCAGCGCTTACGGCCTATCGCAGCGCGCCGGCACTGGCCCACGCGCGGCGCTGGCTGTGGGCCACGGGAGGCATGTTGGTCGGGCGTGTTGGCCTGATCGTCCTGGGCCTTCTTGGGGTGGGCGGCGTGCTTTCACCTGCGGATTTCGTTCCCCCATTTGAGCGATGGTTGCTCGTCGCCAGTGTGGCGGCCTTCATCTGGGCCGCGCTGCTTGGAGCTCACTCCCGTCCATGGCAGACGATGGCTCTAGCGAGTTGGCTTGTGATCACGGGGCTCGCGTTCGGGGCCGATACGCTGTTCCGCGCCCGGCAAGGGGTGTCCCTCGCAGCCGAACCGTTCGTCTGGCAGCAGGCTGTAGTCCTGGTTACGCTGCTGGTGAGCTTGGTCCTGAACCTGGTGCTCAGGGTACCTGAGCGCGAGTGGTCGCTGAGCGTGACGCTTTTCTGGCTGCTCGGTACCGTGGCACAGCTTGTGTGGCGCGATCCGACGCAGGCAGTGGACGGTTGGCAGCGCTTGGCGTCTCTGGTAGCGCTGCCCCTGCTCTCCATGCTCGTGCCACGCCAGTTGCAGGCCCGCCCGCTGGTCGCCAGCCGCCGCAGCGGCAGCCTTCTCGAAGGTGTGCCGCTCGCCGAAGTAATCCAGAGCGTCAGCGGGTCGCGCAATCTGGAGTCTACGCTGATTGTAGCTTCGTCGCGGTTGGCCGGCCTGCTGCACGCTGACGTCTGTGCGATCGGGCTTGTCGGCGAAGAGGTCCCGGATGAGGTACGGGTTGTGGCAGTCCATCCCCCGAACTCGGCCCAGATCGACCCACCGCACCTAAGGCTCGCGGACTATGAGGGGCTGGATATCGCCTATGCTCAAGGTCGCGCCGTGGTCGCGGCATCATCGGCCGAGGACCCGTGGGTTGCGCCCCTGTACCAGGCGCTTGGATTCAGCCATACCGCGCCATTGGCCATCGTCCCTGTGGCACAGCAACAACACAGGCTGGGCCTGCTGTTGTTGGGAGGGCCGCAAGGGGCGCGGAGTTGGCGCGAGGATGCGCTGGATGCGGCGATCCTTGTAGGCGATCTGTTGGGCGAGGCGATCGCTCAGGCGCGGTCGCGGGTGTCCGAGAGCCGTGCGATGGCTTCCAGGGTCCAAGAAGCGGTCGAGGTGGGCGCCGAGGCAAAGCCCGTTGTAGGACAGCAGAACGCTGAAAGGATCATCGAGCAAGCTAAGGTACAGGTCCAGGCGCTGAACGCCCGGATTCGCAGCCTGGTGCAGGAGATCAAAGCCCGCGATGAGGAGATCCTGGCGCTCAACAGTGAATTGGATGGGCGCAAAGCGGATGTCTCGCAAGCTGAACTGGAAGTGTGGCAGAACGAGGTCCGGCAGTTGGCCGATGAGCGTGAGGTGATGCAGCGGAAGATCAAAGAACTCACCGTCGACCGCGACATGCTGCTGGAGGAACGCGCCCGACTTGGACAGGAACTTTCGGAAGCCCGCCAGGAACTGGAGCAGGTCGAAAGCCATCGCGCCCGCCTGGAGGACGAGGTTGCCGCCCTGAATACCCGTATTGGGGAGGCCGGTGCCCATATCGTCACACAGACAACGCAGCCAGAGAGCCTCCAAGCGGGGTCGGTAGCGCACGAAGATGCCGTCACGGAGCAGGGCGCCGTCGGATTGGTGATTGCCGATCAGGAGGGCCAGATCACGATGGCCGATGCTCTGGCACGCCAGATGCTGCATCTGCCCGAAGGCGATGTTGTTGGCATGCCTATCAATGGCGCTTACGCTGACGCCGAGTGGTCCAGGGCGGTGGACGCGCTTCTGGCGCCATCGAACGGCAGAGGGCCTGGGCGCACACATTTGAGTCTGGTCGTAGACAATGGCAGCATCGAGGCTGACTTGGCTGCGCTTCAAGGGCGAGATGGAAGGGTGGATGGCCTTGTGATTACGCTGCGCACTCCAGAGAGTGATGCCGAGCGGCGTGAGGCTTTGGTCAGCCTGGTCAACGATTTCCGCACGCCTATGACTGCGATCACCGGTTACACGGACCTACTTCTGGGGGAACAGGCCGGTATTCTCACGGGTATGCAGCACCAGTTCTTGGAGCGCGTGAAGGCCAACGTTGAGCAACTCAACCATCTACTCAACGATCTGATCCAGACCTCTTCTCCCGATTCGCGACCAGTCGAGCTCTCGCCCCAGCCCGTGAACTTGATTGAGATCATCGAAGAGGCCATCATGGGCCTGGCTGCGCGGTTCCGTGAGCGCAAGCTCGCTGTGCAGCTCGATCTACCTCAAGAGCTCTCGCGAGCCGTGGCAGACCGCGACAGCCTCTACCAAATCATGCTACGGCTGCTGTCCAATGCTGCCCTGTGCTCTGCTGAAGGTACCCAGATTGTGGTCAGTGCCGAGGAAACCGACGGTGAGATGGCCCGGCACGTGCGTGTCTCGGTCACCGACACTGGGGGAGGGATCAACCCGGTTGACTACAGCCGGGTGTTCCGGCGGCTCTTCCGGGCCAATCAGCCGCTCGTGCAAGGAATGGGCGAGACCGGCGTGGGCATAGCGATGGCCAAGACGCTCGTCGAGGCGAACGGGGGACGCATCTGGGTTGAGAGCGAGGAGGGCGTAGGAAGCACCTTCAGTTTCTTGCTCCCTGCTGCAGAAACGCCGCAGGTTGAGGAGACGTAGACTTGTTTCACGGTTCCCTGGTTCGGTTCATTGGCGTGATGTTTCTCGGCACCCTGGTGCTCGGGGCTGTGGTCGGGAGCATCTGGTTGGCCCAGATAGACACTCTGATGACTGCACAGTCGCCCTGGAGGCCATTGTCATTCGCTACGCCCACACTCTACCCAACGGCCTCGCCGCCTACACTGAGGCCGCCCCAGGCGACGCCACAGCCCACTACCGAAGTGGCGTCGACAACGCCCTCTCCCGCTCCATCTGCGTTTCCGTCTCCGACTCAAGAGGCGATATGCCCGATGCCAGCAGGTTGGCAGCGCTATCAAGTTGTGGAGGGCGACACTGTCTATTCGCTTGCGGAGGCCAGCGTTCAGACCAACGTCCAGGAACTGCTGCGAGCAAACTGCCTGGATGCGGTTCGTGCGCTCGAGCCCGGCGAGTGGTTCTACGTGCCCGTGCTTGCGACTGCCACGCCAGTCGTCTATCGCTGCAATCATCCAGCGAACTGGCGCCAGGTGCAGGTTCGCGCCGGTGAAACGCTCTATGCACTTGCGGTGCGCTACGGCACAACGGTAGAGGCGCTGCGCCAGGCCAACTGCCTGAGAAGCGACCGCATCCTGGCAGGTAGCTGGCTATGGGCTCCACCGTACATCGTGGTGCCCCCGACGCCTGTTCGAACAGCCACGCGAGCCCCGACGCCGACGAGTTTCCCTTCGGCTACACCGGAGCCTAGCGTCACGATGACCCCCTCATCCACGCCCACGCAGACTACGATGCCTACGGTTACGCTAACACCAAGCGAGACGCCCGTGCTCATCCCCACGTGGACACCAGTGCCGTGGCCCTGGCCGACTGCAGAACCCACGCCAACGTCGAGCCCTGTTCCGCCAACCCCCGAGAGCACTGAGACCGAGGTGCCGACCTTGGAGGCGACGCCGACGCTCACGCCCATCGTGCCGGCAACGTCGACGGCTACGCCGGAGCCCCAGCCCACCTATACGACTGCGCCGGAGATCACGTCGACGGCTACCTCTGAGGCTGGACCGGCACCGTAGTAATCGGTGGGTCGGTGCCTTCACGCTTGGTCTGACTGACAAAGAAACCGGCCCGGCGCGTGCTCTGCACGTCCGGGCCGGTCGTGGTAACTCGGAGCACCGCGATGGTCGACTTATCGGCGCTCCCACTTGACCGCGTCGAAGCCGATCAGACGCGTGCGGTACGGTTCATAGGTCACGTCCGACAGCGACACGTAGTCGCCGCTCGTGCCCGCGAAGCGATAGGTTCCCAGCGAGACCCAGCGATCGCCGTTGGCCGACTGGTCGACGATGCGCAGGGTATAGCCGTTCGCGTGGCTAACCCAGTACCGTGCCTTGGCCGTGGTCGTATACCGGTCGGGAATGTAGACGAAGACCTCATACCAACCAGCCTCGAGCGACGGATACCAGCGCGCCCAGTTGTAGTTGGAAGCGACTCCGTAGTTGTTGTAGGTCCAGGTCAAGCGACCGTTGTACCCTTCGGGCACCGTGCGCCACCCGGTAACTGCACCACCCTTGACGAAGCCCAGGTCGGTGTCATCGACGACCACGGTACCCGCCGGTGGGGGAGGAGGTGTGGTTCCCGAAGTCCACACCAACTGCGCGACGGCGAGACCGCTCTTCTCGAAGTACTGCAGCTCCACAGTGATCGGACCGCCTGGCAGATAGAGCTGTCCGGAGTAGGTCGTTGCCGCTTGCTCGTACCAAGCGTCCACCAAGAGGTGGCCGTTGACCCATAACCTGGCCCCGTCATCGACGGTCAGACTGAAGGTGTAGTTGCCCGCAGGCAGGTCGAGGCTCCTGGTCCAGCGGGCCGAGAAGTTGTCCGCGTTGATCGTGCCGGCCTGCGGAGATCCGGTGCCCCAGTTGTGGTTGACCGCGGATTCGTTGCGCACCAGCGCGGGGGTGCCAGCCAGCGTCAGGTTGTTGAAGTACTCGGCCTTCCAGTCCCCGGTTGTTGGAACCTGGCCTTTCAGATGGTACTGCACCTTGGCGATGGCGACACCTCCTTCCTCGAAGTACTCCACCTTGATGAGATGGTGCCCAGCCCCCAGGTACACGTCGGCGGTGTAGCTCTGTGGCGGGTGGATGCTCCACTCGTCCAGAATCAGCGCGTCGTCCACCCAGATGCGGATGCCGTCGTCGCTCGTGACGGTGAACTGATAGGTTCCTGGCGTCACATCGATGTACCGTGTCCACCGGACCGAGAAGCCGTCTGCGTTGACGACACCTTGAGCCGGTGAGTTGACCCACCAGTCGTGATCGATGTTTGCTTCGGCCTGTGTCAGCACCGGTGTCCCCGATAGACTGGTGTTGTTCCAGTACGAGGCCTGCCACGTAGGGTCGGAGTGCTGGGGGGTGATCGGACCCTGGGCCGCTACGGGAGCGCTCATCGTGAGAAGCGCTGCTAGGACTAGACTCAGTAACGTCAGTCGCCGAACCATACATATCCTCCTTTTCGATCTGAACGCCTCTATCCTTGTTTCCGGTTAGTGAGCCGCCGTTGGCCGCGGCTCTCTGCGTAGCTACATGCTCTAGACGTAGGCGCAGCACGTAAGGTTCCAGGTTCCACTTACATGATCAGCCGGATTTGCTGTACCTTGGGTTACGATCGCGTGACGCTTGCATATCACAACAGCAGACCGGGGGGGCTCTGAGCCCCCCCGGTCTGCTGTTGTTCGGTGGATCGTGCAGCCTTTCGGCTCGGGTGGCGCTAGAACATCACACCGCAATCGTACGGGACAAGCTCGTCGCTCTCGAGGTCCAGTAGGGTATGGGGGGAGTCGCGCCGGAAACTGAACGTGTCCTCAAAGAACCCGCCCCATTTCGTGAACGTGACTACACGTACCACGGCGGCCTCGTCGCGGAGCTCTACCTGTGGCTCGAAGTCCAGCCGTCGGACCGCAGCCCGGTCGCGCTTGGGCATCGACATGCCGAAGGCGTTGTCAGCGATCAGTGCTTCGGCTGCTTCCCACGAGCAGACTAGCGTCGTGTCATTGTAGCCCGCGTGCCAGTAGAGATAGAACTGACCGGCCATAGTCCGCAACAGCGCCAGCTCAAAGTAGCTCTCCGCCGTACCGTCGGCCTGGACGTGGGCCAGATAGGCGTGAGGGTCGGGACGTCCACCTACTGCCGCGGCATAGTCGTCGTAAGCTGCGTACGGTGCCTGTTCCGCTGGTCGCGCATACAGGACGGGATGTCCGCCCATCCCGTCCATATAGTAGACGTAGTCGAGGACGTAGCCCGGAGCCATCGAGAGATGCTTCAGCACGGAGAAGTATGCATTAGTGTCGAAGTCGTCGGGATGTCTGACGGGGGAGTCGCTCCGAAGGTGTTCGGGCAATCCTAGCCCCGAGCGTAGCGCGACCAAAGCATCGACCGTAGCCTGCCACGCTGTCTCAGCAGGCGCGGGCGTGCGCTCTATCAGGCTGCAGGCCAGAGTCGTTCCAAGAAACGCCCCTATTAACAGCCATCGGCATTTCATCTGTGGCTCCTTAACGCGCTGACTCCAGAGAATCACTCGCTCGTGACCTTCTCAAACGATGCCAGGACCTCCCTGACCTCGGCCTGAACCGCCTCAGGCAGGTCGATCTCTTCGTAGGGCACGTCTGCCTGATCGAGGCTGAATCCCACGTAGAGATCCATAATGTCATCCTGGTAACCTACGAAGATGAGCTTGGTTCGCTCCTCGTGGACCAGTGTGTGGATAGGTATGGGTTGTCCCATTATGGAGACTTCGCCTGCCTCTGCGACGATGCCTGGCGGTAGGTCGCTCGGGCCCATGACACCGTCCTCACCCGCGCGCTTGTACTGCACCCGGAGCAGATATCCGTCGCGCCGGAGGTCGATTGCTGCAGGTGCCATCCCCCCAGGGATCTCCTCCCCTCCGGGCGTTTCGACTACGGTATAGGTTGAGGGGTAGCGGAAGGAGAAGTCGAAGTCGGCGTTGAGATACGTGCTCCAATCGGGGTGAGGATCTTGGACCACGGTAGAGAAGACTGCCGTGCGCTTGAACGAGGCCACGATTTCCTCGAAATCATCCTGGGCCCACGCCGGAAGCTCAATAGCGGCGTAGTCGCTGGTCTGTTCGTCATCCAACTGAACGTAGAGCTCCAGGTCATCCAGACGCTCGGTCACGAAGATCAACTTATCCTTGTTCTCGTGGATGAGAACGCGTCTGGGCAGCGGCCGGTCGAACAGCGTTACTGTGCCCCGGTCGGCCACCTCCCCCTCTCCGTGCTCGCCGGCACCCAGGTCTGCACTCTCTCCCGGCCGGGCGAACTGCACCGTGATGCGCATCCCGCTCTGTCGCAGGATGACTGCGTTGGGGAGCATCTGACCGTCGACCTCTTGTTGGGGACGGAGCTCGATGGCCCAAGCCGGTGGGTACCAGAAGGCGAAGCCATATTCGGCGTTGGCGTATTTCGACGGCCCGAGCGCGAGTTCCGCGGCTTCGGGTTCGCTGGTGGGCGTCGCCGTGTCTTCGGACGGGATCGCGCCGGTGCAGCGCCAGTTCACTTCCGCCGAACGGCTGTTTACGTCGACCACACAGGCAGGGCTGCACCCTGGCTCATCGATCTGCAGGTCGATCCACCAGGTACCCGTGCCGGGGTTGCACTGCCTTACGTCTGTGAGTGGGCCTTCCTCGACGCAAGGGCTCTGCTCGGCGATCGCCAGGGCTTCTTCGTATGTGAGACGCGCGCCGGTCTCGCTGTCGATGCAGACATCGGTCTGCGCCACTGCTTCAGTCGTAGGCGCCGGGGGAGCGTCCGTTGGTGGCGCACACGTACTCAACGCGGCGATGCACGCCACGAGCACCAACCCGGCGATGGAACGTAGCTTGTTCACGCTTTTGTCTCCCTTTCCGATTTGGAGATGCCTGGCGTTCCAGGGGCATGAGTCCTTATAGTACACCGTGGACCGAATGACGGTGGGCACGCGTGCCCTGTGGTTGGGTCGCTAGGGTCAAACTACGATGGCCGCCGTCAATCAGTCTCACCTCCATGATAGAGGGGCGCAGACCTTTGGCAAGCGGTTCGCTCCTTCGACAGAAGACAGCATATCGGGCTTGAGTATGGTGTCCTACGTGTTACAATCCGGTGTTGAGATGAACGGCTGGCGATGCGTGCTGCAATAGCCGCACCCGGAGTGAGTCAAGCTGTTTGCTACTGTACGTTTTTTCGCGATGACATCCAAGACTCAAGGCACAGACTAAGGCGGTATGGTGAAAAAGGAAATATCGGAAGCGAAGCACTTCTCAGTCGATCTTCAGCCTATAGGTCGACGGGCTGTTGTAGCCCCTGGTATGACGCTGCTAGAGGCGGCACAAGATGCCGGCGTCGAGATCGCTGCCGTATGTGGCGGCGCAGGTTCCTGCGGCAAGTGCCGTGTTCAGCTCATCGAGGGGGAGCTAAGCGCCCCGACCGCGAGTGAGCAGCGCTTCTTCCGCTCCGCGGAGCTCGAAGCAGGGTTTCGGCTGGCTTGCCAGGCACGCCCACTGGGTGACGTCAAGATCAACATCCCGCCCGAGTCGCTGAGCACGCCGCAGAGGCTGCAGGTCGAGGGGCAAGAGGTCGAGATCTCGCTCGAGCCAGTGATCGAGGTGGTCGATGTGACTTTGCCCCCGCCCAGGCTTGACGACCTGCGTGCGGACACAGTCCGACTCACGGACGGCTTGACCGGGCACGGTGTGCCGCGTCCATTCTATGGGCAGCCGGTGTTGCGCACGCTTTCGGAGCGGTTGCGGGCGCTCGACTGGTCGGGCCGAGTGGTCCTGCTCCGGCACGAGCCGATTCTGGGGCAGTACCGGCGGCGTCCCTGGCAGGAGGTTGTGGGGGTTGCCCGGCGTGGTGAACGGATCGTGGGGCTGGCAGTAGACATCGGAACGACAAAGGTCGCGGCCTATCTCGTCGATCTTGAAACCGGCCATACGCTGGCCAAAGATGGGATTATGAACCCGCAGATTGCGTACGGCGAAGACGTTGTCAGCCGCATCGCCTATGCCAACATGCATCCCGACGGTCGAGATATCCTGCAGAGCCGTCTCATCGACGGGCTTAACGAGTTGGCGGCGCGTCTGGCGGCGGAAGCCGGCGTGGAGCAGGAACAGATCGTCGACGCCGTCGTGGTGGGGAACACCGCGATCCATCACTTGTTTGCCGGGCTCCCAGTGGCGCAGCTCGGCGCGTCGCCCTATGTCGCGGCGGTCAGTGAGCCCCTCGATATCGAGGCCGAGCACCTTGGCCTGAAGCTTGCTCCTGGCGCGAAGGTCTACCTGCCTCCGAACATTGCGGGATACGTGGGTGCAGATCACGTCTCGATGTTGCTGGCGACGGAAGCCTGGCAGGCAACAGAGCCGACGGTTGCCCTGGACATCGGCACCAACACGGAGATAAGTCTGATTCTGGAGGGCCGGCTTCTGAGCTGCTCGTGTGCATCGGGGCCGGCCTTCGAGGGTGCACACATCCACGCAGGCATGCGTGCTGCTCCTGGGGCTGTCGAGTATGTTCAGATCGCGCATGGCGCGGCTAGTGATGAGGTTCGCGTGCAGACCATCGGCAATCGCCCGGCGGTGGGAATCTGCGGGTCGGGCATCTTGGATGTCGTGGCGGAGCTTCGTGGAGCCGGGATCATTGGCCGAACCGGCCGATTTCAGCAGGACCATGCGCGGATTGTGCCGTGGCAGGGCGGCGGCGCATTCCGCCTTGTCGAGCAGCCGCACACGGGCAACGGGCACGACCTATTGGTTACGCGGCAAGATGTGAACGAGATCCAGCTCGCGAAGGGTGCCATTCGTGCCGGGGTGGAAGTGCTCTTGAGTGAGGCAGGGCTGAGTCATGATGACATCCAGACCTTCATCGTGGCGGGGGCCTTCGGGACGTATCTGGACCTGAAGAGCGCTACCCGGATCGGGATGTTCCCCCCACTGCCGCTGAACCGCTTCAGGCAGGTGGGCAATGCCGCCGGGACGGGGGCGCGGCAGATGCTGATCTCCGCGACCAGGCGCCGTGTGGCGGAGTCAATCGTGGATCGGGTCCACTACATCGAGCTGACAGCCCATCGGGAGTTCACCGACATCTACCTGTCCGCGATGGTGCTGTAAAGCACACCTCCCGTCCCAGGGCGGGACATCCGCGAAACCCGGGACGTTGGCACATTGGCGCAACGCGCTTGACGGTGGTAGAGAGGCAACCATGGGCGAACTTCCTGTTGTTGGTATTACCATAGGGGATGTGGCCGGCATTGGCCCCGAAGTCGTGTCGAAGGCGCTGCGACATGACGAAGTCTATGCTCTGTGCCGGCCGTTGGTCATCGGTGACTGCAGCGTCTTCGGCGATCCGCGATTTGCTGCCCCGATTCCGCGCTTGCGTGTGGTGACCGAGGTCGACCAGGCAGCCTGGGAGCCTGGCGATGTGGTTCTGCTGGACCTTCGCAATCTCGATGTCGCGGCGGTGAAGATCGGTCAACTCTGCTCACCGGCTGGGCGCGCAGCGGTGGCGTATGTCCTCAAGGCGACCGAGTTGGCTATGGGTGGGGCAATCGACGCGGTGGCGACGGCACCGTTGAACAAAGAGGCGATCAGGCTGGCCGGGTACCACTACATCGGCCATACTGAGATGCTCGCGGAGATCACCGGAACCTCGGCGTGCACCACAATGCTGGCGACGCCGGGGCTGCGCGTTACGCACGTGACGCGCCACATCCCTTTCCGTGACATCGCTGCCCAGATAACAGCAGCGAATGTGTTGGAGACGATCCTGATCACCCATGAGGGCATGCGTGGCCTGGGTTACTCGGCGCCGCGCCTGGCGGTCGCGGGGCTCAACCCGCACAACGGTGAAGGAGGGCTTTTAGGCCGTGAGGAGATCGAGGAAATAGGGCCCGCCGTAGAGGCCGCACGCGGGAGAGGGATCGACGTCCGCGGCCCGATCCCTGCGGACTCGGTCTTCTTTCAGGCCATCCGTGGCGATTACGATGTCGTCGTGACGATGCATCACGATCAAGGCCACGTTGCTGTCAAGACGCATGGATTTGAGCAGTCCATCACAATCACGCTTGGCCTGCCGATCATTCGCACGTCGGCCGATCACGGGACGGCGTTCGACATCGCGGGGCAGGGGATTGCCTCTGAAGGGAGCATGCTCGCCGCCATCACTGAAGCTGCGCGGATCGCGGCTCGGCGCCGTGCCGCTGCGAGTGCCAGGTGACGTCGGGGTCGTCATAGTGCGGCTGCGATGCAGCCCGTCATAGGGTTGACCTCCAGGCGTGGTCGTGTAGACTCACCGTTGTGCTACGATACGTACCTATCCTGCCGGTGCGTTCTGCTGGCGTTATGACGTACAGAGCTATATCAAACGACCGATCGAGCACGCAAGATGGCTGTCAGCAACGACGATACATCGTCTCACCAGATCCTCATTGTAGATGATTCGCCGATGAGCCTGCGTCTCCTGACGCAGATCATCTCTATGCACGGGTACCGTACGAAGGCGGTCGCTGGCGGGATTGAGGCGCTGCAAGCGGCTCAGGCCGATCCCCCCGACCTGATTCTGCTGGATATCATGATGCCCGAGTTGAACGGATATCAGGTTGCCCAGCGGCTGCAGGCCAACCCCCAAACTGCCGAGATCCCCATCATCTTCATCAGCGCATTGAGTGACGAGAAGAACAAGGTCGACGCGTTTGAGGCGGGGGGTGTCGATTATGTCTCCAAGCCGTTGCACGTTCAGGAGGTCATCGCTCGCGTCGGCACGCATCTGCGGTTGCGTGATGCGTCTCGTCACCTGCAGCAGGAGTTGGCAGAGCGGGAACGGCTTATTGCAGAGCTGGACGCTGTCAACGAGAGGCTTGAGCAGGAAATCGCGGAGCGCCGCGCCGCGCAAGAGGCACGTGAGGCCGCACTGCGTGTGACGCAGCAAGCGCTGGCCAGGGCTGAGGCATTGCATCGAATCGCGCGCTCGCTGATTACGAGCGAGGACATCCCAGAGATGCTGGAGACGGTGGCGACCAGTGCTGCCCAGGCGTTGCCCGCCGACCGTGTCCTGGTGGTGGCACTCAATCAGGAGACCGAGCAAGTGACGCATTACGCCATGGGGGGGGCCGGCGCCGCCTGTCTGCAGGAACCCTTGTATGAAGAGCTCATGGACGGGCTAACCGGTTGGGTGGTGCAGAGGGTGCAGCCGGTACTCTCGCCAAAAGGACAGCCCGATCCACGCGAAAGCGTCGCTGCACGCAGACGGCGCGAGGCAGCCCAATGCGGCGGCATTGTGGTGGTCCCGCTCTATTACCAGGGCACGATGCTGGGGACCATCACCGCCATCAATCGTCCCGACCAGGTGGACTTCGGCGAACAACACCTGGCGCAGTTGAACGCGGTCGCCGGTCAGCTCTCTGTGGCACTGGCAAACGCGCGCCTGTCGGAAGAGACAGCCTATCTCAAGGAATACAACGAAGGCATCGTCCAGGGTGTCGCAGAGGCGATCTTGGTGATGGATCAGGGCCAACGCGTGACGTTTGCGAATCCTGCAGCTGCAGCCATGCTGGGTTACGCGGCGCCGGACCTGATCGGCCAGTCCTCTTCCGTGCTCTTTGCAGATGATCAGTACGACACTATTCGCACCAGTGTGTTAGGGGGCGCGGCGGGGGGCACTGCCCGTTTTGAGACGGTGCTCAGGAATCGCGAAGGGGACAGGGTGCCCGCTCTGGCGAGCATCCGCCCGCTGTATCAAGGGAACGAGCTGGTTGGAAGTCTAGCTGCTCTGACCGATATCACCGACATCAAAGAAGCAGAGGCGCGGCTACGCCGCTATGCCGCTGATCTCGAAGCCCGCAACTCTGAGCTTGATGCGTTTGCCCACACCGTAGCGCACGATCTTCGCAGTCCTTTGACCGGCTTCATGGGGTTTGTGGATCTGCTGCGCGCCGCCATTCCGGCTGAGGAAAAGCCGATGCTGGGCGAGTACCTGCAGTATTTGGATCGCAATAGTGCGAAGATGAACAACATCATCGATGAGTTGCTGCTGCTATCGAGTGTGCGAGAAATGGATGAGGTTGACGTGCGCCCGCTCGATATGGCGCAGATTGTGCGGGAGGCACGGAGCCGGCTGAACTACCTCATCGAGGAAGCGGGCGCCGAAGTGACCCAAGCCCGGGCTTGGCCGATGGTGATGGGCTATCCGCAGTGGATTGAGGAAGTGTGGGTCAACTACCTGAGCAATGCGGTCAAATACGGGGGAAAACCAGAGGCGGGGACCCTTCCACGCGTCGAGCTAGGCTATGACCTAAGGGCCGGTGACGACCACGTTCGCTTCTGGGTCCGTGATAACGGCCCGGGCCTCACGGGGCAACAGCAGGAGCAGCTCTTCACGCCGTTTGAGCGGCTCCACAATGTGCGCGCTGAGGGTCACGGGCTGGGGTTGTCGATTGTCCGGCGGATTCTGGAGAAACTAGACGGCACGGTGGGTGTCGAGAGCACTCCGGGTATGGGCAGCACCTTCTACTTCACGCTTCCGCGCGCGTGAACTCCTCGCCGCGAGACATCATTTCCTTACGCGATTAGCCGATGGTAGCTGTCGGCTGCAACCTCTGCGCCGTGTGTCACTGAATCTCGACAACGGTCCCGATCTCCGCCCAATCGTACAGCGTCTGGGCATCAGGAATGCCCAGGATAATGCATCCGAACGACGCTGGACGACCTAGAGACCCGGCCCATAGCCGGTTGCCATTTGCGAGGATCGGTAGTTCGTGAAACCCATTCAGCACGCCGCCTCCTGCAGGATAGACAGCGACGAAATAGGGCATCCACAGATCCCACTGTGAGGCGTAGGCTTCTTCATGTTTCTCGAGCACCTGGAAGACGCCCTGGTGGGTGGGCGAGTCCCGGAGTCCTGTGGAGACGACCCAGTCGTAGAGGAGCTGCCCATTCTCGTAGACACGCGTGCGCTGTTCGGCAAGGCTTACGACGATCCTTCGATTGACGATGGGCATATGGGGGGTGAGGATATCCTGCGATGGTATGCGGATCTCCTGGCCAACGAAGAGCCGGTCGACATCGATCCCTGGATTAGCCTCGGCGACGAGCCCGCCCGGCATCCCGTGCTTGGCCGACAGGCTCGTGAGCGTGTCGCCCGGCTCAACGACGTAGATGCGCTCCGGGTGGGTCAGGTAGAGCCATATCTGTGACTCGCCGGCGTCGAACGCGCTCAAGACCTGGGCGGCTGCCTCCTCGAAGCGAAAGCCACGACCGTCGCCCAAGCCTTGCGATAGATCGACGAGCGTGTCGCGGATGGCATACTGGTTGGCATCAACGTTCAGGTTGCCGCCCTCGCCAGGCACGATATAAAGCCAGGTGGCGATCTGTTCGCGCCCCAGCACCCAACTCAGAGTCTCTTCGGTGAGCACGTCGTAGGTCAAGATCGTGATCTGTCGCGCGAGAAGGGTCTCTGCTTGGGAGATGATGTCCCGGCTCTCTACTTCCTGAGGCATGATGATCTCGAAAGCCAGGGGGACCTCCAGGCGATAGGGCGATCCTCCGGCCTCGCGGAGTCGCGCCAGTGTCGTGGGGATGTCAAGCACGCGCCCAGGTTCGCCTTGTAGTACCAAGACCTGACCCTGCTCCATTCTGATCGCCGCATCGACCACGGGCCGGGAGGCTTCCTCACTCAGTTCCGCCAGCAGGCCACGGGCGGCTGTCGTGTCGAAGAGGAAGCGCGGCGCCACATCATGGCTATAGAGCCAGACGTTGGCCTGATCGCGCCAGCCGCCGGACCGCCCGATAGCGTGGGCTGCTTGCGCTGTGCCCATGGTATCGACGCGCAGCCCGGCGACCGACCACGGGTAGGACCAGCGCTGCTCGCCATCGGTGAGCACCAGCAGGCCGATATCGACCTGGTCGGCTACCGCTTCCAGCGCGACCGAAGCCGCCTCCGGGCTCATCCCGCCCAGCGGCACGCCAAGTGCGTACACGTTCGGGTATATGTGACCCCGGTAGAGCCGGTCCATTCTCTGGAGAAAGACCCAGCCAATGAAGGCCGTAGCCAGTGCAACGAGCATGAGGAGCAGTAGCGCCAGCGCGGCGAGCGAGACGGAAGTGGCCCAGCTCGATTGTGGCACGGGCTGCCGGCCCTTCTCGGGGGGTAGCTGTCTTGCTTCAGCCATGCGGGTGGTACTCACGCGCTTTGCCTCTTTCTATATGGGCGTCCCCGTGCATGGTTGGGGAGGTGGCCTCTCGATCGTTCGGGATCAGAGGCGCGCCTGTTTCTCGGCGTGCAACGCCAAAACACTCTCTTTCATTTCACCGAGTGAAGCCCCTCGCAGGGGGTACTTGGTCAGAATCAGCGCGCCGACTAGCATCGCCAAACCCGGGATCAGACCGACCAGAGCTTTGATGCCCCAGATAGCGCTGGCGGGCTGGTCCAGCGTGATCTGGCCCTGGTTGGCTTCGCGGGTGATGAAGTCTGTGGCCTGCAGGACAAAGGGAAGCAGCGCCAAGGCTACAGACTGTGCAGGCTTGGTGAGCAGCGCGTTGACGCCGAAGAAGGCGCCTTCCCGGCGTACCCCCGACCTCAGTTCGTCCTCGTCAGCGACTTGGGCGAAGAGCACATTGGTCAGGGTCTGTGGGCCCGCCAGGCCGAATCCAGCGAGAGCCAGGCACACAGGGATCAACGGCGTTGGCACTACCATCACCATGACCAGCGCGGTGCCTGCCACCAACAGCAGCACCTGTTGCGCTCCAACCACGCCCAGCCGCTTGCGTATGAGCGTAGTAAGCGGCACGCCGATGATCAGTGGCACAAACAGGCATGCCACCAGGAGCATGGCGTTGGTCTGGAGAACGTAGTCGGCACAGTAGAACAGTGCCCCCAGGAGCAACGACTGCATCAGGATCGACATAAAGTTGGCCGCAACGAGAACCAGGAAGGAGCGGCTGGTGAAGGTGTAACGTATCGCAGGCCCGAGCTTGAGCGGCTGGTCGACCTGATGGAACTCTGGACGCTCGCGGACCTTAAGTGTCGTGATGATGATCATAAGTGCGCTGAATATGCCCACGACGATCATCGAGACCTGTAGCGGAGCGAACGAGAGCGATGTCCCTGACTTGGGTCTGAAGAAATCCGGGATGAGGAATCCCAGGACCATACCAAGCAAGCCGAAGAGCGAGGACGAGATCTGTAGTCCATTGCGTTCGGCGTCCGACTCCGATACTTCTGGAAGCAGCGCAGAGTAGACCAGTCCGATGATCGTATAGGCTGTGTCGTACAGCAGCATCGTGCCCAGCATCCAGGCGAATACCGCGACATCGCCCAGCCCTTGCGGCGCAAACCAGACCAGGATGAAGGTCAACGCCAGGAAGGGTGCTGTGAAACGCATGTAGGGGATGCGCCGCCCCCACCTTGACCGCGTGCTGTCGGTGATATACCCGAAGAGCGGGTCGTTGATCGCGTTCCAGATCGCGTAGACAGTGGAGGCGATCGCGATCCAGCGTGCCTCCAGTCCCAGGTAGTCCTGATAGAAGATGGGCAGCAAGGCTCCGTAGGTACCGGATACCAGCGATGTTCCCAACGCTGCCACACCCCAGATCACCTTGTAGCCGAAGCTCAAGCGGGTCAGACTCTCCGTTGCTCCCGTTTGCACAGCCACCGTACTCACCGTCTGCCTCCCTGATCCTGCCCTTGTGCGTTGTTGCCAGCACCCTCCGCTGGCGTGTTCTGACAGCGGATTAGATCCGAGCACGCATCAAGTCACGCAGTCTGCGCCAGCCGATGATGTGGATTCCCAGATGCTGCAGATGGTCACGGAGTTCTTCTCGCATGAAGGTCTCATACTCTGCAACGCGCACTTGCCAGCCATCAGGGAGGATCGCACGCAGCTCTGGCGTGTCCTTGGACGGGTGGATGATCAGGTAGGTGAGGCCAGGCCCGAGCCCCTGCAATACGTGTTTGGCCTGCGCTAGATGGTTCTCCGGACGATCGAAAGGCACCGAGGCAATGTCGTCGAACGCGGGCACCCCTTGGGACTCCAAGTCGCCAACGTGCGCCATCAGAACATCCGCGAGACTGCGCGGAAATCCCATGGCGACCAGTCTCTCGGGCGCCGTGCGGACGATGAATGGGGGAACACGATGCCTTAGTGCGACCTGGACGTAGCTTTCCAGAAATCCCGGGTAGATGACGGTGCCCATATGAGTGTCGATGTGCGTGACGTCGATGCCGGCCTGCAGGGCACGGCTTACCTGCGCCTGAATCTCCAGGTGGACTGCCTCCGCGGAGGCGGAAGTCTGGGTAGCCTCAGTTGTGGCGTGCAGAAAACCTTCCTCATCGATCAGGCCGGACTCTGGCGCACAGGTGGAGACCGCTCCCCACCGGTATCCCGTTCGCCATTCGCTGTTGAGCGTGATGTGCACTCCCATATCGACGATCTCTGGATTGGCGACGCAGAAGCGGGCCGTTGCACTAAACCAAGGGCAGGGCACCATGGTCGATCCTGCGGAGATCACGCCTCTTTCGCACAGATCCGCGTAGGCCGCCAGCGAGGCATGACACATGCCGATATCATCGGTATGTATCAGGACGGCCCGATCTTCGCTCGATAGGCCCAGGGCCGACAGCACAGGATTAGGTTGCATGCACTCCTCCTAGTCATTCACTAGCCTCGTCGGAATACGCCACGCATACGTCGAGTATTATAGGCAATCCTGTCACTTCGGCATCTCAACCGGCTCAGCGGGGCGCCAAAGAACGTGCCCCCGGTCGCGCATGTGCAACCGGGGGCACGCATCACCGTTGCCGGCACCTCAGAGCGATCTGAGGCTCTCGCTCAGCGACCGAGACGCTGCCACGTCAGGCGCGCTCTGGCTGCTTGAGTCGCCTCGAAGTACTCCACCACGATGGTGTGTTGTCCGCTTGTCAGATTCACGGTGGCGTAACGGGTGCCCCGCATCGGTCGCCAACTGTTGATCACCAGGCGCCCATCGACGTAGACGCGTACGCCGTCGTCCGTGAACGTTGTGAAGCGGTACCGACCGCCCTCGAAGTCGAAGGTTCCTGTCCAACGAACGGCGAACTGGTTCACCGGGATGCTGTCGTCGGGCGAGGCCCAGCCCCAGTCGAAGTCGATTACCTGATCGGTGCGCACCAGGACTGGCTGTTGTTGCAAATCGCGACCTGTGAAGTACTCGCCTTGCCACGGGCCAGGTAGCTGCACACCCGGCGGCGTCTTCGGCGTTGGTTGAGGCGTGCTGGGCGGTTGTGGCGCGGTGGTGAACCTGTAGACTGGCGATGGGGCCATCGCTTGCGCGGCCTCGACCGTTGCGGCATAGTCCCACCAGAACTGTACCCGCGCCGAACCCGTACCCTCGAAGTACTCAACGCGCAACGTGTGCGGTCCCTCTAGCCAATGCCAGTCTTGATAGTGCCACGTGTACTCCTGGGGCTCCCAATGGTTGAGACGCAGGTCGATGTCGTCGATCCACAACCGGATGCCGTCATCCGAGCGGCTGTTGAAGCGGTAGAGCCCCGGGCGGAGGTTGATCGTCCGCGTCCAGCGGACCGAGAAGTTGTCCGAAGTCATCCAACTTACGGGCGAGCCCTCGCCCCAGTCGAAGTTGATCTCGCGGTCGTCGCGGATCAGGGCGGGCGCACCGCGGAGTTCGCGGTTGTCGTAGTAGCGACCCTCCCAGCCCCCCAGGGTGTCGACACGGTCCCACCAGACGTGGATGGCGGCTTCGCCACCCTGTTCGAAGTAGTCCACGACGACTGTGTGGTTACCGGCGCTCAAAGCCAGATCCCCGGAGCGAGTATTCGGCAGCGATTGCTTGAACCACGCGTCGACGACCAGCCGACCGTCGACATAGATGCGCACACCATCATCAGCGCTCGCGAAGAAGCGATAGGTTCCGGCCTCGAACCCGAGTGCGCGGGACCAGCGGGCCGAGAAGTTGTCCACCGGAACTTTCGGATCCGGGCTGCCATTTCCCCAGTCGAAGTCAACGGCAGCATCCAGGCGCCCGTGGACGGCGCTCCCGGAGAGGTAGGGGTTATCCCAGAAGCTGGCGGTCCAAGCGCCATTGCCGGTCACCAATTCCCACCCGATCTGCAACGCCGCAGTGCCGGACCTCTCGTAGTGCTCGATACGAACGCGGTTCACACCACCCGGCACGAAGTGATCCACCGACCGCCAGATAGCGGCGTGATCGTTCCAGTCATCGACGATCAGCACGTCGTTGATCCAGACGCGGATCCCGTCATCGGAGCGGTAGCTGAACCGATGGGTCCCGGTCGAGAACCAGATATCGCGTGTGTAGCGTGCTGAGAAGTTGTCCGCCGGGACGCCTCCGCCGGGGCTCCCGGTGCCCCAGTCGTGGTTGATATCCACCTCGAATCGAGTGAGCGTTGGCGCTCCTGCCAGATCGACGTTGGAGAAGTACTCGGCGTACCATTCCCCCGCCGCGGCGATGGGCAATGGGGCAGCAAGCGTGCCCAACACGAGAGCCAGAAGCGTGCCTAGGGCAAAGATCTGTCGGTATCTCTTACGCATGGTCTTTGTTCCTCCTTTAGCTTCTCTTTACATTATAGTCCATGATCATTCATGTTAAGGACGTCGGTCGAAGTACAGAGGTTCCATACTTGTGGTAAGAACCACACAAACTTCGCAGTGCGTTGACATGTCAGTTGTCTGACATATAATGAAATTGGAGGACGGTGTATGGATTTTGACGATCTCCCAAGGGTGCGTTCGACACGTGAACAGGTGGCTGACGCCGTCTCCATCCTCGTTCAGCAGCTTCAGCCTGGTGACCAGCTACCCCCTGAACCTGAGCTCGCCAGATCGTTAGGTGTGTCGCGGCCGACGCTACGCGAGGTTCTCAAGACCTTTGTTGAGCGTGGCCTCCTGCTCCAACGTCAGGGTGTCGGCACGTTCGTAGCCTCGCGCCTTCCGATACTCGAGACCGGTCTGGAGGTCCTGGAAAGCCTGGAGCGTATGGCCGAGCACAGGGGATTGGTCACGGAGATGGCCCATCTCAGAGTTGTCGAGCGTGATGCCAGCGAGATGGAACTGACGGGACTGGGGACTCCTGGGCCTACTCGGGTGTTGGCTGTGGATCGCGTGATTGCCATGGAGGGTGAACCGGTGGCCGATCTCCTGGACGTCGTTCCGGTCGACGTTCTGCGCTCGACCGATCTCGATGATAGGTTCCGGGGGTCGGTTCTGGACCTGTTGCTGGAGCGGGGAACGCCGGGACTGACAATTTCGCGGACCGAGATCATGGCGACCTCGGCTGACGAGCGGCTGGGACATCGCCTGCGAGTGCCACCCGGCGCTGCGCTGCTGCGAATGATGGCTCAGCTCTTCGGCTATGATGGCCGGGTCGTCGACTTCTCGATCAGTACCTTCGTCCCTGGGCACTTTCGGTTTCACGTGATCCGGCAAGTGCGCACATCATAGACCCCGGCATTCGCCAGCCCGGGGGGAAAGGAATGGTGAAGATGACCCCGAATACGGCAGGCCCCGATAGGAACGAGCGCGTGACCCGGGCGGTGCAGACGGCCGTCAACGAACACGGCGCCGCGATTCTGGCGTTTATGCGGGATCTGGTGGCCATCCCGTCGATGGACTCACACATAAGGGAGGTCGGCGAGCGTGTTCAGACCGAGATGCAGCGTCTGGGGTTTGACGCTATCTGGTTTGACACCATGGGCAACATCGTAGGGCGCATCGGAAGTGGACCGCGTGTGATCTTGTTCGACAGCCACCTGGATACCGTCGGGATTGGCGATCCCGCCGAGTGGGAGTGGGATCCGTTCAAGGGCAAGATCGAGGACGGCGTTCTTTACGCGCGGGGCGCCAGCGACGAGAAGGGCAGCACGCCGGGTATGATCTACGGCATGGCCATCGCCAACCACTTGGGGCTCCTTGAAGGATGGACTGCGTATTACTTCGGCAATATGGAGGAGTGGTGTGATGGGATCGCGCCACGCGCCCTCGTGGAGACAGAGGGCATCAGGCCGGATTTCGTCGTCGTTGGTGAGCCGACCAAGATGCAGGTCTACCGCGGGCATAAGGGGCGCGTCGAGATACGCGTCGTGGCCAGGGGCAGAAGCGCGCACGCCGCCAGCAACGAGTTAGGCGACAACGCGATCTACAAGCTCGTGCCGATGATCGACGCGATCAGCAAGCTGGAGCCGCAGTTGGGCGACGATCCCTTCCTGGGCCATGGGAAGATCACCGTGACGGATATGGAGGTAGAGACACCCAGCATCAATGCTGTGCCTAACCGGGCGACGTTCTTCATCGACCGCCGGTTGACCTTTGGCGAGAGCCCTGAGGCGGAGATCGAGCGCATCCGTTCGTTGATCCCGCCGGAGAACCAGCGAGCTGGTGACATCATGGTCGAGCTGCTGCAGTATGACGAACCCAGCTACACCGGCTTCAAGATGACGTTGGACAAGATCTTCCCGGCATGGGCGCTGCCCGAGGACCACTCCTTGGTCCAAGCCGCCCTCGAGACCTGCCGCCTGATTGGTCTGCCAACGCACACACCTGGGAAGTGGGACTTCAGCACCAACGGTACCTACTGGGCGGGGAGGGCCGGGATCCCGACGATTGGCTTTTCTCCGGCTGACGAGAAGACCGCGCATACTGTACTGGACAGCGTACGCCTAGACGATGTCGTGAAGTCAACCGAGTTCTACGCGCTGTTGCCGGCTGTACTCCGTCAACTCATTGACTAACCACACCCTGTGGAGGTAGAGATGCAAACGTTTCTTCGTGGTCGTGATCTGATTTCGGACCTGGATTTCTCCAAGGAAGAGGTGGAGACCGTCCTGGATTTGGCGTGGGATCTCAAGCGTAAGCGCGCCGTGGGCGAGCCTCATCCCTATCTGCGCGATCGGACGCTGGGGATGTTGTTCTTCTTCAGCAGCACGCGGACACGCTGTTCGTTCGAAGCCGGAATGGCTCAGCTTGGCGGTCACGCAGCGTTCATCGAATCGCGCACGACGCAGATCGCCCACGGCGACACCGCCAAGGAGATCGGCGAGATCCTGGGGCGCTACTTCGACGGGATTGCCATCCGTCATTGCGACTGGAAGGAGGGGAACGCCTACCTCAACGGGGTTGCGGAGGCGTCACGCGCACCGGTTTTGAACATGCAGTGCGACGTCTACCATCCGTTCCAGTGCCTGGCGGATCTGATGACGATTATGGAGAAGAAAGGGCGGGACCTGCGGAAGAAGAAGCTCGTCGTTTCTTGGGCCTATGCCTCCTCTTACCTCAAGCCCATTTCGGTGCCGCAATCGTTGATCCTTCAGATGCCGCGCTTTGGTATGGACGTGACGCTGGCATATCCTGAGGAGTTCATGCTGATGCCCGAGATTGAGGAAGAGGCCCGCGCGCAGGCCCGCAGGTTTGGGACGGGCTTTGAGATCGTCCACGATATGGAGGAGGCTTTTCGGGATGCGGATGTGGTCTACGCAAAGTCCTGGGGGCCGTTGCTGACCACGGACGATCCGGTCAAGGGCAAAGAGCTCCAGGACCGGCACCAGGACTGGATCACCGACGCGCACAAGATGCGGGCTGCTGCGCCGGACGCGATCTACATGCATCCGCTGCCCGCCGACCGCGACATTGAGGTGACCAGCGAAGTGATGGACGGTCCGCAGTCGGTGGTCTACGATGAGGCCGAGAACCGTCTGCACGTTCAGAAGGCCACAATGGCACTGACAATGTGGTAGGCCGTCTTGTTGTGGGGGTCGCGCCTCGGACTCAGGCTTCGCGCAGATCCCCAACAAGCACGGCCTGCCGTTCTACCCGATTCGCTGACCGGCTTTCCGGTGAGGCCAAGTCCGACTGTACAAGGCTCAACAAGGAGATCCAGTATGGCGCGTGCTAAACTGGCGGTGATCGCTATTGGAGGGAATTCGCTGATCAAAGATCAGCAGCATCAGACCGTAGAGGATCAGTATCAGGCAGCCAAGGAGACCTGCTACCACATCGCCGATATGATCCAGGAGGGGTGGGACGTCGCGATCGGCCACGGAAACGGTCCGCAGGTGGGGTTTATCCTAAGACGGTCGGAGATCGCAGCAAGAGTGGCTGGGATGCATGAGGTTCCGCTCGACGCATGCGGCGCCGATACTCAAGGTGCGTTGGGATATGCGCTGCAGCAGAACCTCTACAACGAGTTTCGACGGCGAGGCATCCAAAAACATGTCGCAACCGTTGTCACCCAGGTCCGGGTCGATCTCGATGATCCGGCCTTTGAAAATCCGACCAAGCCAATCGGCGGCTTCATGGACGAAGCCGATGCCAGGGCACGCGCCGAGCGCGAGGGCTGGAGCGTGGTTGAGGATGCCGGACGTGGCTGGCGCCGGGTGGTGGCTTCGCCTTTGCCGCAGGAGATCGTAGAACTGGAGGCGGTGAGGACGTTGCTGGGTGCGGGTATCATCACGATCACTGTGGGTGGGGGAGGGATTCCGGTTGTCTGGGATCACGGATGCGACCTCCGCGGTGTTGCAGCGGTGATCGATAAGGACTTCGCGTCGTCGTTGTTGGCCCAATCGATCGGCGCGGATCTCTTCCTGATCTCTACTGCCGTCGAGAAGGTCTACATCAACTTCCGGCGACCAGACCAACGTGGGATCGATGAGATGACGGCGTCCGAGGCCCGGCGGTATCTGGCCGAGGGGCATTTCGCCAAGGGCAGCATGGAGCCCAAGATTCGGGCGATCCTGCGCTATCTCGATGCCGGCGGCAAGCTGGCGGTGATCACCGATCCCGAACATATCACCGCAGCGCTGCACGGCAGGACCGGCACCCGCGTGGTGCCCGGTTAGGCGAAGCGGGAGCCGGATGCACACAATGGACCATGTTCGCGGTCTCAGGTGTATGCTCTGTGGGGCGACCTTTGCTTCCGACGAGGTCGCCTACGTATGTCCTCGGCACGGCAATGAGGGCATCCTCGATGTCATTTATGACTATGACATCATCAGGTCGCGCATAAGTCAGGCGGAACTGCGTGACAACCGCGAACTTAGTATGTGGCGGTATAAGGCGCTCCTGCCTGTGCTTCGCGATGCATTGCCGCCTCCGCTGCGCGTAGGATGGACGCCCCTCTACCCGGTCCCACGCCTGGGTGCTCCGCTGGGCCTTCACGATCTGTGGGTCAAGGACGACGGCGTCAATCCTACGGGCTCGTTCAAGGATCGCGCCTCGGCGCTGGCGGTTGTGAAGGCGCAGGAGGCCGGCGCCGAGGTCATGACGACGGCGAGCACGGGGAATGCGGCTGCTGCGTTGGCCGGCCTGGCTGCCAGTGTCGGGATGAAGGTCGTGATCTTCGTGCCCCAGTCGGCGCCGTTGGCCAAGATCGCTCAACACCTGATCTATGGCGCCCGCGTACTGCTGGTGGATGGCACCTACGACGACGCTTTCGATCTGACGTTGGAGGCCGCTCGGACCTACGGTTGGTATGTCCGCAATACAGCCTACAACCCGTTCATGACCGAAGGCAAGAAGACTGCGGCCTATGAGATATGCGAGCAACTGGGGTGGCAGCCTCCTGAGTTCATCTTCGTGCCGGTCGGTGATGGGTGCATCATCGGAGGTATTCACAAGGGGCTCAAGGATTTGCTGGCCCTCGGGTGGATCGACCGCATGCCGCGTCTGATCGGGGTGCAGGCGGAGGGTTCGGCAGCTCTGGTCGATGCGTTCCGCCGTGGCCTATCGCCGGAGGCCATCCGCCCCATCAAGGCGCACACGGTTGCAGATAGCATTGCCGCGTGTATGCCGCGCGACCGGGCCAAGGCGCTGGCTGCCGTTCGGGAGACGGGCGGGACATTCCTGGCGGTCAGTGACGCCGACATCCTGGCTGCGATTCCCGTAGTTGCCCGGAGGACCGGGATCTTCTGCGAGCCGGCAGCGGCGGCGGCTTACGCCGGGCTGGTCAAGGCGGTTGATGAGGGCCTGGTGCCGCCGGGCGCTCGTACGGTCCTGCTGCTCACCGGCTCCGGGCTCAAGGATGTCGCCAGCGCAATGAAAACCGTATCGCGCCCAGCGGTGGTGCCGCCCGAGTTGGAAGCGGCGTGCGAGGCACTGGAGGCACCGAGGCCAGTCGATGGCTGAAATAACGACGAGGAGAGCGGCATGACGCCTTATGGTGAATTACAGCGGCGGTTGGGGCGGGGATGGAACACCTGGAACACCCGCAGCGTACTGTCACACGTCCTTCTGCCTGAGGGCTTTGCCCTAAGTCTGGGCCTCAAGGAGTACAGCTCCAGAAGCTACCTCAAAGAAGCTCTGATTGGCCGGCGCGGCGAGCAGGACGAAAAGATCCATCCGGGGCCGCGCACGTATGACGGGAGCTATACGGAGCTCACCTTGAGATGGCAAGGTGTCGAGGTTGTGGTGCAGAGCGCCACTGTCACACGCGTTGGTGCCAGCGGGCTCGAGGCAGAGGATCTGGTTCTGCTGGTCACGCCCAAGACCGTACACCGGCGCCCGCCGCTGCTGGTGGCAGAGGCCGGCTTGCTCTGGAACCGACCCGGATGCGTCGTCCGGAGCAACGAGACCTTGATCGGTCACTTGCCCGAAAGGACAGTGGTCGTATATGGCACGCATTCCCACGTTCACGACCCCTATGTCGCTACCCAGACGCCCTACTTGGCGTTCGCTCTTGATGGGCCGGTTGGGCTCTCGACCGGGCGGTTGCGCTCCATTGCGGAGATTCAGGCGATCGTGGCACAACAGCGCGCGCAGCACGTTGCGCACATTGCATCGTACGGCGATCTGGCCGATGTCTATGCTGCTGTCCAGACGTGCATAGCGTGGGACACTGTCTACGAGCCTGAAGGTGAGCGAGTGGTATCTCCGGTGAGCCGGATCTGGAACGTTGACTGGGGCGGGTTCGTGCTCTTCGACTGGGACACCTACTTTGCCGCTTATCTGGCTGCCCTGGACAACCGCGATCTTGCCTACGCCAATGCGGTCGAGATCACGCGTGAGAAAACGGAGCGGGGCTTCGTTCCCAACTTTGGCACCGTGGCCGGGCTGAAAAGCCGCGATCGATCGCAGCCGCCGGTCGGCTCGCTTGTGATACGCGAGCTCTATCGCAAGTTCGGGGATCGCTGGCTTCTCGAGGAGGTGTTCGAGGATCTGTTGGAGTGGAACCGCTGGTGGGAGATCCATCGGATGACTGATGGTTTGCTCTGTTGGGGTTCGAACCCCTACGAGCCGCTGGCAGGCGCTTACTGGGAGGTTCACGGCGTGCACGAGCGGTTTGGGGCCGCCCTCGAGTCGGGCTTGGACAACTCGCCGATGTATGATGACGTTCCTTTCGACTCCGCGACCAATCTGATGCAACTGGCAGACGTAGGGCTCAATGGGATGTACATCATGGACTGCGAGGCGCTTGCCGAAATCGCCGATGCGCTGGGGCAGGATGAAGCCGCCGAAGAGCTGCGAGCGCGGGCGGCGCGCTTTCGCCCGGCATTACGGACGCTGTGGGACGAGGCTCGGGGCATTTTCCTCAACCGGCGAACTGACACCGGGGAGTTCAGCCCGCGGCTCGCACCGACGAACTTCTATGCGCTTCTGGGGCGGGCAGCCACTCAGGAGCAGGCTGAACGCATGATCGACGAACACTTCTACAATCCCGAGGAGTTCTGGGGGCAGTGGGTGTTGCCCTCGATCGCTCGCAACGATCCTGCCTATCCCGAACAGGCCTATTGGCGTGGCCGGATCTGGGCGCCGATGAACTTCCTCGTTTATTTGGGGCTGCGCAACTATGCCCTTCCCGACGCGCGCGCCGACCTGGCCGAGCGGTCACGTGCGCTGCTGCTAAAGGAGTGGCTGGCGCTTGGCCATGTCCACGAGAACTACAACGCCGACACGGGCGAGGGTTGTGACAAACCCAACAGCGACCACTTCTACCACTGGGGTGGCTTGCTTGGGCTGATCGCCTTTATTGAGGCAGGTTATATGGCGGCCCCGGAAGAACCGCTGAAATCCGCCTAGGGTACCGACCCGGGCAGAGAAAGGTGATGAGTATGATCGACCTTACAATCGACCCGCAGGGTCTCGAGCACGCTGTCGAGCGGGCGCGCGAGCGCGACATCATCATCCCGACCATAGCGCAGCAGAAGGATCCCGAACTGATTCCTGACGACATCAAGGCCGAGTTGGGGCAAATCGGCCTCTGGGATATCACGCCGCGCAATCTCTTCCGCATCACCTGGAAGAACGCACCCCTGCCACACGGCGGTGGGTTTGGCGGTGTTAACTACATCGAGTTGCCGCACGAGTTCACCGGGGTTGAGGCGCGGATCCTGGCGCTGGTAGGGAAGTGGTTCCCGACCGGTGCCCACAAAGTTGGGGCGGCCTTTGGGTGCCTTGTCCCGCGATTGGTGACCGGGCAATTCGACCCTACCTGGCAGAAGGCAGTCTGGCCCTCAACGGGCAACTATTGCCGCGGTGGGGCGTATGATTCGACCTTGCTGGCGTGTGACTCGATCGCGATTCTACCTGAGGGCATGAGCCGTGAGCGATTCGAGTGGCTCGCGCGCGTCTCGGGTGAGGTGATCGCAACTCCCGGCTCCGAGTCCAACGTCAAAGAGATCTTCGACAAGTGTCATGAACTCAAGCGCACCCGTGGCAACGCCGTCGCTATCTTCAACCAGTTCGACGAGTTCGGGAATTATCTGTGGCACTATGAGGTGACCGGGCACGCGATGGAAGACGTCCTCGACCGCGAGATGCGCACGGGCGACCGCTTCGCGGGCGTCGTCTCGAACACCGGCTCGGGTGGGACGATCGCCTGCGGGGATTTCCTGAAGCAGCGCTATCCAGAGAGCAAGACTGTTGCGAGCGAAGCGCTGCAATGTCCGACGCTCTTGCAGAACGGCTTTGGCGCGCATCGCATCGAAGGTATCGGCGATAAGCACGTCCCCTGGATCCATAATGTGCGCAACACTGACCTGATCGCGGCCATTGACGACCAGGCAACGATCGACCTTATCCGCCTCTTCAATGAGCCGGTGGGCCGGTCCTATCTGGTAGGGCGTGGTGTGCCGCCGAACTTCGTCGAGCAACTGGATCTGATGGGAATCTCGAGCGTGGCCAATGTTCTAGCAGCCGTGAAGTTCGCCAAATGGTTTGAGTTGACGTCACGTGACGTCATCCTGACGGTGTGGACCGACTCGATGGAGCTGTACCAGAGCCGGCTTGACGAGCTCCAGGAGATAGACGGTGACTACACGGAGCCGGATGCGGCTGCCGACTTCGAGCGTTATCTATTGGGCGAATCGACAGACCACATGGTGGAGCTGACCTACCCGGAGCGCCGGCGGGTGCACAACCTGAAGTACTACACGTGGGTGGAGCAGCAGGGCAAGACCTACGACGAAATCCAGGCTCAATGGTACTCGGATGCTTATTGGACCTCGATCCAGCAACAGGTCGAGACTATCGATGCGCTGATCGCCGAGTTCAACGAGCGTACAGGATTGCTGAAAGCGCGTTGAGTGTTTGCAGAACCTTCGTAAGCGGTATACTAGGTGCCAACTGACCTAACTTCCTGAGGTGAAGTATGGATCCACGCATTTCTGTTGTTGCCCCCGTCTACAATGAGGAAGCGCTCATTCGCGAGTTCCATCAGCGCGTTCACGCTGCGATGGAGCAGTTCGGAGAGCCTTGGGAGTTGATCCTGGTGAACGATGGTAGCCGCGATCAAACCCCCGAGATCCTCGATGCGATCCAGGCCGAGGACCCTGATCATGTGGTGGTCGTCCACTTCGCCCGCAATTTCGGCCACCAGCTCGCCATCACCGCCGGGATGGACTACGCACGTGGTGAGGCGGTCGTCACGATCGACTCGGACCTTCAGGACCCGCCGGAAGTGATCTTGGATCTGGTCAGGAAGTGGCAGGAGGGCTATGAGGTTGTCTACGCGGTGCGATCGGAACGTGAGGGAGAGACTTGGTTCAAGTTGTTCACGGCGAATCTCTTCTATCGCCTGATCCAGAGCTTGACGAGCGTGACAATACCGATGGAAGCGGGCGACTTCCGCCTGCTAGATCGTAAGGCACTTGCCTACCTCAAGTCAATGCGCGAACATCACCGCTTTGTGCGAGCGATGACGTCGTGGGTGGGGTTTCGACAGACGGGAGTGCCCTATCGTCGCTTCGCGCGCAAGGCCGGTGCAACCAAATACACTCTGCGCAGGATGGTGCGCCTGGCCATCGACGCGATCACCGGCTTCTCTGATGTACCTCTGAAGCTCGCATTCTGGGCGGGCTTCGTCTCGATGGGAGCCGGGTTCCTGATGGCGCTGATCCTGTTGATCGTGCGCCTTGGCGGACGTGCTCCTCTGGCAGGTCAGGGGCTCACGGCATCCCTGGTCCTCTTTGTTGGGGGCCTACAGATGGTGATCGTCGGCATTGTTGGGGAGTACATCGGTCGCATCTATACCGAAGTGCGCCAACGGCCCCTATACACTGTGCGTGAGGTGAAACGCAAGGGATGAGCGTCGATGTCGGGTCAACGAGGCCGGTTGGACACAGTCTGTGTTCGACCGCCAATTGACCTGGTCAAGGAGACACATATGAAGCTCTGGGACACCTATTACACTGCGACGTCTGCCGAAGATGCCATTGAACTGCTGGCGAAGCACGGCGCGAAGGCACGCATCATGGCCGGCGGCACCGATCTCATTGTCGAGATCCAGAATGGCGCGCGGGCCCCGGAGGCACTGATCGACATCACGCGGGTCGGCGGATTGGACACAATCCGGCAGGGCGATGATGGGCTGATCCACATCGGTCCTATGGCATCGCACGCGCAGGTTGCTGCGTCGACCCTTGTGCAGGAAAGGGGCCTGCCGTTGGCGCAGGCGTGCTGGTGGGTGGGGGCGCCCGCGTTGCGCAATCGGGGCACGGTGGCGGGCAATATCGTCACGGCCTCCCCTGCCAATGACACCATCACGGCCCTGCGCGCCCTCGATGCGCGGCTCACGCTCCGCAGCGTCCGCGGGAGCCGCACTGTTCCTATTGCCGAGTTCTACGAGGGGGTCCGGCGGACCGTGCTGGCGCCGGATGAGATGGTGGTGGATATCGCTTTCAGACCGCTCGGCGGACTGGAGGCTGGTGTCTACCTCAAGATTGGCCTGCGCCAGGTCTTGGCGATCGCGGTGACCAATGTGACCGTTGTCATTGCCCGCGGTGAAAACGGCGTGGTGACCGGGGCGCGGATTGCGCTCGGGAGCGTCGCGCCCACGATTATCCGCGCGCCGGAAGCCGAGGCGGCCCTGATCGGTGGCGCTCTGACCGATGATCGCATCGCAGAAGCCGCCGAACAGGCTGCAGGTGCTGCCCGCCCGATCGATGATGTTCGCGGTTCCGCCTGGTTTCGCCAGGAAGAGGTCCGGGCGCTGGTGCGCCGGGCGCTGGAGGTGCTTCGCGGCGGCGACCTCCGCCTCGGGCTCCCCAAACCCGAAGCGATGGTCAAGTTGTGGGGCAGGACCAAGCGCTGGCCACGCTTGAGTGGCCCGACGATCGCTCACCACACGGACGGCGACGAGCCCATTCAGACCGTCATTAACGGCGAGAATGTGACGGTCGAGGGCGCGAACGGCAAGACTCTGCTGCGCATGTTGCGTGAGGACCTGGGCCTGGTCGGTTCGAAGGCGGGCTGCGAAGAGGGGGAGTGCGGCGCGTGCACGGTATGGCTGGACGGCATCGCGACGCTCGGCTGCCTGACGCCGGCGCCCCGCGCTCACGGCGCGCGCATCAGGACCATCGAAGGACTCTCGGTCGATGGCTTGCTGCACCCGGTGCAGCAAGCATTCATCGATGAGGACGCGGTCCAGTGTGGTTATTGCACGCCCGGCTTCGTGATGAGCGCCGCCAAGCTGTTGGAGGAGTTCCCCATCCCCGATCGGGCGCAGATCAAGACGGCTCTTAGCGGCAACCTATGCCGCTGCACCGGCTACTATAAGATCATCTCGGCTGTGGAGAGGGCCGTCAAGCGATGAGACGTACCGTTCCCAAGCGGGAAGCCGACCGGATCACCCTGTATATGCGGACGTACTACTCGCTGCTGCGGACCACGGATGCAGTCCAGATCCGGACGCTGGAGGAGACGCACATCGCGATGGACCCAGCCCTGCACCCCAACGCCGGAGTGCTGGAACCTGATATGTCGGCCTTCGTCTACACAAGCCTGCGCTTGCCCCGGTGCATCCTCGATGTGCGCCAGGTCATCTTGGGTCAGAGCGAAGGGGTCTTTCACCGCCATGGCTATCCCGACATCGAAACCTGGATGCCCGTGAGCGGTCCTGCACGCAGACGACGTATGTTCTACGATGGCAAAGGGACGCTGGCGACCTACATCGCCAGTATTTCCGACATCGATGACCTCGTGCCGATGCTGACGGCTTTCCAGATCGAGTGGAATAAGATGCACCAGTTGATCGGGATGGAATCGGAGTTGACCGAACAGCTCGTGGCCTGCGCGAAAACAGGTGCAGGGGTGGAGGAGGCCTGCGGTCAGGCCCGTGAGGTGCTGCGTCTCTCCGAGGATGACTGGGAGCGGCTGAAGACAATCTGGGGAGATGATTTATCGGACCTCCTTGCCCACATTGCCGCAGAGCGCAAACGTATGTCGGTCACGCTCGTTGCGGGATCACACGTTGAATATCTCCGGGCGACTCAGAAATGGTGGGACCGGGTCAACCAACGCGCTCCGTTCGACCTGTCGGAGCGTCCGATCTACTTCGTCTCCAGCAACACACACAGCCTGGTGAACATGGTGACCAGTTTCGCGCAGAACCACGAGGAGGAGCTGCTGGCCTATGTGGCGTCTGAAGCGGACCCTGAACTGTGGGAGGAGGCCGAACGTATTCGTCAGAGGCAGGTTCCCAGCAACTGGTCGAATTTCCTCTACTACGTCCTGAAGAAGTACCTCCAGGCGCCTCAGGGCCGTCAGTTGCTCAAAGCACGTGACGCTCATGAGGCCGAGCTGGGTGTTACACGGATCCCAAGCCAGCATACCTTCGACCTGGAAGTGCAGCTGATCGAGCTAGCAAAACTCGATCGTGCGCATCTTGATCCCCGGCTACTCGATGACCTGCCCATTGATCGCTTGAAGGACACCCGTGCCGTCATCCTCAACATCGACTATCCGCTGGGGTTCGCGGCTTATCATCTTCTGTCGCGCATCGCGGTCAATGTGGAGGAGCTGCGTGGCGCCTACGTGATCGGCAAAGCGGCCACCCTCAATGCGCGGATCGGCGACGTCATGATCCCCAACGTTGTGTATGACGAGTATTCGAGCAACACCTATCTGTTCAACAACGTCTTCACCGCCCAACACGTGGCGCCGTACCTGGTCTACGGCGACGTCCTGGACAACCAGCGGACGATCGCGGTGCACGGAACCTTCCTCCAGAACCGCAGGTACATGGAGTCTTTCCTGCGCCTGGGATACACGGTTGTGGAGATGGAGGCGGGTCCTTATCTATCTGCCCTGTATGAGTTCATCCGCCCACGCCGCTACCCCACAGACGAATTGGTGAATCTTTACCCGGCGCCCTTTGAGATCGGGATGCTCCACTACGCTTCGGATACGCCCATCAGTAAGGGGCGCAACCTGGGAACGCACAACCTCTCCTATTACGGTATGGATCCCACCTACGCGACAACGGTGGCGGTTCTGCGACGCATCCTTGCGCTGGAGACACAGTGGGAAAGCCGAGCGATGACGGGTGGGAATGCCTTGTTCGATGACTGGACCCCGCAAGGAGCATCAGGATGAAGGGACACTACGTCGGACGTGCGCTGCCGCGCTTCGAGGCCCGCGAGAAGGTGACGGGTGAAGCGCTCTATCCCGGCGACATCGACCTGGCGGGCATGGCGACAGTGAAACTGCTCTTCGCCGGACGTCCTCACGCCCGGGTCTTGAGCGTGGATACCTCTGAAGCAGAAGTGCTGCCCGGAGTGGTGGCTGTCTTCACTTCACGCGATATCCCTGTGAATGAGTACGGGTTGCAGTATCCTGACCAGCCGGTACTCTGCGGACCGGGTGCCGGCAGCAAGGTGGGCGCTGATATCGTGCGTTTCGTGGGCGATCAGGTGGCGGCAGTGGTGGCTGAGAACGAGGATATTGCGGAGCGTGCGCTCGGCCTAGTCCACGTCGAGTATGAAGATCTACCCGTGGTTAGCGATCCACACGTGGCGCTAGAGCCCGATGCGCCCCGGCTGCACCCCCCATATCCCGGGACGCCGGCGCATCCAGAGCTCGTCTTCGAGGGCAACCTCGTCTCGCGCCATCGCATTCGCCGCGGCGACGTCGATCAGGCGTTTGCTGAAGCAGACGTGATCGTGGCGTCGACCTATGAGGTACCGGGGCAGGAGCACGCATACCTTCAACCGGAGGCGGGCCTGGCCTACATCGACAACGAAGGTCGGGTCACGGTCGTCGTCGCAGGCCAATGGGCACATGAGGATCGTGCCCAGATTGCGCACGCGCTGGACATTCCGGAGGAAGAAGTCCGGGTGATCTACCCTGCCATCGGCGGGGCTTTTGGTGGGCGCGAAGATATGTCGGTTCAGATCGTGTTAGCGCTGGCAACGCAGCGGCTGAAGCGGCCTGTCAAGATCACCTGGACCCGGGAAGAGTCGATTGTCGGTCACCATAAGCGACACAGGGTCTTTGCCCGCGCGCGGTGGGCGGCATCCAAAGATGGGGACCTGCTAGCAGCCGAAACCGAGGTCATCGCCGACGCCGGGGCCTATATCTACACCACCAACAAGGTGATGGGCAACACCGTACTGACGGTAAACGGACCCTATCGCATCCCCAACGTCAAGACCGACGTCCTTGCGGCCTACACGAACAACCTGCCCGGCGGTGCGTTCCGCGGGTTTGGGGCACCCCAGGGTAATTTCATAGCTGAGTCACAGATGGACAAGCTAGCAGAGGCCTTGGGGATGGATCCTGTGGCACTGCGATTGAGGAATGTCGTGCGAGACGGGGACCCTATGCCATGGGGCAAGCCGCTCCCCGATGATGCTCGCGGCCTCGAGCAGTGCCTGATTGCGACCGCCGAGGCGATCGGTTGGCGGCGCCAGGAGACCGAGAGTGGCGAGGCGACGTGGGTTGCTCCTGCGTCTGCGCCGCATCCTGGCGACCCACCCTATGTACGCCGGGGCGTGGGGATCGCCCTGGCGTTCAAGAACGTGGGTTTCTCCTTCGGATACCAGGAGAACGCGTGGGCCGGCGTGGAGTTGCGGGGTGCCGCGGAGGTCGAGGAGGCGATCGTCTATGCGGCGAGCGCTGACGTAGGACAGGGCGCTCGAACCGTAATCCGGCAGATGGCAGCCGAAGCTCTCGACATCCCGCTCGAACGCGTTAACCTGCAGCCGGTAGATACGGCTAACAGCCAAAGCGCCGGTTCGTCCTCGGCATCCCGGATGACCTATATGATTGGCAACGCTGTGCGCGGCGCTGCGGAGATCACGCTACAGAAGTGGCGCGATGAGGAGCGCCCCGCCAAAGGTGAATTCACCTATCTCGCTCCCAAGACAACCCATGTCGATCCGGAGACCGGATATGGCCACCCCAACTTTGCGTATGGATACACGGCCATCGGGGCCGAGGTGGCGGTCGACGTACAGACGGGCTGGTGCACATATCCGCGGATCGTCTGTGCCACCGACGTGGGCCAGGCGATCAACCCACGGCTGGTTGAGGGACAGGTTGAAGGTGGGGTCGTTCAGGCGTTAGGTTGGGCGACAACAGAGCACTTCATCGAGCGCGACGGATACCCGCTATCGAAGTCCTTCAGCACCTATCTGATGCCGACGATCGAGGACATTCCCGAACGGGTGCAGTCGATTTTGATCGAGAACGCAGAGGCACATGGCCCGTGGGGCGCGCGCGGTATGGCTGAGATGCCTTTCATTGCCGTCGCCTCGGCCCTCCATCACGCCCTGCGCGAGGCCACCGGCGTCTGGTACAATCGCTTCCCGTTCAATGCCGAGCGCGTGCTACGCGGTCTGAAGGGCAGATCCTGACGTAGTCCCAACTTTCGGTCTTTATGGTATAGTCAGGGGCGCGGCGTTCTGAGGCCGCGCCCTTGTATATCTAGACAGGCCACCCCCGGAATCCGACGCAGATCGCACAAGGTTTGGCGCTTGGGCTCTGCCGGGGCGATGTCTTTGGAGGATTGAGGTTGATGCTTCGATACGGCGCCTTCAGGAAGGCGAGCGCCCGCTATGGGGCGAGCGCACGAGGACGGGCGAGCGCACGAAGACGGGCGAGTGTCCTTGTGTGGGCGTTCACTCTGATCGTTCTAGTGTCGCTTCTCGCTGGGTGCGCGGACCTCGCTCAGTTACTGATCAGCGGCCCCGAGGAGGCACCGGTAGCGGTCTTTGTCGCTCCGACGCCGGAGGCGGCTTACCCCACGGAAATGTCTACCGCTGCACGGATCCTAACACGCGGTGAGCTTGTGGTGGGGGTCCGTTACGACTTGGAGCCTTTTTCGTACATCACGGCCGACAGCCAGCTGGTCGGCCTTGAGATCGATCTGGCGCGCGAGCTCGCCCGCCGCTGGCTCGGCTCTTCGGACGCCGTCCGTTTCCGGCAGGTGCGGTCCGACACCGCTCTCGAGTATATCGCGGAGGGTTCGGTGGATGTGGTGCTGGCGGGCCTCATCCATACACAGGATGCCGAGGTGTGGGCAGACTTCAGCCCACCCTACTTCGCCAATGGCATGGCGATCCTGACCTATCCCGATACAGGTATCCAGGGCCTGGTCGACCTTAGCGGGAGACGTGTGGGCACGGTGAGTTGGACGGGTAGCCAGGGAGAGGTCACAGCTGCCGCCACCGTCACTCCCACGTTCACCACGCACAACAACTTCCTTGATCTTGTCGAGGTCCTGCGCAGACGTGAGGTCGACGCTTACGTGGATCGGCGCCACCGGTTGGAGCGTGCCCGCCGGATGGTGACGGGGTCGGTGATCGTCGGCCAGTGGGCGTGGGAGCCGATGGCCTTAGCTTTCCGTCAGGACGATCCCTTCTTCGCCAACCTTGTGCAGTTGACCTTCCTTGACATGGCCGCAGATGGCACACGCGATGCGCTCTATGACCGGTGGTTGCCTGGCACTTCGCCGCCGTCGTTGGATCTCCTGCCGGGGAGCGCACCTGCGCCGTCGCTGGCTGCCAGTCCCCAGCAGATCAGCCGCCTTGACGTTGTTTCCAGGATACGCGACCGGGGAACCCTGAACGCGGGCTACTTCCCGACGCTTTGGCCCTACAGTGGCGACCGTGACGACGGCGTGCCGACCGGTTTCGAGGTCAGAGTGCTGGAGCGCATGGCGGAGCTCTGGTTGGGGAGCAGCACCGCGGTTACCTTCGTGCCGGTGACCGACCGGGCCGAGGCACTCCAGCGGCTGGAGGGGGGGGAGGTTGATATCCTGCTGGGCGCCTGGGAGCACACGCGCGAGGGGGAGTTGGGCGCCGATTTCTCGATTACCATCCTTGACGATGGTGTGGGTATCCTATCTCTGGCTACGAACCCCATTGATGATCTTCCGGCACTGAACGGGCAGTCGGCGGGCGTCGTCGTGGGTAGCGCTGCGGAAGCGGCTGTGCCGCAGCTGTCGCAGGGAGCGGGACTCTCCGCGGTCGGGTACTCGACATTTGAGGCTGCGTTGCAGGGACTCCAGGCTGGCGAGGTGGCCGCTGTGCTCTCGGAACGGCGTCCCGCACTCGAAGTCCACTTCCGCCAGTCGGGCTATGTCTTCACAGACCGGCGCTACACCTACCGGCCCATCGCCTTTGCCGTTGCCGAGGGCGACTCGGACTTTCGCGACCTGGTGAACTTGACACTGATGGCGTTGGAGGAGCGCGGAATCTACCAAGAGCTCTACAGCCTGTGGTTCGACGATCCTGTGCCAGATCTCGACACCTGGCCCGGGCTGGGCGTGGTCTCACTCTCCGTCCAGCGCTAGCACCGGCTGCACTGGGTGGCGGGCGCTACCTATTGTAGCGCCCGCTGATGGTCAAGGTGCCGGATCCGACCTGGATCTGGGTGATCTCGGCGTAGGCTTGCCCGGCGAGCAGTACCTCGGCAAGCCCTTTGCCGATCAGGTCGAAGATGAACTCAGGCATGCGGACTCTGCCAATCTGGCCGTCGACGAAGTCCAGGACCAGTTCTCCGTTTGAAGCGGAAGGCGCAATCACCAGCCGCACGGGCCGCTCCCACGTTAGGACTGCGAGCACACCCCGCGCGATGATCCGGCCGTCGGCTACGAAGTGGACTTGGGGATCGTAGAGGCCAAGGCGTAGCTGGGGCAGGAAGCGCGGCCCAGCGTCGTCACCCGTACCGATCAAGTCGCGCCAGACATCGAGGTTGATGTCCCCAATGCCCAGATCCTCCAGGCCTTCAATCCGATCCAGTTGGGCCGAACCTGCGGCCTGCAGTTCGCGGGTGAGCTCGGCCCTGATGCGCAGGAAGGAAGTGACCTCGGCGTCGGTGACGGTCAACAACAGCGTCTTGGTATCGGCGGCACTCTTGCCCGCCGTCAACGCCTTGCGCACAAAGCTCAGCGCCGCATCCCTGGAGACGGGAGGGGCGGGTCCGTCGTCCGGGAACTCGCTCTCCGCAGCAGCACAGCCGGCTAGCATCAACGCCAGGAGCAGGCCCAAGCCCGCCCACGCGATAATGCGTACTGGTGATTGCGTCCTGAGACCTCGGGGGTGTTTCATAACGCCTCCTCATGGATTGATCGGCCTTCTGCCAGTGTATTAGAAAGACCGTCATATACAATATAATGGAGAAGGGCTATTGTTGTCAAGCTTGGTCTGCCTGCGACTCCCCGGGAGTTCGTCTTTCTGCACGTTTGTGGTAAAATAACCGAGTGAATCAGGTAAATGCATCCCAGGAAGAGAAACGTCGGCCCTTGGGGACCCTGGCCTGCATCACCACCGGGTTTGAGGTTGTGGCCCGGAATCCCGAGCTGATCGTCCTCCCGTTCCTGCTAGATTTGTTTCTATGGCTAGGACCCCGTCTGTCGGTGGCCCCTATTGTGGCGAGTGCCAAGGCATTTGCGGCACAAGCGTTTCTTGTTGAGGGGTTGCCGGCGGAGGTAACCGACACCTATGCGGGTCTCGGCAAGCTCCTGGACGAGTTCAGCCAAGGCTTCGACCTCTTTTCGGTCCTCAACCCTGGACCACTGTTGGGCGTACCGGTGTTGATGCCAGGACGGCTATCGGTTCTGCGCCCAATGGGCGAACGACCGGCGATCGAGATGACCTCGGTTGTGTTGATGGGCGTCTGGATGGGCCTGCTGGCGGTTTTGGGGCTGGCCCTCAATGCGATCTACCTGCGCGCGGTTGGGCGCAATGTGATCCGCGAGACTGAGTCTCCCCTGCCTGGTCCAGATAGCCCGTGGGTGCTCTGGCGGCGGCTCGTCAAGCTGGGGCTGGTGCTGTTCGGCGGGGTGACCAGCGTATCGATTCTGCTCTCCGTCTTCGTGGGCCTTGTGGGTTTATTCAGTCTCCCGCTTGCCGGATTGTTGATGACGCTGGTGTCATCAATGGCATTGTTCATGGGTGTGCATCTGGCTTTCACCGTTCCGGGCATCGTGCAACTGCGGCGGGGCTTGCTCTCCGCGGTGCGCGAGAGTCTGCTCCTGACCCGGAGCGACTTCCTGAACGTCATTCTCCTCTTGGCGCTGGTGTTGGTGATCTCGCGCGGCCTTAACGTTGTGTGGACGCTACCGGAACCCAACACCTGGTCGACTGCGGTCGGACTCCTGGGCCATGCCTTTGTCAGCACGGCGTTGACGGCCGCGCTGCTCATCTTCTACCAGGAGCGTCTGCACTTTCTAGAGGCGCTCAAGCGACTCTATGCCGCCCAAACGCAAGAGGCCAAGGCACACCCGCTTGTTGGGAAGTGAGTCATAGTGTTGTATGCCTGCGAAAACGAATAACGCGAATCTGACATACAACGCCTCAACCATCCAGGTACTGGAAGGACTTGAGGCAGTGCGGCGGCGGCCCGGTATGTATGTGGGCGGCACCGATGAACGCGCCTTGCATCACCTCGTCTATGAGGTGGTTGACAACTCCATCGACGAAGCGTTGGCGGAGGCTTGCGATTACATCCGGGTGGTCATCGGGCCAGATTCCACGGTCTCGGTCATCGACAACGGGCGCGGCATCCCGGTGGGTATCCATCCCGAGAAAGGCATCTCTGCCCTGACCTTGGTTCTGACCACGCTTCACGCCGGCGGAAAGTTCGATGGCGGCGGTTACAAGGTCTCCGGCGGGCTGCACGGCGTGGGTGTTTCGGCGGTCAACGCGCTTTCGGAGTGGATGGAGGCAACGGTCAAACCGGGTGACGGTCAGGTCTACCGGCAGCGTTACGAACGCGGCAAGCCTGTGACGGATGTCGAGGTCATCGGTACTTGTGATCCCCAGGACACGGGCACGATCATTACCTTCCGCTTCGACCGCACGATCTTCAAGGACGTCGATTACAGTTTCGCCACGTTGGCGCAGCGGCTCCGCGAGATGGCCTTCGTGACGCGCGGCGTCAACATCGACCTGATCGACAAGCGCGAGACTCCGCTGCGGCGTATGAGCTTCTACTTCGAGGGCGGCATCCGCTCCTTTGTCAGATACCTCAACCGCAACCGCGAACCGCTCCACGAACCGTTCTACGTGCAGGAAGAGGTCGACAACGTCATCGTCGAGGTGGCATTCCAGTACACCGACGGTTTTTCGGAGACAGTCCTCTGCTTTGCCAACACGATCAATACCGTCGACGGTGGCAGCCACCTGACCGGCTTCCGCTCCTCACTCACGCGGTCGATCAACGACGTGGGCCGCCAGCTCTCGGTGCTCCGCGAGGCAGACACGAACTTGAGCGGCGACGACGTCCGCGAGGGCCTGACCGCCGTCATCAGCGTCAAGGTCGCTGAGCCGCAGTTCGAGAGCCAGACCAAGGTCAAGCTGATGAACGCCGAGGTGCGTTTCGCCGTCGAGACGGTGACCAATGACGCCATCTCCGAGTTCTTCGAGACTGACTCGCGCGCTGCTCGACGCATCGTGGAAAAGGGGCTTACCGCGCTCAAGGCGCGAGCCGCGGCGCGGAAGGCGCGCGACCTGGTAATACGCAAGAGTGCGCTGGAGAGCTTGACCCTGCCCGGTAAGCTTGCCGACTGTTCCAGCCGCGACGCGGAGAGCAGCGAGCTCTTCATTGTCGAGGGAGACTCGGCGGGTGGCTCCGCCAAGCAGGGTCGCGACCGGCAGTTCCAGGCGATTCTACCTCTTCGGGGCAAGATTCTGAACACGGAGCGAGCGGGCCTTCACAAGATCCTGAGCAACAAGGAGATCCAAGCGATCATCTCAGCGCTGGGCTGTGGGGTGGCCGACCAGTTCGACCTGACGAATCTGCGCTACAATCGCATCATCATCATGACCGATGCCGATGTCGACGGGGCGCACATCACGACCTTGTTACTGACCTTTTTCTTCCGCTATATGCCTGCGCTGATCGACGCGGGACACCTGTACATCGCTCAACCTCCGCTGTACCTCGTAAAGGCTGGACGCGATGAGCAGTACGTCTATACGGAGGGGGATCTTGCCGTAACCCTGCGCGAGCTAGGCGAGCGCAAGTACAACCTACAGCGGTACAAGGGTCTGGGCGAGATGAACCCCGAGCAGTTGTGGGTCACGACGATGGACCCCGAGCGCCGCACGCTTCGGCGGGTGCGCGTCGAGGATGCGGCGGAGGCGGACCGCGTCTTCAGTATGCTGATGGGTAGCGACGTGCCCCCAAGGCGGAAGTTCATCCAGTCGCACGCGCGCGAAGTACAGAATCTCGACGTGTAGAAGACTGTGCCCTTCTAGGGGCCGGTTTTGAAGTCCTGCAGCAGTGACCCGGTATCCGCCAGCACGCTGACGGCCTAGCGTTTCCTCTCTGTGCAGCACACTTCCGCGCTGCCCATCGCACATATGCGATAGCCTGCGTCCAGGTGATCATGTCGGCTTCGGTGTTCTCTCTCCCCATCTCAGCTTCCACTGCCGTTGCGCGTTGATTGTCAGCGGGATCCTGTATGATACATTGTAATATTACGAACTGGGGTGCTGCACGGACTTGTGCTCTATCTCATTCCATCTATACTATAGATATTCCAAGTAGCATCCTGAAAAGGAGATGAACCATGGCGAAGCTGACCGAGGTTGAGGGCATTGGCCCTATCTATGCTCAGAAGTTGATTGAGGCGGGTGTAGTCACAACGGGAGCCCTGCTTGACAAGGGTTCGACGCCGCAGGGAAGAAACGAACTGGCAGAGGCAGCTGGGATCAGCCCGAAACTGATTCTCGAGTGGGTGAACCACGTTGACCTCTTCCGCATCAACGGTGTCGCCGAGGAGTATGCCGATCTGTTGGAGGAGGCTGGAGTCGACACGGTTCCGGAGTTGGCCCAGCGCAACCCGGCGAATCTTTATCAGAAGTTGGTGGAGGTCAACGAGGCCAAGCAGCTGGTCCGGCGGCTACCGACAGAATCCCAGGTGGCAGGCTGGGTCGCGCAGGCCAAAGAGCTCCCGCGCGTAATCAACTACTGAGCGCACTCGGCAGGAGACGGGCCTACTGTTCAGGTAGTGTCCAGGCATCTTACTAAGCACCAGCCGCCGGCTTCATCATTTCGCCGGCGGCTGGCTCGTATCTGGTAAGCGCAAGGGTTTGCCGCGAGCGGCCGGACTCACTCTTTGGCGGTCTCAGCGGCTTCAGGCTCCTGAGAGGTTTCCACTGGTCCTACTCGCTCCACGACGATGGTTGCGCGGCCGATGAGGGCCGCAATGGCGCCCAGGGCTGCCAGTTGGGGCGCCAGGATGGTCCCCACGACGCCCCAGGTTAGGGGGATGTCGATCAATGGATGGCCCTCCGCGTTCTTGATGACAACGCGACGCACGTTCCCTTGCTGGACCACTGACTTGACCTTGCCGACGAGCTTGTCTCCGCTGACTCGGAATTCCTCAACCCGCACCTGTTCATCCATCGGGGACCTCCTCTTCGTAGGTACAGCCTTGTTGTTGAGTCGTCGTGCCTCTATTGTACAACAGATTGTGGCGAAGCGCCTGACGATTTGGCACCCGTAAGCTGCAGGTGCCGGCGTGGAGCGGGCAAGACTTCAACTTCTCCCAGCGTATAGCGCGATTGCCCCGCGCAGGCCCGAGGCGATCCGCTCGGGGCGGCGGGCTATCCACGCCTCCAGCGTCGCGAGCCCCATAATCGCCAGAGCACCTGCTTCCTGATCAGCGAAGTGCACCTGCACGAGCGCCTCAGCGCGCAACCGCGCCCGGTAGACGGTGCGCAATTCAACGTTCATGAACCCTGCCGGACGGTCAGGCTCTTGGCTGGAGACCGGCCAGTCCGGTAGGTCGCGTGACTCATAGCGCGCGACCTGGCTCAAGTCGACCAGGGCGTCGAATGTGAGCCCCAGCTCTTCGCGCAACTCCCTGGCCAGCGTCTGTAAGGGGGTGTCCAGGCCGACGACGTGGCCGGCGCATGGCAGGTCGAAGGCACCTGGCGCCTCTTCCTTGTCCAAGCCGCGTACTTGAATCAGGGTCAGCGCAGGATTCGTGGGATGATCCAGGATGAGCTGGGCGGTCTGATGACGCAAGCCGATCCGGTGGCATAGCCAGCGCGCTGCGAGCAGCACCGGCTGCCCCTGCAGGTTGGCGTGACTGAGCCAGTTTTGGCCCTCGGGCACGTGCGGGACGGCGCTGTCGAGCGCACCGACCAAGGGCGGTGAGAGAGGCATCGCGACCCCGCCGGCGTCCAACGGGAGCAGGAACTCAGATGGCGCTTCTGCCGCCCTGCGAGGGCCATCCCCGGCGGTAAGGTTGAGGTACGGGCGCTTGTCAGCGGCGCGCAGCCCTGCGGCGAGCATCGCACGCACCAGTTCGGGCGATGGGGCGTGATCGGTTGCCGCAACCCGCTCTGCCAATTCCTGCCATATCGCCATATTGTCCATCTGTAGGGGTAGTATAGCGCCTTCTCGTGGGCAGCCCACGCTGAGCGCGAGGCTATGCCGAGGCGCCGGCACATCCAGACGATTCGCGCCCAAGGTGCCGGGAACTGGCGTGGCACGCGCAAGTGGTTGTTTCTGCCGGCGAGCGTGTTCGGTTGGGCTGGCGACGCATCTTGAAGGCGGGCGAGCCGCTGGGTATAATGGGGATTGCCTGCTTGGCGGGCCGATATCGATGGGAGAACGGGCGTAGTGAAAGGATCGTGACGATGTCCTGGCGATTGCGCGAAGAGGATGTGCGTTTCCTGGTGCAGACGACGGGATTGGATACCGGGTTCGATGAAGTGCCCGATCTCGATGATGCCTGGCTAGATCAGGTTCTCGAAAGCGACGCGCTTTTCGAGCGCATCGTCGCCGACGATGAGTCGATGGTGCAGATGTCGCCGTGGCTATTCTTCAGCGTTCTGCTGAGGAGAGCCCGCCGGGATCTGCAACAAGAAGCCTTTACCACTGAGCGGCGCGCCCAACAGAAGGTTGTGGTCTTTGACACCATGCAGGTAACGGAGTTGCTGGACGATCCGGCTGTGCGCGACTATCTGGCGGCGTTGCTGGCGTCGTTCACGCGCGTGGCAAGCATGACCGTGCGTGTCAACCTGGGACCGGGGGTCTGGCGGAGATACCGTACCAACGACTTCGATGTCGAGGGGCTGATGCGCTACGCCGAGGCCGTCGAGGAGCCCTTCCGCTTCGAGCCCTACAAGCGAATTGGGGATGTGTGTCTCTTTCTCACGGGGGTGTTTCCGGAGTTCATCGAGACGCAGCACCGCTATGCCGCCAGCCGCCAAATCCGTCCCGCGATGCGAGGCCGCCTGCTGCAGAGCCGCGAAGACTACGAGCGCTATGGACAAGCCTTCTACCGTCTGGCAGCCGAGCACGAGCGAGCCGAGGTCGGGAACCTGGACAAGCCGCTGACGACGCTGTCGGAGCGGTTTGTGCTCGCGGAGAAGCCGCTAGCGTTCCTGGCCAGTCGGTATCTCTTCGCTACGCGGCATCAGCTCTTCGGGCTATGAGCCGGCTAGGCCGGCACGATGAGCGTGACGGCGTGTGGGACGACGCGCGCTGTCACCTGGCGGTGGCCCAGGGGTTCGCCATCGGCCTGCACCGGCAGTCGGCGACGTGAGGCGATCCGGACCGTCTTCGTTGCCGAGAGGCACTCGATCTGCTCACCGCGGTCGCCCCGCCGCAGCAAGATGGACCACAAGGCCCCGATGTAGTCGAGGATCGTCCGGGCCCGGACCACACATACAGCAACGACGCCGTCGTCCACGGTGACTTGCGGTCCCAAGTGCAGCGCGGAGACGCCGATAATGCCGCTGTTTGCCACCACGATGTCTGCAGCGTAGACGGTTCTATGCTCGTCGTCGATCTCCAGGTCGAACCGGGCAGGCTGCAGGCCGATGACCTCCCTGACCATCGTGATCAGGTAGGCCAGCAGTCCCAAACGCTGCTTCTGGTGGCGCTCGGTGTCAACGATCGCGGCAGCGCTGACCCCAATGCTGATGTTTAGGAAGTAATAGTCGCTCCCTACGTCTAGCGCGTCGATCGGCCTGAGCCGATGGGGCCCTGTTAGGAGCCGGAGGGCCTCCGTGGGCTCCAGTGGAATGTGGAGGTCGCGGGCCAACGCGTTGCCAGTTCCTGATGGCACGAGTCCCAGAGGCACGCTGTGACCTACCAGGCCGGAGGCGACTGCCGACAGCGTCCCGTCACCGCCAGAGGCCACCACCAGATCGTAGCCCTTGCCTTTCTCGGGGGATACCATTCGCCGCACGCTGTCACTGATCTTCTCACCGGCGGCAGTCTCGTGAATATCGCATGCCCAGCCTTCGCCCTGGAGATGGTTGAGTATCGTGGCGCGAGTCTCTCCGGCATCGCGGGTTCCTGAGACGGGGTTCAACACCACAAGCGCGTGGGTCATAGGTTGCCCTCCTCTCGGTCAATGGCAGCCGTAAGGTGCGCGCCGAACAGCGCGATGGACGCGCTCAAGTAGATCCAGAAGAGCAACGCCACAACGCTGGCGAGCGAACCGTAGACCAACTCGTAACCAGCCAGTCCGCTGCTTAGGTATAGTGAGAAGAGCGCCTTGGCAGCCTCCCAAGCCACGGCCGCGACGCCCGAGCCCCATAGCGCCGCTCGCCAACTCACCGTCTTGTTCGGTACCCAACGGTACAGGGCCAGGAACATCGCAAAGCTAAGCACAACCGGCACCACGTGTGTCGCGAGCGCCCAGAGGCGGGTTCCGAGGAAACGCAGCGCCGGGCTGAGCGTCTCCAGCCGTGACAGAATCCCGGTTAGGGCTGACGAGGCCAGCGACAACAGAAGGAGCAGAACCAGTGCCGCGACCATGGCCAGGGCCACCAGGCGCTGCCGAAGGAAGCTGCGTCTCTCCGAATTTTCCCACGCCGCGTTGACATTGCGCGAGATGATCGTGAAGGCGCTTGAGGCGGACCACACCGTCCCGATGAGGCCGACCACCGTGACAGCTCCGCGAGTCTCCAGAACAGTCTGGAGGTTGTCGGCGATCAAGCTATGCGAGACGGGGATAATCTCGGCAATGAACCGGACAGCCTCCTGAAACGCAAGCTCGCTTTCCAGATCCCAGATATAGCTCGCGGCGGCCACCAGTACGATCAGGAGGGGGAAGAGCGAGAAGAAGAGATAGTAGGCCAGACCCGCGGCGGCCTGCGAGGCACGTGTCTGCCCATAGCGCTGCCCTGCGCGCTTCAGTATACCTGGAGCGCCACCGGTTACCGCATCAAGTTGCCGGTAGACCCTGTCGAGCCATCGGCGCACGCGATCGACAGCGTTATCAGCCCACCCCACTGAGTACCAGCTTACCCTTTACTCCCCCTCGGTCGAGCCGTCGATGTGGTTCGGCCACTTCTATTCCCCCGAAAACCCTGTTGATCAGTGCCTCATAGTGCCAGTTCTATTCTTTTTACACCTGGAAACGGATATCGTCAACCGACGCGACAACATGGCCATTGTATAGATACGACACCTGTCGCAGCGTCAGCGCCTGGTCGAACTGGTTCAGCGCCGATATGCCATCCGCCGGCACGACGACGTGGTACCACCGCAGGCCGGCCGACGCCGCTGTATGCAGGACGCAGATGTTGGCTACGGTACCCACGATCACGAGATGCCTGACGTTCCACATGCGCGTGAGGAAATGGTCGAGCGCCGTTCCGTAGAATCCATCGTAGCGGTTCTTCCAGAAGACCATATCGTCATCGTGGGGCTTCAGCTCCTCGATGATCTCCCATCCCCACGTTCCCCGTCTACAGTGCTCTGGCCAAATGTCGAACTCGGGGTCACCCTCGACACCGGTATCCTGCGTGTAGGCAATCCGTGCACCATGCTGTCGCGCGTTCGCGAGCAGGTTCTGGATGTTGGCGACCGTGTGTTTCGCCATCGGCACGACCAGACTGCCGCCCGGTTTGACGAAGTCGTTCTGCATGTCTACGACGATGACCGCGGTCCCGGACGCCGGAAGATCCACGTGAGATGCGATGGGGATCTCCGGTATCTCGACTGTCCCCTTGGGTATGAAATCAGTGGGCATCGCCCTGTCCCTCCTCGTAGTAGCGGCGAGACGCTGCCTCCCGTCCACGCACAACGCGCTTGTCTTTCAGGCGACCATGCGTTTCGGTCACTACAGTGACCTGTTTCTCTCGGCCCTCTTGCTTGTAGTAGATCACCACCCAATCGCGGGTCATATCCAGTTCGTGGGCGCGCGCTGTGTTGGAGTAGAGCGCTGTGAACTGCCATCCTTCTCGATCAATGTTCAGGATCGGGAGCCACGCTGCCCCGGTGGGATTGAAGCGCTTCGGCGCTATCCTGCGGAGCTGACCAGCCTCAGCCTGCTCCCGGTAAAGTGCATCGATCTCGAGCAACAGGTGGACAGGGGGTTCGGGTGGGCCCAAGGGCTCCTCGGCCTTGACCTCACGCACGCGTCGCAGTGCAGCGCCGCTGAGCATTCCCGCCAGGGTGACCTGGACGTTGCGGACGCGCTCCTCACCAAAACCGGGCACTTGCGCCAGACGTCCATCGTGTGCAGCTTGTTCTAGCGCCTCGAGCGTGGTGACGCCGAGCTGCTCAACAATCCGGTCAGCGAGTTCCTCCCCAATCCCCGGCACCCTTTGGAGCAGCGTGCGGGGGTCGCTCGTGCTTATCAGCCGGTCGAGCAAGCTGGAGCGGCCTCGCTGCACGATCTCAGCGATGATCACAGCTAGGCTTTCGCCGATGCCGGTCAGGTCTTCAAGCGCCTCGGGTCCCTGTTCCTGGACCAGCGCAACGAGGGGCTGATCGATTTCCCGTACCCGTTGGGCCGCATGGCGATAGGCGCGCACACGGAACGGGTTGCTTTCCTGCTGGTCAAGCAGATCCGCGATCTCGTCAAGTTGGCGAGCTATCTCCGTGTTTGCTACTGTCATTTCCTGACTAGGCCAACGCGCTCAGGTCGCTTGTGGCGTCCTGCAAGTGCTTGGCCACATCACGGTGTTGCGGTCGTGCGCGTACCAAGGCCTGCATCGGCTCTCGCTCCTCATCGGGTCTACCCATGGCGAGGACGCCGACCAGCCGGCCTTCGTTGAAGTAGTAGTAAGCGATGTTGCGCGCTTCGAGGTCCCCGCGCCTCACGACCTGATCCCAGGTATCCAGATCACCCCACACTTCGAAGCTCAGATCGAAGAGATCGGAGAAGAAGTAGGGCAGATCCTCATAGCGCTCGTCTGCGCCGGCCATGTTCCTACCTGCCAGCAAGCCTTGGCCTCGGGCCACGTCCCAGTGCTCGACGCGCAGACGTTTGCCGAAGTTGACATCTTTCCAAGCCGCGATGTCGCCGGCTGCATAGATGTGGGGATCAACTGTGCGGAGGTGGTCGTCCACGAGTACGGCACGGTCGGGCTCGCGGGTCTTCAGGCCAGCCTCGCGCGCCAGCTCGGTGTTCAATTCGATGCCCACACCCATGACGACGAGGTCGACGGGGGGCGTCGCCCCGTTGCTCAGCTCCACGCGTTCAACGCCCGCGTCGCCAAGGAGGCGTTGCGGCGTGGTCCCTGCAAGGATCTTGATAGTGTGGGCGGCGTAGATCGCGTGCAACCACTCGCTCATCTCGCGCGGAACGATGCGTTCGAGCAGGCGGCTCTCCGGGAAAGCCATTGTCACATCGACACCAAGCATTGCCAGACCGGCCGCGACTTCTGAGCCGATGAAACTGCCCCCCAGTACGAGCGCCCGTTTGCCTGGCCCGGCAAGCTCACGGATGCGGTCGGAGTTTTCGATCGTGCGCAGCGTCAGAACGTGGTCGAGCTCGCTTCCGGGTAGGCGGAGCCGCCGTGCGCGCCCACCGGTGGCGAGCAGCAGACTCTCATATTTCACCACCCGGCCATCATTCAGGGTTACGGTTTGTGCGTCGCGGTCAATACCCTCCGCACGGACTCCGGTCAGAAGCGTTACGTTGTGCTCTGGGTAGTAATCGGCTGATGCAACGTAGACTTCACTCTCGGGTTTCTTGCCGATGAGGTAGCTCTTTGATAGTGAAGGCCGGTGATACGGCCGATGCGGCTCCTGAGTGACAAGGGCGATGGTGCCTGTGGCGTCGACGGATCGGATGCCCTCAACGGCTTTGCCCCCCGCTACGCCGCCGCCGATGATGAGATAGCGATAGGTATCCATAGTTCCTCTCTTTAGGTATTCGGGCGATCAGCCAGAGGCTCCGACGCCCTTGGTGGTTACTCTTCAGTTGGCTCCGGTTCCTCATGGGTGCGCCGGCGCATGTCCAGCCGGCTAAGCCCTGGTAGCAGGGCCCGGATCCGGTTACGCATTCCGCGCGTCTCGACAGACTTCATTCGGTCGAACTTACGCTTTACGCTCTTGCGCTTCTTGCGGCGCAAGTGGCCTTGGCCAGCGCGTGTGCGTACCAGGAATCCCTTTCCGCCCTTGGTCCGGCGGAAACGCTTGGATGTCGCTTTGTGTGTCTTTGCTTTCGGCATGGTGTTTGTGTCCTTTGTCTAGTGTGTCGATGGAAACCGGCGCCCGAATGGCGCCTGTCTACAGCTCTGCTTTGGCCTTCAGGGCAGCGATAATCGTCCTGCAGAAAGCCGGAAGATCCGCCGGGCTGCGTGAGCTGATTACGTTGCCGTCCTTGATCACTTCCTGATCGGCCCACTGGGCGCCGGCGTTGATAAGATCATCTCTGATTGCGATGGTCGACGTGACATTCTTGCCGCCAATGATGCCTGCGGAGATGGGGACCCAACCGGCGTGACAGATCATCGCGACGAGACCGCCCTGCTCGTGGATGCCGCGCACCAAGTCCAGCATAGCCGCGTGGCGCCTCATACGGTCGGGGGCGTAGCCTCCGGGGATGATGACCGCGTCAAAGTCCTGCGCCTCGACTTCATCGGCACTCACATCGACCGGCACGGGCAAGCCGTGCTTACCGGTGTACTGCGCCACGCCCGGCATCCCTACCACAACCGTGCGCGCGCCGGCCTCGCGTAAGCGAATCAGCGGGTACCATAGCTCCAGGTCTTCGAAAAGGTCCTCGGCCAACACAGCAACGCGAACGTCTCTCAGTTCCATAGCATTCTCCTTAACCTAAAGTGATGCGACAGCACTCGTCTAGGCCTTGACAGAGCCCGCGAGGATGCCGCGTACGAAGTACCGTTGTAGTGCGAAGAAAACGAGAAGCGGCACTGCCATCGCAATGACCGCCGCTGCCGGCAAGAGATGCCAGTTTGCACCCAGTGAGTTCACCAGATTGGCTACACGCACTGTCAGGGGAGCCACCTGTGGCGTGCCGCCAAGGTAGATCAGGGCCACAAGCAGGTCGTTCCACACCCAGAGGAACTGGAAGATGGCCAGCGAGGCCAACGAAGGGACAGATAAGGGCAGGGCAAGCCGCCAGAACGCCGTCCAATACGAGGCACCGTCGAGGAAAGCTGATTCAAAGATGTCTTTCGGCAGCGATCCGAAGAAGTTGCGCAGTAGATAGACTGCGAAGGGTAGCCCATAGCCGGTATGCGCCAGCCACAGCCCGATGAATGTGCCTGTGATGCCGATGCGGTTATACACCGAATAGATCGGGACGAAGGTCAGTTGGAGGGGTACGATAAGCAGTCCGACGACGATCGAGAATATCGCACGCCGGCCGGCGAATCGCATCCATGCGAAGGCGTAGGCTGCAAATGCTGCGATGAAGATCGGCAAGATGGTCGCCGGGATCGTGATGAAGAAGCTATTTCGGAGGGCCCGACCCAGCTCCAACGTGTCGAGGACGGTCTCGAAGTTGCTCAGCGTCCATACGGTCATGTCGAAGGGCGTGGCAAGGGCTGTCCACCAGCCGGTGGATCGGATTGCCTGTGGCGATCTGAAGGCGCTGACGATGACGCCGGCGGATGGGACCAACCACAGCAGCGAGGCAACGATGACGGCGATGTGCAGCGGGACTTTGGAGAGGGCTCTTGTCTGTCTCTTGGTCATCTGCGAGCCTCCTGTTCCTGAAATCGCCGAATGTTGAGGATCATCACAGGGATGATCGCTATCACCAGCACGATGGCGATGGCAGCGGCGCGGCCGTTATGGCGGTTGATATAGAGTTCGTAGTACATCTGATTGGCAATGACATTGGTGCTGTACTGGCCGGCGGTCATCACGTAGACGAGGTCAAAGACCTTCAAGACACTGATGATCAGGGTGGTCGTCACAACGGCGATAGTGGTCGAGATCATCGGAACCGTGATCTGCCAGAACATGCGCCACGCCGAGGCGCCGTCCACCCGTGCGGCCTCCTCGATCTCCTGAGGGATTCCCTTGATCGCCGCTGAGAAGATGATCATAGCGTAACCGGTCCACATCCAGATTCCCACGACGATCAGGGCGTAGGTTGCGAACCTGCTGTTGACCAACCAACCGATTGGCTGCATGCCGGGAAAAAGTGCTGTGAGGACGGTGTTGAGCAGGCCAACGCGGGGTCGGAATTCGTAGACGAACCGCCAGATAACCCCGGCGCCAACGAACGAGATCGCTTGGGGCAGGAAGATCAAGGCCTTCGCGATGGATTCGTACTTCACCTTGTCCACGAGCACCGCAATCACAAGGCCTCCGGAGACCGTGATGGTGGTGAAGAAAATCAACCAGAGCAGGTTGTTCTTGAAAGACTCGAGCATTGGCGGGCTCGAAAAGGCGAAGCGATAGTTCTCCAGCCCCACGAACGCATCGGAGGTCCTGTCCAGGAAGCTCAGGCGTAGGGTTGCGAGGCTGGGATAGACGAGAAAGAACGCCAACATTAGTAGCGCGGGACCTGTGTACAACCATGGCCTAAGGCCGCCCCTACGCTCAAGCATGCGCCACTCCTCTCAGCTAGTCCGCGCGCCCGCGGGCGGGCGCCGGTTTGCTCTCACATATGACTTGCTCTTGAGAGAGGCAGGGACCGTACGGCCCCTGCCTCTGACTTCCGCCTAGTAACTCTCCTGAGCCACCTGCTCGATGCTCTCAAGAATCTCATCCAGGTTATCGGGATTCTCGACGAAGTTCAGCACACCTGACCAGAACGCCTGGTTCACCGCAGCCGGCATCAGGTCCGATGCGTCGAACCGAACTACGTCCGACTCCACCAAGCTCTGCGCTGCCTGCGCGATGAGCGGATTGGGGTAGACATCCGTGGAGACGTTGCGGTTGGTGGCGATGAAGCCGCCACGCTCAGCCCAGATCTGTTGCGCTTCAGCAGAGGTCAGCCACTCCATCAGCGAGCGTGCAGCGGGCGTGTCGTTGAACATCCCCAAGAGGTCGCCCGCGACTAGCAACGGTGAGCCCTGCGCTGGGTCGATGGGAGGGAAGTCGAAGAAGGTGAAGTCCTGCTCTGCCTGGGCGTCAGGGAACTGCTCGGTGATGAAGCCCTCGATGAAGGTCGCCTGCCGGTGCAGATAGCACCCGACCGGATCCTCCAGCAGAGGGTAGACCGACTCGCCGAAGTTGGTGGCTAGCGCGCCCGTGGAACCGCCGTATAGGTAGTCGGGATTGCCCACGATCTCGCCCCAAGTCTCCCAGGCCGTTCTTACGGTAGGGTCAGTCCAGGGAATCTCGTGTCGCCACCACTGATCGTAGACATCGGGACCTGCTGTGCGCAGCATGATGTCCTCGATCCAGTCCGTGCCCGGCCAACCGCTGGCTGCACCGCCTTCCAGGCCGATGCACCATGGCGTCGTGCCGTCAGCAACAATCTGGTCTGAAAGAGCCAGCAATTCCTCCCAGTTCTCGGGGAGCGTGTAGCCGGCTGCGTCGAAGGCGGGGGGATGGTACCAGACCAGGCTCTTGACCGCGGCCTTGAGGAAGATGCCGTAGAGGTTGCCGTCAACCGAGGCCATGTCGAGCCAGTTAGCTGCATAGGTCTCTCTGAGCGCATCCACGTCCATGAACGTGCCCAGATCCACAAGATGGCCCTGCTCGGCGTATATCGCCATCTGACCGGGACCAGGCAGGCCAGCGATGTCAGGCGGATTGCCGCCCTCCACACGCGTGGTCAACACTGCATTGATGTCGCGTGTGCCCTCGAATTCCATAGTCGCGCCGGTCATCTCCTCCCAGGGCGCCACCATCGCGCGGAAGCTATCCAACTCATTGCCCTCTCCCCAGACCGCCAGCACGCTGACGGTTTGGCCCTCCAACGGGCGTTCCTCCGGCTCCGGCTCTGGCTCCATCGTGGGCGTCTCCTGAGGCGCTTCAGTAACGACAGGCTCCTCGGTTGGCTCCTCGACGGGCGTTGGCTCCTCCGTTGGCATTGGCGTTGGCTGGGGTGTGCAGGAAGCCACTAACAACGCGATCACCAGGCCTACCAAGCCGAACACTCGATAGACTCTCCCTGACATTGGTACACCTCCTTATAATGTGCGGCAGGTAACGTGATTCCTGCCACTCCTATGCTGTCAGTCTAACAAATCAGTCAGGGGGAGGGCGGTGGAGAGGGTTAGGGATGTTTCCGGGATCGGTTTGAAGGGTTGGGGTAGCGTTTGAGGGAGCTCCGCAGCGCTTTCGATCAGCCATGCGGGGGCCCCACGCGTGCCGCGAGCGATGTCACTGGCACCGTCAGGCGGGCGAATGCAGCGGGCGCTCCGCTACGCGGGTGCTCCGCTACGCGGGTGCGTTAGGCGTGTGCTGGCAGCCAGATCGTGAAGGTCGTGCCTTCGCCAGGCTGGCTTTCGATCTCGATCGTGCCCTGGTGGTCCTCGATAATGCTCTGACTTATATACAGGCCCAGCCCCAGGCCTTCGGGTTTGGTCGTCTGGAACGGATCGAAGAGACGCGCCTGGATCTCAGGTGGAATGCCGACCCCTGTATCCTGGAAGGTCACGCGGACGCCTGCTGGTTCGCCCGCGGGTTCGTGAGGGTGCCCCTCAGCACCGCCCAAGACGTCCGATGCCCCGTCAGGTCCCCCAGTTCGCGTCATAGTGACGTGAAGGGTGCCGCCGTGGGGCATTGCATCGATGGCATTCAGTACCACATTGAGGAAGACCTGGTGGATTCGGTCCGGCACCATGAGCACGTGCGGAAGGTTATCACCCACTACTTCAAACTCTACGCTGATCCCGTGATCACGACATTGCTTACCGACGACGGTCAGGATGTGCTGCACCGGCTGGCGTAAGTCCCCAGGCTGCTTTTCCTCCGGCGCTGATGGTCGGTTCAGGTCGCGGAGCCGACCGACAATGCCGGCCGCACGGCGCAGCTCCTGGGAGGCCATCTGCAAATAGGTGGTGAGCGACACGTCATCGTCGCGAGCCTCTTCGGCCAGCCCCAGGCAGCCGATCACGGTCTGAAGCGGGTTGTTGATCTCGTGGGCCAAAGAGGCCGCCAGCTGTCCCGTAAGCGCTAACTTCTCCGTCTGCACCATCGCCACCTGGGCCTCGCGACGTGCGGAGATGTCCTCGACAATGCAGATAGCCAGACGCGGCTGCTCCTCGATATCCTTGACCAAAGATATGGTCAGATTGCACCAGGTAGCCTGACCAGCGGTGCGTATCAGGCGTGTCTCGATCTGGTAGGGCTCGTGACTCTTCTTCATCAACGCCTGATAGCGCTGCCGGTCGTGCTCGGCATCCGCCTCCGACATATAACTGCGCAGGGTCTTGGCGTGAAGGACAGCCGGAGCCTCACCCAGGATACGCTCCAGCGCCGGATTGGTCTGGATGATACGCCCCTCCGCGTCAAGCAAAGCAATACCCATTGGCGCGTCCTCGAAGATCGCGCGAAAGCGTGCCTCGCTGATACGGAGCGCGGCTGTTCGCCAGACCACGCGACGCTCCAGTTGAGCCGCATAGTCCTGGACCTGACGATGGAGGCGTGCTTGTTGGATGGCGATAGCGAGTTGGTCCGCCAGCTCACGCGCCAGATCTGTGAGATGGGAAGCAACGGGTCCAGGTCGCGGCAGACCCAGGTCAAGTGTTCCGATGAGCTCGCCGCGGGCGCGCAGAGGCTGTCGGATCAGGGCGCGGATACCCTCATATTGGAGCGCGTTCATCAAGGGTGAGATGCGGGCCTCTGCGAGTTCCTGTACATCACTGATCACCACTGCCTCGCCACGCCTGAGCTCGTCAATATGGGCTGGCCATTCGTAGGCAAGAGGAGCGCGCCAGCCTTTCCCAATCCTGGTTTCCTCCTGGACGGTGTAGACGGCCAACAACCAGTATTCGTCGGTCTCGAAATCGAACAGCGCCACGCTGGCACGCACGCAGTAGATCATCTGCGGCAGCTGGGCTAGCGCCGCCTCTGCAATGGCCTCCGTCGATTCGGCCGCCAGAATCGCCTGGTCGGTCTGGTGCAGCGCTCGCAGGCGGTTGGCATATTGGCGAAGCGCCCGCTGTGTACGTCTGAGTTCGGTGATGTCAAGGCCATACAGGTTGGCGTATCCTTCTTGCGAGGGCGCCACGGTTACCGCGAAGATGGTGCCCTCAGCACGAATCTCTGCCGTGCTCGTGCGCTGGCTGCGGATCGCCTCGCGAATGTGCGCCTGCCAACGCAGTGGTACCTTGTCGCCGGCCTTAGTTCGCCACGAACTCAACACCGCGGCGCTTCCCGCATTGGCATAGATAACCGTGCCATCCTCCGTGACTCGAAGGACAGGATGAGGATTCTCGCTGGGAAAGCGCGCCAGACTGACGATTTCAGCCTCCGCACGGACCCGGTCGGTTACGTCGAGCAGCGAGAAGACCAGCCCTCGTGTTTTGCCGTCTTCATCCCGTACCGGGACGAGGGTCCAGTCCCAGTATGTCACGCCACGCCCTGGATCACCGGCATAGACGAAGGGCTTGGCGTTGAACACGACCGGTTCGCCGGTGTCTCGGACCTGTCGAAAGATGGCCTCATTTTCCTCGTCTGGGAACAGATCAAAGTGGTTGCTCCCAATGAGCTGGGCCCTCGGAATTCCCGAGCCGCGGGCGTAAGCGGCATTCACGCGCACGAAGTTGAAAGAGGGGTCCAGGTAGGCCAACTGGGTAGCGGTGTTTTCCATAATCGCGTCCAGGATGTCACGTTCCTGCCTGAGCGCGCGGGCCAGGGCCTCGGCGCGCAGGCGCTCCCCCTGGATCTCATCCAATAGACGTTGGCGTTCAACTTCCCGCAGCTTCCGTTGGGTTATGTCCCGGAAGACTGTGACGCCCCCAACGATCACGTTTTCGCCCTCAAGCAGCGGAACTGCGGCGGCGCTCAGGTAGACTTCGTTCCCATCGTCGAAGCGCAGGAGAATCTCGGTTTCTTCGACGTGCTCGCCTGTTGCTAGCGCGCGGGCCAGCGGCATATCACCAGGCAGAAAGGGCGAACCATCAATATGAAAGGGTTGATATGCGCGTTGGGGCTTATCAATTGTGCCTCTGACGGGCCCGGAGAGCATTTCCGTGCCGATGCTGTTGGTCTTGATAAGCCTTCCCGATGCATCGGCGATGATGATACCCACGGGCAGTGTCTCGATAAGCGCTGTGAGGGTTGTACCCGCGTAGCGGGCGTAGTCGTGCGCCTCGCTGGCGTCACCAGGGGGGCATTCGGGATCCGCCTCGCGGTCCCCTTCCAGCTCCACCAGTTCCGCCGCCGGCGACCCTTCGATAGGGGCGTTGCGTGTGCCGCTGAGCACTGTGCGTGCTGCGATAAGGTCTTGCTGTAGCGCGGATAGCCTATCTCGAGTCGCGTGTAGCAGCTCGACCAGTCCGTCCGGTATGCTTCCAAGAGCGGCTGTGTTGTTGTCTGCGCTCAGTGACGCCTCGGCCTCAGCCAGCTTGGCCAGAAGCTGCTCGGTAGACGTCAGTGCTCGTTCCCTCTCGTTCATCGCCACCATTTCCTTGTCGATAAGTATACCTTAATACCGGTCGTTGCTAATCTCCAACCTCGCTTGAGCGACATCTTTCCCAAGCCCGTCCAACGCGGAACCAACTTATATGCAACCCAGCTCCACCTGGATGCCAACACACTCCAGCGGCCCGGCCGCCAGGTGGGATGCTAGACTGGCGATAGGTACACTAGAGTAAGTCGAAGCGCTCGCAGTGATGAGGCTGTGATCCGTGTTATGTTTCATCCAGTACTAAGGAGAGTATGCTGATGGCCAAGTCAGACTTGGAACTGAAACCCGAGCAACTATACCGGCCCGCTGATCTTTCTGAGCTTCATTTCGACACCACAGGCGACCTGGATGACCTTACTGAAGTGGTTGGTCAGGCGCGAGCGGTCGATGCTATTCGTTTTGGCACGGGCATTCAGGATGATGGCTTCAACATCTTTGCTTTGGGCCCGACCGGGCTCGACAAACGCGGGTTAGTTCGGCGCTCCTTTCAATCCGAAGCGGAGACGGCTGCGGTACCTTCTGACTGGTGCTACATCCACAACTTTAAGCAGGAGCATAAACCGATTGCCGTGGCCCTTCCGCCCGGCAAGGCGGTGGAATTCCGGGATGACATGAATGCCCTGGTACAGGAGCTGCGAACGGCGCTCTCGGCGGCGTTTGAAAGCGACGAGTACCAGTCGCGCCGGCAGTCGATTTCCGAGGATTTTGGCGAGCGTCAGGCTAAGGCATTCGATGAATTGCAGCGGAAAGCTCGCGGTGAAGGCATGGCCCTGATTCGCACGCCAGGGGGAATCGCTGTGGCGCCCATGCGCGATGGCGAGGTGCTCTCCCGCGAGGAGATTCAGAATCTCTCGGAAGAGGAGCAGGCGGAAACGCAACAGAAGATCGAAGAACTCCAACAGGATCTCCAACGCATCCTGAGGCAGGTGCCCGGATGGCAGCGCGAGCTCCGAGAACGGCTCAATGGGCTCAACCGGGAGATGGCCGATCTAGCTGTGGGAGCCTTGATCGACGAGCTGCGCAGCAAGTACCGGGACCATGACAAGATCGTGAATCATCTGGACGCCGTGCAGGCCGACATCGTCGATAACGCCGAGCAGTTCCTGTCACAGCAGCCCCAGGACCAACCGCAGTTCATGGAGGCGATGCAGCAGCGCTCGCTTGATCAGACGCTCCAGCGCTATGGCGTGAACGTCCTTATTGACAACAGCAACACGGTGGGGGCCCCGGTCATCTACGAAGACAATCCCACCCACCAGAACTTAATCGGGCGCGTGGAGCATCGCGCACAGTTGGGCGCCTTGATGACCGATTTCATGTTGATCAAGCCCGGGGCACTGCACCGCGCCAACGGAGGCTATCTGATCCTGGATGCCCGGAAGGTGCTACAGCAGCCTTATGCGTGGGAGGGGCTCAAGCGCGCCCTGACGGGCAAGCGCATTAACATCGAATCGTTGGGGCAGCAGCTCAGTTTGATTAGCACCGTATCCCTGGAGCCCGAACCGATCCCGCTGAAGGTCAAGGTTGCCCTGACCGGCGAGCGGATGATCTACTATCTGTTGTGGCAACTCGAACCGGAATTCGCCGAGCTGTTCAAGGTTGTCGCTGACTTCGATGAGCAGATGGACCGCGATGCCAGCAGTCAGGCGCTCTATGCCCGGCTCATTGGTACCCTGGCGCGCCGCGAGGGACTGCGCCCCTTCGACCGGAGTGCTGTAGCGCGCCTGATCGAGCGCAGCGCGCGGCTGGCGGGCGATGCCGACAAGCTCTCGACACGGTTGCGCGAGATGGCCGACTTGATGGTGGAGGCGGAGTACTGGTCACGGGAGGCAGGTAACGGCGTGGTGACGGCTGACGACGTACAACGCGCCGTCGACGCGCAGACCCGTCGCCTTGACCTGACCCGTGAGCGGGTCCAGGAAGCGATCCTGCGTGACACGCTCTTCGTTGACACAGAGGGCGAGGTTGTGGGCCAAGTCAACGGGCTATCCGTTCTCATGCTCGGGAACTTTGCGTTTGGACGCCCCTCACGCATCACGGCACGAACGACGGTGGGCAAGGGTCAGGTCGTTGACATTGAACGTGAGGTGGAACTGGGTGGGCCGTTGCACTCCAAGGGTGTGTTGATCCTAACCGGCTACCTCAGCGGGCGCTATGCCGAGGAGGAGCCGCTCTCCTTGTCAGCTAGCCTGGTCTTTGAACAATCCTATGGTCACGTCGACGGCGATAGCGCGTCTTCCGCGGAGTTGTATGCACTCCTATCCTCGATTTCTGGTGTCCCCATAAAGCAGTCGTTGGCGGTTACCGGTTCGGTCAACCAGAAGGGCGAGGTCCAGGCCATCGGTGGTGTGAACGAGAAGGTCGAGGGTTTCTTCGATATCTGCAAGGCGCGGGGATTGACGGGCGATCAGGGTGTGCTGATCCCGTATGCCAACGTCAAGCACCTCATGGTGCGCCAGGATGTGGTGAGTGCTGTCGAAAGAGGCGCATTCCATATCTATGCGGTGAAGACTGTGGACCAGGGCATCGAGATCCTTACCGGTGTGGCTGCCGGTGAGCGAGACAGCGAAGGTGGCTATCCGGAGGGTACGCTCAACTATAAGGTCCAAGCACGTCTGCGGGCGCTTGCCGCGAAGCGTCGCGAGTATATTGAGAGCGTTGAGGAGAAGTAGAGTGAGTGAGCGATATGATGCGGTTGCCGTACGCCGAATCGTGGTCGCCGTGGATGCCTCACCTAACAGCCAGGCTGCGCTAAGAGCTGCAGTGGAGATGGCGGCTCGTTTCCAGGCGGAGCTTATGGGCCTCTTTGTGGAAGATATCAACGTCCTGCGCGTGGCCGAGTTGCCCTTTTCCCAAGCACTGGGAGGGTATTCGGCGCACCGGCGACGCGTGGCGGTCGAGGATGTGGAACGCCATTTCCGGTCCCGTATTCGCCAGATGCGGCGTGTCTTCCAGGTGCTGGCCCAGCGAAGGTCCGTTGCAGGCACATTTCGGGTGGCGCGAGGCATGGTTGACTCGGAGATTCAGGCTGCCGCCCGCGAGGCCGATGTGCTGATCATTGGTAGGGTTGGTTGGTCAAAGATCCGCGAACGCCAGGTGGGGTCGGCGGCGCGAGCAGCCTGCTGTGACGATGCGCCCAGTGTCACACTGGTGCTGCAGGAGGGGAAACGCCTCGCGCCACCGATTCTGGTCGTCTATGACGGCTCCAGTATAGGCGACAAGGGGCTAATGCTGGGAGCGACACTGGTTGACGAGCGCACGGAACCCCTGCGGGTCTTGCTTCTGGCTTCTGATGAGGGTCGGATGGTGTTGTTGCGTGAGCGGGCAGGGGCACTGCTGCGTAACTTTGGTGTTTTCCATCAGTATAGCGTGTTGACCGACTCTGACGTCACCAAGCTTGGTCAGGCTGTCCAAGCATCCGGCGGTGGCACGCTGATTCTGCCCGCAAAATCCCCGGTGCTTCAGGAGAATGCAGTCCTGGAGCTCCTGGAGGAGATCGACATCCCGGTGATGCTGGTACGGTAGTTCCGGCACCAGGTTGTTGGTAGCCGGAAACATGTGGAAGAAGGGACAATGCTCGATGCCAGACGCGATTCATACTCTGGCGGTTGATGATGAACCGGGTGTCTGCACCTTCATCGCGGAGACGCTTGGTGCGATGGGACACGA
>JAXDDO010000059.1:0-12625 GCA_034676805.1 Anaerolineae bacterium | reverse complement strand
ACGTTCACGCTGGTCACGCAGGAGGGCTACATCACCGAGCCCGACGGGAACACCGTCTATATGTGGGGGTTCAGTGAGAATGGGCAGCCATTCCAGCACCCCAGCCCGGTGCTATGTGTCAACGAGGGTGACCTCGTCACGATCGTCGTGAAGAACACCCTCGCGGAAGACATCTCGCTGGTCTTCCCTGGACAGGAGAACGTGCTCGCGAACGGGGCGCCTTCCCAGCCGCAGTTCGATGCGGACGGTAATCTGGTCTCGCTGGCACAGATGGCCCCGGCTAACGGCGGCAGCGTCACCTATAGCTTCGTCGCCAGCAAGCCGGGCACCTATCTTTACGAAAGCGGCACGGAGCCTATCAAGCAGGTCAACATGGGGCTCTTCGGCGCCATCATCGTCCGTCCTGCACTAGGCCCCGAGTACGCCTACAACGATCCGTCCACGAAGTTCAACCCGGAGACGGAGTACCTGATCATCCTCTCGGAGATCGATCCGATGCTCCATATGGCCGCCGAGCAGGGGCATAGCTACAACATAAACGACTACGTGCCCCGCTATTGGCTGATGAACGGGCGCAGCTTCCCGGACACCATCGCACCCAACGGTGCGGTCTGGTTGCCCAATCAGCCCTATAGCTCGTTCATCCACATCCGCCCCCTGGATCCTGTGAGCAATCCTGATCCGGCACTGATCCGCTACGTGAGTGTGGGCACCGAGGACTACCCTCACCACCCCCACGGCAACCACGAGCGTATCATCGCCCGCGACGGTAGCCCGCTCATCGGGCCAGGCGGCGAGGATCTTACCTACGAGCGGTTCACGGTCGTCATCGGGCCGGGTCAAACCCTGGACGCTACCTTCTACTGGGAGGATGTGGACCAGTGGGATCCCAACAACAACCCGATCCCGGTCACGATCCCGCAGATTCAGAACTTGGTCTTCGGCACGTTCTACAGCGGCAGCCCGTATCTGGGCAACACCGACATGTTGCCCGTGGGAACGCAAGCGCTGAACAGCTGTGGCGAGTACTACCACATCGCTCACAACCACGCCTTGCACCAGATCACGGCTTGGGGCGTCGTCTTGAGCGGCCATATCACATTCGCGCGGATCGACCCACCGCTGCCGAACAACTGCCAGTAGGCTGGCGAGCAGAGAAAGGATGGAAAACATATGAAGACATTACGACGTCTCTGCGTTATCGTTGGGGCGCTAGCCATCGCGGCAGTGGCCGTGGCCTTAGCACTGGCCGGGGCCGGTGGGTCGCAGACGCTGGCAGCTCCCGTCGAGGATCTCGCACCTCGGCCCCTCGCGCGCCCCTCCGCACGGTCGCTCGCAGCGCTGCCCGCTGAAACGTGCACACTGGCGGGCACAACGCGGACGTGCGAAGTGTGGGCGATGGCCGGGACCATCACCGTACCCGGCGACGTGTCCGTCCCAATCTGGGGCTTCGCCGACACTGCCGCTGGTCCGGCCCAGTTGCCCGGCCCCGCGCTGATCGTGAACGAGGGTGAAACCGTTGAGGTCGTCTTCCACAACACACTTCCTCAGACGGTCTCCCTGTCCTTCCCAGGACAACTGATGATGCCGGACTTCGTGGGCATCGGTGCTGGCGAAACAACCACCTACACCTTCGAAGCGGCTGAGCCTGGCACCTTCCTCTATGAGGCCGGCCTAACACCTGATGGCGCACGCCAGGTAGCGATGGGCCTCTTCGGTGGCCTCGTCGTCCGACCTGCCACCGCCAACCAGGCGTACGCCGATCCCGTCTCCGCCTATACCGCGGAATCACTACTGATCTTCAGCGAGCTTGACCCGGAGTTCAACAACAATCCGCAAGGCTTCCTGATGGAGCAGTTCCGTCCGCAGTACTGGCTCATCAACGGCAAAGCCTACTCCGAGACCGAGAACATCGTCGCGGCAGCGGGCGACCGCCTGTTGCTCCGGATGATCAATGCCGGCGTACAGGATCGTTCGATCGGGGCCTTGGGCCTCAGACAGGGCATCGTAGGGATGAACGGCGTCGGCGTGGATGCCACTCGTGTCGTTACGGTGGTGGCTGATACCCTTGCCCCAGGCTCGACGCTTGATACAGTGACCGTGATCCCCACCGGCGCTGTCAGCGGGACGCAGTATGCGCTCTACAACACGGCGCTCGAGAACCACAACAACAACCGGCGCTTGGCTTCGGGCCGGCTGGAGTTTGGGGGGATGCTGACCTTCGTCGAGATCACCACGGGAACTCTGGCTTCCGACACCGGTCCTGTTGTGACATCGGCTACTGCCGAACCCGACACCACCACCGGTGAGAGCGGCGTCACGCTGACCTTCGTGTTCAGCGCCACCAACGGCGGCAACGTGGTGGCTGCGGAGTACTTCGTGAACGACGTACCGGTCGCACCTGGCACAGGTACACCGCTCTCCTTCGCAGCTGGACCCGTAGTCACCGTCAATCAAATCGTGCCCGCCACAGAGCTAGCCGGGTGGGCCGCAGGCTACTACCAGTTCTACGCACGCGCCCAGGACGATAGCGGCGTGTGGGGCGCTGTCAATGCCGCAACGCTCAACCTGGACAAGCAAGGACCCGAATCCATCGGGCTGACCTTGGTCCCCAACCCGACCAACGGCACTCGCGCGATGATGCTCCGCGGCACGGCCGACGACCACACCCATGGCAATAACCCGGTAGTGGCCGCGACCTATGCGCTAGATGGCGGCGCCTCAGTGTCAATGGCCCTCAACCTGGCCGACTCGCCCATCGTCGAAGTCTCAGCCCTGGTTGCGGCTGCCGATGTACTGGCACTCGGTGAAGGGCAACATCCCGTAACCGTGGTCAGTGAGGACGCACTGGGGAACCTCGGTGCTGCCGGGACGATCACACTCAGCGTAGATCTGACGGGTCCCGACACCGGGCCAGTAGCGACTTCTCCGGCCAGCCTGGACCTGACGAGTGCGCCGTCCGTGAGCACGATTCGCCTGGATGCCCAGATCGCAGATCCTTCGGTCGCGGGCGTACAGTCGAACCTGGCCACTGCAGAGGGATTCGTTGATGCCCTAGGTGCTCCAGGAACCGGCTTCCCGCTCTTCCCGAGCGATGGCCTGTTCGACGAGCCCACCGAGGACGTCTACTACCCGATGCCTGTGACGCACTTCGCTCTCTTGTCCCAGGGTGATCACGACATCTGGGTGCGCGGTCGCGATGCGGCTGGTAACTGGGGGCCCGCGACCTCGGGGACGGTGACCGTCATCCGCGGCGCCACCGATGCGGAGGGGCCTGCCATCACAGCCATCGCGGTAGCGCCCAACCCAACAGACGGGGCCACAGTCGTGACCCTCACGGCCAACGCAGCGGATGTCGGGTTGCTGTCCAATGTCGCCGGCGCTGAGTGGTTCGTCGGCCAGGATCCGGGCATCGGCAATGGTTACCCGATGGCTGCCGTAGACGGCGCCTTCGACGAGACCTCCGAACTGATGTCCGCAGACATCGACATAAGCACCTGGAACAACGGTAACCGCACCATCTCGGTCCGCGCTTACGACACCGCCTTCAACTGGGGTCCGGTGCAGACTGTGGTGCTGCAGGTCACCAACAACAACGCACTCCAGGTCTTCGCAGACGCCTTCGACGCAGGCACACTGGATGCCTGGTCCGCAGTAGTGGGCAATGTAACCGTAACGCCCGTCGCAGCTCAGATGGGCGCCCAGGCGGCCACCGCCCCGGCGGGAATGCAGATGCAGGCTAACGTGTCTGGGAGCGATCCCGCCTACGTCGTCCTGGATCTCCCGGCCGGCGAGAGCAGCGTGGATGTCAGCTTCTGGTTCGACCCGAACAGCACCATCATGGGCACAGGCGCGCACGACATCTTCGTCGGTCTCGACTACGCCGGCCTGCGGATCTTCGGAATCGAGGCCGAGCAACCGACGGGAAGCGGCGCCTCCGGATACGAGATCCGGGCGTGGGTCCTGGACAACGGTGTCGTGACCTACACCCCGCAAGTCGACATCGACGACCAGCCGGTCGAGCTGAAGCTACACTGGGCCGCTGGCCCGGCCGCGGGCTTCGCTCTGACGGTCGATGGTGTCGAAGTCGTACCGGCGGCCGCGCCTGATACCAGTATGTACACGCTGCGTCAGGTACGGTTGGGGCCGTCCGACTCCCTCAACGAGACCATGGCGGGGTCGGAACTGTTCGACGAGTTCACGCTGACCCGTAGCGCCCTCGTCCCCAGCTTCTCGATCTTCCTGCCCTTGGTCGTGAGATGAGATGAGCGAGCTCGCTCTGTAAGAGCAGACTCTGTTGGAAAGCGGAACAATCGAGGCTCCCGGGGGGTAGCCCCCGGGAGCCCGACCGGACCAAACGAAAGCGAGGAACACAAGATCATGAACGGTTCGATTGCCTTGCCACAGCAGTTCCGTACTCCTATAATGCGAAGTGTTGTCTTGGGCGCACTGTTGCTCATCGTGACCGTGGGCAGCTTCCTCTTCGTGCAGGCCCGCCGTAACGCGCCACTGGTGCCCGAGAACTACGTGCTACCCCGCAGCGCTGAGATGGAAGAGAAGTTCGGGGTGCGCTTCACGTTTGTCGCAGTGACCGCCGACGGGGGTTTCGTCGACCTGCGCTACCGTGTCGTTGACACAGGGAAGGCGCGTAACTTCGGTCACTACACCGAGACCTCTCCAATGCTCATCAATGAGCGGTCTGGTGAGGTGGTCGATATCACGCGAATGGGTCTGCACAACCACCGTGTAGAACCGGGGCGCATCTATTACGTGCTATTCCGGAACACCAGCAGCGCTATCCAGCGTGGTGACCGCATCTCGATCGCCGTAGGCGACCTGAAGATCGAGAACGTCATCGCCCAGTGAAATGTACCTGTGAGCCAGAATCTGATACGTTAAGGAGGAGAACTGATGCGAGTCCTGGCAAGCCTAACCATCCTGTTGTCTTTGGTCATTGGCATCGTGCCCCAATTCACCGACTGCGAATCCACCGGCCGGCACCTTACCCTTGCCGATGGCCGGGAGATACCCATGAAATGCCACTGGACGGCCCGTGGCGAACTTGCAGTTGCGGCCCCGGCAGCCGTCGTCGGAGTCGGCATGCTGCTCACAAAGCGTAAGGAGACCCGCCGCGCCCTCGGCGTCACAAGTGGCGTCCTGGGCATTGCCACAATCTTGCTACCCACGGCATTGATCGGTGTGTGTGGTAGTCCCGAGATGATCTGCAACTCGACGATGAGGCCCCTGCTCATTCTTATGGGATCGCTAGTTATCGCCATCAGTGTCGTGGCCGTGGCCCTGTCCTTCATCAAGGGAGATACCGCAGCTTGACACAACTCCGCCTTATCCTGCGTAATATCGCCGGCAGCGCCTTCCGGAGCGGCGCCATCTTCCTGTGCGCCGCTCTGGTCGCGGGGCTGGCCCTGAGCGCCACGCTGGTCGTCCGCGGCGCCGAGGAGCGCCTGCAGCACAGTTTGGAGCGAATGGGAGCCGACATCGTCGTCATCCCCTGGGGAACCATGCGCACCGAAGACATGCAGGGAGCACGACTCCTGGGCCTGGCGACGAAGCAGTGGATGCCGCGCGCCTATATGGACCGTGTGGCCGCGATTAAGGGCGTGGCGGAGGTGTCACCGCAACTGTACATCACCACCCTTCACGACACACCGTACTGCTCTCAGCCAGAGGTCTACCTGATCGCTTTCGACCCGGCGACCGACTTCGCCATCAAGCCCTGGCTGGAAGGCCGAGAGATCAACATGCCCCGCGGGACAGCCATCGGCGGCACATGCCTGCGCTCGCCGAATGCGGAGGGTCGCATCGACGTTCTCGGCTATGAACTGCAACTGGTGGACAATCTCGCGCCGGTCGGCGGTGACCTGGATCAAGCGCTGCTTGTCTCTTTCGAAACTGCCAACGAGATCATCTCTGCCACGGAACGGCAGAAGGGAAATGCGCTCTACCTCGCGCCCAACAGCGTCTCAGCCGTCTTGGTTCGGGTCGACCTCGGCGCTGACCCTCACGAAGTGGCAGTCCGTATTCTGGAGCAGGTCTCCAGTGTGCTACCCATCGAGAGCACAAATCTCTTCCAAACGGAGCGAGCGCAGATGGCGGGCCTTCTGAGGACAGCCCTTTTCGTGCTCGGCGTCATCTGGGTGCTGTCAGTGGTCTTCGTCGGGCTCATCTTCTCAATGGCGGTCAACGAGCGGCGTCGCGAGATCGGCGTCTTGCGCGCCCTTGGCAGTCCCCAGACCCAGATCTTCGCTACACTCGTTGCCGAGAGTGCCATCCTCGCGCTCGGCGGGGGCACGCTCGGCGCAGCCTTGACCATCGCCCTCGTCAGCGGAACCGGTGACGCAGGGTTCGCAGCTGCGGGCCTGCCCCACATCAGCCAATGGGGTTTGCCGCTCTCAGTACCACCGCTGGCCCAACTCCTCGGTCTGGCTATCGCAGGGTTGCTGGCGTCTCTGATCAGCATCGTACTGGCGGCGCTGGTGCCTGCCTTGAGAATCAGCCGTCAGGAAGTCGCACTCGTAATGCGGGAGTGATATCCAAACCCATGAACCTTCTACGTCTCACCTGGCGCAACATCAACGACAGCGCATTTCGCAGTTGGGTTGTTTTTCTCTGCGCATTGATGCTGGCGGCCTTCGCCGTCTCGGGCACAGTGGTTGTCGGGGGCGCCCAGAAGAGCCTACGACTGGCATTGGAGCGGCTCGGCGCCGACGTCATCGTTGTCCCCTCGGGCAGCGAGACCGGTGTTGAGAATGCGCTCCTGATGGGCAGGCCAGTCCACACCTGGATGCCTGCCTCGAATCTCGAGCACATCGCGGCCATCGAAGGTGTCGACACGGTCTCGCCGCAGCTCTATCTGGCCACCCTTAGGGGTGCTACCTGCTGCTCGGTGCCGGAGATGTTCCTGATCGCATATGACCCTGTATCTGACTTCACTCTGCGTCCCTGGCTGGAGGAACACATCGAGGATGGCCTACACATGGGCGATGCGGTGGGCGGCTCCTTTGTCTATCTCCCCGCAGGCCAGGAGCTCATCTACGTCTACGGATACGGGATCGACCTGCGCGGGAAGCTGGAGGCAACCGGGACCGGTCTGGACCAGAGTATGTTCTTCACCTTCGACACGGCGCATGAGATCGCCCGTCTTTCCACGACCCAGGCCGAGCAGGAGCTCATCATCCCACCAGACAGCATCTCCTCCGTGCTTGTGAGGATCACCAACCACAGCGATCCCCGTGTCGTGGCCGATGAGATCGCGCGCCGTGTTCCGGGCGTTACGGCCCTGGTCAGCGCCAGCCTCTTCCAGACACAGCGCGGCAACATCCTGGCCCTCTCGCGCAGCGTCATCGCGCTATTGGGGATCGTCTGGGTCCTGGCCATCGCCCTCATCGCCCTGGTCTTCTCGATTGCAGTGAACGAACGGCGCCGCCAACTCGGCGTTATGCGTGCCCTGGGCGCGACGCGCCGGACGGTGCTGGTGTCGCTCCTAAGCGAAGGCGCTGCCCTGGCCCTTAGTGGAGGGGTCGTGGGCGCAGCGGTGACAGCGTTCGCGATTTCGCTGTTCCGCAACCTGATTATGGACTTGATGGGAGGGCCGTTCTTCTTCCCGAACCCCTTCCAGCTTGCCCTGCTCATTCTCGAGGTCCTGGCAGTCACCCTGGTGACCGTCTGGATCGCTGTGCTCATACCGGCCCTCAAGATCAGCCTCACCGATCCGGCCATCGCAATGCGGGAGTAGACGCCATGAATGCTCAACCAATCATCGAGATCCAGAACGCCAGCAAGACCTACACCAGCAAGAACACGCAGGTTCACGCAGTCCAGGATGTCAGTATGAGCATCGACCGGGGCGAATTCGTCGTCATCACCGGGCGATCGGGATCGGGCAAAACAACCCTGTTGAACCTGGTAGCCGGTCTCGCAACCCCTACTTCAGGCCGCATCCTGCTCGACGGAGCAGAGGTCTGGCAACTGCCCGACCGCGAGCAGTCACGCTTGCGCAATCGGCGCTTGGGCTTTGTCTTCCAGTTCCCCAGCCTTATGCCCTCCCTGACATCGCTCGAAAACGTGATGCTCCCAACGATGTTTGGGGATCCGGCAGCGCGGGAGGGCGCCCGAGATCGGGCGGTCCAGCTCCTGACCGACGTTGGCCTGTCGGACAAACTTAACGCCTATCCGCGGCAGCTCTCGGGTGGGCAACAGCAGCGTGTCGTCATCGCCCGTTCGCTCATGAACCAGCCCGACCTGCTTCTTGCCGATGAGCCCACCAGCGATCTCGATGAGTTAACCGAGCAAGAGATCATGGGCATCTTCCGTGACATCCACCAGCGAACCGGAATCACAGTCTTGCTGGTGACCCACGCAAGCGAGTTGGAGGTCTTCGGCACCCGAGGAGTGCGCATGGCGGGAGGACAGATCGTCTGACCAGTAAGCTCAGTTCTCCCGCGGTGCTCGCGTTACCAGATCGTGCTGCACCGCCAGTGTTGCCGCCTCGACACGGCTAGAAACATTGAGCTTGGACAGGATGTTGCTGACGTGCGTCTTTACCGTCGCGTAACTGATGACCAGCCGATCGGCGATCTCTGGATTCGTCATGCCCTCTACAATCAGCGCCAATACTTCGCGCTCTCGCTCGCTCAGGTCGTGTCCCAGCGCGAGCGCTGACGTGCGTTCCGGCGACTTTCGTGTCGCGGCGCCGATCAAGTGATGTAGCGCTTCTGCGGCGAGCGTTGGCTTACCCGCCACGGCGGCCCGAATCGCCCCCGCGAGCTCATCGATCGATGTGTCCTTCATCAGATATCCGACCGCGCCAGCTTCCATCACCGACTGAACCAAGGTCTCATCACAGAAACTGGACAGCGCAATCACCTGAATGTCTGGATGCGCATTGCGGATAGCCCTGGTCGCCGTAACGCCATCAGTGCCCGACATGATGAGATCCATCAACACAACGTTGGGGCTCAACTCGTCAGCGAGCCGGATAGCATCTTCGCCCGAGCCCGTCTGCCCCACAAGCTCAAGATCCTCAAACGCCTGTAGGAAGACCGCAAGCCCGCTCCTCACCATCTCGTGATCGTCCACAATCATCACCCGGATCGGCGTCTTCTCCATACCTGACCTCTCCACCTGTATGCTGACTCATCACACCTGCCCGTCCATTGCGAAGCGCCTCAAGGCCTTGCTCGAAACTCAACGCGGGATCTCCCTGCCGCCACTCTACCCGAACACGCGTGCCATGGCCCGGACTCGAGTCGACCGCCAGTTCAGCGCCGATGGCCGTCGCTCGCTCGTGCAGAATCTTGAGCCCCAGACACCCTACGGCAACACACGAGACATCAAATCCACGGCCATCGTCCTGAACCACCAACGTGACCTTGTCCGGCATACGATCGAGGACGACCTCTGCCTCATGCGCTCTGGCATGCTTCACCACATTGTTCAGCGCCTCCTGGGCAATGCGATAGAGCGCGATCTGCGTCTCTGCAGGCAGTCGCCCCGTCCCATCCAGCCGCAGTGCTACCTTGATCCGGCCTCGGCTCGCCATCGCCTGTGTAAGCTGCTTAAGGAGTTCGCCCAGATCCGTCTCCACCAGTGCGGCCGGCCGCAGCTCCAGAAGCAGCGTGCGCATTTCAGCCAGGGCCCCTTGCGTCAACTCCTGTAGCTGTCCCAGTCCTTGCCGGACCGCCTCAGGGTTTGTCTCCCACAGCCGCAATAGCGATTCCGCTGTGACTTTTGCTGAGAAGAGGAGTTGGCTGACCGCGTCGTGGAGCTCACTCGCGAGACGGGTGCGCTCGGCGACGACCGCTGCGTGTCGCGCCTCACGGTGCAGGAGCGCGTTCTCGATCGCGATTGCCGCCCACGCCGCCAACGTCGTTAGCATAACCTGGTCATGCGACGAGGGGGCGTGCCCGTCACTATTGGCCACTTCCAGAAGGCCCACGGTCCTCCCGCGGAGACTCAGATTGGCGGTGAAAGTCGGGGACTTCGAACCGTCACTTACTGCTGACGGCCCTTCTCCTATCCGGATACGCTCCGGCTCGGCGCCCTCAGACACTCCCGGCGGCGCAACAGCGGTACGCACCAGCCACTCTGGATGATCGCGGTCCACCAGCCACACGGCCGCACGGTCCACCGGCGCAATCTGCCGCACAGCCTCAAGGACTCGATCCAAGACCTCCTCGAGCGCCAGGGTCCCACTAAGCTCACGCCCGACCGCATTGAGCAAGCTAAGCTCACGATTGCGATTCCTCAAGGCCTCCTCAGCCTCAATGCGCGCCGTGATATCCTGGAACATCCCTACCGCCCCCGCGATTCGATCTCTCTGCGTACGAATCGGCGCAGTATTCGCCAACAGGTGCCGTTTCTGCCCGTCCGGCCACTCGATCACCAGCTCGAGGTTCCGTTGTGTCTGGCCCTCCCGCACAGCGCGGGCTAGCGAATGCTCCAATGGCGCGTAAGAAGAACCATCCAGGCGCAGCATGTTCAGGCCCGTGTGACTGTCATATCCCTCATCAACAGGAACCGGGTGTACGTACAGCCGCTCTGCAGCTGGGTTCGCCAGGACAATACCGTAGGCTTCGTCGGTAACGACGATGCCCTCGGGTGCGTTCTGGATGATCGCGTTCAACCGTGCCTGCTCTTCCTCTAGCTGATGTGTCAGGCGCCGTAGCTCTTCGTTGCGGGCCAGAAGTTCCTCCGTTTGGTGCTGCAGGCGCAACGCCTGCTCCGCGAGCCCCACATTGGCCGCCTCCAACCGCTCCTGGACATTCCTGAGTTCCGTCACATCAGTGAACACGGATACGGCCCCTTGGACTCCTGTCGCATGGCTCAACACAGGCGCAGCACTGATCGACAGCCACCGCGGCTCATGCTCGGCAGGGACATCCAGTCGAGCAACGACACCCGGCACAGTCTCGCCTCTGAGCGCCTGTGCTACTGGCCACTCGTCCGTTCTGCTCTCCTCCCACTGGGGTGCATGCCGTCCCAGGGGGAGCGATCCTGCCGCGTGCCCGGATGGCATAGAGCCTACCAGGTTAGGCCGGGCGGGCCATAGAGCCTCCGAGCTTCGACCTGCCTCATCGAGCTTGAGCAAGGTGCGCGCCGCCTTGTTCGTACCGACAATCTCACCGTCCGGGCCATAGATCACAACGGCCTCAGCGATCGACGTGAACGTAGCATCCAGAACCGCGGCCCGCTGTTCAGCAACCTCCAGCGCCTCGATCTGCTGCAGGCCCAACGAAGCCAGCGCGGCTAGCTGCGCCACCAGGGCTTCATCCTCGGGCATGAAGATGCCCTCCGCGGACGCAAGGTCCACTTCGGGAGCTTCACCTACAGCGACATCCTCCTTCCCCGACACGATGATGATGCTACACGTGCGTCCACCGTGTCCCACTAACCGCGCACCCAACAGCTCATGGGCTTTCGCCGGAACCTGCGGGAGTCCCCATAGCGATAGGTACTCACGCAACTGATCCTCCGCGACCAGAAACGAAAAGGGCATGTCGCCGGAATACTGTCCGTGCCACGCGTCCACGACGGCTAGCGGCGCCTCTCGCATGCGGGCGGACACCCCTTCACGATCGGAGGTAACAACAAGATAGGGCTCCCCTTCATGACCGTGGATCGCAAATCCAAACCGCGCCCCGGTCAACCGGCGCGCCGCCTCGACCATGTGCACCAACAGGTCCTGGACCGTCCTCTGCGCCAGCACCTGCTCGGTGATCGCGATCAACGTCGCCAGCCCTGCCACGTCGTGCTCGCGGCGCTTCAACGCCCGCTCCCGCTCGGTGACGTCCACCAGCGAAAGCACCAGCCCTTGCACCCCTCCGCGCTCATCGGGGACAGGTGCCGCCGACCAGTCCCAGTACGTCACCCCTCTCTCCGGCTGGGCCGGAAGAGTCAACGACACCGAACGGGAGGCCTCTGGTTGGCCCGTCTCGACCACTCGCTTGAAAGCCTTGCGGTCACCGAGACTGGGGAACAGTGCGAAATGATCTTGCCCGACCAGCGCGTCCCGCGGCGACCCTGCGCTTTTGGCGTAGGCCGAGTTGACCAGGATGATCTTGAAGTCAGGGTCAAGGAAGACAAGATTGGTGTTAGCGTAGTCCATCACCACGCGCAAGATATCGCGCTCACGCTGCAGCACACCCGCCAAGCGCTCAACCTGGCCGTGCGCCTGGACCTCGTCCGTCACATCCCACGCAATCCCACCAAGCTCATAGCCACCACCTTCACCGCCTCGGCGGGGGACAGGGAAGAACGGAAACCGCACCAGGCGCTCGGTCCCGTCATCAAGACTGACCCAATGCCTGTGGTTTTGCAGGGTGTCGACAACGGCCTCCGCCGGCCTAGCGCCCACCTCGCCGGCGGCCAAAGCCTCTAGGACGGCCTCCCTAAACAGCTCCGAGCTATCCTTATCCTCGCTGCCAGCACGCTCGGGGTGCCAATCGGGCAAAAGCGCCTCGTGGAGATCCCACACGAAACGTCCCAACGCCTGCTCACGCGGCAGCCCAAGCAACCTTGTCTGTGCGGCATTCCACTCCACGACCTTACCCCGCTGGTCGGCCAGGAAGATGCCTGCAGGGCAGGCGCTCACGAAACCCCGCAGTCG
>JAXDDO010000058.1:0-36900 GCA_034676805.1 Anaerolineae bacterium | reverse complement strand
CACACGACCTGTTGTATGGTTGGCTGTGGCTGTTGACGATCCGCCACAACCGGGTGGCGCAGCCTGGCTTTTCCCCTGCACGCTGACCGAATACGCCAAGGCTTCAAGGTACGGGTCGTAAAGGAGGTATGAGGTGGGCAAGACGCGTAGAGGGCCAGAGGCGCCGAGTCCTCCTCCTGCGCCGGGCGCTGAGCCCTATCGACGCGCACTCGCAACGTCAGCCGAGATCGCCGAGGCGCTAGCGACACGCCCAGATCTGGAGACGCTCACCCAGACCGTTACCGGCATCCTGTTCAGGCGTTACGACTGCACGGGCGTGGGCGTCTTCTTGCTCGACAGAGCGGGCGAAGAACTGGAGTACCTCTCAACAGCCGGCGCTGCGGGGTTTTGGCCCTTCGTCATCGAAGGCGGGCTGCCTTTGGAAAAGATGGGGGCACTCGGGGAGGCGCTCCTGTCGCGCCGTCCGGCGCTGGCCCAGACGCCCCCTTCGACGTCGGCCGCATCGGAGGTGGCAACCTGGCAACTCGCCCTGCCGCTAGAGGTTGAGAGCGAGCTACTGGGCGCGCTCGACCTATACTGGCGACGGCCTAACGGCTTCGCCGCTACCGACCTGGAGCCTCTGGAGCTGCTCGCCAAGCAGATCGCCACCGCCGTCCACAACGCGCGCGTTCAGGCGGCGCTCTCGGAGACCAACGATTCGCTCGACCGGGCCATGAGGAAGCTTCGCAGACGGGCTCGCGCGCTGCACACGACCTTCAGGCAGCTCAGCCAGCTGGATCGGGCGAAGTCAGACTTCATCACCGTGGCTTCTCACGAGCTACGCACACCGCTGACGGTGTTGAGTGGCTACAGCCAGATGCTCCTCAGCGATCCTGAGATCGGCAATGACCCGTATCGCGGCCAACTGATTAGGGGCATCGAGGGCGGCGCCGAACGGCTGCGCGTACTCATCGACGACATGCTGGATATGGCCCGCATCGACAACCGCGCCCTGCAACTCAAGCCCGAGCCCCTTTTCCTCGGCGTCCTGATCCGAACCCTCCGTTCCAAGCTGGCGTCGATCACGGACCAGCGCGCCATTGCCGTCACACTGGATCCCGGTCTGGACGACCTACCCCTGATCGAAGCCGACACAGATGCCATTCGCAAGGTCTTCCACCATCTCATGGTCAACGCGATCAAATACACGCCCGACAGCGGCACCGTCCGCATTTGGGGACGCAGCCTCACAACAGAGCTGCCCGCGGTGACCGAACCGTGCGTCGAGATCGTTGTCAGCGATAGTGGCATCGGGATCGATCCCGAGGCGCGGGAGTTGATCTTCGCCAAGTTCTATCGCACGGGAGAGGCCGCAACCCACTCCTCTGGCATCACAAAGTTCAAGGGTGGTGGCCCCGGCCTTGGCCTTGCCATTGCTAAGGGCATCGTCGAGGCGCACGGGGGCCGAATCTGGGTAGAGAGCCTGGGCTTCGACGAGGACCGGTGTCCGGGGAGCGACTTCCACGTGATTCTGCCGGTGCAACCGGAGATCGGGCCCGAACTGACGCTGGGGAAGCGCACGTGAGTGCGCACTCACGTGCGCACGCACGGGAGTGGGTACATTGCCCGCCGGGCCACGCGCGGCGATTTCCGCAGACCAGCCCCGCGGCCCTGTGGGTGCGGTGGCTGTTATGGTTCAAAAGGGAAAGGAGACACATGAAGAGAGTACTATGCTTCTTCAGCCTGCTCTTGGTCGGACTGCTGCTCGCCAGCCCGTTGGCTGCCCAGGAGAGCATCAGCATCAACCCGACTGCCCTCACCGTCACGGGTACCCGGGGGGAAATGCTCAGCCGCACCTTGCTCATCCGCCCCGACACTGCGCTCACAGGTGTTCAGATCATCGCTCTGGACCTGATCGATGCTGAGACGGGCCTCACGTTGCCCGCAGCAGCCATTCATGTCAGCGCCGGGCCGACCAACGTGGCCGCGGGGGCTCTGCTCTCAGTAGAGGTGCAGTTCGACTTGAGCCAGGTGGCCGCAGGCCGATATGGCGGCGACATCCTGCTCTCCTACGCCGGTGGGAGTCGCGCCGTGCCCGTCACCGTCTCCGCGAAGGATCAGCCCTGGTTTCCGCTGGTCGCGTTGGTCGCGGGCGTCGCATTGGGCGTTGGCGTTTCGACCTACCGGTCGCGTGGGCGCCCACGAGACGAGGTGATGGTGCGCCTGGGACAGATACGCACCCAGATGAAGGTGGACGAGGAGCTCAGCGATCTGGGGCTCCCGTTTACCCGGCGCATCGAGGCCGCCCTGGCCGACGTTGAGGTTGCGCTGGAAGGCCAACAGTGGGATCAGGCCCGCGAGGCCATTGAGGGGGCCAATGCCGTCTGGATGCGCTGGCGGCGCGGACGCCCGGACTGGATCGAGCAACTGAAAGCCTATGCCCATCTTGTCGAACGGCTGAAAGCCCTCAGTGCGGGAAGCTACTACATCGCGGAGCTGTTGCAGGCAGCGGAGGATATCCACCGGGGGATTCCCGACCTCGACGAACCTCAGACGTTCAGAGAGGCGCTGGAGCCGCTGATGAAGAAGACCAACACCTATCTGGAGCTGCAGGCCCGGCTGGACATGCTGGACCACGCGGGTCCCAGAGGCAGCGTTCAATCAGAAGTCCTGGAGCGGCAACTCCAACGCCTCTCCCCAATGGAGGACGCCAGCACGGAGCAGATCGAGGCTCTACGGGAACAGATCGAGACGGCTCTGCTCAAGCTGCGGAAGTCGCAGCTGCTGAACCTGGTCAGCGAGTTGGAGCGACACCAGCCCGACGGGGCGGGCGAAGTGACAGCAGACTTGCGCGACCACATTGATGCGCTGGCTCCCGGCGCCGATAACGCCTACTTCGAGCTGCACACAGACCTTAGCGGGGCACTCCAGAGAGCGATGCAGCCCACAACAGAGGATGTCCATCTGGAGAGCGCGTTTGCCACGCCGTTGGGCATGGGACAGGCCGATATGCCGAAGGGGGCTGCGGCTGCGTTCGGCGCCCAGCTTATGGCAACGCTGCCCGGGGTGCGGGTACGCTCGCTGGAGCAGGCCGCTGTCGCAGCGGGCCAGCGCCTGCGCTGGTTCATGTGGCTCACCTACTTCATCACGGTGGTGCTCCTGGCGCTTGCCGGTTTCGTCGAGCTCTACAGCACGCGCGCTAACTTCGGGTCCAACGGCCTGGGCGACTACTTCGCACTGCTCGCCTGGGGCTTTGGGGCCGAGGCCACCCGTTCGGCCATCGCCGACATGGTCCAGAGCTGGGGCATTGTGCGACGCTAACCGCTGAGGTGACGCCCATGAATGCGATCCTGCCCATCCGCCTCAACGTGATGCTGAAGGTGTTCCTGCTCCCTGCATCCGACGGGGCGGGCGCTGTACTCATCGATGCGGGCATGCCGGGCCAGGCGGGACGCATTCTCGAGGAGCTGGCGAAGCACAGCTTCAAGCCCGACATGCTGCGGTTGATCCTGATCACGCACGGGCACACGGATCACTTCGGGAGTGCCCGTGACCTCCGCGCCCGGACTGGCGCGCCTGTGGCGGTGCACGCGGCAGACAGCGTGGCGCTTCGGCGTGGCGTCAACCCGCCGGAGTGGAACACGCCCGCAGCGGGGCTCCTCAAGGCGCTTGCGGGCTTGCTTCCCTCGCGAACGTCGACCAACGAGGCGATCGCGTTGGAGCCGGACATCGTCTTCGAGGAAGAGTGGCGACTCGACGCATACGGGGTCGCTGCACAAGTCCTGCATACACCAGGTCACACGCCCGGCTCGATCACGGTCCATTTCGACACAGGCGAGATGATCGTTGGCGACCTGGTTCGTGGGCATCTGCTTCAGCCGCGCCGTCCGGCGCCTCCGTTCGTCGCCCTGGACCTGGATCAGAACTGGCAGAGCCTCGCCCGCCTGATGGCGCTCGGACCCCGAGAGATTCACGTCTCGCACTGGGGACCCCTGAAGCCGGCTGATGCGGAACGCTTGATGGCCCAGACCCAATAGCATGGACGAGCCGCGATCCGAACACCTCGACCTCTTGCAGCGCGGAATTGCTGCCGCAAAGGCTAGGCATAACGCCGAGGCTCGCGCGCTGCTACAGCGGGCGCTCGATGTCAATCCGCATAGTGTCGCGGCATGGGTGTGGATGAGTGGCGTGGTCGACGATGTGATCGAACGAGAAGCCTGTCTGCACCGCGTGGTGGCACTGAATCCCAACCACGAGGCAGCACTGCGAGGCATCGCTGTGCTCCGTCCACAGGTCACGGAACTGCTGCTCGCGCGCGGCCAAGCAGCCAGAGAGGCAGGGGACGCTGCCGAAGCACGTCGCCTGCTCTCCGAGGTCGTGGTCCGCGACGAGGTCAATCTGGAGGCCTGGCTGCAGCTCAGCCAGGTTGCCGAGACTGCTGAGGATCGAGAGATCTGCCTGGAGAACGTCCTGGCGCTCGATCAGGAGAACACCCAGGCTCAGGAGGGGTTGACCACGCTGCGCGAGGCGTCCGCCGCCTTCGAGGTCGACCCCTGGGGCGAGATACCCGCCGATCTGTTAGCCGATGTCCCACCCGCGCCGACACTCGCCGGGGAGATCCTTGGGGCCGACTATCGCAAAAAGCACACTGCCGCCCCACTCGAGCCCAATCCCTGGAGCCCAGACGCCTCCGAGGTGGAGGCGTCAGAGCCGGTGACCCCCACGCTCGCCGGGGCCATCTTGGGCGAGACATACCGTCAAAAACACACAACCGCCGTGGACAAGCCCGAGCCGGCGCGGGATTCGGCGGCCCAAGCCCTGTGGGCCAGATATGAAGATCCGTATCTCTGCCCCCGCTGTGGTGTGACCACCCAGCCCGACGATCGTCGCTGCCCTGCCTGCAGCCAGAAACTATGGTATCACGTCCGTCAACGCGAATGCAGGTCGGCCCTGCTATGGATACTGATCTCAATCCAGATTCTCAACACGATCGCGCTTGCCGCGCTGCCCTTTGCAGCGATGGCGATGCTCGGGCTGCTGACCACGACACCCGAGCTCGCGGGAGTCCTGAGCGCTTATCCGGGCCTACCAGACACCCTGTCGCCACAGACTATCGCGGTGATGAGCGGGGGCGTTCGGACTCTAATTTTCCTTGTGTCGTGGCTGCCGATGTTGGTCAGTGCGGCAATCACCGTGGCGCTCTACGTGCGCTGGCGTCTCATATATTACGTGATGCTCGGCAGCGCTGTCCTCGGAATCGCGAGCTCGGTGGCCGCGCTGGCGCTCGCGGCGTCCAGCCCGCTGGCACTAATCAGTGGGGGGTTCACCGCAGCTGTGTCGGTTGCGAACTTCGCCCTGACGCTCAAGCTGGAGGGCGACTTCCTGACCGCCCGCCGACGCCTGGCGGTGGGCCTGGACGTGGGGCTCAAGACAGGGATGGATTATCTGCTCCGTGGGCGCGCCTATGCCGGTCAGGGGCTGTGGACGCTGGCGGCCGTGCACTACCGGCGCGCTGCCGGCCTCGCGCTGGATCAACCCGATGGCCTGCTCGGTGTGGCACAGGCGTGCGTGCATCTGAAGGACACAGCACTGGCGCGCTGGGCGCTGCAAACCGCCCGCTCGCTCCGTCCCGGCGACGAGGCGCTGCGGTCGAGGATCGACGGCGTGCTCGCAATGTTGAACGAGAGTGATTCGTAGACGTCACGGGGCGCGCGATCCCGCGTGCCCCGCATCCTGAGAGGCAGCCCATCTCTGCTACAGGGAAAAGGCAGGCCCCCGCCAAGGCGGGGGCCTGTTTGCTTACGGACGAAACCTCTGCTCGCGCCTACTCGAAGATATGGAATGCGGCAATGATGGGAGCGAAGAGCGACGAGACGAGCGACATAACCGTAATCAGGGTGTTCAGCGAAGGGCCCGCGGTGTCCTTGAACGGGTCGCCGACGGTGTCACCCACGACGGCGGCCTTGTGTGCCTCGGAGCCCTTGCCGCCGAAGTAGCCGCTCTCGACGTACTTCTTGGCGTTGTCCCACAGACCGCCGGCATTGGCCATCAGCAACGCGAAGAGGATGCCTGTGAAGATGGAGCCGCCGAGGAACGCTCCCAGCGCCTCGGGGCCCATCACAAAGCCCACGATCAGCGGCAGCACCACCGCCAGGAATGCCGGGAGGACCAGCGAGCGAAGCGCATCCCGTGAGGCCAGCGAGACGCAGGTCACGTAGTCAGGCTCCTCCGTTCCAGCCAGGATGCCCGGCCGCTCGCGGAACTGCCGCCGGATCTCCTCGATCATATCGAAGGCATTGTGCGTCACGGAGAGCATGGTCAGCGCGCTGAAGAGCGGGGGCGCCGACGCGCCCAAGAAGACGCCGGCGATGACCAGCGGGTTCAACAAGCTGATCACCAAGGGCGACGTGCTCGGATTGATCTCGAGCATAGCCAGGTGGATCTCACTCGCGTAGGCGGAGAAGAGCGCCAGCACCGTCAGCGCTGCAGCGCTAATGGCGAAGCCCTTGGTGATGGCCTTGGCCGTATTGCCGGCAGCATCCAGAATATCGGTGACCTCGACCACCTTCTCCGACATCCCGGCCATCTCAGCGATACCACGGGCATTGTCCACGATGGGGCCATACGCATCGGACGAGACGATCATGCCGCTGATCGCCAACATACCGACAGCGCTGATGCCCACCCCGTAAACACCGGTGATGACCGTCGAGGTCTCCTCAGCGATGTAGTAGGAGACCAATGTGGCGATGACGATCCCGATCACCGAGGGCACGATGCTGATCAGGCCGTAGCTAAATCCGGTGATGATAGTGATGGCCGAACCGGAACCGGAGACCCTGGCGGTCTCGACCACGGGCGGGCGATCATCGCCGGTGAAGAAGTCCGACGTGAACCCGATGACCACGCCGGTGATCAAGCCTGCGAGTGTGGCCCACAGCGCAGCCAGGTCGATACGCCCGATCAGGACGACAGCCACGACCATCGCACCGAAGATCAGCGTGGTGTAGATCGTCCCGGAGTTCAGCGCCTTGCCGGGTTTGCCGCTTTCGCCAACCTTGACAAACTGCAGGCCGATGAGCGAGGCAAACGACCCCAGCATACAGAGAATCAGCGGCAAAATGGTGTAGAGCATCTTCTGATCCCCTGTGACGTTGGGAAGCGCTGCCCCTAACAACATCGCAGCCACTGTGCTCGCCACGTAACTATCGAAGATGTCGGCCCCCATGCCGGCGACGTCGCCCACGTTGTCACCCACGTTGTCGGCGACCACGGCGGGGTTCCGGGGGTCATCCTCAGGGATGCCGACTTCGACTTTGCCCACGAGATCAGCAGCGATGTCGGCAGTCTTGGTATAGATGCCGCCGCCGGCCTTGGCAAGCAGCGCCAACATCGATGCTCCAAAACTGAAGCCCAGCACCATCTGCGGCGTCTTGGTGATCAGATAGATGAGGCTCATACCAATCAGGGCCAGACCCACCATCGCGAGGCCCATCACGGAGCCAGCGTTAAAGCTGACGGCGAAGGCGGCGTTCAGGCCCCTTTCCGCAGCGGTCGATGTACGGACATTGCCTTTGACGGCGATGGTCATGCCCATGTAACCAGCGATAGCTGAGCAGATCGCGCCAAACATGAAGGTCAGGGCGATGCCAAAACCGTAGCCGGGGCCTTCTCGAAGGCCGAAGACGATCGCCAGGATAATGGCTAGTGCAATTGCGAGCATACCCAGCGCGCCGTAGAGCTTCTTGAGGTAAGAGGCCGCGCCGTCGGCAATCCACTTAGCAACGCGCTGGGCCCGTTCCGTACCGGGATCCTGCTTCACGACCCAACGGTAGTAGAAGACAGCGGCGCCCACGGAAAAGACCCCGGACACCAAACTTACGACAACCCACCAGATGTTCATAGCTCCTCCCCAGTCCTCCTACAGATCCTGTTATAGGCTGATTCCCACACAACAAGGCTCCAGCTTCTCCCCACCCCCCATCTACACCCACTGCGTGCAGGGGCCGGTGTGTGGGCCGACTCGAAGAAAACGGGTCACCCACACGTTGGGGGAGAAAGCTGTGAGCCTTAGGTGGCTACCTCAAGGGCACGACCAGCAGGTCGTGCCTGTTCTCCACCCCATCTTCTCTACATATCCGCGGACCGCCACCAACGATAGTGTTGGGCGCGCAGTACCTCCGGAGATGGCATAGGGAAGCACATCAACCGGCCTTGGTTCCCGATATAGAGTCCGGTCTTGAGCGTCCGGTACGGGAAAGCCGGCGGGCTGATGCGATCGACCATCTTGGTATGCACCGTCTTGGTGCGCAGGTCGACCAGACACTGGCGCAGATGATCGATGTTCGCGTAGGGTAGATCGCCGACGCTGCCGTACTCAGGATTGTCGGCCAGTTCACCCAGCTTCAGCTCGGCAAAACAGACAGCCGGAAGCGTCAGCAACGACACAGGGCTGCGCACGATCAGTTCGTAGAACTCGCGCGGTCCCAACGTGCTTACCACGAGGGGGTGCACGGGCGCCACCTCTTGGTAGAGATGCAATCCCGCCGCGTCTTCAGGGCAAGCATCGGTGCCATCGAGCCCCAACACACGCCCATCTTGCGTCACCATGTAAAGCCTCATGATCGCGTCGAGCGAGACCCGCTCCAGCGTACGGTAGACTGAGATATAGACCGAGCGCTTGGGTGAATCATCCTCGTGCGACACGCAGCGCGCCAACCCCTCCTCGATGGGAAGCTCGTCAGTCCTGAAGTCAGGGTCAATCTCGCAGAAGATCGCCTGTCCGCGGGCTTTCTTCTGCGACCCCACGGCGTAGTAGACGCCAAACTCCTCGGGGGATAGCTGCGAAGCGATCAATGCCTCCGGGATCATCGACAGGTAAAGGTGTTTGGTAAACTCAGCCATGGTGTTCCCTCCTTAGTTTGGACGTACTGATGCGCACATATCGGTGAGAGAAGGCCCCGCCCTGTGTAGCCGGGCCGTGCGGTCAGTTCTCAAGTCCCTGTCAGTCGGAAAACGGCGTAATGGCATTGATGTTACTCTACGAATCCGTGACTTAACCTTGTCGAATATCCCCTCACATTCATTATACCACAAGTGCTAGTACCGCCATGATGTGCGCAGTGCATGCAGGGGGTTGCCGCATGCATCAATACCTCTTATAATGCAGCTTCGGCCCGCTTGCGGGGACCTCCAGGTCGCCGTAGGCGCGGGAGCTGACTTTACAGGAAGGGTAGGATCGTTCAGGATCGGATGTCGGGCAGTCAGTCGGGTACAGACGCGCTCAAGGCAGGGCGCAACGCCGGAAAGCTCCCACCTGCGCTGGGACTGGTCCTGGGCGTGTTGGCTGTCTCAACGGCCTCCACCTTCATCCGCCTTGCACAGGACGACGTGCCATCGCTGGCGGTGGCGGCTTGGCGCCTGACCTTCGCCTCCCTGCTTCTAGCCCCATTCGCGTTCGCGATGTGCCGGCGCGAGTGGCGTCTGCTGGATGGTCGCGCCTGGGCTCTCCTGGCCCTGTCCGGCGCCGTGCTTGCGGTGCACTTTCATACCTGGATCGTCTCACTGGCGATGACCTCGGTCGCGGCGTCGGTCGTGCTGGTCTCCACCAATCCACTCTTCGTGGCCATCATCTCGCACACCGTGCTCGGCGAGACCCTGACGCGGCGAATGACAGCCGGCTTGCTGGTCGCTGTCACAGGATCGGCCATCATCGGGTTTGGCGACCTCGATGCGGGCACCCACATGCTCCTGGGTGATCTGCTCGCGTTGATTGGCGCCGTGGCAGTCGCCATCTACCTTCTCATCGGCAGGCGACTGCGCGCCCGGCTCTCGCTCTTGGGCTACATCTTCCCGGTTTACGGCATCGCTGCCCTGGTCCTGATGGTGTTGGCGGTCGTGAGCGGCGTCCAGCTCTCGGGCTATCCCGTGCAGGCCTGGCTGTGGCTAGCCCTGGTGGCGCTGATACCGCAAATCGTCGGACACTCATCGTTCAACTGGGCGTTGCGACATCTACCCGCCACGTACGTTTCATTGGCAGTTCTCGCCGAACCCATCGGTTCGACCTTGCTGGCGTGGGCCTTCCTCAAGGAATCCCCGACGCTCGTCACAACCCTTGGCGGCGTGCTCATCCTCATCGGCATCGGCCTCGCGGTGAGGAATCCCAACACCGGAGAGTCATCGTGAACCTCGCACTTCTGCTCGTCCTGGGTGCCATCTGGGGCACATCCTTCCTGTTCATCAAAATCATCGTCACTGAAATCGGCCCAATGACGCTCGTAGCAGGTCGCCTGGGTATGGCCGCGCTGGTCATCTGGATGCTGCTGCGGGTGTTGCGAGTATCACCACCCCGCGAACGGCGGACCTGGGCTGCCTTCGCGGTTGTCGGGTTGCTCAACGGTGCGCTGCCCTTCACGCTGATCTCTTGGGGCGAGCAGTTCATCCCCAGCGGTTGGGCGGCGCTCCTGCAGGCCACCACCCCCCTGTTTACCATCCTTCTGGCACACATCCTGACGCGCGACGACCGCATTACCCCAACCAAGGCATTGGGCGTGGCACTGGGATTCTGCGGCGTCGGACTGCTGATGCTACCGCAGATTCGTGAGGGCCTCACCACATGGCTGTGGGGCATGCTGGCCATCGTCGGGTCTTCGGTGTCCTATGCGCTAGCGTCCATCTTCGCTCGCAAGCAGCTTCAGGGTCAGCCGCCTATGGCTTCGGCGGCGGGGCAGTTCACCATGGGCTTCTTCTACATGCTGCCGTTGGCCCTCACCTTCGAGCGACCGCTGGATATCTCGCTGTCTTCAGGGGCACTCGCGAGCTGGGTCACCCTGGCGGTGCTGGGCACCGTCATCGCGTATATCATCTATTACGCCCTTCTCGCACGCACGAGCGCCACATTCACGACCATGGTCACGTATATCGTGCCGATCAACGGCCTGATCCTGGGCGCACTGGTTCTGCATGAGCCGCTCGGCCCGCTGGTATTGATCAGCCTGGGCCTGGTTCTGGGCGGCGTGTTGCTGGTGCGCCGGTAAGTTTTGTGGTAGAAGACACCCTTTGATGGTACAATCCCTGGTTGTGCCACATCTGATTCTGGAGAGTCGAGAACTATGCGATTTGAGAACGTCTGCATCGAGGGGATGGGGTACGTGATCCCGGATCACGTAGTCGCCACAGCATGGTTTGAGGAACGCCTCAAACCGGTCTACGAAGCCCTGGGAGCCCCTGCGGGGTTCATCGAACGTCTAACCGGCATCCGCGAACACCGCTGGTGGGACGAAGGAGTGTGGGTATCCGACGGGTCAGCTATGGCAGGTGAACGAGCACTGGCGGCTGCGGGCATTGATCGCAGCGAGATCCAGGCCTTGATCAACACTTCGGTATGCCGGGACTACATCGAACCGGCGACCGCGTCCATTGTCCATCACAAGCTGGGGCTTCCCCAGACGGCCATGAGCTTCGATGTGGTGAATGCCTGTCTCGGCTTCCTCAACGGCATGGTCCTCATCGCGAACATGATCGAACTGGGGCAGATCGACACGGGCATGGTTGTGGCGGCTGAGGCCCCACGCGAAGGCCAGTTGTCGACAATCGACCATATGTTGAGCAACCCGCCCGACAAAATGGCGCTACGCGACAACCTCGCGTCGTTCACGCTGGGCGCTGCTTCGGTGGCGATGATCCTGCGACACCGCTCCAGATCCAGGACCGGTAAACGGCTGCTTGGCGGCGCCAGCTACAGCAACACCGAGCACTCACAACTATGCGTTGCCCAGCGTACGTGGATGCGCACCAAGTCCAGCCGCCTGCTCGAAGAGGGCACCAAGGTCGTCGCCCAGGTTTGGGAGCGGTTCAAGCGCACGATGGAGTGGACCAACGAAATGGTCGATAGGCTCTTCACGCACCAGGTGAGCGAGCCCCAACGCCAGGTCGCATTGCAGGCCCTGGGCCTCTCCCCGGAGATCGACTATCCCACGCTAGCCTACCTGGGCAACACCGCCTCCGTCGCAGCACCGATCTCGATGGCCATCGGCCTGGAGAACGGCTTTGTAAAGGACGGGGACCGGGTCGTGCTCTTCGGCGTTGGAAGCGGAATCAACAGCATCGTCCTTGGCATCCAGTGGTAGCCGGCACGAGCGAACTGACAGGCTATCCCTTTGCGTCCCATTGGCTGGAGCTCGGCGGGGCGCGCCTACACTATCTTGACGAAGGGCCACGTGATGGGCCGCCGTTGGTGATGTGCCACGGCAACCCCACGTGGTCCTTCTACTACCGGACCCTGATTCCGGACCTGAGTCAGACCTACCGCGTCATCGTCCCGGATCACGTCGGGTGTGGCCTGTCGGACAAACCGCAGGACTACCCCTATACCCTCGAACAGCACATCCGGAACCTCGAGACACTCGTGGCCCACCTGGACCTCCACGCCATCACGTTTGTGCTCCACGACTGGGGCGGCGCGATCGGCATGGGTTGCGCCACACGCCACCCTGAGGTGGCGGCGCGATTTGTCGTCTTCAACACATCGGCCTTCTACAAGCCTGCAGTGCCCGCAGTTCTCAAACTTGCTCGCAGCCCCATGGTCGGGGAGTTCATGCTGCGCGGGCTCAACGCTTTTGCCGGTCTGGCGGTTCGGCTGGCCATGGGGCATCCAGAGCGGATGACACCACAGGTACGACGCGGATACCTGGCACCTTATGACACCTGGGCACACCGCATCGCCATCTACCGTTTCGTTCAGGATATCCCGGTCTCTGCCACCCATCCCACACGCGCTACCGTAGACGCCATCGATCGCGGCCTGGGCCACTTCGCCGGCCATCCTATGCTCATCATTTGGGGAGCGAAGGATTTCGTCTTCACGGTCAAGGATTTCTTGGCCGGTTGGCGCGAACGCTTCCCAGCCGCCGAGGTCCACGTGCTCGCAGACGCCGGCCACTACGTGGTTGAGGACGCCCACGAGCGCATCGTCCCGTTGATGACGGCGTTTCTGGAGAAGAGCAGCCATATGCTGTCAGCGGGTAGCCGGGAGCAGGGAGCATAGAGCCCGGACGCAACTGACGGCCCCCAGCAAGGATCGCTCGCCATGGATGACACCTACAACATCGCGCAATCGCTCGCCGAGCAGGCAGCGCGGGCGCCCTACCAACCGGCGGTTGTCTTTCCGGCAGGACGCGACGCTGAGGGTCGCGCCCGGATAGTCCAGTTCAGCTTCCGGCAGCTCAATCAGCTCTGCGACCGCTATGCACACGGTCTGACCACGCTGGGTATCCGTAAGAGCGACCGTGTGCTGCTCTTGCTGCGCCCTGGCGCGGAGCTGATCGCGGTGGTGTTTGCGCTCGTGAAGCTGGGCGCCGTGCCGGTGATCATCGACCCGGGCATGGGACGGCGCGCCTTCCTCCAATGCGTGACCGATGCAGCGCCGCGGGCGATGATCGGCCTGCCAGTTGCGCATGCTCTGCGCATGGCTGCCCCCAAACCCTTTGCCGGCGTCAGGCACGCCGTCGTCGCGGGCGGGCCGGCGTGGGCCGGGGCACTTCTGCGCCACCTGGGTGTGGTCGAGACGACACTCGACCAACTGCGCAGCCCGCGGCGCGATCCCTTCGCAACCGTCGAAACGAACGCGGAGGACGAGGCCGTGGTTGCGTTCACCTCGGGCAGCACCGGCACCCCCAAGGGCGTCGTCTACCTTCACGGGATGTTCCACGCCCAGATCGCCCTGCTACGCGACGAGATCGGCATTCGGCCCGGTGAGGTCGACCTGGCGCTGCTCTACGTCTTCGCGCTGTTCAACCCCGCGCTCGGCGTCACCACCATCATTCCCGATATGGACCCGACGAAGTCGGCGGAGGTCAACCCCGCGTACATCGTCGAGGCTGTCCAAACACACGGCGTGACCAACGCCTTCGGCTCGCCAACCATCTGGAAGCGCGTTGCGCCCTACTGCATCGATCACCAGATCCGCCTGCCGTCGCTCAAGCGCATCCTTATGGCCGGCGCACCGGTACCGCCGGAGCTCATCAAGATGCTACACGCCCACGTGCTCGACGCCGACGCGGAGATACTGACGCCGTTTGGCGCCACCGAGGCAATGCCGCTCACGTCTATCAGCGGACGCGAGATCCTGGCCGAGACCGCAGCCCAGACAGAGCTCGGGAAGGGTATGTGTGTCGGGCGCCCGCTACCGGGGATCAGCATGCGGATCCTTGAAATCCGCGACACGCCGATCCAGAACTGGGACGACCGGTGCGTCCTGCCAGCGGGCCGCATCGGCGAGATCGCCGTCAAGGGACCCGTGGTCACACGAACCTACATCAACCGGCCCGAACAAACCGCCCTGGCCAAGATCCGCGATGGCGATGCTGTATGGCACCGGATGGGTGACCTGGGCTATTTCGACGATCAGGGGCGGCTGTGGTTCTGTGGACGCAAGGCGCACCGCGTCGAAACGCCCGATGGAACGCTCTATCCGGTGCTGTGCGAGACGATCTTCAACCGCCACCCTGACGTGCACCGGACAGCTGTGGTCGGGGTGGGCTCACGCTGCGAGCGGTACCCCCTTCTGGTCGTCGAGCCGCGACCCGGCAAGCAGCCGGCCACGATCTTGGACAAGCAACGATTCACGATGGAGCTGCTGGCGCTGGGCGCAAGTCACGCGCACACCCAATCCATCCAGCAGGTCCTATTCTACCCGGACGTGTTTCCAACCGACGTACGGCATAATGCAAAGATCCAGCGCGAGAAGCTGGCCATCTGGGCCGCCCGGCAGATCTCGAAGCCCGAGAGACAGCGCCCTGACCGCACAGCCTCACTCGACGTGGCGGTGCCGCACACCGACGTGGCCCCCACCGGCGACCGAAGACGACCTAGCGCACGGGCGGGCTTGCCCCGCCTCGCAGGCCTCCCCCGCCTGGCGGGCATCCTGGGCCTGCTGACAGGGGTCGGCCTCTCGATCTGGCTGCTCCTGAAGCGCCGGCCGAGACCGTCGCGCGAGGGCGCAGACACCACCGAGGCCAAGGAGGCATAGCACGAAGACGGCACCACGCGAAGGACTCACGCCCCGCGCCCTGGTCACCGGAGGCGGCGGGTTCCTGGGTCGCTATATCGTGCGGCAGTTGCGCGAGCGGGGTGACCGGGTTACGGTTCTTGCCCGCGGCGCCTATCCCGAGCTCGAGCAAGCCGGCGTCCGGTTGGTCCGGGCTGATCTGCGCGATCGTGCCGCAGTTCTGGCCGCATGTCGCGAGGTCGATGTCGTGTACCATGTCGCCGCCCGGGCCGGGCTGTGGGGACCGTGGAACGACTTCTACGGCGTGAACGTCGTCGGGACCGAGAACGTGATCGCCGCGTGCCGCGCCAACGGCGTGCCGCGCCTGATCTACACCAGTTCGCCCAGCGTGGTCTTCGACGGCACCGATCAGGAAGGCGTCGACGAGACCTATCCGTATCCCGATCGCTTTGAGAGCCCGTACCCGGAGACGAAGTCCATCGCCGAACAACGCGTGCTCGAGGCCAATGACTCGGATCTGATGACGGTGTCACTGCGCCCCCATCTGATCTTTGGCCCCGAGGACAACCACCTGCTGCCGTCGCTCATCGAACGAGCGCGCAAGGGACGTGTCCCCCAGATCGGTGACGGCACCAATCGGGTGGATCTGACCTTTGTCGAGGATGCGGCCCGTGCCCACCTATTGGCAGCTACCGCGCTGACGGAGGGTTCCCCGGTCGCCGGGAGCGTCTACTTCATCAGCCAGGACGAGCCGGTCGTCCTCTGGCCTTGGATCCGCTCTCTGTTGGCGGCGCTCGACCTCCCCGCCATCCGCCTGCGTATCCCGCTGCCCGTCGCCCGGACCGCCGGGGCCGCGGTGGCAGTCCTCTACCGGTGCTTGAGGCTTCACGGCGATCCGCCGCTCACGCCTTTCCTCGCGAGCGAGCTGGCCCAGAGCCACTTCTACGACATAACGCGGGCCAAGCGTGACCTGGGTTACGCTCCCCAGTGGACCATGGCCGAGGCTATGGCCCGTACCGTGGCCTGGCTCAAGGCGGAGCATTCCTAGACAAGACTCCACGTTTCGGCATCGGACTTGCTCTCCCGTTGGTTTAGAGGCACACTTGGGGGAGGAGAGTAGCCACCACCGGAGGTGTGTTATGGCACTGAAACGCGATGAGAGCGGTCGCCTGCACATTGAGTCAAGCTTGATGGGCGAGTCGCTAATGCGCAAGGATTTGCTGGCATCCACGGACACCGAACAGGTCTTCCAGCCCCTGCCCCACCTGGCTGTGATCAAGATCGGCGGGCAGTCGGTCATTGACAGGGGCAGCCGCGTTCTCCTGCCCATCATCGACGAGATCGTCAGAATACGGCCTGAGCACGACATCCTCGTGATGGCCGGCGGAGGCACGCGTTCGCGCCACGCCTACGCCATCGCGCTGGATCTGGGGATGCCCACGGGCGTCCTCGCCAAGCTCGGCGCCAGCATCAGCGAGCAGAACGCCCTGATGCTAGCCGTCCTGCTGGCACCCCACGGCGGGATCAACATCGGCCACGACGATCTGGTCAAGCTGCCGGCCTATCTGCGTCTAGGCATCATTCCCGTCATGCACGGCATGCCGCCCTATCAGTTCTGGGAGACGCCGCCCGCCGTTGGACGAATCCCGCCGCACCGAACAGACGTAGGTACCCTGTTGACCGCCGAGGTCCTGGGCGCGCGCCGGTGCATCCTCGTGAAGGATGAGCGTGGCATCTATACCGATGACCCGAAACGGAATCCGGGGGCGGAGTTCATCCCGGAGATCGAGGTAAACGAGCTCCTGGCCCTGGATCTGCCGGATCTGGGTGTAGAGCACAGCCTGCTCCACACCCTCAAGAACACGCGCTCGGTACGCGAGGTCCTGGTCATCAACGGAAGAGACGCCGGCGCGCTAACAGCAGCGCTCCACGGCGAGAACCCGGGCACCCGCATCTACCGTAGCTAGACAGCGCGCGCTGCGCCACGCCGCGAGTTGCGGCAAGCAAGCGCCGAATGGCGCCCCGTGGCAACGACAGGCAATGACAAGCCCCTCGATTGAGGGGCTTGTCGTTCGATCTTCCGTTGCCGGCCTCGGGCAAGCCGGAGGCCCGACGTCTAGAGCGCCTGTCGCAGAATCGCAGCCAGCTCCTCATCGGTCAGCGCGATGGGATTGCCCTTCATGCTGCTCGACTGCTGTGACTTCGCGATGATCTCGTCAAAGGCACCCGACGCGATCCCGTAGCTGCCAAGGCCAGGCACCGCCAGGGCCTCGCAGACCCCTTCGACCCAGGCCACTCCGGCGGCAGGGCCGGCCTCCAGGTCACCGGTCAGGATCGCGGCGACCTCCGCATACCGTCCCAGCGCCGGATTGTCCCTGTCGCGGGCCAGCAGCGCGCGCACGTTCGCCGCCATGACCAGGGGCAGCAGCCTGCCGCAGAGGGCCCCATGCGGCGCGTCGAACATCCCGCCGATAACGCCGGCAAAGCCGTGGACGGCTCCCAGCTTGGCATTGGCCAGGGACAGCCCGCCCAGCAGGCTCACCAGGGCCATGTTCTCCCGCGCCTCGGTGTCGTCGCCGTGCTCATAGGCCCGGCGCAGTGACCCGGCAGCACGCCACAGGCCCTCCCGGCAGAAGGCATCGGTGATAGGGTTCGCCTGGCGAGAGACATAGGGCTCCAACACCTGGGTGAACGCGTCGAGCCCTGTGCTTGCCGTCACGCCGGGCGGCATCGTATAGGTCAGTTCGGGATCGACGATCGCCACATGCGGCAGGATCTGCGGACCGCGCAAACTGACCTTGACACGGTGCTCAGGCGATGCCAGCACTGCATTCGCCGTAACCTCGGTACCTGTGCCCGCCGTGGTGGGAATCGCGATGTAGGGTGCTGAGCGCTCCGTCAGGGGCTGGCCGCGCCCGATGACCTCCAGATAGTCGAGCGGCACCCCGCCATTCGCCAACAACGCCGCGATGGCCTTGCCTGCATCGATAACGCTCCCACCGCCGACCCCCACGACCAGGTCACAGCCCGCCTCGCGCGCGCGATCGGTCCCGTCACGCACGAGCTCGGTTGTGGGCTCATGCGGAACCGAGAAGATCACCGCCTCCAGCCCGACCTCGCGGAGCGCGTCGAGGACCGGCGCCGCCCTGTGCGTGCTACTGCCGGTGACGACCAGAGGGCGCGTGCCCATCGTAGCCGCCAGCCGACCAACGGTACCGGCACTCCCCGGCCCAAAGATGATACGATTCGCTGTTGCGAAGGTGAACTGCATAGCCCAACTCCTCTCGTCAGTGGCCATGGTCGCCTACGCTATGACTATACCACAGGGCAGCGCGCCCTCAACCTGTGATGAGGCGAGACCGCGCCCACGATGGGTCGGCACACCTGAACGGACTTGAGCTTAGCGACATCACGCGCTATAGTACCCGCAGGCCAGCAACGCAGCAGACCCCCAATAGCAAATCCGAAGGAGGTAGCCCGCATGAATCCCATACTCCCCATGCAGCACTTTGTGCCCGACGTGGAGGCCCGACAATGGCAGGACGGTCGCATCTACCTGTATGGCTCCTACGACATCAGCGGCGACACTACCTACTGCAGCCACGAGTATCACGTGTTCTCCTCGCCGGATATGAGCGAATGGACGGACCACGGTGTAAGCTTCCGCTCTGCCGATGTCCATTCCGATCCGACGAGCCAACTCTACGCGCCCGATTGCATCTGCCAGGACGGCACCTACTACCTATGTTACTGCGCTTCTGACGGGCGTGAGGGCCTCGCCACCAGCGATCACCCTTACGGCCCCTTCACCAACGCCTACGGCGTCGCAGGAGCCGATGGCGACGGCATCGACCCGGCGATCCTCGTCGATGACGACGGCGCGATCTACTTCTTCTGGGGGCAGTTCGACCTGCGTGGCGCGCGCATGCGGCCCGATCTCTCGGGCATCGACCCTGGCACGCTGGTGAAGCCGGTCCTCAGCGAAGCCGTGCACGGCTTTCACGAGGGCGCCTCCATCCGCAAGCGCGATGGGCTCTACTACCTGGTCTACACCGACATCAGCCGTGGGCGCGCGACATCGATGGCCTATGCCACGGCGCGCTCACCGCTGGGGCCCTATGCCAAGGGCGGGATCATCATCGATAACACGGGATGCGACCCAGAGACCTGGAACAACCATGGCTCCATCGCTGAGTTCCACGGCCAGTGGTACATCTTCTACCACCGGTCTTCGCAGGCGAGCAAGTTCAGCCGCCGCGTCTGTGTCGAGCCCATCCACTTCAATGCAGACGGCAGCATCGACGAGGTGGAGATGACTACCCAGGGCGCATCGAGACCGCTGGATGCCACGCAGCACATCGACGCGTTTCGCGCCTGCTTGCTTTCGGGCCAGGTCAGGACGGCGTCGCTGCCTCCAAGCGAGGGCCGTGACGGCTGGAGTGAGCATCTCACGTTGATCCAGAATGGCGATTGGGCCGCCTACAAGTACCTGGACTTCGGGGACGGCGTCGGAGCCTTCTACGCGCGCGCCGGCAGCCTCGCCTATGGGGGCAAAATCGAAGCGCACATCGATGCCCCCGATGGGCCGTTGGTCGCCGCTTGCGAGGTGCCGCGCACAGGCGGCTGGCAGAGATGGACGACCACCGAGTCTCGGATCAGCAGCCCCGTCACGGGCACGCACGCCGTCTACCTTGTGTTCACCGGAGGCGCTCACCGGCTCTTCGACTTCGACAGCTTCTGGTTCGCAAGGTAGCCCATGTCCGGGGCACGCGATCCCTCACGCCCGGCGCCGAAGTGGTATACTACCGCTGAGATTGTTACTCGCCCGCGAAATGCATCACCTGAGGAGATACATTGAGATCAGGGGGACAGAGTCACGCTCCTGCTGTTGGGAGATGGTATCGTCTGGACAATGCCGCGAACGTCTACCCGGCAATCCGGAGCCAGAAGCGACCGGGGCTCTTTCGAATAGCGGCGACGCTCAAGGAGCCCGTCCAGCCGGAGCTGCTCCAGCAAGCGCTCGACAAAACGCTGAAACGCATTCCCAGCTTCTCGGTGAGGATGCGGTCGGGGCTCTTCTGGCACTATTTCAGCCATTCGGATGACAGGGTTTGCATCCAGGAGGATGTCGTCAACCCCTGCATGAGCCTGTCATCCGGAAAGGACAACGGCTTTCAGATCCGCGTGCGGCACCACGACCGCCGCGTAGCCCTGGAGGTCTTCCACTCAGTCTCAGATGGCTCGGGGGCGCTGGTCTTCCTGAAGACCCTGCTGGCGGAGTATCTGACGCTCACCGGCATCAGCGTTCCCGCCACGCACGGCGTGCTCGACCGGGAAGCAGCGCCAAGGCCGGCTGAAGAAGCGGACGAATTCGCGGCTTTTGCCGGGCGCAGCACGCCCAGGAGCCGCCGGGAGCAGCGCGCCTACCACGTCTCGGGGACCAGGCTGCCGCATCGCTATCTCACCATCACCACGGGCACGCTGCCCGTAGACGCGGTCAAGGTCGCAAGCCAGCGCTATGGCGTGTCGGTCACCGAGTATCTGACGGCAGTCTACCTGTGCGCCCTGAACGACATCCAGGCGTCAGAGCACCGGCGTCGCGCCCGTCCCGTGAAGGTCGAGGTGCCGGTGAATCTCCGCCAGTTTCATCCCACCGAGACGCTGCGCAACTTCTCGTCGTACGTCTTCGTCGGGATCGACCCAAGCCACGGTGACTACACCTTTGAGGAGCTCCTATCATCAGTGCACCACTTCGTGCGTTATGAGGCCACCGACAAGCAACTCCGTTCGCGCGTCGCTACCAACATCCGCACCGAACGGAACCCCATCGTTCGAGCTATGCCCTTGTTCATCAAGAATCGCGTGATCAGCCTGGGGTACAAGCTCTCGGGCCCGGCCCTCTTCACGAGCGTTCTGACCAACCTGGGCGTGGTCCATGTGCCGCGCGAGATGGCAGAGCACGTGGAAATGTTCGACTTCAACCTGGGGCCATCGGAGGCCACGAGGGTCGACTGTGCAGCGCTGGGGTATAACGGCAAACTGCGGATCAACTTCACGCGCGTGATCCAGGAGCCTCTCGTAGAGCACGCCTTTTTCACCTTCCTGGTGCGGCAAGGAATACCGGTGAAGGTCGAGAGCAACACAGAGTAGTCAAGATGCCCTATTGCGTCAATTGTGGTGTAGAACTGAGCAACACCGCCAGGCGATGTCCGCTCTGTGATACAGAGGTCGTACTGCCCGCGGGCCTGCGTAGCCCGGCGGCCAACGGCAGCCTGCCCCAGCAGCGCGACGTCGCCGTGAGCGCATTCGACAAGCGCCTCTGGATCCAGGTGGTTTCCATCGTGATGGTAATTCCGGCTCTCATCAGTGTCGTGCTGGATGCTATCTCTGGCGACGGGCTCACGTGGTCGCTGTATGTTGCGGCAAGCCTGGGTGCCGTCTGGGTATGGTGCGTCAGTCCGTTCCTCTACCGCCGTAATATCGTGCCGTTGTGGATCGCGCTCGATACGGCAGCCCTGCTGGGCCTGCTCTACGTCGTCAACGGGCTGCCGCCTTCCGGAGGCTGGTTCGTCCCGCTGGCGTTACCGATCTCGCTGGGGCTGGGCTTGTTGACGCTGCTCGTGGTGGGGTTAGCGCGGAACAGGATCCTCCGCGAGTTGCACATCGTGGCGGCAACGCTGATGTCCATCAGTGCATTCTGTATGCTTGTGGAAGCCGTCGTCGATCTCTACTTGACAGGCGCCCTCAGGTTCCAGTGGTCGCTCCTCGTACTCGCTTCGTGTGTTCCTCTTGCGTTGATCGCTGTCGTTTTGCAGCGGCGTAGGCCGATCGTTGAGGGCATGAAGATGTGGCTCCGAATGTAGTAAGGGCAGACGGCGAACCGCTTGGCCATCTACCCGGAATCCGGGCAGCTCACGCACTTGGTTAGGGCAAAGGAGGACAAGATGAAACAGTTCTGCATCACCACCGCAATGGGCAAGCGCCTCATAGGCCAGGGAATGGCGCGCCACCCCTGGGTCGAGCTCGTGCTCGAGAAGGGCACCCTGGTCATCATCGCCGGAACGACCAATGGCTACATCGCCGAGGAGATCCTCACGGCGTTGGGGCAGGCCGAGGGCTTCACGCGCGTGGGCTTCCGCCGGGGCATCACAGTCGCCCCAGGCCACAAGCTCCCAGAGGCAGAGTTTCCGGGCGACGTCGTCATCGTCGACGGCCAATGGCAGCGCGGTAAAACGATCTTCGACGTGACCAATGACCTGAAGCCGGGTGACATCGTGCTCAAAGGCGCCAATGCGTACGACCCCTACGGCCAGGCAGCGGTGCAGATTGGCCATCCGCAAGGTGGGACCGTCCATGCGGCTTTGGCGGCTGTGTACGGGCGCCGCGTCCAAATGATCGTGCCGGTCGGCCTCGAGAAGCGCGTCTCCGAGAGTGTCCTCGATCTGGCCCGCTATATCAACGGGCCCTATGGCTCGGGCGTCCGGCTCTACCCGATTCCGGGCGATATCTTCACGGAACTCGACGCCATCGAGCTATTGACAGGGGCTGAAGCACACTTAGTCGCGGCTGGGGGCATCTACGGCGCGGAAGGATCGGCCTGGATCGCTGTGACCGGCTCGGAGGAAGAGGAGCAGGCCGCGGAAGACTTGGTGCGCTCGGTCCGCAACGAGCCGCCGTGCGAGGTCTGACGCACGGCTCGCCCCTGCGGCACTAGCGACGGGAGAGGACGCCGCAAGCCCAACGCCGCCGCACGCGCACCGACTCGGTCGAGACAAGCTCCTCGCGCGATGACGTCATCGATCAACGGGCCATCACCACACGGTCAGTTCTGGTTAGGTCGAAGGGAGAGGTCAGTCGGGACCGACCTCAAAGTCAGGGGCGCCCGCCGCCGGGGCGGCCCCGCATGAAGCCGCCGTAGTTACCCACACCCGTTACGATGCTCGAAATCGTCAGGTCGGTGACGCGTGTGCCAGCAGCGTAGGACCCGCCGGTGTAGAGACTGTCGGCCACGACGCCGGTCGAACTACCGCCGACATAGATGGCGTAGGTCTCGCCGTTCGCTAGCTCGGGCGACGACACCACAATTGACTGATAGTCCTTGACAGGCGCGAAGGTGAGGACCCCCTGGCCAACTGCGGCCTCCATATGGACGAGCGTACCCGCCGCCATAACGGAAGGGAAGTTCACGATCACGGAATGCTGCGTTGACGATTCGCTGGGCGCTTGCGCCATCCCAGAGCTGCCTGCCGCCACCAGCAACCCACCGGTGATTGTGAACGACCCCATGTAATCGAGGGCGCCGTTCATATTGCCTGTAGGACCGTTGATGAGGACCACGCCATCGCTCATATCGATCGGGCCATTGGAGTCAATGCCGTCGCCCAGGGCATCGACCGCCACGTACCCACCGGTGATCGTAAGGGAGTAGTCGCCGGAGTCACTGAACGTGTTTCGACCGGGCCGCCCGCCCAGTGCCGAGCCATCGGCGCCGCCCGCCGTGTTGATGCCATCGTCGCTTGAAACAACACGGATGGCGCCGTCGTTGATCGTGATCGCCGCGCTTTCGATGCCCTCATAGGACTTGGTGATCGCCAGCTCCCCGCCGTTGATCAGGAGCGTGGCGTCTGCGTGCAGGCCATCGTCCCCGGACGCTATGACGATCGTTCCGCCGTTGACGGTCATCCGATCGTTCGAATGGATGGCATCGTCCGACGAATCAATGGTGATCGTCCCGTTTTCGATTGTCAGATCAACGCCAGCCTTCAACCCCTTGGCACTGATCGCGGCATCAGGCTCAACGGCGCTATTGCCTTGCCCCCAAGTGCCCCAATCAGCCCGTTGGCTCGCGTTGACGCTGCCGCCTCCTGACGATACCGTTATGTCGCCGCCGCTGACCAGGAGTTGAGTCTCCGCCTGGATTCCGTCCAACGCAGCGGTGATCACCAGCGTCCCTCCCTCGATAGAGACATTTCCCTTCCCGGCATCGTCAGTGTTGCTGGCGTGCATCCCATCGCCACCGGCGTTGAGCATCACCGTCCCGTCCTGGATGACAATGGAGTCTTTACCCTTGAGTGCGTCGTTGACAGAGCTCACGTTGATGGTGCCGCCCGTGATCTTCAGGTCGTCGTCGCTTGCGATGCCGTGGTTGTAGTTCGCATTGACGACCAACGCACCGTTCCCACCGATCGTGAGGTCGTCGTTGCTGAAGATCGCGGCGTTGGGCTCACCCGATTCCGCATCCGTGAGGGCGTAGGCATCCCCGTCAGTGACGGTGCTTTCGGTGCCACCGGCCAACGTGATCACAACCTTCTCCGCGTTGATGATGTAGATTGGAGCGCTGGTGGAGGAAGTAATGCTCACGCCGTTCAGGATCAGGGCCACCGTCTTCTCGTCCGGGGTATCGACGATGATCTGCCCGTCGCGAAGGACGCCGCTGACACTGTAAGTGCCAGCGGAGACGATGGTGATGGTGCTACCACTCACCGAGGCGCCGTCTCCGGCGTAGGCGATCGTCTCGCCCAGTAGCTCGATGGACGCTACGTCTGCTGTGGCAGCACCGGTAACCGGATCGTCGCTTTCGGCATCCACGACCGTCGGGATGGGCACAGCCGAGGGGGCTGGCTCGGTGGTAGTCACCACGGTTGGGCTCTCCGCTGAAGCGGTTGACGGTTGCGACACAGGCGCGATCTGAGTGGAGCCGGCGGCGTTCCCGGAACAAGCGATAAGGACGTGGACAAGCACTCCTACCAGCAACGCCCTCGCGAGCTTCTTCATATGAATTCGGTTTCCTCTTCTCTTGTCATAGACTGAAGCTATAGTGCACCACGACCCTGAGAGCCGGCTTAGCCGGGACTGAGAAACGGCTGAGAAGCGGCCAGCTCCGAGTTCTTGGTGAGCCGCCGGTCGAGCGTCCCGCAGCACCTTTGGGTGTGAAGCGCCTGTGGCGAGTCACGCTTGACTCGCCACCAAAGGATGTATGATGGGGCGATAGATCAACGAAAGCCGAGCGCCAGAAGGAAGCGCAGCATGGACAACCCAGGCAGGGCAGACAACGACGCCAGACCCGCGCCGCTGACCGCAGAACGCGTGCGCGAGCTCTGGTCCAGAACCTACAACCGCGATGGGAAGCCGGACTGGTCACACATCCTCCCCTACTACCATGAGGATATCGTGTTCCAGGATAGTATCCAGCGCGTCGAGGGCATTGATGCGTTTCAGGCACTGTGCGCACGCCTCACGCGCAGGTGTAAGCAACTCAACATGGACATTACGTCCGTCGTTGTGGGGTCTCGCGAGATCTTCCTGGAGTGGACGATGGTCACGATGTTCAGGCGATGGCCCAGCTCGCCTGTCTACGGATGCTCCAAGCTCACGTTGGGCGACGACGGCAGGATCACTATGCAGCGCGATTACTACGACCTGTGGGGAGACATCTTCGACGGGATCCCCGGATTCCGCCGCCTATACCGCAGATTCATGCGCCGGTATTTCGGTTAGCGACCACGGCCTATGAAACTACCCGATGAACTGGTGTTCCTGACCAACGCACGGCTGCCGCAGAAGACAACCGAGACGCGGATGGACGGGCGCATCTGCGTTGTTGCCGGGGCCACCTCCGGCGTGGGTTACCAGGCTGCCAAGCGCTTGGCCCAGAGCGGTGCACGGGTCGTCATCGTGTGCCGCAACCCTGCCAGAGGCGCTCGCGTCAGCGAGGAACTGGAGACCACCTATAGCACCGGTACCGATGTAGTTCTGGCAGATTTCGAGAGGCTTACGGACATTCGAGCAGCTGCCCAGACCATCCTCGACCGATATGAGCGGATCGACGTCTTGATCAACAGCGCCGGGATCCATAGAACCCGGCGTACCTGGACCGAGAGCGGCATTGAGACCGTCTTCTGTGTGAACCACTTGGCGCCATTCCTGCTCACCTACCTGCTGCTGGACAGGCTGAAGGAGAGCGCCCCCTCGCGCATCATCCAGGTGAACTCCGAGGGACACCGCTTTGGTGGTCTCAACGTCAACGACGTCAACTGGCGCCGGCGGCCCTACTACCACGGACTGCTGAGCTATGGCGCCTCAAAGGTGGCGCAACTCCTCACCGTGTGGGAGCTAGCCGACAGGCTTGTGGGCAGTGGGGTCACGGTCAATGCAGTTCACCCTGGGGCGGTCAAGACCAATATCGGGATGGACAACGGCCCCCTCTACCGGTGGTACAGGCGTAACATCGTCAACAGGTTTCTCAACGACCCGGCGATCGCCGGGGAGGCCATCTACTACCTGGCAGCCGCCCCCGAGATGGCGCAAGTGAGCGGCAAGTACTTCAACCTGACGATCGAAGAACCCCCAGCATCGTATGTGATGGACCGGAGCATTATGAAGCAGGTATGGCAGATCAGCGAAGAACTTACCGGTCTCGCCAAATCGGACTGAGTCCAGAATGCGTGAGGCAGATATGAGCTACGACGTGATCGTCGTCGGCGGTGGCGTTGGCGGATTGACAGCGGCGGCCTATCTCACGAAGGCAGGCTATGCGACGCTGCTCTGTGAGAAGGAGGCCAAGTGTGGCGGGTTGGTGCACACCTTCGAGCGCGGTGGATTTGTCTATGATGGCGGCATTCGGGCGATGGAGAACTCGGGCATCCTCTTCCCAATGCTCAAGCATCTTGGCCTGAATGTGCCTTTCGTGAAGAACGAGGTAACCATCGGCATCGAAGATCGCATCATGCGCGTCGACTCCGTAGATGCCGTGACCGAATACCAGAAGTTGCTCACTGACCTGTATCCCGAAAGCGCCGGCGAGATCGCAGAGATCATCGAGCGAATACGCGCGATCATGCGCTACATGGAGATCCAATACGGGATCAACAATCCCGTGTTCCTCGACCCGAAAGCGGATCGCGAGTACTTCCTCCAGGCGGTCCTACCTTGGATGTTTCGATACGCCGCGACGGTACCCAAGGTCAACGCGCTCAAGGAGCCGGTCGTTGACTACCTGCAGCGCTTCACGCAGAACCAGAGCTTACTCGACATCATCACGCAGCACTTCTTCCGCGGCACACCCGCGTACTTTGCGCTCAGCTACTTCAGCCTCTACCTGGATTACCACTATCCAAGGGGTGGCACAGGCACATTGGCCAGGGAACTCGAGAGGTTCATCCACGAGCACGGGGGCGCCATCGTCACGGACACGAGGGTCGTGGCTGTCGACCCGGATCGCAAGTGCATCCGGGACGCCGGGGGAAACACCTACACGTACCGCACCCTCATCTGGGCCGCGGACCTCAAGGGCCTCTATTCGGCTATCGATCCCGATGCTTTGGCTGACACCAAAGTGCGGCACGCCGTGCAGCAGCGCCGGCAGATTGTGTTGGACAAGTCGGGCGGTGATTCGGTGTTGACGCTGTATCTGGCGTTGGACCTGGATAGCCGCTACTTTGCCGAGCGGGCTAGCGAGCACTTCTTCTACACACCACGCAGAGAGGGCCAATCCCAGGCCGGTCCAATTCCCCTAGGCCAGCCGCGTGAGGCTGTCGAGGCGTGGCTCAAGCGATTCTTCGCTTTGACGACCTACGAGATAGCGTGCCCGGTGATGAGGGACGCGGATCTGGCGCCACCTGGAAAGACCGGGCTCATCGTGAGCCTGCTCTTCGACTATGAGCTTACCCGGCAGATCGAGGCGACGGGATGGTACGAAGCTTTTAAAGCCCTCAGCGAGGCCAAGATCATCGATACGCTGGAAGAATCGGTATTCCCCGGCATCAAGGCCGCCGTCCTCGATCAGTTCTCATCGACGCCTCTCACGATATCGAGGATCGCCGGCACCTCGGAAGGCGCTATCACCGGATGGGCGTTCACCAACAAGCCCAACCCGGCGGAGAGCAGGCTGCCGCGCGTGATGAACTCGGTCCGCACGCCGGTCCCAGGCATCTTCCAGGCAGGCCAGTGGACATTCAGCCCCTCCGGGCTCCCAACGGCCATTCTGACCGGCAAGCTGGCGGCGGATCAGGTCAGCAAGGCGTTGAAAAAGGCAGGCGGATCCTGAGAACGCTCAACCGCTGACGATCTGCTGGAGCCGGTCGATGATGATCGTCTCCTGTCCTGGCTCCAGCGTCTGGGGGTTCACAAAAACCCCGTTGCCACCGGCCGCAGCCAGCGCGATGCTGGGGTCGCCGGCGCGCAGCTGTTTGAGAATGTCATCGCGCGTGATGCCCAGGGCCTCCTGATCGAAGCTCACCTCAGCACGGGGCATGGGCTGTCCTGCCTCGCTGGGGAAGCTGCGTCGCGCTGAGACGTGCGGATGGTCGGCGAACGCGGCGACCACCGTCTGCACCTGCTCCTCGTAGGTCCGCATCAGCACCTCGTGGTCCAGGTCCAGATACAGCCGCACCGCCGTCATCAGACCCACCAACTCCTCTTTGCCCACCTTCATCGGCCTGCCAATGAACGCCCTAGGGCAGGCGTTGAAAGCGCACGCGTCGATGAGATCCTTGCGTCCCAGGATCAGGCCGCTGCTCTGCGGGCCACGCAGCCCCTTGCCGCCACTGAACAGCGCCAGATCGGCGCCCATGTGGGTGAAGCGCCACAGGTTGTCGACAGGCGGTATCTGCGCAGCGGCATCGACAATCAGAGGGACGTTGGACTGGCGCGCGATCTCGATCCCCTGCTCCAGGGGCACCTGGCCCTCCATGCGGGCCGGGTTGTAGAAGTAGAAGATCGCTGCCGTCCGGTCATTGATCGCACCCTCCAGGTCGCGGGCGGTGGCGCCTTCGTCGGTGCCGATCCGAACGATCTTGCCTCCGGCCTGCTGGATGGCAAATGCGTAGCCTACGTACCCGCGTCTGTGGACGATGACCTCGTTCTTCATGCCCTCTGTATGGGGCAGGCGGGCGCGCTTTTCAGCGTCCAGTCCGGTGATTGCCGCAGCGGTGCTGAGTGCCAGGCCGGCGGCTGCCCCACACGACACGTAGGCGGCCTCGTTCTGGGTCCACGCCGCAATTCGCTGGCCCACCTTCTGATGCAGTTCGTCGATGTCGACAAAGTGCTGAGCCGCCTCGGCCATCGCGGCCAGCACCTGCGGTGCCATCAGTGAGCCGCCCAGTTGGGTCAGAGTTGCCGCGCCGTTGATCACCTTGGTAACGCCAAGCTCATCATAGATGTCCATAGTCCTATCCTATCTGGTGGGTGGTATGGATCGCCGGGCGCACATAACCGCGCGCCCGGCATCTCCTGTGCAATACGTCAGGCCTGCACATCAGGCAGTCGCCAGTAGGCCTCCGGCGCGTCCCGCCACTCCGGCATGCCCAACCCGGTCGGATCGTAGACGGTCTTGCCGGCCCTCAGGGTCATCGCGCACTCCAATTTCTCTGTGCCGATCATCTTGGCGCGGCCGCAATCGCTATAGCCGAATGAGCCCCTCAGATGTTTGAACACGGCGACGTCGGCTTCCGCACCGATGCCAAGTGTGCCCAGGTCGGGGCGTCCGATCTCGCGCGCCGGCGTCACCGTGGAGCGCAGAATCACCTCGTGAAGCGGCATCCCCATGCTCAAGTACTTGGACATCGTCATCAGCATGCTCACCACCGGCCCATTGATGTTGCCCATGTGCAGGTCGGTGCTGATCGAATCCGGCGGAAAGCCGTCCGCCAGGGCCGGAACGCCGTTGCGGAACCAGAAGCTCCCGGCGCCATGCCCGAGATCGAAGATGACGCCCCGCTCACGAGCCTCGAACATGTGATCGTAGACCCGACCGTTGTCATCGATGATGGGAAACTGCTGGGCGAAAACGTGCGTGTGGATGTCGCCAGGGCGCAACTTCCGCAGAATCAGATCGGGATACGGGCGCTCCGGCGGGCGCGGCCAGAAATCGACCATGACGGGCGTGCCGCACAGCTCGCCTGCCTCCACAGCCCGCTCCACCGAAGCCCACGGGGGATGCTCCGCGTCCCAAGGTTGCCGGGTCCAGTAGTGGGCCGTCTTGATCCCGACGATCACGTCGGGATAAGCCTCCGCAAGCGCTGCCACCACCTTGGGCTGCATTGCGCTGACGTCTTGCTCTGAGGAGGCGCTGACCATTCCCCCATAGGCGATGTTGAGAAAGGCTAGGATACGCACCTGGGCCCGGTCGATGTGGTGTACCTTGAAGTCGGGGAAGTCTCTCCAACCGGCCGTCCCGGCGTCGACCGTTGTTGTGACGCCGGAGGCGAAGAGGTGTGCATCGGCGTTCATCCCACCGACATAGGCCGCCTCAGTCCCCACGAAGGGATACACGTGGGTATGGATATCAAGGATGCCCGGTGTGACAATGTGGCCCGAGACATCCACCACCTTGGCTGCGACACCCCCCGGGATATCCGGGGCCACGCGGGCTATTCTCTGCCCGCTGATGCCGATGTCCATAATGCCGTCGATTCCGTTGGCCGGATCGATGACGTGACCGCCCTTTAGCAGCAGGTCAAGTGAGTTCTGTTGATCGTCCGAGTTTGTCGTCACGCATCCCTCCCCTTCATACAGCACAACTGACGAATAGAACCCCGGCGCCGCCCATCTCCCCGGCGGGGAGGAAGCTCGAAGCGGAGCCGCCGTTGCCTAGCCCTTCTGGAGCGCCCGCTGGTAGAGGGCCGTTCCGTAGAACTCATAGGAGGCGGCCTTGTCAGGCACGTCGACCAGATGAACGGTGAACCGCGCCGGCACCCCGTTTTCCGGGAGGTAATCTCGGAAGAAGCCCCGGTAGGCTTCGGCGTAGGCCTTGCGCAGACGGTCGAGCTCGGCGGCATACCCGAGCGGATCCACCAACGGGTTTGGCGACTTGGGCTGGCATCCAAATGCGTGGATCTCGATAAAGTCGACGTCTTTGAGGGAGTCGCAGATGCCGGCCTCCTGCAACCACAGCTCCCAGCTCTTGAAGACCAGCGGAATCTCCTGCTCGGGATCCATCGTGACCAACTCGTCGAGCCCCAGGACACCCTTGGCAGAATAGCCGCCGGTGAGCCCCGCAAAGGAGATCTTCAGATCGCCGTCGGGCAGTTCCTCCGTGACGAGCGACGAGAGCACCGGATGCTCGCCCTGATAGTAGTAGGTCAGCTTGCCGCGCTTCTTCACGTTGAACGCCATGTCACTTACCTCCGTTTGGTTGTTTGGGTGAATCTTCAAGATTGCTGCCGCTGACGCTCTCGAGCGCGTCAGCAACATCGCCGAGACCCAACGCTTCCAGCCTGGCCCGGGTGGGCCAGCCGCGTTCCAGATCCCAACCACTCAGCTCGTAGTACTTGTCCAGGAGCGTCAAGAACCGCTCGCGATCCAGCATCACGCCGTCATCCTTGCCGGGATACATGTAGCCGTCAAGCGTCGACTCGTCGATCGCGCGATCGCGCCCAAAGTTCCGCACGTCGATGGCGCGCAGCAGCGTCCAGATGCGCTCCCCGGCACGGTCGAGCTCTGCTTCACTGACGTCTATTCCCGTGCAGGCCGACAGCAGTTTGGCCATGAGCGCGGTGTCGGCCACGCCATCCTCAGTCTCCATACTGAACACGCGGGTGTTTTCGTAGTCGCACAGGATCAGCGAGTTCACGACCATCCCCCGGTGACTGTGCCAGATGGCAGGGATCGCCTTCGCTTCGGGCGGATCATAGGTGAACGCCGGGTCGCATACGTCGGGATTGCCATAGACCTTGGCGCAGGCCGCGCGCACCTTATCTATCGGGAACGGACCGCGGTTGGGGCCGCTTTCGGGCAGGTAGTGCTGCACGTGCTCGGTCCACTGATGCGTCGAATCGTTGGCCGGATCGCGCGTATCCACACACCACTGCAAGATAGGCGGCAGCCACCAGGGCCAGTAGACGACGCCGCCGGGTCCCCAGTGCCCGCCCCAGTGCTCGGTCTGTCCGCACCGGCGCGGATAGATGCGATCCAGGAACTCGAGTCCGGCCCCGTCGAAAAGCCGCTCCGCTGCGTAGCACGTCCCCTCCGCAAGAGCATCGCCCAGGTCGCCCTCACGAAAGGCGATCTTGTGGACCAACGTATGTATGAACTCGGAGCCATAGCGCGCAGCATCGCTAAGGTACAGAACCGGCCTATCGGGCACGGGGATGTCGACGCCGTCGATGGTATCAATCAGGCCGTGCTGCTTACACATCTGTAGCCAGGGGATCGTGCCGAAGGAGATCTCCCAGCCGTTGAGTCCGTAGTCGCTGGTCATAGCGCGAGCCACGGCCTCGACGTTGGGCGTGGTGCTGGCATACCCCCAGCAGTGCCGTGCTACGCTGGGCACCTGTAACCCGTCCGACGACTGGGCGTTCTCGAAAACGGCATACTGGCAGGGTGTTACACAGAAGCCACACTTGCGCCGGCGCAGCGTGACCCCAGACTGCCGTGCCCGCTCAGACATGCGCTCGCGCCCCTGGCGCATCCACCTCGGCGGGTAAGGGCTCGATCCTTCACGACTCGCGCCCATGCACAGGTCGATAAACGCCTCGGGTCGGGCGATCCGCACCCCCTGCATCCCGCGTACCGCGATGGCCTTCAGATTCTTGGAGCCCATAACGCCGCCATAGCCACCCTGTCCCGCGGCGTTGCCGGTCTCGGTCTGGATCACAGCGATGCGCGAGAGGTTTTCGCCCGCCTGCCCGCACGAGATGACCCGCGTCCGGGGGCCGTGAACCATGCGCAGGACTCGCGTCGTCGCGTAGTTGCCCTTGCCCCACAGATCACGCGCATCGCGTATCTCTACCTGTCCGTTGTCGATCCAGATGTAGACCGGCTCGCCGGCCTTGCCTTGAACGATGATGCCATCGTAGCCGGCGTACTTCAGCTCCGCACCCCAATGCCCACCCATCCCCGAACGCGAGAAGACGGGCGGATGCTGTTGCGGTGCGATCCCCAGGACCTCTACGCGCCCCGCGCCCGAGGCCAGCGTTCCGGTCAGCGGCCCTACCATGATAAAGAGCATGTTTTCCGGATCGAACGGTCCGACGTCGGGTTTCAGCTCCTCCCAGGCGATACGCGCGGCGACCCCCACGCCTCCAACGAACGCGGGAACGTAGCGCAGCGTGTCGACCGTCGAGACCTCCCCGGCCGTCAGGTCGACGCGCAAAACCCGACCAGTCCAGCCATAGATCTCATTGCCTGCCCTCTCTGCAAAAGGTGTGTTCATGCCGGGCTCACCTTTCTGCAGCGGGAACGAACGTGAGTGCATCGCCAGGGCAGACCTCGACGCAAATGGGGCCCTCCGGCCGGTTGTAGCACAGATCGCACTTGAAGTAGACGCGCTTGCGTGCCACGTTCTTGAAACCGATCACTTCGCGTTCAGGGGCCAGCGGGCACGCGCGCAGACAGGCGCCACAGCCACGACACTTCTCCGGATCGATGATGCGTGCGCCGGTCGTCTCATCGATGAAGATCGCCGGATCGTCCCAACGCGCCGCACACGCATAGTAGCAGGCAGGCCACTCGCACTGCTTACAGACGACCAGGGTGGGCGGTCCGGGGATGAAGTCATCGAATTCGACGCGTATGCGGGAGAGGCTCGGGTTACATTCGGCTTCGTGAAAGAGCGAACACGCCACCTCGCACTCGCGACACGTCAGGCAGCGCTCCGCGTCGACCGCAATCACGCCCGAGCGGGGAAGCCGGGGAATCTGTGTCATTGTCATCCGGTATGTCCCACCAAGTGAGTATTGTGAAGCTAGATCCCTTGCGAGATCAGCCATCCCCATCCACCATCATCGGGGAAGAGATTCGTGTACTTGATGCTGGAGCGGGGCTCCGCCATCATGTCCGCGACCGCATCGCGCCACGCCTGATAGTGCGCCGTCTCTTTGTGCTTCGCAGTATCCTCGGGCGTGCGGTAAACTTCGACGAGCACGTGATTCAAATGATGGATCAGCCATCCTCTCGCGCGACACGATACTGGCGGTGATCCGTGTGCTGCGTTCAGAGTAGCCTACCCCCACCCCCCTTCATCGGGGAAAACGTTGCTGTACTTGGCGCTCGACCGTGGCTCGGCCATCATATCGGCGACCGTGTCACGCCAGGCACTGTAGTGTGCGGTCGTCTTGTGCTCGCCGGAGGCCGCCTCGGTTCGGTAGACCTCGACAAGGATAAACCGCTCCGGATCATCACGTTGCTGGATGACGTCAAAACGTGCGATGCCGGGCTCCTGCACGCTGTTCCGCGCGTTCTCAAGTGTTCTCGCCTTGAAGGCTTCCACACACTCTGGCTTGACGTGAACATGCACTAGCACGATGAACATAGGCTACGCTACTTCCTCAGCAACAGGATCGGACACAGATGTCTGAGGTAAACTCCATTGTCAAGACCACAAACGGGCCAGAACAACATAGCTCAGCAGGTTGCAGGTTCCTGCTCCTTGACAGCAAAGTGAACCGTCGCTGGTATCACGTAGTCAAGGCTCTGGTGGTAGCATTCGTGATCGTAGAAGCGGAAGTACGCCTCCAAGCGGCATGGCAGCCCACGTTAAGACGACAACGCTTGCGATCGCGGGCACACTTCGACCTCCCCCAGCTATGCAGGATTGTTGAGTGCTGCTCATCTCCATCCTAACCGCGCGCGCCTGTAGTCTACCGGCAGATAGCAGCATCGAGAGCGGGGGCCTACTTGCATCGCCCATCTCAAGAGCGATCAATCTGGCGCTATCTCACAACCAATGGCAAATACACAAACTGGGTGAACGCAATGCCAGAGGGTACATTATACAGTGCGCCCCCGCCCTCCTTCGCACGTAACGGCAGGGCAGCGTCAAGACTAAATGAGGTCGTAGCCTCCGGGTTCACCGAAACTCTGACGTAGTACTTACCTTCATCAGCCAAGCTGGTGTCCAAGATAAAGTCAAAGCCACCTGAGGAGTCTACGAGAAGATCGGTGGCAAGTATCGAACCATTGACCGTCACCTGAGCTGTGCTGTTAGCCGGAAAGTGCATTCCAGCGAGAGCAAAGAAACTCCCTGGACTACCATCGCGGTGATTGATCACAAGCTCAGGCACTAATACCGTGGACTCTTGTGCGAAGTTATCAAAGAGCACAATCGTATGGTCTGACGTGCTAGGTTTGTGGGCTGTCAAACCAGCGGCACCTGACGGTAGACTTACATCCGTGGTCGTCGTGAGAACCTGCCCGTTTACCCCCACGATGATCTGACTTCCTATGGCTCGAGCGAACAAACGATTGGTCGCCAAGCCTGTAGCTATCGCGCCCGAAGATGTCCAGGGCACGAGCTCTGTGTATATGCTGTCGACTAGCTTATAGACTTGATAGGAACCCTTGCTGGATACACTAAACGCGTAGTAATTGTCATTGTCCGCAAATCGAAATAGTATGCCAGTAATGACATCGTCGGTGTCGGGATGAGTAGTGGTGGAAATCGTGGCATCTACCGCAATTGTTGGATCATCACAGGTGGTACCGGCATTGGAAAAAACTGCCCCGCTTCCGCTACCACCGGTCCATTCCCACTTATACTGACCATTCTGATAGCTGTAGGAGGAAGTTGGTAACTGAAAATAGGGCCAGCCACTTGAGGAATCACTGAAATCATCCGCAAAATCGCACGAGTCCAAGGAAAACATACCACAGACTCCTTCACGAGCAGTCACAGACAGAGCGCCGGGGTCGACGGCTATCCCAACTTGCGCGTTAACAGCGCCTGAAAAGACCCCGAGTATGGATGCAATCACCAATATGAGAGAACCGAGTCCCGTCAGTGTTCGGCGGCTATGTACGCTAGTGTTCACTTACGTCTCCTTTTTTTTGGGCTTCTCTGAACCGATCTGCAGGGGATCCCACTCATTCATATTCCCCCTCCTACAAACACCTACACCCCTCTCCCCCAGCCACCAGTTGTGGGCTTGCCCGGAGAATTCAGACACTGAGATAAGCGCGCAGACTAGATCCGGGACGCAAGGAATATCAGAGCGACCAGAGTCCACGCAGACTCCCGTAGGAATGCAAACAGGTCATCCTGCTTGCATTCTGCAACTCCCCAGAGTCGTACCGTCCCATCGTGTGAGCCTGAAGCCAATCACATAGCGTCTGATGAGAACACCAAACTCATCACAGCCGCACGATGCCCCTCCTGTGCGACCAGCAAGACGCCGTCCTCAACGCGCCTCAGCTCTAGTTGCCCCGACAATGTACCTAATGCCAACAGCGTGCCGTCCGATGAGAAAGCCAAACTCGTCACACCTAACGAGTTCAGGGAGGCCATCGGTGACGCATCAGACACTTGCCATAGGTTCGTTCTACCGTCTGCGCCCAGGGCGAGGGTCCTCCTATCCCACAGTACAGCAATGGCCCTTATCTGCTTCGTAGGATCGCCATAGGTCTGCAGCAATGTGCTATCACTGACTTGCCAGAGTCTCACGGCAGGATCCTGCCAGCCTCCCTGATCGTGATATTACTCAGAGCACAGATTCCGCAAGTGGCCATGAGGTGTCGTTGTCAATTTCCGCACGCACTGGTCCGCGTGTGGCTTGAAATACCCATCTCGACCATGGGAGCATGGCTGTGTTAGCGCGTCCCCTGGGTTAAGGAGCGTGTGTTCACGGGCAATCGCGGTAAGTCTGGGGCAAGTCTACCACACACCGAGAGGTTTTCAGGGTCTCACCATCCTGCTTCATCCGGGAAGACGTTCTCGTATTTCACGCTGGTGCGCTCTTCGGCCATCATATCGGCCACTGTGTTGCGCCAGGCGTTGTAGTGAGGGGTCTTCTTGTGCTCGGAAGGCGCTGTCTCCGAACGATACACTTCGACGAGCACGAACCTGGTGGGGTCGTCCTGCTGCTGCACGACGTCGAAGCGCGCGATCCCCGGTTCCAGCACACTGTTCCGCGCGTTTTCCAGAGATGCTGCCTTGAAGGCATCCACCGCTTCAGGCTTTACATGGACGAATACATGAACGA
>JAXDDO010000001.1:0-68824 GCA_034676805.1 Anaerolineae bacterium | reverse complement strand
ACACTTCGCCCTCAATCTTCTCCGCAACGAGGCGTCCAAGCGGAGTGTGCGCGCCAAACGCCTCAAGGCGGCCTGGGATGAGGACTATCTGCTCAAGGTACTCGCCTGTTGAGATGCGTAAGCCCTGCCCCCAGATCAGACCGTTTCATCCTGATCGTCTGGCCCCCCGTCCTCGGCGTCCACTACCTCAGCCACAAGACGCTCCAGCCCTGCGCGGAGCAGCTTGACAGCCTTCTGCCCCGACCGGTTGAAGAAGGTCTGCTGCAGCTCCTGAGCGGTTTGGGTCAGGCTCAGGCCATTGGCGCTCTTGCGGGCCAGGGTGCGAGCGGCGCGGCGCATCACACGCATAAACTCGCGTTGCGACTCGATATCACCACGGTTGATCCACGCAGGGCCGCGGCCCGGGACGATCCCCTTCACGGTCTGCCGGTGCGCCAAACCTGCCATCGTATTCAGCCATGCCTTCGAGTTCGGGGTCGCTTCCATCGCCGGCGGGACATTGACCACAACGGTATCTCCCGCAATCAGCAAGCTGTGTTCGGGAATCAACAGCCATAGGCTTCCCGGCGCCGCCCCCTCGACCGCCTCGAATTGCAGCGTCATGCCGTCGGCGTAGAGCGTGAACGCCGAATTGAACGCGATTGCTGGCTTGCGTGGCCGCGCGCCATCGAGGGCGCCCATCTCTTCAGGATATCGGGAGGTCAGCAGATCGAAGTATTCGCGGCGCGCGCGCTCTTCGCTGTAACCCGCCATTATGCGCAACATCGTCTCCGTCGCGATCACCGGCACTTCACAGAATGCCGTCGCCAGTTGCCGTTCGCGGCCCGCGTCTGTAAACACGACATACCGCAGGGGTCCCCCGGCGGCACGCGCCTGCTCGATCCATGTCAGCGCATGGACCGGGTTCGGGGGGACATCGACGATAATCCCCCCTTTCTCGGTCTTGATGAGCACCAAGTTGTAAGGGGGATAGGAAGACTCAACAAACACGTTGGTGGCGACTTCCTTCACAGGTGGCCTCCTTGCCTCAACCTACCTTGTCTCCGCCTGGGACGTCGTCCAAACCACAGCGCGACAGGGCCTTCCGAAAAGCCACCCGCACCTCCTGAGGTGACTCGTATGGCGCCCCACCCTGAGCCATCGCCGGTGATCCACCGCCGCGCCCTCCCAGGGCCCCAAGCACATCGCGCAGAACGGATGCCGCGTCAATCACAGCACCGTCAGATCGCCCGGCAAGGTCTCCGCTGACTGCGCAGACCAGGCGCAGGCCCTTGGGAGCTCCCCCGGCGTTGTCCTCCGCCACAGCCAACAGAATCATTGTTCTGGGGCGCTCGCGCAGTTGGTTCGCCAGGGCACGCGCCTCCTCGAAATCCCGATCGACCCACATGTCAGTGATGATATGGATATCGGCGACTACCGGCGCCTCACCCCACATCCGGGTCGCCTCGTACGTCACCAACTCGCTGCGCGCGTGACGTAGCGAACGCCGTGTAACACGCAGCTCGTCGTCGAGCCTGGCAATCGCTTCAGGCAGCTCATCCACGCCCACCGACAACAGCAGGCTGGACGCGCGTAGCACGCCCATAGCGCGCTGGTAGTCGTTGAGCGCGCGCTCACCGCACTGAAAACTCACCCTCACGCCGCCCTTATAGCGCTCGATGCCGGCGACCTTGATCATCCCGATTTCCCCGGTGGCGCGCACGTGCGTTCCGCCACAAGCGGAAGCATCGTATCCCTGTACCTGGATCACGCGGATCTCACCGGTGACCGCCGGAGGTTTGCGAAGCGGCATCTCCGCCACTTGGGCATCCGAAACCATGTGCACCGTAACGGGGCGGTTTTCCCACACCACGCGGTTCACCTCGCGCTCGACATCGGCGGCGGCGTCCCAACTCAAGGCGGCGATATCCAGGTCGATCGTGCTGCTTTCACGGCCCAGGTGAAACCCCACCGTCGGCGCGTCCAAGCGCTCATCGAAGGCGGCGGACAGGATATGCTGCCCTGTGTGCTGCTGCATATGGTCGAACCGTCGTCGCCAGTCGATCGTCCCCGTGACCGCGGCGCTCTGCAACGGCAGCGGCTCGGCCAGTATGTGCCAGATCTCACCACGATCGTCTTCCACAACTTCAACGACGTCGATACCGTTCAGGGTTCCGGTATCGTGAGGTTGCCCCCCCGAGGTCGGGTAGAACGTGGTCCGATCCAGCCGTGCGGCGGGTCTCAAGGTCCCGTCCTCCGCGGTCAGCGTGCGCTGTTCAAGCACGTGCGCCGTAAACGTGCGGAGGGTTGCGTCGCTGTAGTAGAGCCTCTCCGTCATTGTCCATCCCTGCTGCGGCAGGTGGCCCGCTTGGGCAACACGCGTGGTATTGTGAAGGAGAATGCCGATCCAGAGCCCTCCACGCTCTCAAACCATATCCGCCCCCCGTGTGCTTCCACGGCCAATTTGCAGAATGCCAGGCCGATACCCGCGCCTCGTTGCTCGCGTGGGCCTCCCCGGAAAAACAGCTCGAAAATGTGTTCCTGGTCGTCGGGCGCGATCCCGCGCCCGTTGTCGCTCACAGTGAATGTGAGCTCATCCGCGTCGGCTTCGACGCGGATGTCGATTCGCCCCTGGTCTTGCGTGTACTTAACGGCATTGCCAATCAGGTTGGTGAGAACCCTCCGGAGCAGGTCGGGATCACCGTTCAGCAATGGTAGCTCTTGCTGCACCTCAACCGTCATAATCTGCTCGCGGCGCTTGGCGCTTGCCGACAACGCCTCAACCGCCTCACGTAGGAGTGCCTCGACATCGATGGGAGCCACAGCAAGGCCACGCTCTTTGGCCTGCAAGCGTGCCGAATCGAGGATGTCACTGATGAGTTGATCCATCCGGTGTGCGCTGCGCAGCCCGATCTCGAGAACCTGCTCCGCCGGCAACGTAACATCACGCTCTCGCCAGGCCGTCAGCACCAGATCCAGGCTGTTAAGGATGTTGCCCAACGGCACCCGCAGGTCGTGAACGATCATGTGCACCAGCTGTTGTCGCTCCTGCTCGAGGTGCACCCGAGCTGTGACGTCGTGGGCCACCCACAGATACGCGGACTCATCCGGCAACAACAGGGGAAGATAGACCAGCCGCACCGCCAGATGGCGTGGGGTCGGGCCCGCAACCTCCAGTTCGTAGGTCACCACACCCCGCTCCCTCGCCCGGCGAGCCAGACCGGAAAACTCCTGCGGGTCGATGCCTAGTTGCGAAAGATGGGGGTCACCAGCGTCGGGCTCGCCATCTGCAAGCATGCTGTCGACGGAACGGTTCCCCCACAGAAACCGGCCCTCAGCATCCAGAACGACCATCGGATCAGGGTGCGAGTCGAGCAGATGCCGGTAGTCCATCCCAGCATCCCAAACCTGCAAGTCTTGCTCAGTGGCACTGGCCTCCGTCATGTTCACTGTCCCCCACCAAGCTGAACGACTTCCTTACCCTGCAGGCGCTCCAGGATCTTGTCAACGACCTGATCGAGGTGATCGTGGTTGGCAACGAAGTCCAACCGATCCGATGGTATCGCCAGTACCGGGCAACGCGTGAAGTGCTCGAACCAGTCCTCGTACAACCGGTTGAGTTGCTCAAGGTAACCACTGCTGATGTTGCGCTCGTAGGACCGCCCGCGTTTCTGGATACGCGTCTTCAACGTATCCACAGACGCTTGCAGATAAATCACCAGATTGGGAGGCGGCAGGATTGACGCAACTGCACGATAGAGCTCGTTGTACGTCGCGTAGTCTCGCTCACTCATCAGGCCCTGTAGGTAGAGATTGCGCGCGAAGACCTCGGCGTCCTCATAGACGGTGCGATCCTGAACCGTCGAACCTGGGCGATCCAAGAGCTGGCGATGGTGTATCAAACGCCGGCCCAGGAAGAAGACTTGCGAGTGGAAACTCCAGCGTTCCATGTCCTCGTAGAAATCGGCGAGATACGGATTATCTCCTACGCCCTCCAGAAAGGGCTCCCAGGAAAGGCGTTGGCTGAGAAGCGACGTCAGCGTCGTCTTGCCCGCACCAATATTGCCTGCTACCGCGATGAAATACTTGGTCACCCTATCCATCTCCCGAAGGGGCATGACTACAGCATCTTACAGGGCACCGCTATCGTTCTCAGAGGGATCGAGCAGAACCCCTGTCCGTTGTGCCAGAGCCAGCAATGCACGGTTGGCATCGCACATAGCGCTACGCATCGCCTCCGGCGCACCATCAGGGTGTACGGGCGCCTGTGCTGCGAGTGCGCCTCCTATCCGCCCAACCGCTTCAGCAAGCGCCAGGAAGTCGCCCAAGGCCTGCCAGTTAGCCTCGGTCCGGGGCTCGGGCGCCGGCGCGCTCACCAGTTGCCACGCCGGGCGCGGAGGAACCTCAAACGAGATTCGCGGCAAGGTTGGTTGGCGCACCCCGGCCAGTGTGGTCCGTATCCGCTGCTCGATTGTGTCGAGGTCCTCGGGATTACGGACAAAGTCGAGGGCGTCAGCATCCAGAACCAGAACGGTCGTGGCATCATAGCTGGCAAACAGCGCTTCATAGCCTTGCCGGAGGGTCGCGATGTACTCTCGATCGATTTTGCGCTCGAAGGTTCGGTCGCGCATAGCGATCCGAGCCATCAGAGTGTCTACCTGGGCGCGCAGGTAGACAATCAGGTCCGGCACACGGATGCTCTCGGACAGAGCTTCGTAGAGCCGATCATACATCTCGAGCTCATCAGCGCTGTTGATGTTGACGTGCGCGAAGAGGCGATCCTTCTCAAAGCAGTAATCGGCCAACAGCGCGTTGTGCCGGATTGTGCTGATCGCTTGCTGTTGCTGGCGATAGCGACTTAGCAGGAAGAAGAGCTGGGTCTGAAAGGCATACCGTGCCCGGTCCCCATAGAAGTCCGACAGAAATGGATTCTCGTCGAAAGCCTCCAGGATGGTTTCCGCCTCAAACCGTGAGCGCAGCAGCCGGGCCAACGTCGTCTTGCCGACGCCAATAACCCCTTCGATGGCGATATACGGATGTGTGGGCTGTGTAGCCAACCGTCATTCCCCCTGGTTACCGCCGCGTACGGCTGCCATGCGCTCTCTGTACCCTAAGAGCATACCCCTAGGCCGCCAGATGTCAAAGGTCGGGTCCGCCCAACGGGCGATGTGGGGCTCTCCGCCGGCTACACGCCAGCCGCCGCAGTGCCGGCGAGATAGCCAGTGCTGAAGGCTGCCTGCAAGTTGAATCCCCCGGTGTCGGCGGCCAGGTCGAGAAGCTCACCAACGATATAGAGTCCCTTCACCTTCCGCGAAGCAAACGTCGCAGGATCGACCTCATCCAACGCCACCCCACCGGCTGTGACCATCCCGGCAGCAAGCGGAAGCGAACCGGATATTGTCCAGCGAAATCCCTTCAGCAGCTCGACCAGACGCGCGCGTTCCTCCGCCCGTATCCGGTGGACGTGCCGCTCTGCTTCTATGCCGCTCAGGCCTGCCAGTACATCGGCCAGCATCCCGGGCACCCAGTCGCGCAGCAGCGTGGGCAGTCGGCGGTGAGGATGCTGCTCGAACTCGCGTTGCAGTCTGGCGTGGACGTCGTCAACGGGCATACCGGGCTTCAGGTCGATTGACAGAAGGACCTCGTGCCCGGATCGTAGGGCATCGACTACGGCGATCGAAGCGGTGAGTATCTGCGGGCCCGAAACACCGAAGTGAGTGAACAGCATCTCACCCGTGTCGGGCATTGGATAGGGTATAGGGAGGCGCCGCTCCGCTCTGCCGGCCCGGCGCACGAAGAAGTCACACCGCACATTGCGCAGGCTGACGCCCTGAAGCGCCTTGGCTGTTGAACGCTCGACCACCGTGAGCGGCACCAACGCCGGACGCAAGGGATTCAAGGTATGGCCAACTTCCTGAGCCATCACGTACCCTTGTCCTGTGGAACCCGTCGCGGGCCACGAAGCGCCGCCCGTGGCCAGAATCACAACATCCGCCGGAATCTGAGCGCCGTCTGCGAGCGCGACCCCCCGCAGCAACTCCTCGCCCACCAGCCGTCGGACCTCGGTCTGGGTGCGCACCTCCACAGCATACTGACTAGTGTAGCGCAACAGGGCATCACGGACATCACGCGCATCTCCTGACGCGGGAAAGATCCGCCCCCCGCGCTCGGTCTGAGCCTCAACACCATAGCGCGACAGCAGCTGCAGCAGTTCGTCACGGAAAAAACGGTGAAAGGCGTTGCGCAAGAAGCGCCCGTTGCGTCCATAGTAGGTCAGGAACTGCTCCAGAGGCGCCGCATTGGTGATGTTGCAGCGAGACTTGCCGCTGATGAGGATCTTCTTGCCTGGTTCATCCATCTTCTCGAGCAGAAGGACGCGCGCCCCAAGCTCTGCCGCACGGCCCGCGGCGATCAGGCCACCCGCTCCAGCGCCCACCACGATGACCCGCTTAGCCATAGTACCCTCGGATTCTCGTGCTCAGCTCACTGCTCATCAGAGCTACCCCAACCGTAGAACGATCATCCGCAACAACGCCGCGTCGTCGAGGTTTTCCACGCTGTAGAGCTCATCGCCGGAGATGAGCACCGCATCACCGCGTCTGAGAGGGCGCGCAACCACCGGGCTCGACGCAGAGGGTCGATGGTAGAGCCGGCCCTGGCCCTCAAGCACGTACAAGATGCTATCCTGGCCCGCATGAGCCTGCTGACCGGTGGCGGCGCCCGGGAGCAATGCCACATCCAGCAAGCACTGGAAACAGCGGCCCTGCAAAATCCCCTCCTCGGTGCCTGGCTCCTCGCTGAACAACCAGCGCACCACAGCCTCACCCTGCCCTTGCCACGGCGGCGCTGCCTCAGGCGATGGAGCGAGAGGCGTGTACCGCACACGCTTGATATGGGCGGCGCGTTTGTAGATCACGCCCGAGACACGGTCGAGCGGAGCCCGGTTGATATTCGACCACCCCTCCGGCCCGAGAAAGGCCTCTTGGGAGATGGGCTCGGGCTCCCAGGGCTGCTCATCATCAGCAACGACGGGATCTTCCTCGTCTTCGAATCCCAACAGATCCTCCTTAGCCGTCTCTACCTGTGTCCGGGGCCAGCCCCATCAGGGCACCCTGCGCTGGCGACTCATCATGCCGCCGGCGCGCCGGTGACGGACCGCAACAGCCTCGGCAACGATCGACAACGCGATCGAAGCGGATTCCTTGCCACCGATGTCCAGTCCCACGGGCCCATAGATGCGCTCCAAGTCGCTTTCGCGAAAACCCGCCTGCATCAGCGAAGCGCGCCGTTCTTCCTGAGTCTTGCGGCTGCCAAGGAAGCCGATGTAATAGGCCTCGCTGCGCAACGCCAGCGTCAGCGCGGGGATGTCGAACTTTGGATCGTGAAACAGCACGACGACGGCCCAACTCGGCCCCAGCTCCTGAGGTTCGAAGACGTCCTGAGGCCAACCGAATCGTTGTTCGGCGTGCGGAAACCGCTCCTCCTGGAGAAAAGCGCGCCTGGCGTCGCTTACCAACACCTGGAAGCCCGCGACGCTGGCGATCTCGACCAACGGAATGGCGATATCCGTTGCCCCAAAGATCAGCATCACCGGCGGCGGCGGGATGACCTCGATGAAGACCTCTCCTTGTGCATAGGCGTGCTTACGGGCATAGGGGCCAGGCCATGCAGCCGCGATGTCCATCAGCACCTGACCGTCAAGGTCGGGGTTCTCAAGCGTCCCGAGTGTGGTCCCATCCGACTTATGGAGCAGGTGCGAGGGGCGGTCGGTCCGTGAGGCGAACCCCACCGTACGCTTACCTTCGATCTCGTCGATCAACGTATCGTAGAGCGGCGACCACCGCTCGACCAACACCTCGATCGCGCCTCCACAGGACAACCCGGCGCTCCACGCCAACTCGTCGGAGACTCCGTAGGAGGGCAGGCGTATCACGGGCCCACCCGCCAGGACGGCCTCCATCTCGGCTATCGCGTCGCCATCCACACAACCACTGCTAACCGAACCGGCGATATCCCCTTCGGCTGTGATCGCCATACGTGTCCCTGGCGGTCGCAGGGAAGAGCCCTTGGTCTCCACGATGGTTGCGAGCGCGATCTGCGTTCTGCCCATCTCTTTCCACCGTCTAAGGTCAGCGACGATCTCCCTCATCGATCTACTCCTCACCTTCAGTCGCTATCCACGGGTGCCCCGGGGGGTTCTCGGGCCTGCGCGGTCGCCACGTGCGCGACCTAACCTTACCGTCGCCGAAGATCCTGACGACCTCAAAACGCACCCGTCCTTCGGCGACCGCGTCGGCAATGCGCCGCTGCTCGCGGCTGAGCATCGACTTGCCCTGCTTGATATCGAGGATCACGATCTCCAAGTCGCGCCCGTCGCTGTGATTGTCCTTGCAGGCGCTGTATCCGTCAAACACAACGTAATCCACGGGATCGCCCAGAAACCTGGCATCGGCAGGCCAATACTGAAAGCCCGGCAACAGTGGCGCAACCTGCTCCGCCATCTTGCCCTTCAGAACGGCGCGACTGCGGTCGGCCGTGCTGCGTCGCGTGTGGTCCACTTCGGCACGGTGTCGATCCTGCAATTGCCGCATCTGCATCTCATAGGCGCGAACTATCCGCGTCCGTTCGGTTTCGGCCCGCGCGGCGAATGCCTCTGCGACCTCCTCGCGCAGCGCCTCCCGATCCAACCGCTCACGAGAGCGGACCACGATCAGGGCAGTCGCTACGCCTATCGCAACGCCTACAAGAATCAGCAGGATATCCATATAGCGGCCCTTCTAGCGTCCTCCATCGAGCTGGCTGGGTCTGATGCGCACGGCACCATTACGCAGATCCGCGCGGCACGAACCTGCCGCTGCCCTCGTCACCGGCGAAAACGCCATCACGCACGACGAACTCGCCGCGCACCATCGTGCTGACCACACGGCCTTGGGTCTGCACCCCTTCGAACGGCGTGTACCCCGCAACCATGTGCAGATTCTCGGCAGCCAGCAGCCCTTCAGGGGCCGGATCGAACAGCACAAGATCGGCGTCGAAGCCCGGCAACAGCGCGCCCTTCTTCGGCCAGAGGCCATAGATGCGTGCGGGTGCGTAAGCCAGCAGCCGGACCAGATCCAACCAGTCAATGCGTCCCTGCCCCACGCCATAGGTCGCCATCAGCACCAACAGCGTCTCCAACCCCGGAAGGCCGCCCGGAGTCTTGGTGAAGTTGTCGACTGCGAGCTTCTGAGCCTTCCGGTAGTCACAGTGGTCTGTGATAATCATATCGATCTGCCCATCGGAGATCAATGCCCACAACCCATCTTTCTCGGCGGGATCGCGCAGCGGCGGCTGAAGGATATAGCGCCAAGGCTCGTGCCCGTCATAGACACGGTTGTCCAGGAGCAGATACTGCGGCGCCGTCTCTGAATAGACAGGACGGCCCGCTGCCCGAGCGTCAGCCACCAGTTGCGACGTCAACGCCGTCGAGTTGTGCGCGATCACAACCGCAGCCCCCACCGCATCCGCGAGAAACAGCACGCGCGCGGTTGCCTCTTGCTCGGCCAAAGCCGGGCGTGCCGCCCCGTGATAGGCCCAACTGATGTGCCCCGCTCGGACTAACGCCTCAGTCTGTGCAGTGACCAGCGCATCATTCTCACAATGCACCAGGCTGATGAGGTCATAGCGCGCCGCGGCCTCCAGGAGTCGCAGAATGGTCGCGTCGTCGGCATAGTAGTTGGGCCGATAGGTCGTATAGAGCTTGATGCTCTGAATCCCCAACTCGGGCAAGGCGCCCAGTTCGTCCTCCTGTCCGGGAGACACGTCGGTAACCATCATGTGAAAAGCGTAGTCGATGACCGATCCGGCAGCCTCGTCCAGCCGGGTCGTCAACGCCTGCTCGAACGTCTGCCCTTCAAACTGCGTCGCGAAGTCCACGACGGTAGTGACGCCACCAAAAGCCGCGGCTCGGCTGCCCTCGAACCAGGAATCCGCTGTTTGATAGATTCCGGTGTCGAGCTGGATGTGAGCATGGGCATCGATAACACCAGGCAGCACTAACAACCCCTCGGCGTCGACCACCTCGGCGCCCTCTGACGACAATAGTCTGTCGCCGATCGCCTGAATCTTGCCATCGGCAAGCAGCAGATCGGCCCTGAGCATAGCGTCAGGGGTGACAACCGTCCCACCGCGAATCAACCGAGTGCCTGTATCTCCCATCGCTCTCCTCCGGTGACCAGTACCAAGCAAGCTGGATATATCAAATACGATTATATGGCAATTTACGACCTTGGGTAGGCAGCGGCCTCCCTTCGGGTATAATGGCGCTGTGAATCGGCCAACCGGGAACCACGTAAGGCAACAACGCCTCGCGGTCCTGATCACCGCCTCCTCCCTGATACTCCTGACCTTCGGGCTGCGGGTATGGGGACTTAATGCCACCTCGCTATGGTACGACGAAGCCTTTATGCTGTACCATGCTCGGCAGGGCGTTTGGCAGAGTTTGCGCGGGCTGCTGCAGGAGGATAACGCCCTTCCCCTCTATGGCCTGCTGCTGTCGCTCTGGATTCGCGTCGCCGGCGGGGGAGAGTTCGCCGTACGCTACCTTTCGACGCTTTTGGGCGCGATCACGGCCCCGTTGATACTGCGATTGGGCGCGGCAGTGGCTGGGCGCCGTGGCGGAGGACTAGGGAGTCTGCTGGCCTACGCGACACTGCCCATCTTCGTCTACTACGCCCAGGAAGTGCGCATGTACGCCCTGGCAATCCCGCTCGCGACCGCCTTCCTCTGGATCGCGTGGCGGCTGATTGCGCGCGGACGGGGCGCCTGTACCTACGTCGCATTGGGGACTGCAATGCTGCTCGCGCACCCCTATGCGGGTTTGGCGTGGGCGTCGGCGGGTCTATGGGGTACCCTCGTGCTCGTAGTGTCAGACCGCCCGCGGCAACACGTCCCTGGCACACCCCGGCTTGGCCCCCGGGCAAGGACCTGGCTGGTCGCCAACTTGGTTCTGGTCGTACTGGCGCTGCCCATCGCCGCCTGGGCGCTCTGGCGCGTTCGAGCCGACGCGACAGCGGTCTCCGCTGTCCCGCTAGATGCGCTACACTGGATCCCGGTCCTTTTCGGAGTTGGGCAATACCTATACAGCCCCTGGCCTGTGAGCTTCGTCCTCGTCGCCCTGCTCAGCCTGGTGGCAGCGGGAATCTGGGGCACGGGGCAGCAGCCTGGCCGCACCCGGCTGTGGCTGGCGGTCAATCTGATCCTGCCGATCGTGATCCTGCTCGTGCTGCTGTCGGTCAAGGCGAAGTGGAGCGAACGCTACCTGCTCCCCTCGTGGGGCATCGCCCTCACCGCCGGCATCGGGATCGGCTGGGAGACCCTCATCGTCGCGCGTCCCGGCCGGTCGCAGCTCGTCCGTGCCGCGCTGGCGACGGCGGGCCTCGTGCTGCTCGGCGCCTGGACCGCGATGGCAATGCCTGCCCTGGCCCGTCAGGCAGAGGGGACGTGGGCGGTAGCGCTGCGCGACGAATGGCATCCCCGCCCGGATTTTCGGGGCATCGCGCAGCACATTCTGGCTCGTGGCAAGCCAGACGATGCGATTCTGGTCGTAGGCGGCTACGCCGTGCCAAACCTTGAGCTCTACTACGAAGGTCCCGCTCATCTGTTCGGGCTGCCCTATGACGCCCGGATATTGGATACGAACCGCGCGCTAGATCTCCGCGCGCTGCAAATCCTGGAGCGCGAAACAGTCGGCCGCAAGCGCCTGTGGCTCGTCCTTTGGCAGCAACACCTCGCCGATCCGACGGATCTAGTCCAGAGCATCCTCGTAGAATCCTGCCGGCGCCTGCCTGTGGATGCCGGATTCACCAACGTGAGCCTGCTGCTCTTCGATCTGGAGACCTGCGGCCCTCTCGACCGTCTTATCGAGCCGCCCATACGGCTCCAGGCATCCTTCGAGGCACCCATCGAACTACTGGGATACGACATCCTCACCAACGAGACGCTGTGGGAAGTCGATCTGTGGTGGGAGACCGAGGCCCCCCTGGCAGAGGACTACAGGGTGTTCGTGCATCTGCTGGCCGCCGACGGCGAGTTGCTGGCGCAACACGACCACATCGCCGGCGCGGACGCCTATCCTTCCAGTCGCTGGCGACCCGGAACCCGACTGCGCGACCGTTTCTTCCTGGATCTGGAGGGGCCTGCCGCTTCGACCGCGTGCAGGGCGTGCAGGCTCCACGTGGGGCTCTATACCCCAGACAGGCGGCTGGAGCTACAATCCGGAGGCGACACCATCGTGATCCCTCTCGACAGCATCGGGCTCCCGTGAGCCCTGCGAACGTCGCTACAGCGTCTCTACCAGGGCCTTGAAACGAGGATGCTCGCGGATGCTGCTGAAATCGGGGTCACGCAGCGCCATCGACCGGTAGGCTTCACGCAACGCGATGGCCCGCGAAAGCCAGATACAGGCATGGTCGACGTCACCGCCGAGTGCCGCGGCACAGGCCCCGTTGTAGTAGGGCGTCGCCCAGTCAGGCCGCAACGCCATCGCTTGCTGGTATGACGCCACCGCCTGCGCATAGGCCTCGATACGCACATAGAGCAGACCGCGATTGTTGTGAACTGTGGCGGATCGGGGATCCAGACTGAGCGCCCGCTCATAGTCCGCGAGCGCTTCGGCATACCGTTCCAGACGTGCATAGGCCTGCCCGCGATGGCTGTAGAGAATCGCGCGATCGGCGTCCAGTGCAATCGCCTGGTTGTAGTCGCGCAACGCCTCAAGGTAGTTGCCTTGCGCGGCATAGGCCAGCCCACGGTTTAGGTAGGCCTCCGAGCGGCCTGGATCACGGGCCAGGTACGTGGTGTAGTCAGCGATGGCGCGATCATAGGACTCCAGCCGAAAATAGGCATTGGCGCGGTCGTATGTGATGGCGAACAATCCCGGGCGGTGCCGCAATGCGGTGTTGTAGTCGGCGATGGCACGGTCGTACGCGCCCTGCCGGGCATAGGCCAAGCCACGTTGGCGGTAGAACTGCGCTTCCGTGGGAACCCGCTCGATCGCGCGACCGAAGTCGGATATCGCGTTGTCCAGCGCGCCCAGATGCGCATAGGCCAGGCCACGGTTGTAGTAGGCAGCGGCGTAATCAGGGTCCAGGGTCAGGGCCAGGTCATAGGCCTCGATGGCTTCGCGGTAAGCGCCCTCCTCAAGGCGTTCATTGGCGTAACCGCAGTGCTCGCGCGCCGAAGCCTCGCTGTCCTGAACTGCGTTGGCGGGCGGCGGCTCCATCGTGCCACTCGCTGGAGGCGAGGCCCCTGTGTCCGCCCCGTCTGGCTCTCCGATCCCCGCTGCAGAGGCCGCACGCGCCTGGCCCGCCATCGCTTGCCCGGTTTCGGCGACCGGGGCTGCATCGGGCAGCGCACACGCCACGCTAGGTTCCGGTTCGGGAGCCTCTGGCGTGCTCGACGCCCCTTCGCCTGTGCCAACGTCAGCTAGCTCCGGGCTGGCTTGCACTTCGAGGGGCAGCGCCAACCGCGCCGAGACGAGTTGGCGCATCGCCTGCAGCGCCTGGCGCACCTCTGGCTCCCAGACCGCATCGTCGAGACACGCTTGCAGGAGACTGCGAGCGGCTTGCCAGTCCTTGCGAAGCAGCGCTGCCCAGAGATCGCGAACCTGGTCGCCCCAAGCTGAAATCTCGGAGCGCCCTTCGGCGACACGTGAGGCCTCGAGCCAGACCCGCAATACGGCTTCTGCCCAGGGATAGCAAATCCGCACCGACCTGAGAAAACTCAACATGGCCAGGTTCAGGGCCGGAGCTTCTTGCTCTGCAATCAACGCGTGGTATAGGGCCTCCAGGTGGTCACGCTGCCAGCGGGGATCGAAGTAGGGCCAACTGTCCTGCCACAACTCCGACCGCTGACGGTAGTAAGCATACAGCGTACGGTGAGCCGCCTCAAAGGCTGTGCCCATCTCGCGACGGGCAAGACCCATCAGTTCATCCTGGAGGCCGGGGCGCACTGCCCAACCGGCGCCGTGTTTGACTACCAAGGGGGAATGATCGAGCCAGGCCTGCAACTGCTCGACGGACCCTTCGCCCAGTAGCGCCGCCAACACGCCTTCGTCCAGCCAGCGCGCTGCGGCCGCCTGCAGCAGGCCGCTTCTCACCACCGGATCCAGTTCAGCGATGCACGCGGCCAGAGGTGTCGGCGTGCTCGCGGACGGCACCTTGCCCAGCGAGGCGAGAATAATCAGAGCCAACGGATTGCCCGCACCCTGGGCGGCCAGGGCCGCAGCCAGTTCAGCGTCGTCGATGCCACACTCCCTGAGCAGCAAATCGCTCTGATCCGGTAGCAGGGATGTGAGCTCAAACCGTGTAGTGACCGGTAGGAGCGTCTCCCACGCTGGACTCAGCGGCTCGCGACCGGCGATGGCCCACCAGAGATTGGTGCTCAGGTCGCCCTCCACCAGGAGGTCGAACAGCCAGCGCTCCAGACCTGGCCCACCATCGCCATCCACGGACGCCGCGTCCCCTCCGCTTTCCATCAGCGTTTCCCAATCATCGAAACACAACACCACCCTGCGCACCACGGCCCAAGCGTTCAGGTCCTGGACGAAGCGGTCGGTGAGGACTTGCACAGTGCTCTTGATGAGAGCGGTTCGGCGCAGTGGAAACGCGCGCGTCAGGTAAGTGTCCCAGGCGCGCATCGCCCAGGGATCGTCGTCCATCACCCCGCCCAAGAGGTCCCAGGGGGAGCCCGGTGCATTCGGGTCGCCCAGAATGGTGCGCAGGGTCGAGACGATCTCGCGATGGATCTCCCGGAACGACATCAGGGGCATGCCCGAGGCGGAGAGATCGTCAGCGATGGTCGTCATCGCCTGCAGCACCGCGAACTCACGCGGTGCCAGAATCTCCCAGCGGGATACAGAGGCCGTCAACACGCCGTGTTCTTCCGCAATCGAGCGGTAAGCCGCCAGCAGCGCGCTCTTGCCTATGCCCTCGGGGCCTTGGAGGAAAAAGAGCAGCGATTCTGGCACTTCGTAGAGATAGTTCAGCCGGAACTGCTCGATCTCACGCCGGCGCCCCACCAGGCGGCGACGGTTGCGACGGTCGAGCAGGCCCCTCCACGTCGTAGCCTTCTCACTCATCTCGTGTCTCCCTCAACATCAGCCAAGCGTCTGTGCTTTGGAGATCGGCTGGTGGCGCTCAAGCGACCGCCAGCCGATCTGATGAGACTGCGTGTGGGCGCCTCCGTAACAGGCTGCTATGTACCTTCCTGCCAGGAAGCGAGATAGGCGCGCTGTTCGTCGGTGAGCACGTCAATCTGCACGCCCATCGCCTGGAGCTTCAGGGCAGCGATCGCCTGATCGATCAACTCGGGGACCGCGTAGACCGTGTGTTCGAGCTCCTCGGCGTGGACCAGCATGTACTCTGCGCTCAGCGCCTGGTTGGCGAAGGACATATCCATCACGGCGCTGGGGTGTCCCTCAGCGGCACCAAGGTTCACCAGTCGCCCATCGGCCAACACGTTGATGCGACGTCCATCGGCAAGGCGATATTCCTTCACGAACGGACGCAGGACTCGCGGCTCGTCGGCCGCCATCTCTGCCAGGACCTCCAGATTGAGCTCCACATTGAAGTGCCCGGAATTGCATACGATGGCGCCGTCCTTCATGACCTCGAAATGCTGGCGGTCGATGACGTTGATATCGCCCGTGGAGGTCACAAACACATCGCCTATCGGGGCTGCTTCGACCATCGGCATGACGCGAAAGCCGTCCATCACCGCCTCGAGCCCCTTGAGCGGGTCGACCTCGGTGACAACGACGTTCGCGCCCATCCCCTTGGCGCGCATTGCGATGCCGCGGCTGCACCAGCCATACCCGCCGACGACGACTATCTTGCCGGCGATCAGGACGTTGGTGGCTCGGATGATGCCATCGATCGTTGACTGTCCCGTCCCATAGCGATTGTCGAACAGGTGTTTGGTCATCGCATCGTTGACCGCGATGATGGGGTATTGCAGAGCCCCCTCCTGAGCCATCGCCCGCAGGCGAATCACGCCCGTCGTCGTCTCCTCGGTGCCGCCGATCACGTTGCCCAGGATCTCACGGCGGTCCTTGTGCATCACGCTGACCAGATCCGCGCCGTCGTCCATCGTCATATGCGGTTTGTGATCGAGTGCAGCGTTGATATGGTCGTAGTAGGTGGCGTTGTCCTCACCTTTGATGGCGAAGACCGGGATCTCATCGTAGCTCACCAGGGCCGCCGCGACATCATCCTGCGTGCTCAGCGGATTGCTGGCGACCAAGACCAGGTCCGCCCCGCCCGCGACCAGGGCGCGGGCCAGGTTGCCCGTCTCGGTGGTCACGTGCAAGCACGCGGAGAGCCGCACGCCCTTCAGCGGCTTGTCTTGCCCGAACCGCTCACGAATCTGACGCAGCACGGGCATCTCACGTTCGGCCCACTCCATCCGCAGCCGGCCCGAAGGGGCCAGGTCCATATCCTTCACGTGGTACTTCATACGTCTCGCTCCTTGTCGTCAGTCAGATAGGCTCAAAGCGCGCGTCACGTCGTCCTCACCGAAGGACGACGTGTAGCGCGCCACGAACTCCTGCAGCGTGTAAGTGTGCGTCTGCGGGCCCTTGGTTTCCAGGACGTAGGTTGCCGCGAGGCTGCCGATACGGCCACACGCGTCCCAGGGCAGGCCCAACGCCAACCCCTTGATGAGGCCAGCCCGGAACGCGTCGCCGACGCCTGTGGGGTCGACAATCTCGCGCGGAGGGACCGCCGGCACACGGATCTCTTGATCTCGATATGGACCAACCCAGAGGGCCGCGCCCTCAGCGCCCAGCGTCACCACCACGGCCCGTTTCACCGCCTGGCGGATATCCGCATCATTGAAACCGGTGCGGTCCTTCAGCAACTCATACTCGTAGTCATTGACAACCAGAATGTCGGCGCCGATCAGCCCTTCGCGCAGACACTCGGGGCTCGTGCGCACGACCTGTTGGCTGGGGTCATAGATGTAGGGTATCCCCAGTGCCCGGCACTCCTCAGGGTACTTGTCCATCGCCTCGGGGTCATTGGGAGAGATGATGGTCAGATCCACCGGAATGTCCAGGTCGCGGAAAGATAACTCACGCGCGTAGGCCATCGCTCCGGTGTAAAAGCTGGCGATCTGGTTGAGGTTGCGATCCGTCGTAGCGAAGAACGAGGCTGTGAAGACGTGGGGAACGACCTTGACGGCAGAGATGTCCACGCCGTGTGCCTCGAGCCACTCACCGTATTCGGCGAAATCCTCACCGGCTGTGCCCATAACCACAGGGCGCTCACCCAACAGTGCCAGACTATAGGCGATATTCGGCGCGCACCCCCCCCGGCGCTTGACCATATCGTCGACAAGAAAGCTCAAGCTGAGTTTCTGGATGCGGTCCGGCTTCACGTGGTCCAGGAAATCGCCCGGGAAGCTCATCAGATAGTCGTAAGCGATCGAACCAGTAATGACGATGTTCATGCAGTCTCCGTTTCGGTGTCAGCCGCGATCACTTCGCTACGGGGCGCCAGCACCTGATCCATGGACACAAATCGATCGCGCACGATCACGCGCAGCGCCCACAAGCCATCCCAGGGCCGTATCTTCTTGCCCTCCTCGATGGTGCGTGGCTCATAGTGGATGGGCACCTCCGCAATCTCGTAGCCAGCGCGCAGCAGTTTGTCCGGCAACTCGAAATCCAGGTCGAAGCCGCTACCTTGCAGACGCAGACTTCGGAGGACGTCGGTCCTGACCATCTTGGAGGCCGTTGCCACATCTGTGAGGTGCGCCCCGTAGAGGATGTTCGTCAGCCAGGTCAGGAACCGGACGCCCCAGTAGTTCGCAGCGTACTTGTAGATCGCCCGCCCTCCCAGTGTCCGCGATCCGAAGATGGTCACCGGGCGGTCCGCCTCGGCGCGCTCCAGGAAGAGCGGATAGTCATTGGGATCGTACTCGAAATCCGCATCTTGGATGAAGGCGTAGTCGCCAGTGCACAGCGGGATCGCGGTACGGATCGAGGTTCCCTTGCCCATGTTGCGGGGCTGGAAGACGACACGGGTATCCGGATAGTCGATGCCGCGCAGCAGCTCCTGCGTGCCATCCGTCGACGCGTTGTCCACCACGATGACCTCACGCTCCCAACCGGGGCGCAAGGGCGCCTGATGGACCCGCGCGAGCACAGGCAGGATCGTGTCGCGCTCATTGTACACACAGATGATAATGGAAAGTTTCATCACACGCCGGCCATGAAATCCGCAAAGACCTGCAGGACATAGCCCAGGCGGGCCTCATCCATACCCGGGTAGACGCCGATGAAGAAGGCCGAGCGCAAGACCCGATCGGTCTCGCTCAACGGTGTGGCGACCCTATGCGGGATCGCGCGATACCCGGGCTGCTGGAGGATGTTTCCGGCAAAGAGGTAGCGCGTCTCGATCTTGTGGTCACGCAGGTATTCATTGAGCTGACGCCGCGTAAACGGCGCGGTCTCGCGCACCGCCAGTGTGAAAGCGAACCACGCCGGGTCGGCCTTGGGACTCCACGTGGGCAGAATCAGGTAGGGCTCGTAAGCACTCAGCCCGTCATAAAGAACGCGGAAGTTCCGCTTCCGGGCCGCCACAAAGTCGGGCAGCTTCTCGATCTGCGGGATGCCGATCGCTGCTTGAATGTCGGTCATCTTAAGATTGTAACCGATCTCGGTGAAGTAATAGCGATGATCGTACGGCTCACCGACGCCGGGTATCTCCCAGTCAAAGCGCCGACCGCACTCCCCGTTGCGGTCGCTGCGGTGGTCGCACCAACAGTCGCGTCCCCAATCGCGGATCGCGTGGGCGATGTGATACAACCGCTTATCTTTGGTGGCTACGGCTCCGCCCTCGCCGGTCGTGATATGGTGCGCCGGGTAGAAGCTAAAGGTCGCCAGGTCGCCGAACGTCCCACATGGCGTGCCAGCGTAGAGGCTGCCCAGCGCATCGCACGTGTCCTCGATGACGTACAGGTCATGAAGGCGGGCAAAGGCCATGACCACATCCATCTCCACGGGATTACCGAGAATATGCGGCACGAAGACGGCGCGGGTCTTTGGCGAAAGCGCTGCCTCGAGCAACGTCACGTCGATATTGTACGTGCCCAGGCGACAGTCGACGAAGACCGGCACGAGCCCGTTCTGCACGATCGGTGCGACGGTCGTCGGGAAGGTGGCGGCTGGCGTGATCACCTCGTCGCCCGGCTGCAGCGGACGATCGAGATTCGCCGAACGCAGCGTCGTCATCGCGACGAGGTTGGCAGAGGAGCCCGAGTTCACCGTAAGGACGTGGTCCATGCCAAGGACCTGCCCCAACCGCTCGCAGAAGGTCGCTACCCGCGGGCCATCGGTGAGCCAGAACTCGAGGACAGCCTCCACCGCTGCCTGGAGTTCGCGCTCATCGTAGACGCGCCCGCCGTAGTTGACGAAGGTCTCGCCGGGCACGAAGGGTTGCCCCTGATGCGCCAGCCGGTAGTACTCACCCACCTTCGCGAGAATCTCCTGCCGCAAGCGGGAGATATCCTCTTCAGACATGCTCTGCCTCCGCAACGTGATCGATGGTCAGCCTGAGCCCCTCGTCTAGCTTCACAGCCGCCTCCCAACCCGTCAGCATCCGTGTCCGGTGTGCATTCGCCGGGATCGCGGAGACCTCACCGGGCCGGTAACTCAGCGCCCCTGCCTGGATGCGACCGCGAGACTGCGTTAGCGCCCAGATGCGCTCCACCACATCCAGAACGCGATACAGCGTGCCGGTCCCAAGGTCCAGCGCCCGGCCCTCGACGTGAGGCGCCCGCAGCGCAGCAATGAGTCCACGGGCGACGTCGTCGACATACACAAAGTCTCGCTGCTGCTCACCCCCGGTCATCGGGAAGTCCGCGTCGTGCAGCGCTGCATAGATCGCCGACGGGATCAGCGCTTTCCGGTGCTGTCCAGGCCCATAGACCTGGAACGGACGCACCCAGACCAACGGGGTCTTCCAGCTGTTGTAAGCAGCGCGCGCGAAGGCCCACGCCGCTACCTTCGATGCGCTGTAAGGGTTGAATGGATCGAGCGCATCATCGGAACGACGCGCGCCATACTCATAGGACGTGCCGATCATCACCACGCGCCGCACAGTAGCGACCCGACGGGTCGCCTCCAGAAGTGCGATCACGCCGTCGACGTTGCCCCGGCAGGCGTCCCTCATCGGCAAGCCAATGTTGGCAGTACCAATTGCCGCCAGGTGCACGATGCCAGCCGGTTGCACACTCTCCACTGCCCGGCCCACGGCTACACCATCGGTGACATCGCCTACAAAGGTGCGCACCTCTGGCGGAAGGGGGTAGGTCTCTTCAGGATGCACCAACGCCGCAACCTCGCACCGAGCGTCCAGCAGCATGCTTACCAGGCGCCGGCCAATGAAGCCTGTGGCCCCCGTCAGGAAAACCGGGCACGGCAGCGTTGAGACGCCGGTTTCGGTCGGTACCGAGTGCGGCGATTCAGGCCGGGTCATGAGCGCACCGCGTTCCCCAACACCTCTTCCGCAGGCGTGGCTCCGAGATAGGCACTGTACCAGGCGATCGTCTCGAGCAAAGCTTCGCGACGAGAATAGACCGGCGCCCAGCCAATGTGCTGTCGAATCTTGGTGCTATCCAGATACTGATCGCGAATCTCGTTCTGGACCTCATCCAGAACCACAGGTTCCAGCTCGGGATGGGGCGATAGGGACAAGATCAGCCGCGTCATTTCCAACACACTCATCGGCGTATCGGTGCCGCAGTTGAACGCCTGTCCGTAGAGATCAGTCCTGTCCAATGCCTCGGCGAGCATCAGATAGGCGCGAACGGCGTCGCGCACGTAGAGATAGTCCCGCAGGAAAGTCCCATCGGAGCGTATGATCGGGGCTCCGCCTTGCACGGCACTGCGGATCGTGCCGGGGATCAAGCGATTCCAGTTCAGGTCGCCGCCGCCATAGAGATTCGCACACCGCGTGACGACCACCGGCAATCCATACGTCGTGGCATAGGCCTGTGCGATCAGATCAGCGGCGCTTTTCGAGACGTCATACGGATGCTGACCCTGCAGCGGCATGGACTCGGTATAGGGCAGCACAGGCTGTGTGCCGTAGGCCTTGTCGCTGGACGCCACCACAACACGCTTGATAGTGGGCGACCGCCGGGCAGCCTCCAACGTCACCCACGTACCCCGGACGTTCGATTCGAAGGTCGACAGCGGCGCGCGATTGGCGATACCAACGATCGTCTGCGCGGCGAGGTGAAAGAGCGTCTCGATCTCATACTCGTTGATCGCCCGCTCCACGGTCGCTAAATCGATGACGTCGCCATGCACCACCCGGATGCGGTTCACTGTGCCCGAGCGCACCAGGTGCGACTGCGGCACCTCGTCGCGGATCAGGCCCACGACGAGTGCGCCGGCGGAGACGAGCGCCTCCGTCAGCCAGCTGCCCAGCAGACCCGAGCACCCCGTTATCAGGACGGGACGCTCGCGCCAGAACGAGACATCGATTAGCTGTTTCACCAGATCTTCCAGGGCGCTTGCTCTTCCCAGAGCGCGTTCAGCTCTTGGGCCTCCTTGAACGTGTCCATCGCCCGCCAGAACCCTTGATGCTCGAACACAGTCAGCTCACCATCAGCAGCCAGGCGATGGAAGGGTGTCTGTTCCAGGACCAGATCATCATCGCCCTCGAGGTAGGCAGCGGCCTCGCGCTGAAACACCATAAAGCCGCCGTTGATCAGAGTCTCGACCAGGGGCTTCTCCTGGAAGCCCGTCACCCGCCCGGCTCCATTCGTCTCCATAACGCCGAAGCGCGAGAAGGCTTTCACACCGGTTACAGTCGCCAGACGTCCCTGCTGGCGGTGGAACGCCAGCAAAGCGTGAAGGTCGATGTCGGCCACGCCGTCGGCATAGGTGACGAAGTACTGGTCGTGCGCTACGTAGGCAGACGCCTTACGGACCCGCGCGCCCGTCATCGTCTCCAATCCCGTGTCCGCGAACGTGATTCGCCAACCGACACAATCATTGGGCGTCAGAAACCTGATGCCACCATCGCCGAGCTCCAGAGAGAAGTCACGGCTCTGCCAGTCATATTCCAGGAAATAGCGCTTGATCTGATCGCCACCGTAGCCCAGGGCAAGGATGAACTCCTTGAAGCCTTGGGCGGCGAAAATCTTCATCACGTGCCAGAGCACCGGGCGGTCCCCAATCTCGACAAGAGGTTTGGGCACTGTGCGGTCGCCCATCCGCGTCCCCTTGCCACCACATAAGATGATCACTGGAACGCTGCCATCAGCCATTGGCCCTTCTCCCAGAAGCAGGTCTCGCGCACTTGATAACGCCCACCGGGGTAAGCGGTGGGCGAACGCGCCAATGGTAGCATGGGGGAACGTTTTGTCAAACGGGCCTTGGGGGTATACTCACGCACATTGGCCCAGAACTCTATCCGCCGGGAGGCTCTGACTATGACAACTCCGAATGCGACCACGCATCGCTACCCCGTGACTCGTACCTGCGACCATGTTGATAACTACCACGGCATCGATGTCGCCGACCCGTACCGGTGGCTGGAAGACCTCAACAGCCCCGAGACACAGGCCTGGATCGAGGCACAGAACGCCCTTACCTACGGTTATCTGGATCAGATCCCCGACCGCGACCCCATCTTCAACCGGCTCCAGGCGCTGTGGGACTACCCCAAGATGGGCGCGCCATTCAAACGTGGCGGGCGTTACTTTCAGTTCCGCAACTCTGGCCTACAGAATCAGGATGTGCTCTACGTGATGGCTGACGCCACCGATGTGGGCACAGTCCTGATCGACCCCAACGCTCTGTCCCAAGATGGCACGGTTGCCCTCACAGGTATAGGGGTTAGCTGGGACGGGAACTGGATCGCCTACGCCACCAGCGCCAGCGGCTCGGACTGGAAGACGTGGCACGTGCGCAGCGTCCCTACGGGCGAGGATCTGTCCGAGGCCATCGAATGGAGCAAGTTCAGCGGTGTTGCCTGGCTTCCCGACAACAGCGGCTTTCTCTATGGGCGCTACGCGGCCCCCGCAGCAGGCACGGAATTCGCGGGTGCAAACTATAACCAGCAGCTCTACCTTCACCGGCTCGATACGCCCCAGGACGCCGATGTCCTTGTCTATGAGAGGCCAGACCACCCCAAGTGGGGCTTCGATCCGATCGTGACCGACGATGGGGCGTTCTTGGTTCTCCTGATCTGGGAGGGCACCGATCGACGGAACCTCGTCTTCTACAAGCGTATCGGAGACCAGGACTTCACCGAGCTCATCGCGACCTTCGACGCGCGTTACGAATTCCTTGGCAACAGCGACACCACCTTTTACTTCCACAGCGACCTCCGGGCGCCGAAGGGTCAGGTACTGGCGATCGATCTGGCCCGCCCGGCGTCGGAACACTGGGAGACGCGCGTGCCAGAGAGCGAGGACACGCTTGAGTGGGCTACGATGGCTCACGGTGAGTTCGTGACCGTCTATCTGCACGATGCATACCACCAACTACAGCGTTTCGCGCTGGATGGGACCCCCCGCGGCGCGATCCCCCTTCCCACGCTGGGATCGGTCGGGGTTCTGCAAGGGCGCCCCGAGGATAGCGAGCTCTTCTACACGTTCAGTTCATTCACCTTTCCCTCGACCGTGTTCCGCTACGACCTGGAAACCGGTGAATCGCTCGAGATTGCACGGCACGACGTGACCTTCGACGCGAGCCGCTACGTGACCGAGCAGGTCTTCGTCAAAAGCCGCGACGGCACACGCGTGCCGATGTTCCTGGTCCACCGGGCCGACTGGGTCAAGGATGGCCAGAACCCCACGTTGCTCTATGGCTACGGTGGCTTCAACATCGCCACGAAGCCGGGCTTTGACGTGGGCCGCCTGGTATGGCTCGAAATGGGCGGCGTGTTGGCCGTGGCCAACCTTCGCGGAGGTGGGGAGTACGGCGAGGCCTGGCACGAGGCAGGCACGATCCACAACAAGCAGAATGTCTTTGACGACTTTATCGCGTGCGCGGAGATGCTGATCTCGAGCAGGATAACATCCCGCGCCCGACTGGCCATTGAGGGACGTTCCAACGGCGGGTTGTTGATCGGCGCCTGTCTCACCCAGCGACCCGATCTCTTCGGCGCGGCGCTGCCGACGGTGGGCGTGCTGGATATGCTGCGCTTTCACAAGTTTACCATCGGCTGGGCCTGGGTCAGCGACTACGGCTCTGCGGAGGACCCGGAGCAATTCCGCACGCTATACGCTTATTCACCCCTGCACAATGTTCGCCCGACCGCCTACCCACCCACACTGATCTTGACCGGGGATCACGACGACCGGGTAATGCCGGCGCACTCCTACAAGTTCGCCGCCACCCTGCAGACGGCACAGCAAGGCGATGCGCCCGTACTCATCCGCATTCAGACCAAGGCTGGCCATGGCATGGGAAGGCCCACTCAGGTCCTGATCCAGGAACGCGCCGACATCTGGGCCTTCTTGGTCCGTGCGTTGGGCATGGAGGTAGACCTGGCGTAGAAAGCTGCGCCTGCGCGGCCAGCGCGCGACCGCCACGATGCAATCCACGGCGGGGCTGCCACAGATGCAGCCCCGTCGACGGCTGTCAGTGCAGGGCGTAGACGGACCCGCCTATGAACTCGCGGACGTGGGACGTGGGAGGAATTGCGGACTCATCCTCGACAGGGATCAGTGCCTGGAGCAGGTTGTGAACCCGCTCGGCCCGCAGATAAGCATCCACCCGGTTAGGATCGTCGCGGTACTCGCGCACCCACTGGGCAAAATGCGAGAAAAGCCGCGCCCGCATCACCGGGAACTCATAGGGGGTTGCGCTATTGATAACGTAGTCCGCTGCATTAACGTAGGGAATGATGTGGCGCAGCTCGCTGCTCCGGACGTAGTGCCAATGCTCCAGGGTCTGCCGCGGGTCGTAGGCTCGCTCGCGAGCATCGCGCACCATCCGCCGCATCAGCCGCAGATCTGTGAAGCGCACGTACTCATTATCGGGTCCCTTCATCTGCAAGAGGGTCTCGATGTATAGGCGGAACTTCTGCGACGGCGGAATCGCCGTCGTCATCCCCTCGTAGAGGCCGTGCAGGCTGTCGATCAGGATCATCTGATCACCACGGATCTGCATAGGGGTGGCGTCATTGTGCCGCCGGCCGGTCTTGAAGTCATAGTAGGGAATCATAACCTCCTCGCCGTCGATCAGGCGCTGGAGATGCTCGTTGATCAGGGCAAGGTCCAGCGCCTGGGGCGTCTCGAAGTCATAGTCCCCATACTCGTCACGGGGGTGCACCTCCAAGTCGTAGAAGTAGTTATCGACATTTAGTGCCACGAGGCTGACACCCGCCGCTGTCAGTCGCTCCCCCAGCTTGGCAGTTGTGGTGGTCTTGCACGAGGACGAGGGCCCGGCGATGATGACCAACCGCAAGTCATCGCGGGACTGCAGGATCTTGGCTGCGGCGTCGTCGACGTCCTTCTCATACGCATCATCGGACTCCCGCACGATCTCGGCGAACTCACCGCGTGCGATCCGCTCATTCAGCCTGAAGATGTTGTGGACACTGTGATCGACCGCCCAGTTGAGCACCTCCCACAGCTTCCGATAGGGGATATTCTCCGAATCACGCTGTGATTTCCCCTCCTGACGGCGCTCGCGACGCATCGCCCGTTCTCTTCGATAAAGAATGTACGCCTTTGCAGTGCGCGCATGGCCGTTCTCGATCAGGACCTTCTCGACAATGTCCTGAATCTCCTCCACTGTGGGAATCCAATCACCCGTACAATGATGCTCGAGGATCTCGACAACCTGATCCGTCAGACGCTCGGCGAGCGCGCGATCGCGCCCGCCGACGGCGACTGCCGCTCGGTAGATCGCATTGGTGATGCGCTCCCGGTTGAAAGGCACGACCGCACCATTACGCTTGACGACGCGCTCTAGACAACCATCCATTCAGCACCTCCTCTCGGCGATTCTCCCATCCTCATCATAGCAGAGACTCCGATTCGTCACAATTCTGACAGGGTTTCCTGTCAGAATTTGAGGTATACTCTTGACATAGAACAAATGTGCCAGTATAATGAGGTTGCGATAGTTGGGATACTTGGGAAACACAGGAGCTCACATGCTAGGCAGTGGCGCCTGAAGGAGGCAGCTATGAAAGAGCTACCGGAGCGTCAAAGGAAGGTCTTGACCTACATACAGCACTATACAGAGGAGCGCGGGTTTCCTCCTACAGTGCGCGAGATCGGTGAACAGATCGGGGTGAAGTCCACCTCGCTGGTGTCCTACTACCTGAAACGGCTGGAGGAGCAAGGGCTCATCAACCGCGAGCCCTCTATGTCTCGGGCTATCCAGGTGACGTTGCCAGTGACCGAGGAGATCCCCGTCCAGATTAGCGACGAGAACCTGCTGTCCGTGCCGTTCCTGGGCTATATCGCAGCCGGTGCTCCCATCAACGTGGAGGCCTTCTCGGGGACCGAAACCATCGAGATCAACCGCGCGCTCTTCGGGCGTGACGTAGCGGATCTCTTCGCTCTGAGGGTACAGGGAAACTCCATGATCGACGCGCTCATCAATGATGGGGACACCGTCATCCTCAAGCATCAGGACCGGGTCGAGAACGGTCAGATGGCCGCCGTATGGCTGGTGGAAGAGGAAGAGACTACCCTAAAGAAAGTCTACTACGAAGGCAAGCGTGTCCGCCTTCAGCCGGCGAACCCGACGATGGAACCCATCTTCGTGCCCACCGACGACGTCCAGATTCAGGGTAAGGTGGTTCTGGTCATCCGACGGCTCAACTGATCTACGCTCTACAGGGCTAACGGGCGCGCCGCACCACCGGGAAGTACTGCCGCCAGGGCTCGGTGAAGAGCCATAGACGCTCTTCCCAGCGGTGTCCCATTCCGTCGTCGAGCAGCGCGTCCAACCGCACCAGACGGTCCCAGTTCCAGGTGCGGATCGGGAGTGCAATCGTCTGCTGCTCGCCCGGTCCCAATGTCCCCGACCACCCACCAAGTGCGAGCCCGTGGGTAGGCGGTTCCGATGCCGTGATAGGGGCAGTCCCACGCATCAACCATAGCGAGACCGTTCCGGCGCCAGTGCTGTCCAGCCCTCGATTCTCCAGCAAGAACGTGAGGGTCAGCGGCTTCCCGACCGGCAGGGTCTCTCCACTGGCCTTCTCCCAGTGACTTGAGCCCAGGTCCGCGCCCGAACCGTAGAACGGCGCCTCGCGCGTGAAGGCCAGACCCCACTCCGGCAACGACATCGTGACGGTCGGCGGCTGACCCAGGTAGGATCCACCTACCCACACAGCTGACCACGTCAGGGTCAATGGGTCGCCCGGCGCCGCAATGCCCCCCCAGTGCAATCGACCCCCCTGCTCGGTGACTCCCGGAGGCAAGCTGGCGTGAAGCAGCGTGAAGCCAGGGGGGATCTGATGGCTGGCCTCCACGCGCAGGGAGTCGGCCGCGGTGTTCCGCACCGTCAGCGCGAACGTAACCGTCTCCCCCGCCCGGACTGTTGGCGGCGTAACCAACCAGCCCGTACTCCCCAGCGGCGAGAGCCAACCGATGCCGGTGGCGAGCGCACGCGTTCGCTCTGAGAGCGGCAACGCTTCTAGCGCGAAGCCGTAGAAGAGGCTCTGGGGCGCACCCGAGTCCGGATGACGCATGCCAACAGCGATCGGTTGGCCCAGTTGGCCCCGGAGGATGGGTTCGGCGTCCGGCGAAGGCTCCACCGTGTGCGACCAGTTCGGGAACGGGTAGGCCAGGTCAACCGGCCCCCAAGTCCCGCCGGCAGCGTGCTCAACTACCCCCTGAACTTGAGTCACCTTGTCGTGCCAATCGCCGAAAAGGATGCCAAGCTGATCCCTGAAGGGATCATTCGCATGCTGATAAGCGAAATCCTGCGATGACAGCATTAACCGCCCGCCGCGGTTCAGATAGCCACTCAGGATGGCGGCTTCCGTCGGCAGAATCGGGGCATACCAATCGTACCCAGTGAACCAGACCACGACCGGATAGAGATCCAGCGTATCCGTCATCGGCGAATTCACCGTCACGATACCCCGCTCAGGCACCTGGGTTTCCCAGATATCGAACGTGATAGCCGCCGCCGATAACGCCTCAGCATAGTAATCCTGCATCGGATACCACCGGTCGTCAACGACCAACAAGACTGGCGCTGGCGTCTTCGTCGTCAGCGTGAGGGTCACCGGCTCAGGCAGCGCTCCGAGCGTGGCCTCGAGCACGGCGAACTCCGTGACGTTGACGCCGGCATCGGCCGGGATGGTCACAGGTACCGTGACCGCAACCGTAGTGCACGGGGGGAGATCAACGTGCTCCGACAGGACTCGGGTCTCCCATGTAGCCCCGCGGATGCTCAGTTGCACCGTTTCGGTCACGCCTGCGTAGGCGATGTGGCGTAGAGTCACCACATGGGTCACCGTCGCCCCTGGCGGCCCCACCAGGGTTGGCGCCGTGGCGTGCTCAAGCGCCAGCCCGGCGGTGAGAGGTGCCGTGACAAGCCAGTCTATGCTCCGCTGCAGAACATCGGCCCGGTCAGCGGCATCCCCCAGCGCCTCCAGCCCAAAGCCAAAGAACAAGCTCCGGAACGGCACACATAGCTCGGTGGCTACGCCCGCCCCGCCGCCATCGTCATACCGCCATACGAGCGACGCGCGCGACGGGTCGTTCACGCCGACGACGTCCGGCGCGACCTGATTGTCGGCACCGTCTGGACCCGTAAGGCTCAAACGGAGATCTGCGAAAGGCCCAGAGCCGCTCACGTACGGCAGTAGACCGCGATCGGCGACGTATTGGACACTCATCTGTTCGTAGAGATAGGGTGCAATGGTGCCACCGAAGAAAACACCACCGGCATCCATATAGGCAACATCCTGCCCGCTAAGCAGCAGTCGCCCTCCCTGCTCAAGATAGGCCTCCACTGCTTCCTGGGCCCCGATCAGCCCCGGCGACCCCTGGGGCGATGACCACAACACCACGTCGTAAAGCGCCAATGTCGCACTGATCGGTGCGTCGATGCGCGGCACCTTGATGCGCACCTCGTCATAGGCGAAGCGCAGCGCATCCAGTGCCGCCCTCCAGTAGGGCGCCTGGCTGCCGTAGTACCAGGCCCCCTCGTCGACAAACAGCACGGTCGGTATAGGCTCCAGACGCAGGTGGCTTGTCGTAACCCACCCGGCTCGCACCGACACGGTCTCAGTCACCACGCGATAGCCCAGGCCCTTGGCTTCCACCACGTAATCGCCCTGTGGTAAGCTCAGGGAGAAGTATCCCGAAGTGTGGACCACTGCACTGACCGGCGTTCCCAACGCGCGGACAACGACGGTTCGCGTAGGCGGTACACCGGAAGCAACGACCGAAAGCCGGCCCTGCACCACGCCCGCGGGCCGCGCCGTCAGGGCGAAATCCAGCACCGGGTGGCTTCCCGGCACAACCTCGAGTCGCGGCACAGCTTCGGGTAAGTAGCCAAACGCTTCCGCGCTCACGGCGTAGATCCCCGGGCTCAAGGCAAGCAGATAGCTGCCGTCGGCGCTGCTCGTCGTCTCCACAGTGAGACCGGCGACCGGCGGCACAGTCTCCCCGATCGCAACGATCCGAACCCCCGCCAGTGCGGCACCGCCGGAGCTACGCACCGTACCCGACAGCGTCGCCGGACGCGCCAACGCTACGAGGGCCGCAAAGGCATCGACCCGACCCCAACCGCTGTCGTTGTTGGGCGTCGTGGTCGCGAGCGGGACGGCTGTTTCGGTGAGGATACGTGCCATAGCCCGAACGGGCACCGTCGAACTCACCGCACGCATGAGCGCTGCAAGCCCCGCAACGTGGGGCGTCGCCATCGATGTGCCATTCATAGTCGCGTAGACGCCACCAGGAATGGTGGATAGCACGTCGACACCCGGCGCAACAACGTAGGGCTTGGCTTCGTCCCAGGGAGATGGGCCGCGACTGGAAAACGGCGCAACATCGTCGTCGCTATCGCTGGCGCCCACGGCAAAGACACCCGGGTTACTCGCCGGCGATCCGACGGTTCCAGGGGCGGGACCATCATTGCCGACAGCGAAGGCCGCGAAGATCCCCGCCTGCTCCAGAGCTGCTACCGCGTCAGCGAAGACCGTAGAGGCGCTACTGAGGCTGCTCCAGGAGGCGTTCACCACATCGGGCGCGAGCGCCGGATTGCCATCCGGCGCCAACAGCCATTGGAACCCCTCCAGAATCCAGGAATCATAGCCAAAACCCTGCGCGCTCAACACTTTCACCCCAATCCAGCGCGCCCCGGGTGCCATTCCGGTTGGCGGCGAGGCAGCCGTTGCCGTGCCGAGGATAATGCCCGCTACATGAGTCCCGTGGCCATAATCATCGTAGGGATAGATACCCTGGTTGACAGCGTCATGCCACGATCCTGCGTGGCTGTAGAGCCCGTTGCCCAGACTGCCGCGATAGGCGTCGAGCAAGGCCGGATGCATCAGCTCCACGCCAGTGTCCATGATACCCACGACAGCACCCGTACCCGTAATACGGAAGGTATCCCATACCTCGGGCGCCCGCACCTGCACAACACCCCATGGCAGTTCGCCGACAGCATCCAGCTCGGTCACCGTGGCACCACCGAGGGAAGTGGTCTTGGTGATATACCGTTGGAAGTGATCCAGATGGATCTCAGCGACGGCGGAGGAGGCCATCAGATCACGGATCAGGGAGGCATCAGCGGTCAAAGCGAGCGCGTGGGCGATCCACAGATCCCGCCGCGCAACGAGATGACCCGTCTGCGCTCCATGGTCGAGCAACGCGGCGAGCGGTACCAGCGACCGTTCGAAGTCCTGCTGGCGCGCCCGCACGATCGCTCCGCGTGCCGCGACGGGGTCGCGGTGGCCCACTGGCGCCACCTGGTTCGACAAAGGGATGGCTGGCGCCCTAAGGCGTACGATGACACGCAAGGGCTCGTCCTCAGAGGATGCCAACTGGCGCACAAGCGCCGGCTCCGTCCAGACAAGCGGCGGCTTGGGCTCTTCCGGCGGCGACACCGTGAGATGGGCGGAGTCAGCGACGCTCGCCGTAGCGACCTGCGCGTGAGGGATCTCTAACAGCAGGTGACATAGACCGCCCAGAAGCGCCGCGCCTACGAGACCGCCGAGAGTACGCCACAACCGTATGCCCTCACCCATATGCCCCTTTCTTACCTGCGCGCTCTGAACTCGCGGCGCTGTCCTGGGATTATACAGCGCTTCGTGCGCCGCGGAACCGCACACCGCCTCGACCGCACGCAAGACACAATGAAACTTATCGAGAAGTTGCGATAGAATTCCTGGATGTTGACAACCAAGGGGGTTATGCTAAACTGAAGCTGTCCATTTCAGGACAGGCGTGCAAGCTGAACGCGCCCAACATCCCTTACAGCGTGATTCCCTGAGCTGCGGGCACGATCGGGACGTGCCTCAGCAGATTGAGCACCGCGATCCAGGAGGAACTTCATGGCTGAGACCGAGAACCCCTTGAGAGTCGTCTGCATTGAAGATGAACCCGAGATGATCGAGCTGATCAAGCTCATCTTGGGTCGCCGGAACTTCGAGTTGATCGGGGCAGTCGGAGGTCGTGAAGGTTTGAGCACGGTGCGCAAGATCAAGCCCGACTTGGTCTTGTTGGATCTGATGATGCCGGACATGGATGGCTGGGAGGTCTACCAGCAGATGAAGGCCGACGAGGAGCTGAGTGAGATTCCGGTGATCGTCGTAACCGCCAAAGCTCAAAGCATTGACAAGGTCTTGGGGCTGCACATCGCAAAGGTAGATGACTACGTGACGAAGCCCTTTGGGCCCCAGGAGCTGCTCGCCAGCGTCAGGAAAGTCCTGAACATCGAAATGTGAGGCGCGTTTCAGTCGGTCGCCGCTCCCGAGTCGGGCATAGGCCGGCCCACCATCAGGCTCTTGGACTTTAGTTGGCGCTGGGGGTAAGCTCTTCCCGGCGCCATTCGTTTATCTTACTGCATAGTGGGTGGAGGCGTGTCACGTGGAAGAAACCACCAGGGCTCGCATTGTCTATATTGAGGATGATCCAGACATGATCGATCTCGTATCGGTCGTGCTGGGCACAGATCGCTTCGACATAGTCGGCGCAACCGATGGAGACGCCGGACTGGCACTGATGCACGAGATGCCGCCGGCGCTAGTGCTGCTGGACTTGATGCTGCCGGGCATGAGCGGCTGGGCTGTCTATCAGGCGATGAAGCAGGATGAACAGCTTCAGGATGTACCGGTGATCGTAATCACGGCGCAGAATGCCCCGATCGATCGCGTCCTTGGTGAACACATCGCCAAGGTGCAGGTGTACATAACGAAGCCCTTTGGCCCGAAGGAATTGCGCACTGCCGTCAATGGGGTCCTTGGGCTTCAGCCCTAGCGGCTTACGCTGTGGGAACATCACATACCGTGCCCACATCTAGCCTGCTCGCAATCGGGAACGAACTGCTCAACGGCGATATTCGCGACCTCAATCTCCACACGTTGAGCCAGAAGCTCACCCAACTCGGGTTCACCGTCACTCAGGCCGTTATCTGTAGAGACGATCCCCTGCAGATCGCGGATGCGCTTCGCTATCTGCTCGAACGCCATCCGGACGTGCTCATCTGCAGCGGGGGACTCGGCCCCACACAGGATGACCTGACCCTGGAAGCCCTGGCACAGGCCCTGGGGCGTACGCTCTCCGCCACAGCCGCCGCACGTGCGATGGTGGAGGCCCACTACGACCAACTGATCGCCCGCGGACACCTGTTGCACCGTGGACCTGAGATCGCCCGGCAGAAGATGGCAACCCTTCCCGAGGGCGCGACCCCCTTGGCCAACCCAATCGGGACAGCTCCTGGCGTGCGCCTGATGGTCGGCGCGACCGCGATCTATGTGTTGCCGGGCGTGCCGGCGGAGCTGCAGGCCATCTTCGATCAGAGCATTGCGCCAGAGCTGCGCGAGCACTACGAACTGGGAGTTTGGTTCGAAGATGGGCTGCGTGTTCACTGTGACGACGAGGCCGAGGTAGCCCTACCACTCCAGCTTGTGCGTGCACGCCATCCTCACGTCTACCTCAAGTCTCTGGCGCAGCCCTTTCCTGCTGCTAGCCGCGAGGGTCTGAGAATCATCGGGGCAGCACGCGCGCCGGAGCTCTCGCAAGCCAGGGTCGCGGTTGCCACGGCCCTTGCGGACTTGCGGCGCGCCGTCGAAGCAGTCGGCTTGCCGGTGACGGCGCTGGCAGAGAGCGACGATCGCGAACAGGATACGCCTTAGCTTTTGGGGGTTGCATCTGCCCCATGACATGATGTCGCAGGATCTACCGACCCAAAGGAGGGACCCGTGGCTCTGGAACTGAAAGTCGTGACGATTGAAAAGCCCGACGCCATCAACTTCATCTTGGGCCAATCCCACTTCATCAAGACTGTCGAGGACCTTCACGAGGCACTCGTGACAGCCGTGCCCGGCATCAAGTTCGGGCTGGCGTTCTGCGAGTCGTCCGGGAAGGCCTTGCTTCGCTGGACAGGCACCGACGAGGGCATGGTCGAGCTGGCCAAGAAGAACGCTATGGCTCTGAGCGCCGGACACAGCTTCATCATCTTCCTCAACGAGGGTTTCTACCCCATCAACGTGCTCAATGCAGTCAAGGCTGTGCCCGAGGTGGTCACCCTCTTCTGCGCCACCGCGAACCCGGTCGAAGTCATTCTAGCAGAGACCGAACAAGGTCGGGGTATCTTGGGCGTGATCGACGGGGTCAAGACGCAGGGCATCGAGGACGAAGCCGGTATTGACTGGCGCAAAGGTTTCTTGAGGGCGATTGGGTACAAGCTCTGACCCCCGCCCCGCAAGTCCGGGCCTGACCAGCGCCGCGTCGCGCCCGGGCAGCCGCTGGATGGAATTGGTCGCGCGTGATCCGGTCCCATGGTTGCTGGATCCCGGCAATCCATCCGTCCGCGTCTTGGCGCTCAAGCACATCTTCAAGCGCGGACCCACAGAGCTCGCCGAAGATCAGCAACGCCTCCTCGACTGGAAACCCGTTGCCGCGCTGCGGCGCCACTGGGACTCTATCAACTTCTGGGGACGCAGCGATAACCCATACTTCGGCGGCCCCGTTGGGAACTTCGGGACGCTCTACCTCTTCGCCCAACTGGGTGTGCCGCGGCGTTCAGAGATCGCCTCGGCGTGCGAGAACCTCCTGACCAGGGGCAGGCACTCAGAGGGCTATTTCGCACCTCAGGATGTGTCCGCCGCGCCGTGGTTGTCCTTCAACGGGATCGCCCTGCAGGTGCTGACGCATTTCGGCTACGGCGACGACCCCGGTGCGCTCGACGCGTGGAATGTCATGCTGACCGCATTCGGCAGCGCCCCCGACCATCTGGGCTGCGCATTGGCAGATCGAGCCTGCCGCGCAGGTGCGGTGAAGGCGCTCGGCGCACTGATCCACCGCAACGAGACTCAGCCCACCGATCGCGATGCAAAGGCCATCGAGATTCTGTGCGACTACCTCCTCAAACATGACTATGCGTGGGAGGGAGAAGACGCCGACTGGCTGCTTCCCAGATTCCCACGCTACTACGACGCGGACATCATCGAACTCTGTCACGTATTGGCGCACACCCCGGCGCGCGATCATCCGCGAGCCCAAGCGATCCTGCGGCGGATGTTAGCGCTTCAGGACTCACTGGGCCGCTGGAGCAAGATGAAGACGACCCCAGCCCTCTCAGAGGAGCGCGTCCTCCAGCCCAGCCGCTGGCTAACCTTCGAGGCGGTTCACAGCTTGATGTTGACCTACGGAGACAATGCGTATGCGACCTGAGGATCAACGCCCCGGTGCGCCACGCTATACTGTGGAGGCGCGCACCCTCATCTTCCTCACGCGAGGCAACCGGCTCCTGCTATTGCGCGGCAGCCCCACCAAGCGGCTCTGGGCCGGGAAATACAACGGCATCGGGGGCCATCTGGAGCCGGGTGAATCGCCCATCCAGTCGGCGCGCCGGGAGCTGCGTGAGGAGGTGGGCCTGACGGCGCCCGAGCTTGCCTTACGGGCGCTCGTGCACGTGACCTTGCCAGAGCCACCGGGCGTTTTGCTGTTCGTCTTTGCTGGCGAAGCTGGCCCCGGAGAGCCGGTTCCTTCAGAGGAAGGGACCCCCGTGTGGATCCCGCTCGACGCCGGCGTGGAGCAGGCCATATCTGCCCTGCCTTTGGTCGAGGACCTGCCCGAGCTTCTGCCGCGGGTGCTGGAGCCGGTTTCACGAGACAGCCCTCCAGGCGAAGCAGCGGTCAACGACCTCATCTATGCCACATACGTCGTCACGGAGAAGGGGCTCCAGATGACCTTTGCCTGAGCCATGCAGCGAGGGCGTCAGGCTGGCGGAGCGCAGGTGTTGGCCCCGCATGGGAACTGCCCTCAGTTCGGCGCTGTAGGTATCGGTGCGACCCAGGCATGATCTTGGCGAAACCACGTCCGGAGGGTAGAATTGTCTGGAGATGCCTGGCGCGGTGCGGAAACGCTTCATCCGGCGCGGAGCACCGGTGGTCGTCACGAGCAAAGTCGTGGAGGTAACCTGATGGCTGGGCGCGAAGAACAAGGCAAAGCCGATGTGCTCATCACGGCGGATCTTGTACTGACGATGAACGCCACGTACGAGATCCACTCGCCGGGCGCCATCGCCGTGGCAGGAGATACCATCGTCGCTGTGGGAGAACAGGAGACTATTCTAGCTGCCTATGGCGCTGAACAACGGGTCGACTGTGGCAACGCTGTGCTGATGCCCGGGCTCATCAATACCCACGGACACGCGCCTATGACGCTGCTACGGGCCCTGGCGGATGACCTCCGGCTCGATGTCTGGCTCATGGGCTATATGATGCCCGTCGAAAGCGAATTCGTGACGCCCCACTTCTGCTGGCTAGGCACCCAATTGGCAGCCGCAGAGATGATCCGCTCCGGGACGACGACCTTCGCCGACATGTATTACTTCGAGGAGGCGGTTGCCGATGCGACCGTCCAGGCCGGGTTGCGCGCCGTTTGCTCGCAGAGCGTGATGAAGTTCCCCACACCCGACTCCAGCAGCTATGAGGAAGGCCTGGCTCGCTGCCGGGACTACATCGCGCGTTGGAAGGACCATGCCCTGATCGTGCCCAGCATCGCACCCCACGCACCGTACACCGTCACACCCGAGCTTCTCGAGGATGCCGTTGAGATGGCGCTGGAGTTCGATGTCCCGCTCCACATCCACATTGCAGAAACGGCCTCGGAGGTCGAGGAACACCGCAAGCTGCACGCCATGCCACCTGTTCCGTGGCTGAAGAAGCTGGGGGTGTTCGAGGCCAAGACAACCGCAGCCCATTGCGTCCACCTCGACGACGGTGAAATGCGCACATTGCTCCATTACAACGTCGGCATCGCGCACAACCCGAGCAGCAACATGAAGCTAGCCAGCGGCATCGCGCCCGTATCGCGGATGCTGGAACTGGGACTCAATGTGGGCATCGGGACCGACGGCGCGGGCAGCAATAACGACCTCGATATGATCGAGGAGATGCGGTTGGCGAGCTTCCTGGGCAAGATCGCCACCATGGACCCAACGGCGCTGCCGGCACGCACAGTGATCGAGATGGCTACGATTATGGGCGCACGGGCGTTGCACGTCGATGCACTGACCGGTTCGCTGGAGCCAGGCAAACGCGCGGATCTGATTTCGGTCTCGCTGGACGGCGTACACCATGCGCCAGCCTTCCAGCGCGACCCAAACAGCCTCTACTCGCGCCTGCTCTACGCCTCACACCAGGGCGATGTCCACGATGTGATGGTCAACGGCGAGTGGTTGATGCGAGGCCGCCAACTCCTCACCGTCGATGTCGCTTCGCTGCGGGCAGAGGCCGACGAGCTGGCAGGCAGGATCGACCGCTTCCTGATCCAGCGCGAGGAGAGTGTGCTCAGCAAGCTGGTCGCGATCGGCGGCGTTGCCCAGGAAAAGAGCTTTGAGATACAGGTCAAGGTCAAAGACGTCGACCTGGAGATCCTCGAATCGCGACTAAAGCGCCTGTCCGAGGTCAGATTCGTGCGAGGATCCGAGCGACACCAGTATGACACCTACTTCATTTTCGATGATCGCTGGGGCAGTCGTCTGCGCTACCGTGAGGATGAAGTTGTCAACCTGGACACTGGCGAGATCATCGACGTGATCTACCGCCTGACCCTGACCAGCATGGCCAAGGAGCGGGAGTTCGAGAACTCGGTCCTGCTTTCGCAGTCGCGGTTCGACGCACCCGCCACCCGCAGTCTGCGCTTCTATCACGAGTACTTCAGGCCGCAGCGGACGGTGGAGGTGCACAAATCTCGCCGCCGGTTCCACTTCCGCTTTGGCGGAACAGATCTTGCCCTGAACTTCGACCGTATCACGAAGCCCATCGATGGCCACACGTTTCTGGAGATCAAGAGCCGCACCTGGTCACGGCAGGACGCCGAGCGTAAGGCCGCGCTCATCAGCGACCTGCTGACGCTCCTTGAAGTGCCCCCGGCTGCTTTGGTCAAGGCCGAGTACCCAGATCTGGCGCAGCCCTGACCGCAATGGTTTCACTGTGCATCGACGACCCTATTTGTGGCGAGATCTGCTTGACACTGGGCAGGACCTCTCTATAATTCCTGTCGTTCCTTAGTACCATTCATATGGGCTTGGACCGGGCTCCTTCCGGATCGTTGGGGACCGGAATGCGGTTCAGCTCGCGTATGCGCGAAGGAGGCAATAACATGCAGAAATACGAGTGCACCGTGTGCGGCTATATTTACGATCCGGCACTTGGCGACCCCGACTCTGGGGTTGCGCCGGGGACTCCCTTCGAAGACCTGCCCGACGACTGGGTCTGCCCGGACTGCGGCGCCGAGAAGGAGTGGTTCGAACCCTACGATTAGTCGCCTGGCGGGGCTACTACTAGGGTAGTCGACGTTGCTCATCCAGTCCACACCGGCCTGCAGTCCCGGTGTGGACTTTGTTTTTCTCGATCGGAGTGACTATGCACGATACCTCAGAACCAGGAAGCGCTGGAACGTCCGGTCGGCCCGATTTCAACCGGCTTCTTGTTGCCGTTCGGGAGACCGTTCGTCGCGGCGCATCACGGGACCAGACCCTGCAGGAACTCAGTGCCCTGCTCAAGGATGCTGTGCCGCACTATGACTGGGTCGGCTTCTATCTGGTGGATCCGGCAGCCGACAGAGAATTGGTGCTGGGGCCATATGCCGGCGCGCCAACCGACCATACCCGCATCCCCTTCGGTCGCGGCATCTGCGGCCAGGCCGCTGCAACTGAGCAGACCTTCATCGTTCAGGATGTCTCTCGCGAGGGGAACTACCTGTCCTGCAGCCCCGACGTGCAGTCCGAGATCGTCGTTCCCATTATGAGAGACGGCAAGGTGATCGGCGAACTGGACATCGACTCCCACGCCCTGGCGCCCTTCACGCCGGAGGATCGCGCCTTCCTGGAGCGCGTGTGCGCCGACCTGACAGCCCTGTTCTGATCCACGAGAGCGGGCTCGCCACACCAGCTATGATTCCTCTGGTTTCGCTCGACGACGTAACGCTGCACTACGACGGGCACATCGTCGCCGAGCACGTGACCTGGGCGATGTATCCGGGCCAACACTGGGCCGTGACCGGCCCGACAGGGTCGGGCAAATCCCTCCTCGCGCGAGCCATCGCCGGGATGATGCCGCTCATCGGCGGGGAAGTACGCTACGGCGCAACCGAAAGCGCGCCCGCCTGCGTCCCCGTAGCCTATGTGACATTCCAACCGCAACGCCACGAGAGCGCGAGCTTTCACCAGGCACGCTGGCACGCTGATGTCGATGTGGCGACGCCGACTGTGGACGCCTGTCTGTCGCCGCACGGGATCTGGCACACGAATCCCTTCGTTGTAGGCGATGGTGTGCCGCTCCCGGCCACCACTGCGGCCTCGGATGCCCCAGCAGAAACTCCACCTTTGTCTGTGGCCGAAGCTTTTCGTGAACGTCGGGACCACGTCATACGCCGGTTCGAGCTCGGGTCGCTGCTCGGACGTGAGCTCCATACGCTTTCGGACGGGGAGTGGCGCCGTGTGCAGATCGCACGGGCTCTGCTCAAGGCGCCGCGCATCCTGATTCTGGATGATCCCTTTACGGGATTGGATGTGGGCTTCTGCGCGCGGCTCCGGCAGGTCTTGACCCATCTGATGAACGAGGGAACGCACCTCCTGCTCTTGCTCCCCGAAGCCGATGATCTCCCCGAAGGCCTCACGCACATCCTGGTGCTCCATGAGGGAAAGATCGTCAAGGCCCGGCCGATATCGTCAGCCGGTGCCTCGAGCCCAGGCGAGCCTGCCTGCCCAGGCCGGACCGGCGGGCCTACGGCCCCTGCCACCCAGCGCGCCGATTGGCAACGCACGCCATCTGGCGGCGCTGTCACCGCGCCGGAGGCGGAGATCAGCCAACCCGTCATCGAGATGCAAGGCGTGAGCGTAACGCATCGCGGCACGCAGGTGCTTGAGGCAGTCGATTGGACCGTCCATCGTGGGGAGAAGTGGGCGCTGCTCGGCCCAAATGGCGCCGGCAAGACCACGCTACTCAGCTTGATTCTGGGCGATCACCCACAGGCCTACGCAAATACCGTCCGGCTCTTTGGTCAGCAGCGCGGCAGCGGGGAGAGCATCTGGGAGATCAAGCAACGAATCGGCTGGGTGTCACCGGAACTTCAGCGCGCCTATCCTCCTCAGGCCACGGTCTCTGACGTGGTGCGCTCTGGTTTCTTCGACACACTCGGCCTCTTCCGGCGCTGCAGCGCGGAACAGGATGCGCGGGCCGAGGCCTGGCTAGCGCGCCTCGGCGTCGCCCAGTGTCGCGACAGCGCCTTTCGACGCGTGTCGAAGGGCGAGCAACGGCTGGCGCTCATCGCCCGGGCGCTTGTCAAGGATCCAGAGCTGCTGATTCTGGACGAGCCCTGTCAGGGCCTCGATCCGCAGCATTGTGAAGCAGTCGTGCACGCCCTCGACACTATCGCCGGCGAGAGCGACGTCACCATGATCTACGTCACCCATCGCCAGCAGGAATTCCCCACAAGCCTCACCCATGTGCTCTTGTTGGAGCGAGGCAGGGTCGTGCGCGGCGGCCCGCTCGGGTCGTTCGCCCCAGGGTAACAGCTAAAGAAACAACGGCTGAGACGCGAAAGGGTCGGGGACCAGCGCCACAGAGCCCTCTTGCCCAAACGCGTCGAGGACCTTGTGGTAGACCGCCTTCAACTCCTCGCGCCCTTGCGGCACCAACGTCCCCAGCAACAGGGACGGCAGGATATCGAGCAGCCACTGCCGAACAAAGGTTCCTGGAATACCGAGACGCTTGCAGGGATAGATGATCATGTCTGCGGTCAGCGCTGCGCGGTCCAGCAGACCGTAACTGGTCACCGGCTGGCGGTTATACGTGCTCCGGTTGACCACCCCCAGCCGGGCGCCGCCGAGCAACGCCTCCACAACCATAGCCGCCTCCACCGCGTGCCGGTAGACTACCGTGTCCGGCAGGCCCATCGAGTGCGGCTCCGGAAGGAAAACATCCTCGGCCGTCGCGCGGCTGAACAGCTTATAGCCCGAATGAAAATCGGGAACTGCGTCCAGCATCGTCGCATACTCGAGCCGCAGCGGCATACCCGAGACTGCGGCGTGGTATTGCAGTGCCAGCAGCAGCATCCGATCTGCCAACTCCTCCAGCTCACCGCGCAGGAGGCCCATCGGGCGGTGGCGCGAGATCCGGCGCCCCAGGATGAGCGTACGCCAGGCTGCGACTGAATCGCCTCCCCCTCGATCTGGCCCCGCCGGTGTGGCGCGGGCAGCCGTGTCCTGCAGCGCCCCCTCCCGTACCTGCGTGGCCATATGCTCACCCATCCGGACGAAGTTGAGGAGCTCGTTGGCGAAGTGATCGTTGTCGCAATCGAGCACGGCAACGTACGCCAGATCCTCACGCTCCAGGAGCTTGCGAGCACCCTCTCTGACCCCCTGGAGCTTGCCCCGGTTCTCAGGTGCAATGACGTGGGAGGTCCCGTATTCCCTCGCCAACGCGCTCACGATCTCTGAACCGTAGGCCGCGCCATCCACGCTCAGGCAAATGACGCTGGGGTCAGCGACCACCTGGCACACCGCCACCACCGTGTCCCGTAGAAGGGCCACAGCCTGCGAGTCGCCTTTTGGCGCAGAGTCGGACGGACGCAGGTATATGGGGATGACGATACCCGTTGCATGCCGCAACTGCGCGACGCTCTGCTCAAACATCGACACAGGGCGGCTTTGACTCACTGCCCCACCGCTAGACACCGACGAACCGGCGCAGATTGCCTTCGAAGACCAATGAGTCAACGTCCTGCTCGACCCCAAGCTCCGCCATGATCTCACGGTCTCGAGCGATCCACCCTGCGGCATAGTCGGTGCCGTACGCAGCTGCCTGGGCATCGCTGCCGAAGAAGATGTTGTGCGCCACGTCGTATCCCACAGTGAACACCTTGGTCAACGCATCGCGGCGGTAGATCGGGGGTGTCCCGGGTGTTGTATCGATGAACATCTCGACGTCCGCCCCAGAGCGGCGGCGGCGCGCGGCTGCGAGCTTGCCGTAGAGCGCGATACACTCGTCGATCCAGGGCCACGAGATATGGGCCAGCGCAAACCGCAGGCCGGGTACATTGAGCAGCGCCTCGAAGTTCACAGGCCGGCTGAAGTGAGAGGAGGGTTTGCCGTCCCACAGAATGCCCGAATGGAACAGGATTGGCTTCCCGGCTTCGGCGATCGCGTGGAAGGTCAGCAGCGCCCGAACATCGCCGGGATAGAAATGGTCGCAGATAACCTTGAACCCCGAGACGCCTTTTTCGATGGCCAGGTCAACCTGCTCCAGCGCATCGGAATCCACCGGGTCAATCCAGTAGAAGGGGAAGAAATCCGGGCCGGCTCCGCACCAGGCGAGGAGGTTTTCCAGCCGCGCGGCGGGCGGCGCTGTGTTGACGGTTCCGTCGAACGAGGCGGGCGGCTGCGATATCAACAGCCCCCCGCTTATCCCAGCCGCCTCCATACGGCGGAGCAGCTCCGCGGGCGCGGGATCACCCGTGTGAATGTGAATGTGTCCATCGAGCATCATGAGAGCCTCCTTATGGTTGGCCTAAGTTATTGTGGATCCCTATAGGTGCACGCCTTGGTGACGAGCAAGGTGTTGGGACGTCTGTCGGACACGATGGATTTCCTACGCGCGCCGATCCGGCTCGAACGGCACGACGTCGGCAGTCTCCAGGTACCAGGTGAGCATGCGTTCCTTGAGTTGCGCCAGCACCTCGGCATAGGCCGGATCATCCACCAGATTGCGCATCTCTAGGGGGTCGTTGCGCAGGTCGTAGAGCTCATCGTGTTCATAGAGGCGGCGAATGTACTTGTGGTCGCGCGTCCGGCACATCACGGCCTTGGTGTGCCACGGTTGTGCATCCGTTACCTGGTGCTGGATCCGGGGCCAATAGAGGCTCTCAGAAGCGTCCTCCATCCGCTGCACCGATGGCAACTCCATCGCTTGGGTCTCGCCCACAAGGCGCCCGCCCTCACAGAAGACGGCATCGCGGTGGGCATCGGTCTCGCCAGCCAGCACCGGCATCAAACTCCTCCCGAAGTGCCAGTAGCCGGGCTCGATGCCTGCAAGGTCATAGACCGTCGCTGGAAAATCGACGAGCTCCACGAGGGCCTCACTCACTCGCGGTGCGACCGGCACGCTCGCCGGCGGTTTGATGATGAACGGCACCCGGGCGAGCGCATCTTCGAACGTGTTCTGGGTCTTCTCGACGATGCCGTAGTCGCCGGTATAGTCGCCGTGGTCGGCGAAGACGAAGACCGCGGTATCGGCGTAGATCCCGGCCTCACGAAGGGCATCCATCAGCAGCCCAAACTGGTGGTCGAGCCGCGCGCACATACCGTAATAGACGGCGCGCAGCTCCATCCATCGCTCCTCAGTCCAGCCCTGCAGATTCTGAGCAGCGTGAATCGCCTCAAGCAGCGAGGCTTTGTCACCCCAATTCTCGGGCGCCGGAGCCCGAGGCGGAAGCTGTGCGCGGTCAATCAAGCTGTACCAGGGATCCTCAACCCCATAGGGCGGATGGGGATAGGTGAGGGGCAGGAAAATGCACAGCGGCCGATCTTGCGGCGCCTCCTTGATGAACTCGATAGCGCCCAATACGTTGGCCCAGTCGCCATCGTAGTAGATCTCCTCGCCACCTGTGTCCAGCTTGCCGACATAGAACGAGTAGTAGCTGTCACCCCCCGGCTCGTGACGCCAGGTATCCTGGCGGTCCACCATCCACATCGGCTTGGGCGGCCTGGCGGGCGCATACTTCACGTCGCAATCTCGCTCATACCCGAACTGCCCCGGTACCAGGTCGTTCTTGCCGCCCCACCAGACGAAATACCCGTTGTCGCGCAGAACACGCAGCAAGTTAGGCTCACCCTCGTGGCTGCGCAGCATGTAGTGCATCGTGCGGTGCCCGCGCACGTGCGGATACCACCCGGTCATGAAGCTGCAGCGGCTGGGCGTGCATACCGTGTTCTGGCATGCGGCCACACGGAATGAGACAGCGTCGGTCTCCACCAGGCGATCGAGGTTGGGTGTGACCGCGGCTGGGTTGCCCAAATGGCCCATCACGTCCCCACGCCATTGGTCAGGGTTGAAAATCAAGATATGCGGTCGGTCAGGCATCGATTAGCTCCTTGTGTTAACAGTCGGATCAAGCGACTTGACCAGGTAGACGCAGGTCTCCTCCCAGTATTCACGCCTTCCATCGCGTCCAATGAAATGACCCCGCTCCGCGTATGGACCCAGCCCAGCGTCGCGATAGCCCAAGCGCTCATACAAGGCCCGGGCAGCGACATTGCGCAAGTCCACGCTCAGGCCAAGCCGGCTGAACCCGCGGTATGTAGCCAGCTTCTCAGCCGCCTGCAGGATCTGGGTTCCGATCCCTTGCGAGCGAGACGCTTCCACCACGAAGAGATCCTCCACATCGGGGCAGGTCCCGCCAAAGGCAGCGCGGATGTGCCCCTCGGATGCACCGTCCCACTTCAGCAGCCCGTGGCCCACCGGCTGGTCCCCGCGCCAGGCGATCAGGTAGACCACCTTGTCGCGATCTTGCCGGTCCAGTCGCTCGGCGTGCTTCTCCGGAGGACCAAAGGGGAACGCCGCCTCCAGTTGGAGCAGGTCCCTGCGCGTTGCCGCGCGTACAACAACCGGTAGCGTCGCCATCGACCCTGATACCTCCTAATCTCCAAGCCGCTTGACGAGGCGGCGGCTCAGGGTTTCATACCCTAACGCTTTATAGAAGGCCAGCGCGTCCGTGTTGAACTCGAAAACGTTCAGCTCGATCCGTGACATACCCCGCTCCTGAGCCCAGAGCTCCACGTGCATCATCAGCCGACGTCCGATGCCCATACGGCGGTACCCTGACCGCACGACGATGGTATCCACCATTGCGTAGCGCAGGGGCTCCAGCAGCGGGCGATCGCGGGTCTGCCAGGTGTAGACGATTGCGCAGCCCGTCATCACCCCATCAACCTCGGCCACCAGGATGTCCGAATCATGGCCCTCGATCAGTGAGACGAGCTCGCCGAAGGGCCGTGTCGGCTCCCGCCGAGCTCGGAAGATCTCCGGCAGGTGTTCAAAATGGAGCCGATCTATCTCTTCGAAGAGCCCGGACAGCGCTGCATAGTCCGCCCTGGTTGCCTCACGAACGTAGACTGTCATCGTACTGAGCTCGCCCCTCACCCCCCAACGCGATCCGCCCACACAGCCTGTGCCTAGGGTCGAGATCCCAGGCCAAAATGCTTACGCACAAAGGGCCACGCCCCCGCCTTGTAGTAGCGGTGGCCTTCGTGACCCACATATAGCTCACAGGCATCTGGGACGCCGGCAACCGCGTAGACCCGCTGCAGGCGTTCGAACGCGGTCTGCACGTGCGCAATCGGGAAGATCGGGTCATCCTTGCCGGCAATGGCGCAGAACGGTCGTGGCGCAACCAACCCGGCGACGTCGTACATCTCTCCCAAGCGCAGGATACCGGGCACGTAGTTGCAGTCACAATGGAAGATCGAACCAATACTGCCGGCAAACGTGCAGAAGTACGAACTGGGGACAGCCACCGCGATGCGCGTCTCGCAAGCCGCGGCGAATAGCGAGATGGTTCCCCCGCCGGAGTTGCCCGTGATCGCGATCCGTGTGGGGTCAACTCCCTGGGTCTCCAAAGCCCAGTCGATGAGGCGCGAAATATCCCAGACACGCTCGCCAATCGGCGTTCGACCAACCAGAAGATCGTGCATGAGCTGGGTGCGGCACGAGTGCACCTTGTCCTCTGCAGCGTCCGCCGCGGTGCGCGTCTCGCCGAACGCCCGTGTTGTTGGCGCGATGGCAAGATATCCCTCACGCACAGCCTGGACCGCGATGTCGCGCTCGCCAGCCTGCATCGATGCCAGCTCCGACTCTGAGTTGGCGATGCCAGCGTAGATATGCGGGTGGTTGTGCCCGTGGGGCGTTAGCACCAATGGAAGCGGCCCCTGGGCTTCCTTCGGGCGCAGCAGATAGAAAGGCAGGGGAACGGTCGGCTCCACCCATAGATGCCACGATTCGCGGATGTGGTCATCCAGGTCGACGGCGCCGACCTGCTCCGCCCGGGGAAGATGGCCCGCCAGGTCGGCAGCCATCGTGTCGAGACCCAGCGCCGCCCGCAGCCGGGGGCGAAATGCCTCTTGCCAGGCCAGCCACTCGCCACGGGTTTCGGCTTGAAACCCGAACTCCGCCGGCGTTGTGGCGTAGAGCGACTCAAAGTGCTTCGTAGCGTCATACATCGTGCCTCTCCTATCCTAGAAATCCCGCAACCCCAGCCGATCGAGCTGCTCTGACGGCGCACCAAGGCGAACGAGCATATCCTTCAGCGCACGCTGCATCTCGTGCAGGCGCCGGGGCTCCCGCTCAGCGAGGTTGTGCAGCTCGTTCATGTCGTCCGGCTTGTAACTGAGCCAGGTGGGCTCAGGCCAGGATTCACAAGCGAGCACGCGGCGCCGCCCGTTGATATAGGGACCGAGATCGTAATGAAGGAACTTGGACAGCGCGTAGTCATACCAATAGAGCGGCTGGTTGTCCGCGACCGGCGACTGGTGCAGCACCCACTCGCCATCGGTGAACGAGACGCTCTTGCCGAACTGACCGTAAATGGCGTAGTCGCGCGTCGGCGCGTTCGCGTCCGCGAGCACCGGGAGCAGATCGACTCCGTGGAGACGCTGGCCCTCCGGGAGCTCAGGCAACGGGCGCCCGGTGGCAGCCAACACGGTCGGATACAGATCGACCAACTGCACCAACTGCGCCCGGTGTTCGCCGTGGGCCAGCGTAGGGTGTGCCACGATAAACGGAATATGACCCACCGCGTCAAACTCGTGCGTTTGCAGCTTTCCGATACGACCATGGTCTCCATTGAAGGTTGCGTGGTCCGTCGTGAGAATGACGAGTGTGTCCTTCCACAAATCCAGCCGGTCCAGCCTGTCGAAGAGGTGGCCCAGCCAGCGATCGAGGAAGACGACCTTGGCAGCGTAGCGCGCGCGGAAGGCGTGGAACTGCGATTCCGTCAGCGCCTCGCGCCACTTGGCGTAAGGCGCCGCCGCCGTCATACCTGGCACATCATAGCCGCGGGGATCGAAAAGCTTGAGCAAGTCCTCAGGCGGGTCCCAGGGCTCGTGAGGATCGAAGATGTCCAGATGCAGGTAGAAGTCCCGGTAGCTGCGATTCTGCTCCAACCAGGCAGCTGCCTTCTGGAAGACTTGGGCGCAGAAGAAGTCACCTTCGGACTGGCGGATATGGTGCACATTGCGCCAGTGGCGCTCGTTCTTGCTGTACCGGTCGCCCTCAGGGATCGGGAAATCACCTTCCGGGGCGGTATAGAACGCATCGGCTTCACAACCTCGCACGAAGTCGAAGCCGGTATAGCCCATATGGTAGTTCCCCGAACCTTGTTCCCAAAGATGGAAGTGATCGGTGATCAGGTAGCTTACTTTGTAGCCCTGCGCCACCGCCCACTGCACCGACCGGTTGGGCGGGCCAGAGACCTGGCGCGGAAGATCGCGATCCTCCTCAGCAAGCGGGCCCCACCCGCGCTCCAGGAACTCGTAGCGCCCGGTGTAGATATCGCGTCGCGCCGGCATACAGGGGGTGCTGCCGCAGTAACACTGGTCGAACACCGTGCCGCGGGCGGCCAGCCGGTCCATGTTTGGCGTGGGCACAACCCAATCGGGGGCCTCATCGCTCCAACAACGGTTGAGCGGACGCCCTTGATGATAGGGACCGCAGTGGTCACGCCGCAGCGTATCACACAGGATGACTATGACGTTCATCACCTCTCCTTGACGACGGAACGATCTCGCTCCAGGCTGCGCGGGTCGCGGTGTGTCCAGCCTGCCCCGAAGCGAAGGGCTTCAGCTGCTCCTTGGGAGGCCAACGTGCGGGCGCGCGACCCGCCGGCGCGTCAGGATCGATGGATGGCTGGCTGAAGTCCCGCGACGCGGAGGCGCATCTCGGCATAGGCCATGAGCGTGGCGCGACGCGTACTGGCTAGCTCTGCAGAAGCCTTGGCCACCGGCACGACCACGCTGGCCGGCATTCGCTCCAGGAACGTCGCCGCATCGATCTGGTCATCGAACATCAGCTTCGCCTGACCGAGCAACTGCCTGGCGTGCTCCCAACCCAACACCTTGAACAGGAAGAGCGAGAGTGGTGAGTTCTGCATATCGAAACTGGACGAACTGGCACGCCCAAACGCCAGCAGGCCGAAGAGCGTGGACGATTCATCCACCGAGGGCACCGACGAGACATCAGGGAGGAGATCCTCCATCCGGCGAGCGTCCTCGGCGTCCTCAATGCCTCCCATAAGCAGTGCCACGGGCGCGTCGCCGCCCGAGACCATCGCCAGCCCTTCCAGGAGGCCGATCGCCAGCAGCTTCAACCCCAGATACTGGCGCCCCGTGTGCACGTTGCGGTGCGCCAGCGCCACCATACGTTGGTACTGTCCCGGCGATGGCTCGTCCCGGTACTGATTGAAGACCGTCTCCGGGTCCAGCTGGTTCAAGAAGGCTTCCATCCGTTGCAGCGCACGCCGATAGCTCGTGATGGTGTAGATCCCCGTATGGCGCAGCGACGGATTGGTTTCGGGCAGCAGCTTCCAGGTATTATCCAGGAACCGTCCCGTGTCACGCTCCGAGAAGTTCTCCACATCCCTGTTGGAAAAGGCCACCGCCTGCCGAACAGCCTCCTCGATCTCAGCTCTCGACAGCGGTAGAGCGTAATCGAAACTCACGCGCTGTAGCCGGCTCTCCAAGACCTCCGCAGGCGATTCGCCCTCGGCGTTCCGTCCCCGGAACGGAATGGTCGCCTCAATGCAGGCCGTGACCTTGACCAGGTCCCTGACAGAGACGGTGCCGTTCAGCTTTTCGTTCATCAACAGGGCACTGAGGAACTCGTTCTGCCCCTGGGCAGGTACGAGCAATTGCCCCGGCCGATACCCGAAGATATCGAGGGTGAGGTAGTACAGAACATCCTTCCGGCTCACACCCTCGGTGAGACTGAGCTGTCCGTCAGTCTCCTGGATATAGGGCGCTAACACGCGCTGGATATCGGGCGTGAATCCCTGATCGATCTCGTAGTAAACCACGTCGTGGAAGAGCGCCGCCAATGCCTGTATGGGGTGTGAAGCGTCCGAGAGCTCGAAGATGTGCTCAGGCGTGTGAAAGCTGCGGGCCTGAACCGTCATCGCTTCGTGGACCATGGCGGCCAGTGCCTCGAGCTGGGTTGGGGAGACCCCAGCCCCCAGACCGTGGAGCGCCTCTTTGAAAAGGGTGATGATCTTCTGGATCGTGCCGTTTCGCATAATGCTCTCCGTCTTCGACCCTGGCTTCGGCCTGTGGGGCTTGCCCCCTATCATACGTCGTGGCGTCCCATCTGCAACTCACCGGGCAGTTCGCTGAGCTGCCGGCGCTTCTGTCAGGTGCTATCAGCCTCGGCGCGATGGCCCAAACGCAAGCGCACAAACTTGCGCAGATCGAAAGGTTTCAGTACCGCCAGAAACAGAATCGCTGCTGCGAACCGGCCGATCCCCGACAGCACGAAGTCCCAGCGATATCCCAGAAGCTGCACGACCTGGCCACCGAGCAGCGGCCCGGCGATGTTGGCCATAGCTTGCAGTGTGTTGTAACTCGCAATGGCCTCAGTCTGCCGTTCTTCGCCGGCAAGATCGAAGATCAGGTTGAAAATGGCGACCTCCTGCCCGGCCCACAGGAACCCACTGGGCGCGAGAACGAAGACGAGTTGCCACGGGCTGGTGAGCGGCAACCACAGAAAGGGCAAGAGCGGTATAAAGAGCATACACAGGGTGAAGGTCCAGGCCGCGCCACGCCGGTCTACCAGCCGTCCCCAAATGTACTGGCCAACCACACGCATGAAGGCCTGGATCATCGCCATCCACCCGATGATACGCGCAGTCGCCCCAAGAACCTCCACCTGATACACGCCAAAGTAGGGCGCGCTGAACTGCCACGAGAAGTTGAAGAGCATGGCGGTAAGTGCGAAGCGCCAGAAGGTCGGTGTGCGGCGGAGCAGTTTCCAGAAGGCAAGGTTCAGGCGCTCCTGCTTCGCGGGTACAACCGGGGCGCGCTCAGGAATCCGGCTGAACAGATAGAGCCCCACCGCGCCGCAGACCAGGGCCACGAAGAACGAGACCTGATAGCCGGTCGGCTCCCGGAAGAGGGCAATCAACTGCCCGGCGGCCGGCACGAAGATCAGCGTGGCGATAGCCATCGCCATCTTGCGCGACGAGAAGTAACGCCCGCGCCTTGCCGGCGGCATAAGCTCGCCCACAAATGACGTCCAAGGGGAGTTGCCCAGATGCAGGAACGCCGCTCGCAGCGCGAAGCACCCGATCACGACACCCACGAGGGCCGGGCCTGCCGCGAAAAGCGGTGCACTCAGTGCCGCCAAGAGCGCAACGTAACGCAACCCGAACGAGATAACGACCACGGGTTTGCGCTTGCCCCACCGCGCCGCCCATTGGGCGCCCGGTAGCGGCAGCAAGAGACCGAAAAGACTGGCCAGCGAAGACAGCGACCCGACCTGAAGCCGGGACCCCCCAAGCGAGAGTATGAAGAGGGTGATGTAAGAGTCAACAAACGCGGAGGATAGTGAGAGGAACACCCCGTACCACCAGAAGAGCTGCATGCCCTTCCGGTAGTAGCGCGCCACGCCCCGCACCAGGTACGGGTCCATTCGTGCAAACCAGATACGCAACCGCTGCCCCAGCCGGCTTACTAGCTGCACACCACCTCCGTCCAGCAGACGTACGCTGCCCCCCGGCGACACCGCTCGCGCTGCATCACCGCGCAGTCATTGCGGCACGCGTACCCGAGTTGAGCAGCCGGTCGCCGGTCTGTTCCATCCACGCCACCAACCGCTCCTGGAGCCGCTCGCGTTGTGCCCGGCACCCGACCTCTGACACAAGGTTGCGAATCTCCCCAGGATCTGCATTCAGATCGTAGAGCTCATCCTCGGCGGTTGCGTTCCACACGTATTTCCAGCGCCGGTCTCGCACCATGCGCTGGCTGTACAGCCCAAACTGATTGCCGTGGTAGACACAGAAGATGTCTTCGCGTCCGTTTCCCGGCGCGCCATCGAAGATCGGCGAGAGGCTCTGCCCCTGGAAGGTGTCGGGCACCGGCGCGCCCGCCACATCGCAGAACGTCGCCGCCAGGTCGATCGCGTTCGACACGAAAGCGTCACATGCCCCTCGCGGAGCGATCCGCGCAGGCCAGCGCGCGAGCAGCGGCACCCGCACCACGTCATCGTACATGATGAAGTGCTTGTCTACCATTCCGTGCCCACCACACATATCGCCGTGGTCGGCCGAGTAGACTACGAGCGTGTTGTCCGCGAGCCCCAGCCTGTCGAGCGCAGCCAAGAGCCGACCTATCTGTGCATCCAGCAGAGCGATCTCGCCCAGGTATCGCCCCACGATTGGGGCCCACTGGTCCCATGTCCAGTCAGCAACCCCCCAGGTGCGCCGCATCTGTGCCTGGATGTAGGGCTTGCCCACCAGTGGATCGGGGAAGCTGGGCCACGGTGCGATCGCCTCCGGCGGATAGAGCGAGGCATACGGCTCGGGTACAACGTTGGGCAGGTGCGGTTCAGAGGGGTCCCACCGGATGAAGAACGGTTCGTCTTGGTGCGCGAGGCTCTCCAAAAGCTCCAACGTCTGGTCGGCGCCCCATGCGAGGCGAGTTGCCGCGGGTGGGACGTCCGGGTCCAGACCCCCGGTCCATCCTACGTCACGGGGACGCGGGGGAAAGCCCCGCTGCGCACGCCAGCTATAGTACTCGCGTTCGTCGATATAGGTGTGGAACCCATAGGCTGGGTCGGTGGGGCCCAGGTGCGGATGAACGTGCCACTTGCCCACCCATCCCAAGGCGTAGCCGGCCTCGCGCAACACCTGTCCAAAGGTTGGGAGCCCGGGGTCAGGCGGGCGCGGTGCCTCGGTATCGTGATTGGCGATGGCCAGATGCCGTGTCGACCATTGCCCGTGCACAAAGCAGTTGCGGGCTGGCACGCACACAGGGATCGGAGTATGAGCTTGCGTGAAGTTGAGACCTTCACGCGCCAGACGGTCTAGATTCGGGGTCTCGACCAACGGATGTCCGTTGGCCCCCACACAATCGAAGCGGTGTTGATCGGCGTAGATCAGCAGGATGTTAGGGCGCGCCAATATCGTCTCCTATTCAAGCGTGAGCCCCGCAAGGAGGCCACGCCCCAAGTCGCACCAGTATAACCGGATGACCCTGAGCGGCAAGTGGATCAGGCCTCAGGCAAGCGTCCCCCCGCGATCCCCGGGACCGAACCACAATCCCCGATCGACCTCCCAGCCCCAGCTGCGCAGCGCCAGCCGTGTCGGGAGCCGGGCCCAACCAGCGGCAATACGCCGCTGCACCTGTCCCCACCCAGGAACGCCGCTAACGGCGTCGGCTGCTTCCACGTTGCAGGCGCCCACGGCCACGGCGGCTGTGAGCACGGCCTCAGCATCGAGGCCCTGGACTAACCCCATGAGGAAACCCGCCACGGCGCAGTCACCGGCTCCGGTGGTCCCCACGAGGCGTGCCTCAAAGGCCGGGGCCAACAACTCGCGGTCCAGCCAGCGGCGCAGACTGAGGCCCATGGGCTCGGTAACAGCTGAAAGACGGTCCGGATCACGCGTCGTGCGTAGGTACATGCCCTGATCGCCCAGCTTCAACCCAACCACCGCCGCACCCATGTCCAGGAGCGCGCGCGATAGCTCGCCCAGCAGCTTGCCATCGGCGCGCGTTAGCGGGCCTGCTTCGCCCGCCTGCGCTACCAGGTCGGCATATCGCGCCCGGTCGACCATCCACAAGGTCTCCTCAAAACCCGGCAAGAACAGGTCGACGTAGGGCAGGACGTGCGAAAGATAGCCGTGCCAGTCGACGTGACCCGCTTCGGAATCGGGATCGGGCGCCGAGATGTCCAGGGAAGTGACCAGCCCATGTCCCCTGGCGCGCTGTAAAAGCGCGACCAGCTCGCGTCCGTCCTCCAGGTAGATCCCGCGCATGAGCGGGGGGTAACCGAAATGAAACAGCCGCGCACCGGATAGCGCGGCATCGGGCACGTCAGCGGCACAAAAGGTGTCGTTGGGCCCGGGGTAATGCAGAAAGGCTCGATCCAGGCCCGGAGAGCTGAGGATCACGGTATATGAACTGCTGTCACCCGGCACGACGACCATCGTACCGGTAAGCGAGGGGCTGTGCCCGGCGATGATCTCCAGGATCGCGCCGCCCACCAGATCGTCCCCCACCTTGCCAACCAGACGCACAGGCGTGCCAAGCCGGTGTAGCGCCAGACCGGTGTTCGGGACAGCGCCGCCAGTGGCAACTGACAGCGGTCCGACCCGGCGCAGCGTGCCGGGCATCAGCAAAGCCGCAAGATTGCTCTCCGCCGGAGGCAGGGTAGGAATGACATCGAGACAGGTGTGACCGGCAACCACAATCGGATGAGCATCCATGTGTATCCTCCACTCCCGAACAACGTGGGGCGAGCCAGGCCCGCCCCACGGGAACCATCATGACACCGCTGCCACCCGCTACCTGTCCGACATCACCCAGGGCCCGTCGTTGGTGACCGTGAACGTGCCGAAGGCGCCCGAAGCACCGGTCCCCGGCTGCCCGCCACCCACAAAGACCACGAACTCCCCGGGTTCGATCGCCCGACGCCCGTCATCGAGAATCAGGCTCATCTGGCGTGGCGTGACGGTGAACGTCACGCGCTGCATTTCACCAGGGGCCAGGTGAATGCGTTGGAAGCCAACCAACTGCTGAATCGGCACCGGCACCGAGGCGAGCTGATCCTTCAGATAGAGTTGGGCGACCTCGTCGCTAGCGACACCCCCGGTATTCTCCACGATGACGCTTACCTCTAGCGAGTCACCCGGTTCAAGGGTCTTCTCGCTGAGCACCAACCCGGTGTAGGCGAATGTCGTGTAGCTGAGCCCATGGCCGAACGGATAGAGCGGGACGCCACGGAAGTAGCGGTACGTGTGACCCTCCATCGCATAGTCGCGAAACGGCGGCAGGTCGTCCACGGCCTTATAGAAGGTCACGGGTAGCCGCCCCGCCGGGCTGTAGTCGCCAAAGAGCACGTCTGCCAGCGCCGTGCCCCCCTCCTCACCTGGATACCAAAGCTCCACAATCGCAGCTGCATTCTCCTCGGCCCAATTGACAGATACGGCGCTCCCGTTCTGCAGCACCACCACGATGGGGGTCCCCGTCGCGTGCAAAGCCTGAAGCAGCTCGTCCTGGAGGCCGGGAAGATCGAGGGTATCGCGATCGCCAGTGCTACGTTGGCCCTCTTCCACGCCCTCCTGCTGGCCCTCCTCGCCCTCGATCAACTGCGAGAGGCCCATCACGGCAATCACGACATCGGCGCCCTGTGCGGCGGCGACAGCCGCTGCGAACCCCGACGTATCACTACTGCGCACACCGCACCCCTGGGCGTAGACCACCTCGGTGCCATCGTGCACCCTCGTCCGGATGCCCACCAGAGGGGTCACCGACCTGGACGGGAAGCCGTTGTAGTTCCCGAGCATCACCACCGGATCATCGGCATTGGGCCCAACCACAGCGACCTTCTTCAGGTCCTTGGCCAGCGGCAGAAAGCCGTCCGCGTTCTTGAGCAGCACGATCGATTCACGCGCCGTCTGCAGCGCCAGCGCGCGGTGCTCCGGCGAATCATTGGCCTCGATCGGGACCTGAGCGTAGGGCACTCGTTCGGGCGGATCGAACATGCCCAGGCGGAACCTTGCGGTGAAGAGCCGGGTCACAGCCTGGTCGATCGTTACCTCATCGAGCAAGCCCTTCTCCAGCGCTATCAGCAACGACTTGTAGACCTCGCCACAATTGAGGTCGCAGCCGTTGGCGACAGCCAGCGCAGCCGCTGCCTCGGGCGAGTCGACCACCCGATGGTGGGCAAAGATGTCGCGGATCGCGCCACAGTCCGACACAACGTATCCCTCGAACCCCCACCGGTCTCGCAGGGTCTTCTGCAACAGCGTGGGGCTGGCACAGCACGGCTCGCCGTTGGTGCGGTTGTAGGCACCCATCACCGAGAAGGCACCAGCCTCGCGCACCGTGGCCTCGAAGGCCGGCAGGTAGGTCTCCTGCATGTCCCGCTCACTGGCGATGGCGTCAAAGTGATGGCGCTCGTGCTCTGGCCCGCTGTGCACTGCATAGTGCTTCGGCGTCGCCACCAACTTGAGATAGTGGGGATCTTTGCCCTGCAGCCCCTGGACAAAGGCCACCCCCATCTTTGCGGTCAAATAGGGATCCTCGCCGTAGGTCTCCTGCCCGCGTCCCCAACGCGGATCGCGGAAGATGTTAATGTTGGGCGTCCAGAACGTGAGTCCGTAGTACTGCTCAGACGTGCCATCCTCAGCCAGCGCTGCATGATGCTTGGCTCGCGCCTCGTCGGAGATCGCGACGGCTGCACTATGCATCAACTCCGTGTCCCAGGTCGCCGCAAGGCCGATGGCCTGCGGGAATACCGTGGCGATGCCCGCGCGCCCCACGCCGTGGAGACACTCGTTCCACCAGTTGTAGGCGGGCACCCCCAGACGCTCGATAGCGGGTGCAGCGTGCACCATCTGCGACACCTTCTCCTCGCGCGTCATGCGCGAAACGAGGTCGTTCACACGCTCTTCGATCGGGCGATCCGGATCGCGATATGCCGGTTGATCGGTCTGGGGGGGACGTACCATGGCTGACCCTCCTTACTGAAGCATAGTGGTACAATTACAACACAAAGAAGTCCGTGGTGGGGACCATTGTAGCATCGCCCTGGTCCCAACGCAACGCTGGTCTTGTGCAGAGGAAACCGTTATGACCGTATTGAGACGCTTGTTCGGATACCTTCATCCTTACTGGAAGACGCTGATCGCCACGGCGGCGCTCTTGTTGGTGCGCATCGGCCTCGGCCTTGTACCGCCCCTCATCCAGGGCATCATCGTCGACGACGTCATCCGCGCCGCGGACCTCAGCCGCCTCACCACCCTGGTGCTGCTGCTCATCGGCATCTACGCCGCCAGCCACCTCACGGACTACGGCGAGATGTTCCTCCGCCACGCCTTGGGCGAGCGCTTTGTACTCGATCTGCGGGTGCGCATCTATGAGCACGTCCAGCGGCTCTCGCTCTCCTTCTACGAGCGTACTTCAACGGGGGAGCTGATGTCGCGGGTAACCAACGACGTCAACGCGATGGAGCAATTCATCACCCACGGTGTGCCGCTGACCGTTGTGGACCTGTTGCGCCTGATCGGCGCGTCGGTCGTGCTGCTCGTGCTCAATTGGCGCCTGGCGCTCGTCGTCCTCATCCCGCTGCCGGTACTGGTCGTGGGTCTGCGCATCTTCAACGCACGCGCCCGCCCCATCTACCGGCAGGTGCGCGACCGCCTGGGCGATATCAACGCCCGCCTGCAAGACAACCTCGCCGGCATTCGCGTGATCCAGGCGTTCGACCAGGAAGAACACGAGCTGCGCGCCTTTCGCAGCATCAGCACGGAGTACTACGACCAGCGCGTTCACGCGATCCGCACGTGGGCGAGCTTCTTTCCGGTGCTGCACTTCCTCACCGCAGTCGGCGGGGTCCTGGTATTGGGCTTCGGTGCCCGCGCTGTCGTCAATGGGGCTATCACCTTGGGCACCCTGGTCGCGTTCCTCGGCTATATCGCTTCCTTCTACGAACCCGTGCGGCGGCTGACCGAGGTCGACAACACCTTCCAGCAAGCCATCGCCGCGGGCGAGCGTATCTTTGAACTGCTAGACGAGACGCCCGAGGTACAGAGTGCGCCAGATGCGCTGGTGCTCGAGGCGGCACGGGGCGAGGTGCACTTCGAGAACGTGCACTTTCGCTATGGCCAGGGTGACGAAGTGCTCCACGACATTCAATTCCACATGGCACCGGGAGAGGTCGTGGCCCTGGTCGGCCCCAGCGGCGCCGGCAAGACCAGCATCGCGAATCTGTTGTGCCGCTTCTACGACCCCGGTCACGGGCGTATCCTGCTCGACGGCCACGACCTGCGTGACCTCGACCTGCGCTCGTTGCGCCAGCACATCGCCGTGGTCCTGCAAGACACCTTCCTCTTCAACACGACCGTGCGGGAGAACATCTGCTACGGCAAGCCCAATGCCACCGACGCAGAGATGATCGCGGCCGCCACAGCCGCCAACGCACACGAGTTCATTCTGGAGCTCCCCGAGGGCTACGATACGGAGATTGGCGAGCGGGGCGTGCGCCTCAGCGGTGGGCAGAAGCAGCGGCTGGCCCTGGCCCGCGCCATCCTCACCAACCCGCGCATCCTGATCCTGGACGAGGCCACATCGTCGGTCGACGCCGAAGCGGAATACCTCATTCAGCAGGCGCTGGAGACGGTGCTAGAAGGGCGGACCGCGCTGATCATTGCGCACCGGCTCAGCACCATCCGCAACGCCGACAAGATCATCGCGTTGGAGGATGGTCATATCCGCGAGGTGGGCGACCACCACGAGCTGCTCGCGCGCGACGGTCTCTATAGCCAGCTCTATCGCCGCCAGCTCGAACTGGCCGAAGTCCTGACCACGCTGCGCAGTGGGCCGTCCGGCACAGACACCGCCTACGGCGAGGCGGCGCTCGATCGCGTCCGCTCGACCCGGGATGCCACCGGAGACGAATCAGGCGGACTTTGACTCGTCTCCGGAACCATTTCGACGGTGCCCCTACAGATAGCTGAACGCGTCCCCCACGGGAACGTGCGTGATCTGCACGCCGGGCACCAACGGACGCAGCCACTCAACGAGGTAGGCCATCCCCGGCTCCTCGCTGTTGGCGTGGCCCGCCACGATCAGGGCCTTGGGTCGCCCCTGCGCGACAGCGTCGCGGACGTATTCCGAGGTCTCCCACTCGTGCACCTCGCCCGTGACCAACACGTCCACGTCGTCGCGGGCCAGCCAGCGCATCTGCCATTCGGCGCCGGGCGCACCAACCATCAGCGCCACGCGGCGGCACGGCATCTGCAGGTCGCCGACGACGCGTAGCGTAGCAATCCCCAACCGCGCCTTGAGGTGGCTGGCTAACTCCGACAGCGTCATCGTCGGGATCGTGATCGACGGGCTATCTACCTGGAGATAGGGCTCCCACTCCAGCGCCTTTACCACGCCCATCCCAATCCCATCCGGCTCGTGGCGGTGCCAGTGATCGTGAAACCGCCAGACGACGATCCCATGGTCATCCAACAACGCGCGCTTCTCGCGGTATATCGGATCGTCTGCCAGCTTCTCCACCTCGTCCAGGTGGTTGTAGAAGGTGGGTTCGTGGGTGATGATGAAGTTCGCTCCCAGCTCGATCGTCTTTCGGATCACGCCGGTGCTCGCCAGGAAGGTCGTCACGATGCCCTTGACCTCCCGGGCCGGATCGCCGCACTTCACCGTGTCGACCGTCTCTTCCAGGCGACCGCCGGGAATCTGGTCGAGAATCACGTCGATTACGTTCTGTATCGTCGTCATCGCTATCTCCTTGCGAGAGTTCAGCTAGGCGTTTACGATGCCTAGCGGTTCGCGCTCCTTCCACCCCCCGCGCGTGAAATCCGGGAAGTCGACCGCCTGACTGCCGTTGGCAATGGACTGTGCACTGAGCGCCGAGACCGCGCTCCATGTCGCGGCATCATAGACGTCGATATCCGGCGGCACGCCAGCCCGCAGGCACTGGGTCAGCCGGTAGTCCACCAGGTAGTCCATGTTGCCGTGGCCCCCCACGCCGGTCAGCGTCTCTAGCGTCTGCTTCCACAACGGATGCTCGAACTCCTCCTGGTAGGCCTCCAGCGGCTCCCACATTTCCGGGGCCGACCGCCCCTCTAGGTGGACCTTCTCCTCGGGGTATTTGCGCACGATGCCGAGGGTGCCCTGCGCCAGAATACCGCGGCTGTAGGGACGTGGTGAAGCCGTGTCGTGTTTGATCTGTACGGTCTGTCCTTGCTCAGTCTGGAGCAGCGTCGTCACGATGTCGCTCTGGGCATAGCGCTGGCGCGCCTCAGCGCTCTCCGGGCCGAAGTGCTGCGCGGCGTAGAGATTCAGCCCCAGCGATTGCGTGCCCATCGAGACGAGCCGCGTGAAACGGTTGCCACGGTTGATGTTCAGCCATTGCGCGACCGGACCCAGACCGTGCGTCGGATAGAGGTCGCCGTTGCGCTCGATGACATGGGCCAGCCGCCAGAGGCCTTCGCCGTCGTTCCCAAAGAGCAGGCTGCGCAGGTCGTGCATGTAGCCGCACTCGGCAAGCAACAGCTCACCCAGAACGCCCTGGCGCACCATGTTCAGGATCAGCATCTCGGTCCGGTCGTAGCAGCAGTTTTCGGCCATGAAGCAGTAGCGCCCGGTCCGCTCGGCCGTCTCCACAAGTTCCCAGCACTCGTCCAGCGTGACGGCAGCCGGCACCTCCGTCGCGGCGTGCTTGCCGTGCTCCATCGCCGTGACGCAGACGCGCGTGTGATACTGCCACGGCGACGCCGTGTAGACCAGGTCCAGGTCCTCTTCCGCGCACAAGCGCTCGAAGTCTGCCTCGCCGCGGGTATACAGCTTCGGTGCGGGCTGACCGGCCTCCTGCACGATCTGGCTGGCGCGGGCGGTGTTTGCTTCGCGGCTGTCGCAGAGCGCCACGATCCTCACGCCCGGCATGCGCACCAAGTTCTTGATATGGTGGGTGCCCATCCCGCCCACACCCACAAATCCAATCCGAACGGGATCGATGGCCTTGTGTTGAGTGTCCATGTGTGTAGGTAGATCCTCCATTGTTGGGTCATTGAACGTCCGAAGTCGGAAGTCCTCAGTCACAGAGCCCTCTAGGTGGCAGCAGCTCGAAGATCTATGCCGCTGCTCGCTGGCGACGGGCCTCGTAGAGCACAATCGACGCCGCTACCGACGCGTTGAGCGAGGTGGCGACGCTTTGGGACATGGGTATCGTGACAAAGCTGTCGCACAAGAGCTCGAAATACGTGCTAATGCCACGGGCCTCGTTGCCGATAGCAATCACGGTCGGGACCGTCAGGTCGTGCGCGTAGATCGGCGTCTCGGCACGTGAACTGGTGGCAACCACCTGCACCACGCCAAGCTTGCGCCGCATCGCCGTCAGCCAGTCCTCCAATGCCTCGTGGCGCGGCACGCGCAGCGCCGGCAGCGCGAAGAGCGAGCCCATGCTCGCCCGTACCGCCTTGGGATCGTAGATGTCCGCCGCATGCCCGGTGACGATCACGGCGTGAGCGCCCAACGCATCGGCCGAGCGGATCACGCTCCCCAGGTTGCCAGGACTGTGTGGACGGTCGAGCAGCAGCACAAGCAAGTCGGGCCGGACCGGGATGCGAGACAGATCATCCTCGCGCATTGCTACCAGCGCCATCAGCTCCGAGGGCGCTTCACGATCGCTCAGCTCGCCGTGGACATAGGCGTTCACCTCCAGCAGGCGCTCCGCAGGCGTGCGCGCTATGATATCGCGCGCCCAGTCCGTCTGCGCCTTCTCCGGGCAGGCGATCAACCAGCGAATATCCCACCCATGTGCGTAGGCCGCGGTGATGGCATGGACGCCTTCAATGAAGAAAAGGCCCTCCTGCGTGCGCCGGCGGCGGTTCGCCATCACGCCCCGCACGAGCTTGACCTTGTCGTTCTTGAGGGAGGTGATCATCGCGCGTCAAAGGTCTCCCACGCAGCGATCTCGCGCACGCAAGCGACCACCTCCGCCGTGGCTGCGGCGAACAGCGACTCGCCCTTCCCTTCGGTGGCCAGCTCCGGGTGACCGTATCCGCCGGTCACACTCACGTGGTCGATGGGGCGCGCTACGGCCAGGCGGCTTGGCCGGCGCGAATCAGGACAGTAGAACGCTGACTCGAACGGCACGATTGCGCCCTGGGCTGCCGCCAGGTCGACGAGCTCGGGACGCAGACGCAGGATCATGCTGGTCTCCAGCTCACAGGCATGTGTCACGTGATCCTGCTCCAAGTCAGACAGAGCCGCGATCTGCGGCGCAGCCAGCGTGAACCACGTCGCGAAGACCAGCCATAGGTCGCGCTCGTCACGGTGCCGCATCTGCGCCTTGTAGAGTGCAGTCTGGCCGGGAAGCGCGTTGCCCCCGTGGGCGTTGAGCAGCACGATGCGCTTGAACCCGTGGGCGATCAAGCTCTCAAGAATCTCATCCAGCATCCGGGTATAGGTCTCCTGGCTGACACTGACGGTGCCCGCGAAGCGGCTGTGGTGCTCCGAAGCCCCCACCCATATCAACGGCAGGAACAGCGCGAGATCGCCCAACTCCGCCTCGGCGCGGCGGATGATCTCACCACAGATCAGTGAGTCGGTGAGCAGGGGTAGATGGTGGCCGTGCTGCTCCAGCGATCCCAACGGTAGGACCACGACCTTGTCCACCATAGCGCGCATCTCGACCCACCGGCGCTCTCCATATTGCATGTCGGTCTCTCCCTGAATCAGCTTACGCGATGTCGTGAACGGGCGCGACCTGCGCTCGTGCATAGAGATCGGCCCACTCCGGCGTCCCGTCGTCCGGCGTCACGTTCATCGTCACACCGCGCGCCTGCGCGGGGATGTTGCCGGCGTGTCCATCGGTCCAGATCTGGTGGATATCTGCGTAGTGCCGCACCACACCGCTGGGCCAGACAACCGAGAGCAACGCTTGCGGTTTCTCCAGCTCGTAGGGCGGCGCCATCAGGTAGCGCGATAGCGCCCCCTCATCCACCTCGATGCCCAGGCCTGGGCCGTCGGGCACACGCGCATAGCCGCCGGCGATCACCACCGGCTCGGCCAGCAGGTCATCCGAGTAGTTGTTCATGCAGTTGACCGCCGGCCATTGGGCCATAGGCAGCACAGCACCCAACTGCAAGGACAGTGCCGTCGTGAGCCCTGTCCCCACCAGCTGGAGCCAGAAGGGCTTATCGAACGCTTCAGCCAGCGCGCCCTGCCGGAGGACCTGGGCGACCCCACCGCCAACGACGAAACCGTCACAGACCTCGTCACGGACCGCGACGGGGAATGGCGGACTGCCGAAGTGCAGGGCAATGGGGTGAGTGATCTTGCTGCGCAGCTGCCTGTGCCCCTCGACGTCACGCTGCATAATCGGGGACTCGTAGATGCCCACCCGCTCGCAGCTATCCAGTTCGGTCAGAACCGGGGTGGCGTTCCCCGCGTTGATCAACATCTGGTTCCAGTCCAGCTCGAGGGAGAAGTGCGCCGGGGTTACGTTGCTGACGGCGGCAACCTGCTCGAAGACGTCCCACCAGGGGCGCGCTTTGGTCTTGTAGGCGGTGTATCCCCGGGCCAGTGCCTCCTGGGCTTCGGCAGCCAGCGCTTCCGGCGGCATATCAATGTTCCACCACGAGATGGGGCACCACTCGCGCACTTTGGCGGTCCCGAACAGCCGGTAGGCCGGCACGCCCAATGCTTTCCCGGCCACATCGTATAGCGCCATCTGCAGCCCGGCGCCCAGGGTGTCGTCGCCCAGGAAATCCCCGGGATGGCGACCCCTGACCCGCTCAATGGCTTCGTCGGTCACACGTCCCCAGGTATAGAACGGCAGGGTTTCACCGTACCCAACAAGATCGGGCACGTCCGTCGTCACACGAATGACCTCGACCACCTGCCACTGCCATACCTCACGCGCGTTCCACTCCAGGCAACGCGGTGTGAAGGGAACCCTCAGTGTTATCCGTTCCACATCGGTGATGCACAGCTTGCCACCCATGAATCGACCTCCCCGTTTGTCGCGCTAGATTGTGTTATCTTCGCCCTTGATATTGGAGATGACCCGGAGAGCGGGACGTGCACGCAAGGCCTCAACGTCGCGGCACGGCACGATCTCCCCATCGCTTACCTCATAGATAACCAGTTGGTCCAGATCGTTCGTTCCCAGCCCCGCCCCAGCAGCCAACCTCAGGTAGATGAGCCGGCGAGGATCGAAGCCCATCAAGTAGCTCGCCACGCTGTCCACGGCGACCATATTCACGCCGGCGATGCACAACCCCAGGGCGTGATTACGACCCCGGTTGAACCCCGTCCCCTCACGGGCGATCACCCCTTCGACCAGGTTGAGCCGGGGCTGCACCACCTGCGCCAGGTCGATCAGCCGGTGCGCGAGCCCCGTCTGCCATAGCTCGTGCATCTCCCGTGTCAGCCACGTCTCCCGTGGCCCTTCGTGGTCCCGCACATCGACGGGCATCTCCTGCCAGGCCTGGCTGCAGAAGTGGCGGTCGAAGACGTTAACGACGCCCATCAGGTTCTTCATACACAGTGTGGTGATGCCCAGGTTGTGTGTCTTGAGCTTGGGCACATTGATCAACACAGTGTTGGGCGCGACCGCCAGGCGGCTGACGTTCATCTCGGGAAGTGCCAATGGCTTCCGTACCGGCTTCTTTACGCACGTGTACGTCTTGGGGGAGCGGAGCTTGGCCCCGGTCGCATCTCGCACCTCCGGATAGCCGGTGCCTTGCCAGTGGCGATCCTCGTTGTCGTTGGTATTGCGGGGGTCCTCCAGGATATAGACGCCGCCACGTCGCGCGCCGTGTGCCAACAGGTGCTCGATGGCGCCCTGGACAAAGCCCGGATGCGTCGTGATGCCCGTGTCGGGATCGGCGTAGTTCTCGCCGACGGTCACGTTGGGCTTGAGCACGGCGTTCTCGCCAGGCTCGAGCTCGACCTGCGTCGCCGCCAGCGCCTGGCGTGCCACCAAGTCGTAGTCCTGCCAACGCACCGGCTCGGGCAGCGACGCCTTGTAGACCAGAACAGCATTCGGTGTATCCAACAGTGGAAGTAGCCTCACAATATCCCTCCAGACAGCCAATTAGCCGGCCCGGTCAATCGCTCCAGCCGAGCCATCCGGTCCGGAATGCACAGCAACGCTGACTCATTCGGGAAACACCTCCCAAGCACCACTGCATCCCCCTATCGGGTTTCCGTATCATATCAGGTCGCGACGGCGCATCCACCAGTACATCACAAACGGTAGCACCGCCATCGCGCCGATGACCACCCACAAAACCCCCGTGCTCGTCCAGCCAGCCCTGATAAGGGCCGGCTGGAAGAAGTTCATCCCAAAGAACCCCGCTAGAAACGACAGCGGCATGAACAGCGTCGTGATGATCGTCAGCGTCTTCATCACGTCGTTCATGCGGTTGTTCACCATAGATAAGTACATCTCCAGTGTACCGTTGACCACATCACGAATTGTGTCGGTGACATCGTAGAGGCGCACCATGTGATCGTAGATGTCACGGAAGTACATCGCGTAGGTCTCGCCGATGGCGGCGAAGTGGCCACGGGACAGCTCGTTAAGTACCTCGCGTTGGGGCGCCAGCGAACGACGTAGATGGAGCAGTGCCCGCCGGTAGTCGAACACCTCGCCAATCAGCGCCTCCGATGGCTCCTCAAAGACCAAGTCCTCTGCGCACTCCACCCGATCATCCAGTTGCTCCAGCACCAACGTGTAATCCACCACCAGGGTATCGAGGAGTTGGTAGAGCAGTTGTGGCGCCCCCCGACTGAAGGCTCGTGGGTCGCGCTGAGCGGTCTGCCACGTACGATCGACCGCGTGCGCTGCCTCGGCCTGGTAGGTGACCATACAGCGCGAGGTCAGGAAGCAGTCAAGCTCTTGCAGTACGACCAGCTCCTTGTCCGCCTCCACATCGCTGGGCCGCACGGCATAGAACGCAAGGTAGAGGTAGTCCCCCCAGTCATCGACCTTCGGGATGTGGATCTCCTCCAGGGCATCATCCACGGCCAATGGGTGAAAGCCGAAGATGCCCTCCAGGACCGGTCGCGCCTGTGCAGGTGGTGTCTCAACCAGATCGACCCAGAGGACCCCGCCCTCACGCTTCAGGATCTCGGGCAGGTCATCGACCGTGAGCTCGGTATGGAGCTGATGTGCGGCGTCGGAATAGAGAATGCGAACCACGGGCGTCCGCGTCGATGAGAGCTTGGGCGCCGGCGCCAGCGGCGCCTTGACCGCCGCTCCATTGGCAGACGGGCCGTTGGACCGCACGATTTGAATGCCTTTCACAACTCCCCTCCATCGAACGTCAGGTTTGCCAGGCATTGCAGATGCGACTGCAGCGCAGGGAATAGCTGCCGGTAGACCTCCCGGTATTGCCGGCTGTAGAAGGCATGCCGCCTCGAGTCCGGCTCGAAGATCTGTGGATCCACCCGAGCCATCGCTGCAGCGGCATCCCGTACTTCGCCGAACAGCTCCGCGCCCGCTGCAGCCAGGATCCCAGCGCCCAGAGCCGCGGCCTCCACCGTCGCCGCACGGCGCAGCGGCTTGCCGGTCACATCCGCCACGATCTGGCACCACCGGTCGCTTCGCGCCCCACCGCCCATGGCCACGTAACCCTCGATGGCCTGCCCCAGCGCCGCCTCCACGCCCTCCGTGTTGAGACGCTGCTCGAACGCAATCCCCTCCAGGATCGCCCGATAGAGGTGGTGTAAGGTATGCGTGCCGCGCCAGCCGGCGACTATGCCGCTCGCGTCGGCGTCCCAGTAAGGGCTCATCGCGCTGTTCCAGTAGGGCACTGCTAAGAGCCCGGCTGCGCCCGGTGGCGTCCCATCCAGCCCGGCATCGAACCGCGCCAGCGCGTGCTCGATCGTCTCCCCAGCCTCGCGAGCTGCCAGGGTCTCCAGAAACCAGGTGACCGTATATGTTCCACCGAGGATCACCGTCTCCAGCGAATAGGTCCCCGGCACGTCCCCCACCATCGTACGGAAGGCAGGGTCCGTCAACATATGTCCGGAAAACACGCCGGAAATCACGGCGGTGCCCAAGTTGAGATACGCCTGCCCGCGTCGCACGACGCCCGCGCCCAAGCCGCCCGCCTGCCCATCCCCGATCCCTGCCACCACCGGCAGCCCCACCGGCAGCGCGCAGGCATCCGCCGCGTCCGCAGTGATCCGCCCGATGACCGCCCCGGGTGGGAACGTCTCCGGCATTTGGCCCACACGCACACCCAGATAGCTGAGCAGGGGCACGTCCCAGGACCCGTGTTCCAGATCGAAGAGGCCCATCGGGCCAGCACAGCCCCAGCCGGTGCGGTACGCGCCAGTCAGTCTGTGGTTCAGGAACGCCGCCACATCCAGGTAGCGCGCAGTGCGCGCGAAAACCTCCGGTTCCTGCTCGCGCAGCCACAGGATCTTGCCGAGCGACAGGTTGCCCGAGAGCGGCTTCCCTGTCTCGCGGTGGATTCGGGCGCCCCCATACTCACGCTCGATGCGTGGCAGCAACGCGCGGGACCGCTCGTCCATCCACACAATCGCCGGGCGTAGTGGCGCGCCCGCGTCGTCGACCGGCACGAACGTCTCGCGCTGCGGCGCGATGCACAGCGCCGCGATCCGCGCCACCATGGCAGGGTCGTCTCCCACAGCCGCGCGCACCGCGGCGACGAGCGCCTCCCACCACGCCTCCGCCGGCTGCTCATGCCAGAGCGGGCGTGGCCTACGCAATGGCAGCGCGGCACGCCCTTCTGCGGCAGGTTCGCCACGCAGGTCCCACACCACCGCCTTGCACGCGGTGGTGCTGGCGTCGATCCCGAGCACCAGTGGTGATCGATCAGTCGTCGTCATAGTCGGATCGTGCCTTGCACGCCCGGCCTCCAGCGCACCTCGGCCGCGAGGCCCTGAAACCGGACGTTGAGGCTGAGTATAGAAGATGCATCTTGGCTGTCAACGGCCGTCGCCGGTCGTAGGGCGAAGTTGTGCTTCGCCCTGCGCTGTGTAACTGGGCGCGACCCCGCTGGCCCAGCGGCACTTGCATCTCGGGATGGATGGGCTACAGTGCGAACGTTGGGTACAGCGGGGACGAAACGTTAGCGGAAGCGAGGAACCTATGGACGGCTTTCTGGGTACGCGAGCACCGTTTCGAGCGGACCTGACGCTGGTAGTCATCGTGATCCTGGTCATCGTAGCAGCCTTCGGCTATATTCGGGCCCGCCGCAAGCGCTTCTCCACCCACTGCCCGGTCATGGCGACGGCGGCACTTCTCAACTGGGTGCCCGTATTGCTCGTCATGGTGCCCACCTGGCTCGACGTCGCGTCCGGCACAAGGACGCTCGCCACCGGTCCCTTTGCCGGCGCTCCTATCTTTCACGGAGTCCTGGGCGCCGGGACGCAGCTCGTGATGACCTACACCGTCGCCCGCATGTACTGGCTCAAGCAGCTCCCACCGGCGAAGCCCCTCTGGCTGATGCGCGCCACGGCCATCCTGTGGGTGCTCACCGCCATCGGCGGCACCGCCGTCTACGTCGTCAGTTACGTGCTTTAGCTCGTTCCACTCTCCGGTAACGTACATTCGTAACTAGCTTTGGGGCAGCTCTTTGAAGTCTCGTGCCTCGACCAGGTACATACTCGAGTACGATGTACTAGTATTCGTGCCCGATCGAGACGTCGCTCCCCTCCTGCGGCCGGACGCGCCATACCTCGCCGATATGAATGCCAACCCCAAGTTCCACTGGTCCGCCAGGCCCCACGATCCCTCATGGCAGAAGGTCAGGATATCGGGCAGGGCCGGTGACGTGTGGGTATGCCCGATGTAGCAGGGGTTGGTTTTCGCCCGAAGCCTGGTAGTGTGCCCTGACGTTCTACAGAAAGCGAAAGGATTGTGATGAAGATCTCCGACGGCAAAGTTGCACAGATTGACTATACGTTGCGGAACGATGCGGGACAGGTGCTGGATAGCTCCGAGGGGCGACAGCCTCTGGCCTATCTACATGGGGCGGGCAACATCATCCCGGGGCTGGAAGCTGCCCTGGAGGGCAAGGAGACCGGCGATACACTCTCGGTCTCGATCCCACCCGCGCAGGGCTATGGCGAACGTAACGAAGGGCTGGTCATGACGGTGGCGCTCTCGCAGTTCCCGGATCCCAAACAGGCACAGGTCGGCGCGCGGTTCAACGTACAGACGAATCAAGGCGCCCATATGGCGACGGTGACCGCTGTGACCGCCGATCAGGCCACGCTGGATCTCAATCACCCGCTGGCGGGCGAGGTACTCCACTTCGACGTCGAGGTGGTGGGCGTGAAAGAGGCCTCCGAGGAGGAGCGGGCGCACGGGCACGTGCACGACGGACACTCCCACTAAGGTGGGTGCGCATCAGAATGCGAGCGTATCGGAATGCGCGCACACTAGACCTGGCATCGCTGTGGCAGCGCTGGTAGTTGCCAGGGCCAGACAGAGAACAACAGCGCCTGGGCCAGTGATCGAGCCCCGGCGCTGTTAGGTGCTGGGGACCATTGGCCTTTCAGATAGCCGTTCTTATGGCAATCACGATATGTGACTGATTGCATCACAAGACGCGACTATCATAAGAACAGCGCCTAGATATGCAGGAGGCTTCCGCGATCCACGTCTCAGCCCGGCACGACCGGTGCGGCGGTGATGCCGGGACTCGCTCCGACGCCGCTCAGTGCACTGGCACCGGACAGCAACAGGACTAGACTTGGCAACATGGGGCCACGGAATCGACAGGAGGCAAGCATGGACAACCGCTCACCGAGGCAGATCCGTGTCGGCGTCGCTACCGCAGACATCACCCCGCCACTCGGCACACACCTCTCCGGCAGCGGCATGGGCGACCACCGCCCCGCGCGCGAGGTTCTCGACCCGCTCCACGCGCGGGCCATCGTCTTCGCCTCCGGCGACCGCCGCGTGGCCATCGTCACACTCGATGTGACGATCATCACCGCTGACTACACCGCCCGCATCCGCGCCGCGATCTCCGATGCCACCGGCATCCCGCCCGAAGCCATCATGGTGCACGCCATCCAGACCCACTCCGCCCCGAGCCTGGGCTATTTCATGCTCGACCCGGACTTCCCGCTGGAGACGACTCCCGAGACCGAATACCTCCGCGGCTGCGAGCGCGCCTATGCCGACTTCGCGGCCGACGCCGCCGCGCGCGCCGCCATCCGGGCCGCGGAGGCCCTGCAGCCCGTGCGCTTGGGCCTCGGTCGTGGCATCGTGGGCGACCAGGCCTTCAACCGCCGGGGCGTGCGCCGCGATGGCGCCATCATCATGCCCAAGCCCCTGGGGCGCGCGGTCCAGCCGTTGGGCATCACCGAGCTCTGCTATCTGGAGGGGCCGATCGACCCCGAGGTCGGCGTCCTCTGTGC
>JAXDDO010000054.1:0-22774 GCA_034676805.1 Anaerolineae bacterium | reverse complement strand
TCGGCTTATTGGCCAGGGTCTTCAACGAGATGGCGGAGAGGTTGGCGCAGTCGCACCGCGATCTCGAAGCGAGCGTGGTCAGGCGGACCCGTGACCTCCAACGGCAGTCGGCGCAGTTGCGGGGCGTGATTGACGTCAGCCAGGCCACGGCAGACATTCTCGATGTCAATGACTTGTTGCAGCGAGCGGTCGACGTAATCCTGCAGTGCTTCGAGTTGTATTACGTTGGGCTCTTTATCGTCGATGAAGAGCGCGACGCAATCGTCTTGAGGGCCGGCACCGGGCGTGCCGGAAAGCGGATGCTTTCCCGTGGACATCAACTGGAGCGCGGTCAGGGCATGGTGGGGTGGTGCGTGGCCAACGCCCAGGCGCGTGTCGCCCTCGAAGCCGAGGCCGACAGCGTCCGCTATGCCAATCCAGACCTGCCAGATACGCGTTCGGAGGCTGCAATTCCCCTCCGCGCCCGTGGACGTGTGGTTGGCGCATTGACCGTCCAGGATGACGAGCCCGGTACGTTTGATGATGAGGCCCTGGAACTGCTGCAGGTGATGGCCGATCTGTTGGCGGTGACGATCGAGAACGCACGGCTATATGCGGATGCGCAGGAGGCGCTGATGGCGGCGCGGCGCGCGTATGGCGAGGTCACACGGGAAGGATGGCTGGGTATTCTGCAGCAGCGCGCGGGGCGTGGCGGGCTGGGATACCGTGCGACATCTGCGTCAGTCCTTGCTGTGCATAGCGATGCGGACTTGGGTAGAGACGGGTGGACCTGGGAGGTTGGTGTTCCGGACGGCGTACCGGAAGCGTGCGATGGGCACGCGGAGACTCTGACGGTATCGATCGTGGCCCGGGGGGGGCAAATCGGCGCGGTGCAGCTTCAGAAGGCGGCCCGTAGCGGACGATGGTCACAAAGAGAAGTGGAGGTGGTTAGGACCGTCGTGGAGCAGTTGAGTGTGGCGCTGGACAGCGCACGGCTCTTCGAAGAGACGCAGTTGAGCGCAGCGCATGAGCGTCTCGCGCGGGAGATCACAGACAAGATGCGCGCGACGCTGGACTGGGACGGCTTGATGCAGGCTACTGTCGAGGAGATCGGTCGCGCGCTCCATGCCTCACGGGTCTACGTACATTGGGCGCCTCAGGACGCCGAAGCGAGGGGGCAATGAGGGACCAGGTGACGCGCTTTGCGCGGGTGCTGCTCATCGTAGCTATTGTCTACGCAGCAGCCGCGCTGGCACTGGTTCCACTGTCCATACTTTCGCTGAGGGGGCGTGCGGTTGATTACCCCTGGCAACACATCGCGACGAGCTCTATGGCAGGGATCTGTGCTGTGGTCTTCGCTGCAGCGGGGAGGTGGGCAAGCAGGGGATCTGAGCGAGCCCAGCGCGCGACTGCGTGGGCTCTGTCCGTGGCAGGTCTGCTGTTCTTCCCCGCTGTGTCACTTGTGTGGAAGGGGACAAGCCTGATCCTGGGCGTTGCGACGGCAGCCTTAGGCGGTCTGCTGGGATTCGCGCTAGTGCCTTCTCGATGCCGGCGGTGGTGGTGGGCGACCGCCATCGCGTTGGGCGCTGCAACGCTGACGATGGATGCGCTGTCCCTGCCGTGGCCTCGCTATGACGTAGATTCGATTCCAGCGATTGCAGTCATCACACGCGCGCTGGTGCTTGGCGTCGTCGTGGTGGTGGCCGTCGAGGCAGCGCGCATGTATGGTCGTATAAGGTCGCTCCGGAGCCGGCTCACCGTGGCATTCATCGTGGTGGTGTTGACGGTCGCGGTGGCTACCAGCGTGACATCGATCCTGATGGAGATCCAGGCTGTTGTCGCGCGGACGTATGATCAACTGGAAACCAGCGTTTCCCTCAAGACCAGGCTCATCGAAGCCTGGGTTGACCGCCTCGTGTTCGGGCTCGACTCGCTGATCGTCGACGGGTACGAACTCGAGAGTGCCAGGGCATTGCTGGGAGTCCAGCCGGTGCCAACCAGTGGTGCCACGGAGGACGATCATCTGGAAGCTGGCGAGCACTTGCGAAGGCGGTTCGATGCAGTGATCGGCAGCACGGGCTGGTTTACAGAGATTTTTCTAGCCGACGCCGACGGCGTTGTGGTGCTCTCGACACAACGCGGCCTGGAGGGACGCTCGGTTGCCGGTACCCCCTACTTTGAGAAGGGTCTCGTGGGCCGTCACTTGGCTGCTCCACGGTATGACGCTCTGTATGGCGGAGCGACCGTGGTTCTTGCCCGACCGGTGTTGTTGGATGGTATCCCGTACGGCGTCTTGGTGGCGCGCACCGACATGACAGAACTCACAGCGATTGTCAGCGACGCTCCAGTTGGCCAGTCGGGCAAAGCTTACCTCGTGGGCACGGGCTCGGCAGAGGGCATGAACCGGACGACGCCAGCCAGCGGGCACGGATATATGCTGCTGACAGAACCGTTGTTGCCCGGGGGCTATGTTGCCGTCAACAGCCCCGCGATCGACGCGGTGATGATGTCCCAGCAGACTGGGATGTCCCAGCAGACTGGGATGTCCCAGCAGACTGGGTTGTCCCAGCAGACTGGGCTGTCCCAGCAGACTGGGCTGTCCCAGCAGACTGGGGAGGGGCAGCGGCAGGTGGTGAGGATGGCCTATGCCAACCACCGGGGCATCCCCGTCTTCGGTGTGTACACCTGGGTGCCGCGGCTAGATGTCGCGATGATCGCTGAGCTGGACCGTACGGAGGTGCTGTCGGGAGCGAGAACGACATGGATTGTCAATGCCGGGGTGGCCGTTGCGGCGGCGGCTGTGGCGGTGCTGGCAGCGCTCACGCTTTCGCGAAAGATTACAGATCCCTTGGCCGACCTCGCTGCCGCCGCGACATCGATCGCGGAAGGCGATCTGGATCGAGAAGCGCCCGTAGCCCAGGACGATGAGCTAGGGGCAGTGGGGCGTGCGTTTGCGACTATGACGGCGCGGCTCCGGGCGGCGATCGGGGGGCTGGAGGCGAGGGTGAAGGAGCGGACGCGCGGATTGGAAGCAGTAGCCGAGGTATCCAGGGCGACTACCGCGGTTCTGGACCTCGAGCGTCTGCTGCCACGGGTGGTCAACCTGGTTCAGGAGCGGTTCGATCTCTACTACGTCGGCCTGTTCTTGCTTGAGGATGCGGCCGCGGGCGAGGACCGCTATGCAGTGCTCCGGGCGGGCACGGGTGAGGCAGGCAAGGCCATGTTGGCGCGGGGCTGGCGATTGCTTGCCGATGACACGTCGATGGTAGGGCGATGTGTGGTGACGGGTGAGGCAGTCGCGTACGACAGCGATTTGATGTCGGATGCTCGCCCGAACGGAGAGCCGGCAGAGGCCTTCTCAAGGATGGCAAACCCGCTCTTGCCTGACACACGGGCGGAGCTGGCTCTGCCGCTGCGTTATGGCGAGTGGGTGGTAGGAGCGATGACGGTTCAGAGTGTGGAAACGGGGGCGTTTCCAGAGGAGACGATCGCTGTACTGCAGGCGATGGCCGACCAAGTGGCGGTGGCAGTCGAGAACGCGCGACTGTTTGCTCAGACGCAGCAGGCACTGGCCCGGGCACAGCAAGTGCAGGCGCGCTATGAGGGTGAGGCGTGGGCCAGATATCTGAGCGACAAGCAGGTGACAGGGTATGAGTGGCGCGGTGGGCGCGTGGTGGCTTTGGCCGAGCCGGCATACCCGGCTTCCGACGGGTTGATTGCCGCGCGCGGGGAGGCGACCCAGGCGAGCAGCGAGAACGGTGCGCTGTTGCTCCCAGTTCGGCGGGGTGGAGAGGTGGTGGGGGTGGTGGGGGTTGAGCGTGAGAGGGCTTGGACTGTCGAGGACAGGAGGCTTGTGGAGAACCTGGTCGAGCAGTTAGCGCTGGCCGCTGACAACCAGCGTCTGCTAGATGACATCAGCCGACGAGCAACGTTGGAGCAGACCATTGGCGAAGTGACCGCGAGGGTGCGCGCTGAAGTCGAGATCGAGGCTGTGATCCAGCGGGCGTTGGCTGAGTTGGGGCGTCTGCTGGACGCCGATCGAGGTGTGGCATTGGTGGATCTTGGCTTAGGTAGGGATGCCGTCAGAACGGATGCCGTCGGAACTAGCGCCAGCGGACTGGCGAGCGCCGGCGGACTGGCGAGCGCCAGCGGACCGGCAGGCGTAGAGGATCGGGAGAACGCTCGGGATGACGGTGGGGATTGTGATAGAGGCCAGAACCTGAGTGCAAGCCAGGGCCGCAATGCTATGGAATCTAGTGAGCCTGTGGAGGGCGGCGCATGAGCAAGTCGCAGGAGGAGACCTCAAGCTTGCGGTCGCTGCTGAGTGCGGTCCTTTTCGTGGGTCTGGCCATTACGCTGGCGACGACCGTCATCATCGTGGTTGGCTGGAAGCGTGGATCCTTCGGCGCGCAGGGGTCTGCCAGGGGCAGAGGCGCATTGCTGGCGGCTCTGTTCGCCGGGGGGGGAGTTGCGTTGGCGATCGCCTGTTATGCCATCGCCGGGTTGGAGCCGGCACGCAGGAGGCGTTCGGCTGCGCAGGATGCAGGGGCAGGAAGGGAGGGGAAAGCGCGGGCATTGACGGCGGCCCGCTTGTACACTTGGGCGACCTTCGCCGGGGTCATAGCGGTGTCGATCGTCTGCGGGGGGTACCGGTCGGCCCTGTGGCTGCTGTTGGCCTGGCCAGTAGCGCTTGCGGGCACGCTGTTGAGGCCCACTAGCGGTATGTTAGCGGCGGCAGGGGCTGTGGCCATCTACGGGGGCGTCGCGTGGGCAGAGGTGAGCGGTTGGTATGTGCCGTTGTGGATGACCGACATCCAGTCGTTCCCGTTCTTCGTGTTCGCCTTCGGTTGGCTGATGCTGATCGCTGCGGTCGGAGTGCTCAACTATCTGACAGGCACACGGACTCGCAGGGCACTGGCGCGTCTGCACTTCGTTGCGAGTGGTCTTGACACGACACGACAGGAGCTCTCCGAGCGCGTTGCCGAGCATACGGCCCAACTTGCGGAACGGGAAGCGCAGCTCCGTTTGATCGCCGAAGTGACTCAGGCTGCTGCGGCGACTCGGGAGCCAGCACAGGTTCTCGAGCGAGTCGTAACGCTGGTGGCTCAACGACTGGATTTCTACCACGTCGGCGTCTTTCTACTCGATGCCACCGGCGAATGGGCCGTGCTCCGCGCGGCGTCATCTGAGGGCGGGCGGCAGATGCTGGCGCGGCAGCACCGGTTGCGGGTCGGGCTGCAAGGCATTGTCGGCTATGTGGCCGAGACGGGCCTTCCTCGGTTCGCGTACGACGTTGGTGAGGACTCGGTCTGGTTGAGCAATCCTGACCTTCCGGAGACGCGGTCGGAAATCGGTCTGCCATTGGTTGTCGCGGAACACATCATAGGCGTGCTCGACATCCAGACACAGGAAGCCGAAGCTTTCGATGAAGAGGATGTCGAAACGCTCAGGGTACTGGCTAACAGCATCGCGACTGCGATCAACAACGCGCGTCTGCTGGAAGAGACACGCAACGCGCGTGAGCGCCTGGAACGCTACGAGCAGGCTGACGCGGTCCTTGCGTGGCGGCGAGCCCTCGCGCGGAGGGGTCTGCGGCTGGGCTACCGTTACAGTTCCGATGGCATCCAGGCGGTCGACGTTGACAGTGTCGTCGACACAACGATAGCCGGTCAGGTCCCCGAGGATGGGAGCGCGGCCCGAGTAGATGTCTCCGTGGATCAGGGGGGTCGGACGGGAGACGGTCGGCTGCTCGGAAACGATGTGTTTCGGGTTGAGACCCTGGACGGCGTCGTCAGGCAGACGACAGCTGATGGAAGACATCTCTTGGTGGCGCCGGTAACCGCAGCAGGGCGACGGTTCGGGGTGTTGTCGTTCGAGCGCGCTGTGCCGTGGAGCGATGAGGCGGTACGACTCGTGGAGGCTGTCATCAGCCAACTCGATCTAGCGCTCAACAACGCGCGATTGCTGGAAGAGACCCGGCTGCGGGCCATGCAGGAGACGGCGCGTAGCGAGATTGTCGGGCGGGTGCGGGCGCTTGCCAGTACTGACGCGATTCTGCGAAGCGCAGCGGAGGAGCTAGGGCGTGCTTTGCACGTCGAACGCAGCCGTATCCAACTGATCCAGCACGGCGAGCAGCATGACGAGGCTACGTATGGCGACTGAGGTAGACAAGCGTGCGGCAAACAACCGGAGCCGGCTGCAGAGACGGGCGCCGCTGGGGCGTCGTTAGGTATCGGCGCGAGAGAACTTGCGCGTGCCAAGAGATGGGCGTGAACGGGAGCCGAATGTGATGAGAAGAGGCCCTAGCCTTCGTTGGCGGATGATCCTTCTGGTCGCCGGGATTCCGCTGCTGGTATTGATGCCTCTGCTTCTTTACTTCGGTGCCAGGTATCGAGACGCACATCGCGATGCCTACTGGAGCAAGGGCGACCTTGCCACGATCCAACTACGGCAGACGATTCGGACAACGGCGCCGTTTGTCGAGACGGTGCCGGATGCGCATGGCCTGGGGAGCCACCTCACCGACATTGTTGAGCAGGTGCCCGACTTCCTATTCATCGCGCTGGTTGACGACAAGGGTCGAGTGATCGAGCACTCGCTACCCGGGTACAAAGGAACCATTGTAGAAGCGCTGCAGGATCTGGAAGCCGGCGCGATGAGGCGCGGTTCCGCAGACGACCCCTATTCGGTTGTGAGCCGCGATCTGCCATCTGGGCGGGCGTATTTGATCTGGCGGACGATGGAGATGCCGGGAAGCGGAACGCCCGATGTGGCGCCCAGTCCGGGCGAGGTCTCCGCTGCACCAGAGACCCTGTATATCGTCGTGGGCGAGTCCGCGGCCGTCGTTGAGCCCGCGCTCCTCCCCTTGGTCATTCTTGGGTTGGCGGCCAGCATAGGCGTGGTCTTGCTTATTCGCTTCTCGCTCTATCGTCTGGTGTTGGTGCCGCTTCGCCGCCTTGCCGAGGGGGCGGCGATGATTGGTGCGGGCGACCTGGCGCACGTGATCCGGCTCGAGCGGCATGATGAGTTTGGGTTCGTAGCTCAGGCTATCAACGAGATGGCCAGGCGCCTCCACGACATGGTCTCGCGACTAGAGCGGCGTGTCGAAGAACGGACCGTCGCCCTGCAGCGTCGCAGCGCGCAACTGCGGGCTGTTAGCCTGGTGGGCCAGGAAGCCGCACGGGAGCGCAACGTCAATGCTCTGCTCGATGCCGCGGCGCACGCCATTTCGTCCCACTTCGGGTACTACCATACTGGGCTCTTCATCCTTGATGACAGCCGGCAGTGGGCGATCCTGCGGGCGTCATCGTCCGAGGGCGGTCGGAGGATGCTAGACCGGGGGCACCGTTTGCAGGTCGGCCAGGTCGGTATTGTCGGCTATGTGGCTGCAACGGGTAAGCCGCGGATCGCGTTCAACGTTGGGCAGGATAGCGTCTGGTTCCGCAACCCCGATCTGCCGCTGACCAAGTCTGAGATGGCGTTGCCGTTGGTTTCGGATGGAGGCGTGGTCGGCGTCCTGGATGTCCAGAGCGATGAAGCAGCTGCGTTCCACGACGACGACATCAGCACACTCCAGCTAATGGCAGATCAACTCGCCGTGGCGCTGAACACCGCAAGAGCGCTGGAGACAGCGGAGGCGGCTCTGGCTGAACTGCGTGCGCTGCAGGTGGACCACAGTCGACGGGGTTGGGCGCGTGTCACGCAGCGGGTGCGCCCGCTGGCCTATGAGTTCGATTCGGTGGCCACTATGCCTGTGTCGCCCGTACCCGTGCCGCCCGACCTGGCTGATGGGCGTGTGCCTCACAAAATCGTCAGAGATGGCGGAACTCCCTTGGTGTTGGAGGCCCTGCGAGTCGGCGGCCAGACGTTGGGGTATTTGGGGCTGTCAGATCCACAGCGTACGTGGTCAGAGGAAGAACTGGCGCTCGTACAAAGCGTGGGTGAGCAGGTGGCCCTGGCGCTCGACAATGCGCGGCTGTTTGAGGATACGCAACGCAATGAGCGCCAGCAGTATCTGATCAGCACGGTCCTGCAGGTGGCAGCTAACCCGGAGCTGAACGCAGAGCAGGTGCTGCGCGAGATTGCCCGAGTTCTGGCAGAAGGATTGGATATGGGGGTAGCAATCCTGACGTTGCCATATCCGAATCTGCCGATCGTTCGTGCCCATGCGATGGTGGATGCCGGTGGGGTGGACGTGCCTTTGGCGGACCGAGATGTCACACTAACCCCGGAGCACCTGGTGTTCCTGCGCGGTCTGGCCGAGCCGACTATGGGGCCAATGCCGCTCCGAAGCGGGGTGCCGCTCCGAAGCGGTGACACGCCTGGGAGCGAGTCGCTGGACGGGTGGGGGGTGGAGGCTGGATCGGAGGACGCGGCGGCCGCGGAGTTGACAGGGGACTCTGTCACAAGATTCCAGCAGGTTCTATACGTGCCGATCGCCACTGCGAGTGCACGTACCGGCTTCATCGGTTTACTGCAGGGGCCCGATGCGCCTCCGCTGGACCCCGAGACGCGGGAGCTGGCGCAGAGCCTGGCCGGTCAGATTGCGGTGGTGCTGGAGAACATCAACCTATCAGAGGAGACGCGGCGACGCTCTGAAGAACTGCGGCAGCTCTACCGCATTTCACTGGAGTTGGGTGAACTGATGGGCCCAGAGGATGTGCTCAACGCCATCGCGTCACGGGGCGCGGGGCTTCTTGGAGCCGACGCTGCCAACCTGTGGGTGTATGACGGTGAGACCGGCGAATTGGTGTTGGCCTACGAACAAGGCGGTGGCGCCGAGGGACGGGTTGGATATCGCACGCTTCCGGGAGAGGGCCTGGCCGGAGAGGCAATTGTGCGGCATCAGACGATCTCGATCGATGACTACACCGAGTGGTCAGGAAGGATTCCGGGCCTCGTGAGTGCGCGCTTCCGCTCGATGATGGCTGTGCCTCTGGTCGGGAGGGCGGGCCACTCGGAAGTGGATGTCCACTCAGACGGGGATGTCCACTCAGAAGTGGGTCCCGGCTCAGAGGCAGGGGCGGGGCGTGAGGCGACGCGTGGTCACGGGGCAGGACGCCACAAGGGGGAGGTCGATCACGGCGACGACCGATCCCTTTCTCGTGCCTCTGTCCAGCTTGAGGACAGCGGGAATGGGAGCCGCGGCGATCAGAATTGGCTGGGGGTTCTGGTTGTCTTGTCGCAGCGTGTAGGGGCCTTCGGCGAACGCGAGGTGGGGCTCGCCGATCTCTTCGCCGCCCAAGCCGTTACTGCACTGGAGAACGCGCGCCTGAACCAGGATGCCCAGCGGCGAGCAGCCGAGTTCTCACAGCTCTATGAGGCAGGGATTGACCTGATCACAGTTCGGGACACCAAAGTCTTGCTTGACCGTGCGGCGGAATGGTCGCGGCGTGTGTTTGGCGCTGAGCGGACTGTCGCGTTCTGGCACGCTGAGGAGACGGAGCACTTCGTCCGTGGTCAGAGCGTGAGTGATCCACGCTATCTCGCGGCCTCGGAGCTTGATGCCAGCCAAGAGGGCGCGCAGCCAAGTCGCGGTGGTTTCACCGAGACGATCATGCGTAGTCGCCAGAGCGTGTTGGTGCGTGATAATCGCGCATCCCCACTGCCAAGCGCTGAGCTTCTGGTCGGGCTGGGGCTGCTATCGCAGATGGGGGCGCCGCTGCAGGTGGGTGAGGAAGTACTGGGTGCGCTTTTCGTGAACGGCGCGGCCCCCGGCCAGTTCAGCGAACGCGACCTCGCGGTTCTCGAGTTCATGGCGACACAGGTGTCGTCGGCGTTGCAGAACTCGATTCAGTTCGCACAGACGGAGCGAGCCCTCTCGGTTGTCGGCAGACAGGCGCGGTATCAGACGAACGTTTCGAGGGCGGTGGCGTTGCTCAACGAGCGTGGCACTTCCGCGACTCAGGACGTTCTCAGGCTCTTGGGCGAGGCGGCTAGAGTGCCGGTGGCCTTGTACTTCTCAGTGGAAGCAGATTTGTCAGACCAGTGGGCAGGCATCGGGCCGGCGCCAACGGGACCTGTGTGGCGAATGGGGGATTCGTGGGCGGACGAAGGCTACGCGGCGAGATGGCAGGCGAATCAGGCGCTCCTACGGGTGCTGCCGGTCGATATGCTGCCTTACTGGGATGAAGTGTTACGGCAGCGGGGGGCGATCGTAGCGCGCATAGAGGACCTGCCGGATGGTGAACGATCGCTGCTGGAGATGCTTGCGTTTGACGCTGCGCTTGGATTGGCGGTTCTGAGCGACACGTCGTCTCCAGGGTTTGTCGTGCTGCTGCGCGATGGAGATGGGGAATTGTGGAGCGACCAGGAGGTCGTCGCGCTCCAGACGGTGGCGGCGGCCCTGTCCAACACTCTGGCACGCGAGAGGTTGTTCGAGCAGGTACAGCAGACGCTTAGCGAGACGGAGACGCTCTACCGGGGCAGCGCTGCGTTGAGCGAGGCGAGCACGTACCAGGGTATCTTGGAGGTCCTGTTGTCCTACTCGGTGTTGGGAGAAGGAGCTCAGGCGGCGACGCTTCAGCTGTTCGACCGCACCTGGCTTGGCGATGAAGCACCGCAGTACTCGGAGATTGTCGCCCTCAAAGGATCGGAGGGCGTGTCGCTCCGAAGCAGTGAGGTCTTCGAGTGGGGGGAGGGCGCAGCGCCTCGCCCAGGGTCGACAGGACGTCCGGGGCAACGGTTCGACGTCCAGCGGTTCCCGGTTGCGCTTGACGCGATGCGCGACGGTACAGCGATCTTTGTCGAGGATCTGACTACTGATGAGGTGCTTGATGCCAAGGCGCGTGCGCTGTTCCGCCGTGCTCAAGGGGCGGGAAGCGTGGTCGTGGTGCCCCTTATCGCCGGAGGACAGAGGATTGGTTTCGTGCACGCTGACTACGCAGCTCCGCGGCAGTTTCCCGATGCAGCGCGAAGGCGTCTCGTCAGTCTGGCACAGCAGGCGGCAATCGCTGTGCTGAACATCCGGCAGCTCCAAGCGACGGAGGCGCGAGTTCGGCGCGAGCAGTTGATCCGCCAGATCACCGGCCGCATTCAAGGGGCGCCGGACGTGCAGGGTGTGCTACAGACTGCGGTACGCGAGTTGGGGCGAGCGTTCGGGACGTCGCGGAACCGAGTGCAGTTCAGGCCGGTTCAGAACGACGGGCCTCCCGGAACCGATCGGTCGATTCCGGGCGTTGATCGGCCCACCGACGATGCGCCGCCTTCTAGGACAGCGGCCGATGAAACGCAAGGCCGCGAGTCCGGCTCAGGCGATGCGACGCCGACGGGCGATGCGCTGCGAACAGGCGATGCGGCGCAGATGGGCGATGCGCGATCCGAAGACGAATCGATCGATATCACAGAAGGCTAGACGGGATGGTCCTGGGGTTGGATGCTGACAGCCTGGAGAGGCGTAGCGCGATGACAGACGCAAGGTTATCTCAAGGAGCCGATGAGGGTCCCGATAGTCCGTGTGACACAGGCGTCCCTACCCCTGAGGAGGACACCGCGTCCTCGCGCATTCAGGTGGGAGCCGACGCTTTGGCGCTGCTTGACCGGCTGTGTCATCTGTCGCAAGGAAACCTCGCGGAGCGCGTGACCTATCTGCAGGCGCTCATCGACGCCATCCCGTCTCCGATCTTCTTCAAGGATCGAATGGGGGTTTTCGTAGGGTGCAACGCTGCATTTGCCGAAGGTGTGGCGGGAATCCCCAAGGAACATGTGGTGGGGCGCCGCGATGAGGCTGTGTGGGGTCCTTCTCCCCTGGTACCTGCGGACGGGCGGTTGGAGCGGCGCCCGGCGCTGACGGAGACAAACGGTATCCAAGTCCACACAACACGCGTGACACTCCCTTATGGCACTCAGCGTTGGGGTGTCGTCGCCACGACAGATGTCACCGATGAAGCTGGCCGCCTCTCGGGCTGTGTAGGCGTGATGCTGGGCCTGACAACCGGTCAGGCAGCCCAAGTCGGTGATGCAGAGCGACGAGCTACGCGTCTGCAGACAGCTGCGGAGATCTCACGCGCCGCCTCTTCCATTCTAGACCTGGATGAACTGCTATCCCGGTCTGTCGAGCTGATCCAGGAGCGCTTCAGCCTGTACTACGTCGGCGTCTTTCTGCTCGATGCGGCGGGGGAGTGGGCTGTGTTGCGAGCCGGCACCGGTAGCGCGGGTGAACGAATGCTGGCTATGCAGCACAGGCTGCGGCGGGGAGGTAACTCGATGGTTGGCGCGTGTGTGGCCGACGCGTCCCCGCGAATCGCGCTCGATGTGGATCAATGGACTGGCGATGGCCAGCGGACTGGCGATGGCCAGCAGACTGGCGATGGCCAGCAGATGCGGGAACGTCCTGCGGTCGAGATGTACGAAACCTGGGGCTTGACCGAGGGAGCGCTTGGGTCGGCCAGGTCTGGCTCACAGCCCGCCGCGCCCCTACGAAGACGATATGCCAATCCGCTGCTCCCGGAGACGCGTTCGGAGATGGCGTTGCCGCTCGTGAGCCGTGGTCACGTCATCGGGGCTATGACGATTCAGTCGGAGCTCGAGGGAGCGTTCTCTGAGGACGATATCACGGTATTGCAGGCGATGGCGGATCAGTTGGCCAACGCTATTCAAAACGCCCGGCTATTCGATCGCATGGACAGCGCAGTCCGCGAGAATCAGATCCTCTACAAGACCAGCGCTCGCATTGGCGAGGCCCAGACGATCGAGGATCTGCTGTGGGCAGTGGGGGACGTCGCGGTCTATATCGGTCTGGATAGCGTGTCGCTGCGGACCTTCACGCATTGGGATCGCAGCGATCAGCACCCGCGGGGCGTTCCCGTGATGATCGATGTCCATGGCCTGACGAACCGGAAGGGTCAACCCGAGCTCACCTATGAGTCAGGGGTGGCTTGCAGTCCAGAGGTCTACGAGTGGCTGTTTGGCGACGGATCAGAGCCACACGGGGCCAACGGAAGGCATCCTATCGTGTGTGATGACCTGGAGAAGCCCGGGCAGGATATACCCACCATACTATGGGAGCCCTTCTTGCGTCGTGGCGATCGTAGCTTGGTAACCGCGCCGCTTGTAGCCCGCGGGCGCGGGCTGGGTGTACTCGTGCTTACAGGGTCGGAGGTGTTCAGCATACCCGAGCGCTGGAGATCTCTGCCCACAAGCGATGCGCTGGGAAGCGAAGCCCTAGGAAGGGATGCCCTCGGAAGCGATGGTAAAGAGTGGCGAGGTGTGCAGATCTTCGTGCGCGCGCTTGCGGATCAGGTGGCTTCTGCGTTGGACCGCCAGTTCCTGCTTACCGAGTTGGGGCGGCGTGCCTCGTACCTGGGCATTGCGTCGGAGGTGTCGCGAGCGGCGACATCCTATCTGGATCAGGGGCGGCTGCTGTCGGAAAGTGTCGGCCTAATCCAGGAGCGCTTTGGGCTGTACTATGTGGGGATCCTGCTGTTGGACGACTCGGGTCACTGGGCGGTCTTGCGGGCGGGCAGCGGGCTGGCGGGACGGACGATGGTGGAAGAAGGGTATCGCCTTCCCGTGGATCTCTCCTCTCGCATTGGCGTGTGTATTCTTGGCCGTCAGGTAGTGAGCGGAACCGAGATTGCCGGGTATGGTCCCGAGGGTGAGGCCAAGTCGGAGCCGCACGGCATGGGGAACCCCTATCTGCCGGACGCACGCTCAGAGCTTGTCCTGCCGCTCATCAGTCGTGGGGATGTGCTTGGTGCCATGACCATCCAATCGGATGAGCTGGCGCGCTTCTCTGAGGAAGACACCACGGTATTCATGACACTGGCCGATCAGCTCGCCAACGCGATCGCCAACGCCCGCTTGTACGAGGTCTCTCAGGCCAACCTGGACGAACTACAACGCCTGCAGCAACGCTATGCTGTTGGGATGTGGGAAGAGCATCTGGAGCGGCAGATCGATTCCGATGGGGTGGTCGGGTATAGCTACGATCTGAACGAGGTCTCGCCACTCATGGCGTTTGAGCAGGTCGATCTACCTCGCGTCATGGATCCGACGGAAGCGGACACCCGTGCGCCGGTAGCCCGTCGCGGCGTTGAAGGTGGAGATGGTGCCATGCTGGTGCAGGCCCTGCACATCCGCGGTGAGCCGGTGGGGCTGGTCAGCTTTGAGGAACCGGGCGCTGTGCGAGACTGGACCGAGGATCAGGTGATGGTCCTGGACGCAGTTCGTGAGCAGCTCGAACTAGCACTAGAGAATCGTCTCCTGATCGACCGCTCGCAGCGTGCTCTCCGCGAGGCTCGCCAGCGCGAGGTAGAGCTTGGCTTCCTGCAGGACGTGTCGGCGCTGCTTAACGCTACGAGCGATGTAGCCGCAGCTCGGCACGAGCTCGCGGCACGTCTCCAGGAGTTCATGGCCATTAACCACCTGGCGCTGGTAAGCTATGACACCGAGACGCGGCGGCTCGAGCTACTTGGTGAGCGGAATCCGGGCGAAAGGGCTGTGTATGGTAAGCCCTGGCCTTTACCGTCTCCCTCAGCCAGCGGCGCTCCAATCGGCAGAGGGAAGCAGACGCTCTTCGATGCGTTCGAGGCTGACGAAGCTCATACGTCAGGCTTCAGGTGGGTCGTTACCAACCGCGAGAGGCTCACGGAAGACGATTTGAGGCTCAGCACCCGCTTCTTGGAGGATGAGCATCTGGCCGCCGCCGGTGTGCTCTCTCGGGTACTTCTGCCCCTGGTCCTGGGGAGCCGCATTCTCGGCGTCCTCGAGTTGGGTAGCCCCCAGGTCAACGCCTTTGCCAGGCCCGGCCTAGTTCAGGTTTTCGAGCAGGTCGCTGCCCAGGTAGCTTCGGCTATGGAGCGAGGCAGCCTGCTGCGCGCAGCTCAGACCAGTGCCGAGGAATCACACCGTCTCTATGAGGCGACAAGTGATCTGGCTGAGGCGCTGGACGCTTCTGCGATTCTGGAAGCTGTTGTCCGGCATGGGTTCAGTGGTGGGCCCGCGCGTGCGGTGCTGGGTCTCTTCGTTGCCGATCCGGAGACCGGCGCCGCCCAGGACTGGCTGGAAATCGCGGCTTCCACGGACTCGAGTATGGCCGCAGGTGCCAGGATCAGGGTGGGGGAGTTGCCGTCGCTTCGGCTCCTGGCGGACGGGCAGCTATCTGTGTGCGAGGACATCGGTGCTGATCCGGGCTTGCCGGACGATTTGCGGGAGGCCTATCTCGACAGCGGTGTAGGCGCCTTGGTGGTCGCGGCATTGTCAATGGGTGGGTCTGAGCGCCTTGGCGTTCTCGAGGTTCGCATCGACTCGCCACGGAAGCTATCCGAGCAGGACCTGCGTCTGTATCGCACGATCTTCGATCAGGCGGCGGTGGTGCTCTCAAACCGGAGGCTTTTTCAGGAGTCGCAGGAGCGGATCGCCCGCCAGGCGGTGGCGGTTGAGCTGGCGGCTCTCACAACATCGCTTTCCGAGCGGAGTGCATTGCTTCAGGAAGCCGTAGGCTTCCTCCGTGATAGGTTCCGTCTGTATTTCGCCGGCGTCTTCTTGCTCGACGACGCTGTCAGAACGTACAGCGGTGTCAGCGCTGGCGAGGGACAGTGGGCTGTGTTGCAGGCCGGAACGGGCGAGGTAGGCGAGAGACTGATGCTCATGGGCCACCGCGTCCAAGTCGGCGGGGCTTCAAGTGTGGGGCGCTGCGCCAGAAGCGGGGAGCGCGTGCTGACGCTGGATGTCGACAGCTCCGCAGCGTTGCTCGAGAACCCCCTGCTTCCAGAGACGCGGTCATTGGCGGTCTTGCCGCTGGTGAGCCGGGGGCAGATCAACGGTGTCATCACACTGCACAGCCAGCGGCGGTTCGCTTTCAGCCAGGAGGACGTGGCGACGTTGGAGCTGATGGTGAACCAGCTCGCCAATGTGGTCGAGAGCACCAATCTCTATGAGCGATCACAGAGCTCGCTCGCCGAGACGCGCATGCTGTATCGTATTGCACAGCAGATCACCGATGCTCGTGACACTCGATCGGTGCTCACAGCCGCCGTTGAGGGTATTTCCCAGCGCAGTGAGCCCGACTGGATCGTCGCTGGGCTGCTGGATCCAGCCCCTCGGACGGGGCAGACACCGACCAGCCTCCGGGTTGCCGTATCGTGGAGCCGAGAAGGGGCCACGTTCCCAGTGGAGTCTTTCGAGTTCGAGAAGGTGCGGCAGTTCAGCGAAGTGCTGCGACTGGACGAGCGGTTTGTCACCCCCGACATTACGCAGGACCCGCTGGTGGGCGACCCGGCGATCCGCCGGATCTACAGCGATTTGGGTCTGCGTGCCACGGCGGCGTTCCAGTTGAAGGTCCGCGGCGCACAGTATGGCACTATCATGGTTCACAGCCAGAATGCCCGGGAGTTCTCGACGGCCGAGTTGAGCTTCTATGAGAACGTTTCCCGCCAGGCCTTTGTGGCGCTGGAGAATATCGGCCTGGTCGACGCCACGAGGCAGGAGGCCGAGCGCCGCGATGTGCTCAATCAGGTGTTGCAGACTGCTTCGAGCTCCCTGGACCAGGCGACGATCTTGCGGGATGTGGGTGAGGTCGTTGCGCGCCGGCTCGACATGCCTGTTCTGATGTGGACATTGGATATGGCGGCGACACAACCGATGTCGCGGCTGCGTGTCGTCTCGGTTCATGATCATGGTGGGCGCTTGCTGTCGGACGTTGATGGCTCCGCATTCGGCCCTGGTTTGGTGAGCCATCTCTACGACGTGGTCGACCGGCGCCGCCCCCTGCAGTTCGCGATCACTCTGGACGACAACGACAGGCGCGCGCACGTGTCGAACCTTGACTTTGGCGAAGGCTTGATGGATGCCTATGCCGTGCCTTTGACCTCCCGCGATGTCGTGTATGGCGTGATGGTGTTGGCGCGCCACGAGGGTCACGAACCGATCGACGAACTCGAAAGGGAGTTTCTGCGTACGGTGGGCACCAACCTTGGCGTGGCGTTGGAAACGGTCGACCTGTATCAGGAAGCCCAAGAGACGGCGGCGAAACTGCGTGAGGTCGATGAACTCAAGAACCAGTTCATGGCGAATATGTCGCATGAACTGCGTACTCCCCTGAACTCCATCATCGGTTTCTCCAGGGTGATGCTCAAGGGCATCGATGGGCCACTTACGGAGATGCAGCAGACGGATCTGAACGCAATCTACGACAGCGGTCGCCATCTTCTGAACCTCATCAATGACATTCTTGATATCTCCAAGATCAACGCCGGGAAGATGGAGGTCGTGTTTGAGCCGGTAGACCTCAAGGCCATGATCCAGAGCGTTATGTCAACCGCCCTTGGGTTCGTGAAGGATAAGCCCATCAAGCTGCTAACCGATGTGCCTGAAGACCTGCCGATGATCGTGGCGGATTCGCGGCGCATCCGGCAGGTGTTGACCAACCTTCTCGGCAACGCCGGTAAGTTCACGGACTCGGGGTTCATCAAGGTCTCGGCACTGCATGACGACTATCAGGTCATCCTGAGTGTTCAGGATACCGGCACAGGCATACCTCACGATAGAATCCACGCCGTCTTTGAGCAGTTCGAGCAGGTAGACTCGAGCTCGACTCGCCGTTACGGCGGAACCGGATTGGGGGTGCCGCTGAGTCGTGAATTCGTCAGGATGCACGGCGGCGATATGTGGATTCAGGAGACCGTTGTTGGTGAGGGTACGACCTTCTGTTTCTCATTACCGATTGGTGGGCCGGAGCCGCTGGATGCCAAGGATGACCACGAGGTTGGGAAGGTGGGACGAGCGCCAGCAGACCGGCAAGCGTCGGTCGCCATGGGACCGCCGGGGGATCGGAGGGCGACAGAACGGGCCACAGCGAGAGTGGTGCTGACAGTCGACGACGATGCGGGTGTTATCACGCTCTTCCGTCGCTACCTGGAGAAGCAGGGTTACCGCGTTTTCGGTCTGACCCAGGGAGAACGCGTCGTACAGGAAGCCAAACGCCTGAAGCCATATGCCATCACGCTCGATGTTATCCTGCCCGGCAAAGATGGCTGGGACGTCATTAGGGAGTTGAAGGCCGACCCCGAGACGCGTGACATCCCGGTGATTGTCTGTTCTATCTTGAGCGATAGAGACAAAGCGCTAAGCATGGGGATTGCAGACTATCTCGTCAAGCCCATCTCGGAAGACCTTCTGCTTCAGGCCCTGGAGCGCATCGGTGGCTCCCGGACAGGTGACAGGAGACAGAAGTCGAGCCGGGTGTTGGTTGTGGATGACAACGCTGACGACCGGAAACTGCTGCGCAGGATCTTGGCGGATGCGGAGTACGATGTGACGGAGGCCTCCGGGGGGGCAGAGGCCATCGATCGTATTCACGCTAATCGCCCCGATCTCATTGTGCTGGACCTCATGATGCCAGAAGTCGACGGGTTTGCAGTATTAGAACACCTCAAGGGCCAGAGCGAGACCCGCCAGATTCCTGTGGTGGTGGTAACGGCCAAGGAGCTAGGGGCAGAGGACCGCGCTCGGCTTACGCAACGTGTTGAGGCGCTACTCAACAAGGGCCTCTTTGATCAGCAGCAGCTCTTGGCGGATGTCGCTTCGGCGCTGGGTCGCTTGTCGACCGCGCCAGAGGGTTGACAGTCCTAGTCAATGTTGTAGAATCTCAACCGGTTCAAGATTCGTTCATAGCAGGGTTTCCAACACTTTGATTACTCAGGAGGTATGTTTATGGCTTACGTGATTACTTCGCTCTGCGAGACTGTCGGTGCGTGCGCCGAGGTCTGCCCCACCGATTCGATCCACTTCGTGGACGGCGACAGCGAGTGGCCCATCTACTACATCAACCCCGACACTTGCATCGACTGCGGAGCCTGTGCGGCGGAGTGCCCCAATGAGGCGATCTTCCCTGAGGAGGATGTGCCCGCCCAGGACGAGCACTACATCGAACTCAACGCGGCGTTCTACACCAAGGGCCCGGGCGCGAGCCTGATCTAGGCATCTCGCTGCGTCTGGTCCAGACGACTCACTAGGGTCTGCGCGAGGCCGGCTGCTGATTGGTCGGCCTCGTTTGCTGTGTGGTGAGCCGTACAGCCGCCAGGTCTCTGGCCGGAGTCACAGAGCGTAGATCGGGCTCGCGAAGATCCAGCCTACGCGACGCCCGCAGTATCTGCGATAGACCTCAACACGATAGATTCCCGCCTCCTCTGTGGTTATCCTTAGGCTGCTCCCGACGACCCGGCGGATGACCTGTCCATCGCGGAGCAGCCGGATTTCGCCGTCAGCCGGAAGAGATACGGTGATGCTGATGGCCCCCAGACGGCGCAACTCCTCCCCGGGTACTGCAGTTGCGGCACCGCTCTGTGCCACGCAGCGGAACCCTCGCGTGGAATAGGGGAGGTCGTAACCTACCCAAGTGCGCCCGGCACGCAGGGCTTCATAGATGAGGGCTTTGTCTTGGTCCACATCGCCCGACAGAGCGGCGCTGGTGAGAATGTGCGTGTTGACGCAGCCGAAGAGCGTGGCGTAGGGAAAGATGGTCCGCTTGAGAGGGCCCAGTTTGTAGACTGTGCCGTGCGCGTCGGCACCTCCCAACGCCCCTATGCGGTATCCCTGCGCCAGCAGTTCGTCCCACAGCTTGAGGGTGGCACGATAGGGACCGCGGATGCCCCACTCCGGCCGTAGCGCGTAGATCAGGGCAACGATCCGGCTCCACAGCAGGCCCTTGAACTCCGACATGTAGTTCCAGATCTCCAGACCGTGGATGCCCTCGGGAGGCCAGTCGACCCATGGGATCGCGCGCAAATCGGCGCTAATCGGACTGCTTCGCTCGACTGGGTGTGCGATGTAGCACACACCGTCTCGCTCCCGCGCGGCCTGGATCAAGGTTCGAGTACCCCCAAAACCGTAGGGCGCCATCTCCAGGCCCGCGCCGTAGATGAGCAGGTGGCTTGTCTGAGGCCGGCGTCGCACATTGTGGACTTCCTCACCCACCAGCAGGAGGGTCTGATCGTGGTAACGTTCGAGACCCTCGGGACGAACGTTGTGGTCGGTGACGATGACGAAGTTCAGGCCTGCATCTGCCGCGGCCTGGGCGATCTCCCTGTGCGTGGCGGCGCCATCGGAGTAGACGGAGTGGACGTGCAGATTACCGACGTATTCGCGGTAGTTTTCCATCGGCATCTCAGCCGCCTTGGTGCGTACGGCGTGCCGGAAGGTGACCGAGGTGGGCATCATCTGGGTCATCTGGGCCCGACTCAAGCAGAGCTGCGTTGCCCCACAGTGTCGAGCCGCAATCATCCCCCTCACGCGTTGGATGTACGCCCGAACGCGGGCCAAGGGGAGGCCATGCCCGCGCGTGGAACCCCAAGATGCAGTTGGCCTTGTTGTCCGTGCAAGCAGACTCCGCCACAGGAGGCCAGAGCTCGGGATAGGCGTGGTAGTCCATGCAGATCCTTCCGGGATTATACAATCAGCATCGCATCGCCGAATGAGAAGAATCGATAGCGGTCCACGATCGCCGCTTCGTACGCGCGCCGGATCATCTCCTCCCCGGCAAAGGCCATGACCAAGGCCAATAGCGTGCTTCGAGGCAGGTGAAAGTTCGTAATGAGCGCGTCGACGACCTGGAAATCGAAACCGGGTGTGATATAGAGGTCGGTAGGACCATCGAATGGCGCAACCGACCGCCAGGGGCATGTACCCTGGGGCGTCTGCAAGAGTCCCTGGCGGGCGGCAGTCTCAAGCACACGCACACTCGTAGTCCCCACGGCGATCACGCGCCCGCCTGCGACCTTGGTCCGGTTGATGCGTTCGGCGGTGGCAAGGTCAAGCAAGGCCCACTCGCTGTGGATGCGATGTGCCTCGACATCGTCCTCGCCGATCGGGCGAAACGTGTCTAGGCCGACGTGGAGCGTGACGGAGGCCCATCCGATGCCCTTCTCGCGCAGATCCAGCAACAGGTCGGGAGTGAAGTGCAGACCAGCGGTGGGCGCGGCCGCGCTGCCAGGCGTTCGTGCGTAGACGGTCTGATACCGCTCCGGGTTGGCCAGTGGCCGGTGGATGTAGGGCGGGAGTGGGACGTGGCCCAGCGCAGCGAGATGCTCCTCGATAGGCTCGGAGAATCGCAGAACCCTTTCGCCAAGCTCGCGCGCCTCCACAACTGTCGCTGTTAAGGGCGACGGCGTGTCTCCCCTCATCATACGAAGCACGGCGCCCGGACGGGTCCTGGCACCGCCGACAAGACTCAGCCAGTTATCGTCCTCCAACTTCCGAAGCAGAAGCACCTCAGTCTTGCCACCTGATGGTTCCTTGCGTGCATAGAGACGCGCAGGAATGACCCGACTCACGTTTGCGACAAGCAGGTCCCCACTGCGCAGGGAGCTGCCGATGGCGCGGAAGACACGATGTTCGATCGCGCCGGTAGTGCGATGCAGAACGAGCAACCGCGATCGATCGCGCGGCTCTATGGGAGTCTGAGCGATTAGCTCCGGCGGCAGGTCGTAGTCCAGATCCTTGGTCTTCACAAATCAGCTCCAGGCGGGACCTAGTCCGGAAGTAGCCGAGATCGGAGTTGAGGAGCGTAGGCGTGAATCAGTTCGGGCGTGATGGCATTGCTCTTCGCGATCGCTGCGTATAGATCGGCACTTGGGCGCGGCGCGCGCTCCTGGCTCTCCGGGTCCAGTTCGATGAGGCCGAAGGGCATCGTCCAGCCCTCGTTCCACTCGAAGTTGTCGACGAGGGTCCAGTGATAGTAACTCATCACAGGAACATTCTGCTGGAGCACACGCCACGTCTGATGTAGGTGCAGCAGAATAGCTGCGGGTCGTTGGTCGTCGTCACTGTCGGGTATACCGTTCTCGGTGATGTGTATTGGGATACCCAGGCGTGCGATACGTCGCAGGGCCCTTGCCAGGCCTTCGGGGTAGAGCTCGCCGTACCCTCCGTCCAGCAGCTCAGCATCGTCGGGGTGGCGGGTCACACCCAACCCCGGTTCCTCGGCGTGACGGTCATATTCGATCATATCACGCGTGTAGTAGTTCAGCCCAATCCAGTCCAGCTTGCGCCGCACCGCGAACGCGGGCCCGAACCCCAACGGGGGCAGCCACCAGCCGCCTTTTAGCGCCGTAAGGGTAGTCTGGTTGAACCATAGATCCCGCGCCCAGGCCGCCGCTCGGTCGAGGAGACGACTGGGCCTGGCTGGATCGAACAAGCGGAGGTTATGGGCGAGGCCGACACGAGCCTCTTCCTGGGCTCGATGGAGCACGTCGTAGGCGGCTCCATGGGCACGCAGCATGTGCTTAAGTACGAGTGCGGCGCTCTTGAGGCTCTTGATGCCCGGAGGATGACTTCCCGTAACATAGCCAAGAGACGCGTAGACGTTGGGTTCGTTGATGGTACACCATAGGTCAGTGTATTCACCGAGAGCCTGGACGACCTGTTCGACATAGCGTGTGAAATAGGCGATGGCATTCGAGTTGAGCCAGCCGCCCTGCTCTTCGAGCCACAGAGGATTTGTGAAATGGTGAAGCGTCACCATGGGCACGATGCCGCGATCGCGTAGCCCCTGAAGCAACTCGCGGTACCTATCCAGCGCGGCCAGGTCAATCCTACCCGGCGACACCTCGACCCGACTCCATTCGATCGAGAGGCGCACTGTGTTGAGGCCCATAGCAGCGGCGCGATCGAGATCATCCTCCGCGCTCATCCACCAGTTGCACGCCGCCCCAGACCGATGTCCTGCCGCGATCCTGCCCTCTTGGTGTTCCCACGCCCACCACTGGTTATTCGTGTTGTGCCCCTCAACCTGATGGGATGAGACAGCAACACCCCATTGGAAGTCAGGTGGAAAGTGGAATACTGCTTCAGCCATAAC
>JAXDDO010000053.1:0-5765 GCA_034676805.1 Anaerolineae bacterium | reverse complement strand
CATGCACATTAGGCGAAACCTACTGATCCTGTTGCTCTGGGGCGCGCTCGCGGTTGTGTTCGGCGTCCTCCACACGCAGGGTGTCGCGCTCTACACGATGCCCGGCAGCACGACGTTGAGCCAGGGGTTGATGCTGGTCTTTGCGATTCTTGCGGGATATCAGGTCGGGGTGCTGACGATCAAGGCCAACGTTGCTGCAAGGCGTGGCGCCTCTGGCGAAGTCACGATGCTATCGGGCGTGTTACGCTTGGTCGCCGGCATCGCTGTGATAGCGGTGCTGTTGGCGCTGTTTGGACAGCTGCAGACGGTTGGTACAGCACTGGGAGCGTTCAGCGGTCTGCTGTTGGGCTGGTCGCTTCAGGCGCCCGTCAGTGGTATGGCGGCCTGGGTTATGATCTCGCTCAAGCGCCCCTTCCGGGTCGGGGACCGAATCCAGTTGCCTTCGCTAGGCCTGGTTGGCGATGTCGTGAACTTCGACCCTATGTACACTGTGCTCAACCAAGTGGGCGGCGCAGTGGGCAGTGAGGAGGCTGTGGGGCGGCCCATCCTGATCCCCAATGCGATGCTCTTCAGCAACGTCGTCATCAACTACACGGCACGCCAGGACGCTGCGTTCATCCTCGATGAGGTCGTCATCCGGATCACGTACGACACCAACTGGGAAGTGGCCGAGTCAATCTTGCTTTCCGCTGCGGAAGAGGTCACACACGATATCATCGAGCAGACCCAGCAGAAACCGTACGTCCGCGCCGATATGTACGACTATGGGATCTATATGCGGCTCCGCTATATGACGAGCGCCACCAACCGGCCGCGCATTACGTATCAGATCATCCGGCGGATCTTCCAGGACTTTCAGCGTAACGCTCAGGTAGACTTTGCCATCCCCTACATCTACTCATTCCGCAAGGGCGTCCAGGCCTCGGCGCGCTTCGATGAGGCGGAGAGACCCAAAGCCACGGTGAACGTGCCGCTAAGCGAGCTTCTCATCGATGAAGTGGGACGGAAATACCTGGAGGCCAACGCGCAGGAAGTCGATGAGCTAGCGGAACGCATCAAGAGTGAGGGGTTGATTCAGCCGGTCGTGGTCAAACGGCTCGACGACGGGACCTACGAGGTCGTTGCTGGCCATATGCGGGTAGAGGCGTGCAAGCGGCTAGGTTGGCGCAGCGTGCCGGCCGTTATGCACGAATCGGATACCGACAGCGATCGAGCGGCGTCTGGCGGATGATCTTCATCCACTCGCATCTGGAGGCGAGCGGTACTAAGCTGGTATCGAGGAGGCACCATGCTTGACGAAGCTACGCTACGAGCAGAGTTGATCACCTGTGGACGAGAGCTGCCCCTGGAGGAGCGCTTCTGCTACCGCGCTATCCGCAGCTGGGTCTTCAAGGTGACGCCACAGACCGAACTCACGCTCCACATTCACTTCCCCCACGACTGGCGCGCCACTGACTGCCGGCCGGCTGTTGTCTTCTTCTTTGGTGGCGGGCTTCAGGATGGTACGGTGGAGCAATTCACGCGTCAGGCCGTGTATCTGGCCGGTCGTGGCATGGTCGTAGCCCGGGCGGACTACCGGCTCATGCCCAAGCACGGCGTTACCGCAGACCGGTGTGTGGCTGATGCCAAGAGCGCGGTCCGCTGGGTGCGTTCCCACGCGGCGGAGTTGGGGGTCGACCCTAATCGCATTGCCGCGGGCGGCGGTTCTGCTGGTGGTTTCCTTGCTGCAGCGACCGGCATTCTGCCGGGACTAGACGATCCCGATGAGGATCTCGCGATTTCGTCACGCCCCAATCTCATGGCTCTCTACAATCCGGCTTTCGGCATCTACTCGCGGACGAACGCGGATTTCAGCGGTGTGGGGGGGGAGCTCGGCGATATGTTGCGGCGCAGCCTGGCGCCCACGGAAGAGTTGGCGCGCCAACTGGATACCACGGCACACCTCCAGGCTGACGTGCCCCCTATGTGGGTCTGGTTTGGTAGGGAAGATGTCATCTACTCTATGTCTATGGAGTTCTTGGAGCGGGCGCGCGCCCTGGGCTGCGCGATGGACTTGCTGCTCACCGATGGGGCGGACCATGGGTTCTTCAATGACTACATGGTCTACTACCGTGAGACGCTTGCCGATCTGACACGCTTTCTCGAAGACCAGGGCTATCTGTCTCCATAGAATTGTCCTTGTCGCATCTTGGTGTATAATCCGAGCAGTGTTGGGGCGTGGCCAAGTTGGCAAGGCAACGGACTTTGAATCCGTGTATCGCACGTTCGAATCGTGCCGCCCCAGTCCAGGCGGCCCGGGGCTTCTTCCCGGGCCGCTGTTTGTTATTCTCGCAGTAGGAGCGGTGTTCCTATGACGACACAGAGCCGGGTCGAGGCTTCGAGCGATGGGTGGTCGATCGAGCTGGAGGAGCGCCTGCACCAACTACGAATCAGCACGTTGGTCGCGGTTCTCGTGGCAGTCGCCGTCCTCGGCATCCTTCTCTTGCGGATCCCCGACGAGCTGCTCGACTCGCGGAAGAGCCTTGCTGGGGCGTTGGCGCTGGGCGCGCTTGCGGCGGCTTCCTACCAGTTGCAGCGCTGGCGCTACGAAGCCGGCGTGTGGTTGCTCTTCCTTGGGACGGCAGCGATGGCCTTCGTGGTGATCACCTGGACCTCGCTCGAGGCCTTCAGTGTGCTGCTCATTGTGCCCATCGCGGTGGCTAACCTGCTGATCAGCATCCCGGCGGGGATCGCCACGTCCCTGATCTACTCTGTCATTGTGGTGATCAACCCTGCGTGGATTCCGCCGTTGGAGCCTGTCACGCAGGCTGTGACTCTGGTGGCCATCTGGATCCTCGAGGGAGCCCTCATTGTGACGCTGAGCCCGCTTTTGCAGACAGTACAGTGGGCGTGGGCGGGGTACGAACGCGGGCGAGCGATACTCGAGCAGTCCCGCGACTATCAGCAGCGGCTCCATGAGACGCTCGAAGATCTGAAGGACGCCAACGCGCAGTTGATGCGGCTACACCGGCTGGCGCAGACGCTGCGTGAGGCCGCTGAAAACGAGCGGCGCATCAAGGAGCAGTTCGTCGCCAACGTGAGTCACGAGTTGCGCACACCCCTCAATATGATTGTAGGGTTCTGCGAGATGATTATCGAGGCGCCGCAGGCGTACGGCGAGACAATCCCGCCGATGCTGTTGGCCGATCTGGATGTTGTTTATCGAAACAGCCAGCACCTCTCGAGTTTGGTCGACGACGTCCTTGATCTGAGTCAGGTCGAGGCTGGGCAGATGGCGCTTGTTCGCGAGCACGTGCCCTTCTCAGAGATTGTGGAAGCGGCTGTCACTGCCGTGCGCCCGCTCTATGCGACCAAATCCCTCGACCTCACCTTCGACATACCGGATGACCTTCCCCTGCTCTTCTGCGATCGCGTTCGGCTGCGTGAGGTGATGCTGAACTTACTGAGCAACGCCGGTCGCTTCACTGACCGCGGAGGGGTGCGCATCGAGGCCCGCCGTCAAGCCGAGGATCTCATCGTCAGCGTTGCGGACACCGGCCCCGGCATTCCTCGGGATAAGCAAGCGCGGCTCTTTCGCCCCTTCGAGCAACTCGACGGTTCCATTCGTAGGCGTTATGGGGGCACAGGCCTCGGGCTCAGCATCAGTCGCAGCTTTGTCGAGCTTCACGGTGGCAGGATGTGGGTCGAGAGCCAGGAAGGCAGTGGCACGACGTTCTTCTTCAGCCTGCCCATGACGCCGGCTGCGCCGATGGGCGACGGCTATCTACGCTGGGTCGATCCGCATAACCCCTATGAACCGCGTACACGGCCACCGCGACTTCCCGAAGTTGACGTGAAGCCGCGCTGGGTGATCGTCGAAGGAGGAGACACGATGCACCATCTCCTGGAACGACACGTGGACGGCGTCGACTTAGTGCCAACCCGGACATTGGCCGAAGCACTGGAAACATTGGAGGCAACGCCGGGCCAGGCGCTGCTAATCAACGATCTCGAAGTCGGCAGATCGCTGCGGGCGCTCCAGGAGCATGCGCCGCCTTTCGGCGTCCCCGCGATTGTCTGCTCGATCCCGGGAACAGAGGAAGCGGCCAACGGCCTCGGCGTGTCCGGCTATCTGGTCAAGCCGATTTCACGCGACGGACTCCTGACGGCGCTGGCCAAGCTCGACCGGACGATCCGCACGATCCTCATCGTCGATGACGAGCGTGACGCGCTAACGCTCTTCCGGCGGATGTTGTTGTCCTCAGGGCACGAATACCGCGTGCTGCGCGCGCGGAACGGGCGCCAGGCGCTTCAGATGCTACGGCAGGAACGGCCCGATGTCATTCTGCTGGACCTGATGATGCCGGGCATGGATGGTTTCGAGTTCCTAAGGGCCAGGCAAGGCGAGACATGGGCCGACGTTCCGGTGATCCTGATCTCAGCCCGCGACCCGTTGGGGCAGCCCATCGTCAGCAACGCGCTGGCTGTGACTTTGGCGGACGGGCTATCCGTCAGCCAGGTTCTCAGGGCGATCGAAATGCTGACGGGGCTGCTCGCGCCGGGGGTGTTGAGCGAGGGCGATGCCGCTAGGATTCGGCCGGTTCACACGGATCAGCAGGGTCTACCAGCGCCGTCAGCGACGCGAGCAGCGCCTCTCGGGTGAATGGCTTCTGCAGGAAGGCATCGGCACCCAGGGCCAAAGCTAGCTTCTCCTGGGGCAGGATCGTACATATCATCGTGGGCACGCCCCGCGTTGTGGGGTGTTCGCGGATACGGCCCAGGAGTTCCCAGCCATCGATGTTCGGCAGCATGACGTCGAGCACGATGACATCTGGCGCAACGTCTTGAGCCCAACCCAAAACCTTTCCCGGGACCGAGACCGGAACCGGCTCGAAACGCGTGCCGGCCAAATACCGGCAGAAGAGCTGGAGTGTATCGGCGTTATCGTCCACGATCAGGACCGTGAACTGCTGTGCGGCGGCTGTAGGAAACCGGAAGGTCACCTCACAAGTCTCGAGCGCAGCCGGCACACACAGTGCACCACCCCCTAGCTCCACCAACTGCCGGCTCATCGCAAGAATCTTCGTGAGCTGAGGAGTGACCGGCAGCAGTGTCCCAGCTTCGTCCCGGGCACGGAGCGTCAGCTCGATGGCCCTGTGCAGTTCAGTGACAGAGATCTCAATCTGACCACCAGGAACGGCCGGCGCCGCGGTCGAGAGCAAGTTCAGGATCGCTTGTCGAGTCGTGACCGTCTGGCCGACGGCGGTGGGCAAATCACGCGGAACCTGGATCTCCACCCTGACGCCTGACGCCGTGGTGAGCGGCGCTGCCGTGCTCACCGCTGCAGCGATGACGGCTCGAAGATCCATGGTCTCACTGGAAAGTGTCTGGCGCAGCCATTCCAGCTCCTGCGAGCGTTCAGTCGCATTGAGGGGGGCTGGGCTGGAGGCGACAGCGGCTTCTAGACTTGCACCATAGCGGTGGCGTAGGTGGTGAATCAGGACGCGGATGGCAGCGTGCTCGTCACGGCGCAGTTGTCGCACGCTCAGGCAGAGGTCATTCGCCACGTCGCGTTGGCTCAACCGCTCCACGAAGCGATAGGTGAGGATGCTGTAAATGCGCCAGGCTTGGGCCTCAGGGGGGACTTGGCTATCGGGTTTGAGCGCCTCGATGGCATCGGTCAGCGTACGCCGCAGTTGTGTCAGCGGGCTGTGACCACCGTCAATCGTCAGCAGCGAAAGGAGCCGATTCTTGCGCAGTTCCGTCGGATCGTAGAGGTATTGCAG
>JAXDDO010000049.1:0-62416 GCA_034676805.1 Anaerolineae bacterium | reverse complement strand
ACCACAGGGTCGAGGACTAGAACTCGATGGTCTCTCGTTCTTTCACTCCGAACTTGGACGGCGGCAAGACCAGGAAGAGCGCATTGAGCAGGATACCGACGATGGCGGCGAAGACGATCGCCGGGATCCCGTCTGGGAAGAGCACCGGAATCTTGAATGGGAACAACCCGTTCTCCAGGCCCAGGTTGCCACCGATGCCGAGGATCAGGATAACCGCGCCGATAGCGAGGTTCTTGGGGTCGAATAGGTTAACCTTCTCGCTCTGAATCAGCGCGATACCCTGCTTCCCGATAACGCCAAACAGGTAGATGGACAGACCTCCTGTCACGGCGACGGGGATGGTGTTGACTAGCCCCGCCAGCTTGCCGATGAAGGCCAGGAGAATGGCCATCACGCCTGCCGTCATGATCACGGCAACCGAGTAGTTGCGGGTGATCGCCATCAGCGAGTTGTTCTCGCCGTAGTTAGTGCCCGCACAGCCGCCGAACAGCCCTGCGATGGCGTCATTCGAGCCGTCGGCAATCAGGTTCAGACCGATGAGCTTCTTGATCTCGAGAGGCTTCTGCTTCAGGTCCTTCGCCAACTGATCGATGTAGAGGCTCATCTGGTACAGGTGGGCCGTGGATTCGGGGATCGTGGCAATGGCGATTAGGGCGACACTGATCGCCATGCCCCAGGCGCGCGAGTCGCCAAAGGCCGGAAAGGTGAAGCTCGGAATGCGGACCCAATCTGCCTCGACGAATGGCGTGAAGTCGACGATTCCGGCGATTAACGCCGCGATGTATCCGACAATGGCGCCGAGTAGGATGGGAAGCATGCCGATCAGGCCCTTGCCTTGTAGATAGACCGAGAAGGCAATGGTGGCAACCAGGGTGATGAACGCCACTAACCAGTTCGCTGATGCACTGGATAGCGCCGATCCAGCAAGGGCAATACCGATGATGATGGCGACGCTACCGGTCACGACGGGCGGGAGGACCTTGTCCAGCCGCTCCTTGCCGATACGCTGGATGAGCAGGCCGAACAGGATGTTGAAGAGACCCGTCAGCAGGATCCCAACTTGGGCGATTCTGACGCCATCCGGGCAGTAGACCGTGCTGGGATCATTGAAGCAATCGCCGGCATACTTCGCCATGACCGTGATGAACACCGTGATATAGCTGAAAGAGGATCCGTAGTATAGGGGAATCTTGCGCTTGGCAACCAGCAGCGCGATGATCGTCCCCAGACCGGACGTGAAGAGGGTTACGCCAACGTCGAACTTCGTAAGGATCGCGACCAGCACCGTGGCGGGAAACATGGTGAGTACTTGCTGGAAGCCCAGGCTCAACATGGCGCCAACGGGCGGCACGTCCTGCGGCATGTAACCGACAACGGGCGTTTTTTCCGGCTTCGCTACCATAGGTGTTGCTCCTTTCATGAGGCAGAACGCTGAACCGATGAATAAGCTGTGGCGCTACTCGCTCCCTTTACTGGATATCTTTCGATAGCCTGCTCCTCCTTTCCACTCCCCGGCGCATTGGAACGCCGTATCTCACTCCCGAATCCGGCGCGCCGGCTCAAAGCGACTGCGCGCTGGCATCAGGACATCGCGGTAGGCAGTCAGGTTCCGATCCTCCAGGTGATCGAAGACCATCGGGCTGGTGGACCCATAGCTGATGTGCTTGAGGGGTTCCGGGTCTAGTTCAGCCGCAATGATATCCTCCGTCCCCCGGCCTAGCGCCAACGTCTGCGCGATGGGGCTGACGACCATGCTGTGGCCGAAGTAGTAATCTCCACCGGCATCCGGGCCGATGGCGTTGCAGGCGGCGATGTAGACGTGGTTGTCGTAGGCCCGCGCTTTGTTGGTCACCTCCCAGACCTCGAAACTTCGCAAGAGGGCCGAGGGACGGACAATCACCTCGGCGCCGTGCACTGCCTCACAACGGTAGAGCTCAGGAAAGTCGCCATCGTAACAGATGGTAAGCCCGATGGCTGCAAGGGGCGTCTCCACCACGACGGGTTCAACGCCGGGGGTGGACCATCCCCCGCCCGCGCGTCGCTCGGTGGGAAACAGGTGTGTCTTGCGATAGACGCCCAGCAGTCCAGCGGGGCCAAAGAGCGCAGCGCTGTTGTAGACGATGTCCGGCGTCGGTCCCCGTTCATAGGTAGGGAAGACCACATAGAGCCCCAGTGCCCGGGCGGCCGCCGCGACCGGCTCATACAGCGGGCCCGGAAGGGTATCCACGTACGCCCACAGCTCCTCTACGGGGCAGCCCGGCGTGAAACCGGTTGTCACTGTCTCTGGAAGCACCACCAGGCGCGCGCCGGTCTCCTGCGCCGCTCGCTGTGTCCACGCCAGCGCCTTCTCGATGTTCTCGCGAACCGCTGTAGGCGACTGTCCCAGCGGGGTCACCGCGAACTGGGCACAGGCTACCGTGAATCGTTGCATCAGATTGCCCCCTCGGTACGCAGCTGCGCAATCTGTTCCGCCGTGTATCCGAGTAGTTCCGACAGCACCTCTTCCGTGTGTTGGCCCAGTGTGGGTGCTGCTGTACGCAGCGCGCCGGGAGTATCGCTGAGTTTGACCGGGATGCCGGGTACGGTCATCTTCCCGGCAACCGGATGGTTGAGCTGGACGAGCATCTCGCGTGCCAGCACTTGCGGGTGCTCCATAACATCGGCTACCGTGTTGATGGGGCTGATCGGAATCCCTGCTGCGTCCAGCCGAGTCTGCCAGGCGGCGGTTGTCTGCCCCCGGAAGACCTCCGCCAGGAGGGGACGGAGATCGGCATAGTTGGTGACGCGCAGTGGATTAGTGCTGAAGCGGGGATCCTCGGCCAGCTCGGGGCGCTCCAGCACCTCGCACAGCCGGCGCCAGAGCGTGTCGTTGCCCGCCGCGACCATCAGCTGCCCATCCTGCGTCTCGAACGGTTCGAAGGGAACGATGGAGGGATGGCGATTACCTTGGGGCCGCGGCACCTCGCCGGTGACGCTATAGCGCGCGATGGCATTTTCCAGAATGGCCACCTGACAGTCGAGCATCGCTACGTCCACTACCTGTCCCTGACCCGTGCGCTCTCGCGCAGTGAGCGCGCTCAGAATGCCTATGATGGCGAAAAGGCCCGCCGTGATATCGGCGATGGAGGTGCCGACTCGTGTGGGCTCGCCGTCTGCTTGCCCGGTGATGCTCATCAATCCGCCCATTGCCTGTATCACGGCGTCGTAAGCAGGACGAGGACTATACGGCCCGGTGCGTCCAAACCCCGAAGAGGCGGCGTAGATCAGGCGTGGGTTGAGATCGCGGAGCGTCTCATACCCCAGCCCCAGCCTATCCAGCGTCCCGGGACGGAAGTTCTCGACCAGGATGTCGACGAGTGGCACCAGGTCACGGAACACCCGCTGCCCGTGCGGCGACTTGAGGTTCAGCGTGATGCTCCGTTTGTTGCGATTGAGGCTCAAGAAGTATGCGCTCTCACCATCGATATACGGGCCGTAGTGCCGCGCATCATCTCCCACACCGGGTAGCTCGACTTTGATCACGTCGGCTCCCAGGTCGGCCAGTACCATTGTCGCGTAGGGCCCGGCCAAAACACGGGTCAGATCCAATACACGTAGCCCTTCCAAAGCCATCATTGTCATCTATCTCCGGTCTGCCGGGCTCGAAGGTCAGATAGCGCTCGACCGTTAGCCCTAGCTCTTTCTTGCCACTACCTGGCGGTTCAGGCTCTCGACGTGCTGCGGGTTGTAGGCGTCCCCGAACTTCGTCTTGGGCATAGATGCCTTCTTCGCGATGAGATCCTTGTACTCGTCATCATCGACGAATGCCACGCAGCGTCCGATACTCGACTCACCATCAACGAAGCGCCAGGGGAAGAACCCAATCTGCACGCGCCGGTTGACCAGCAGATCGATATCGCCGCCAATGCACTCTGCGTGGATGATGCCCTCGGGGAACATCTCGATGTGCATCAACTGATACTTCGTGTCGTCGAAGACTTCCGCCAGGCCCTTTCCGTACTTTGCTTGGAAGTGTGCCTCAGCCTGGTGTGCCTGACGCGGCATCCAGTCGCGGATGATCGTGTTCATGGGATGGTCGGCGCTGCCACAGTCCACGCCGATCCAACGCAGCTTCTTCTGCTTGGCCCACTCTGCGAACTCGCGATCTGGCCCGGGATGCTGCACCATGTAGCGTATCTCGTCAGCCGTGGGCATGTCCCATCCGAAGTGATGGAAGCCTGTGTGGATGATGAGGATGTCACCCTCTCTGACCTCTACCAGGTCTTCGACCATCTCAGAGGTATAGATATCATAGTCGGCGACGGTGTCTGAGAGGTCGACGATGGCGGCGTCGTGGACAAGGAAATCCATATCGAGGTCGGCCATGTCTTTGCCCGCGGTGAAGAAATGGATCTCACCGTCTAGGTGTGTTCCCAGATGGTTCGAGTGGGTGAGGAGCTGGCCGTTCGCCCCGTTGGGAGCGAGCCGCTTGAAGTACTTCACCTGCAGAGGCTCATACGTCGGCCAGGGTGGGGTGCCTATACCAAGTGGAATCGTCAAGTCCAAGAGTTTCATGAATAGCCCTCCTATTCGCAGATTTCGCAGAGTGCCTCGAATGCTGCCTGGAAGCACGCTTGGGGAGCGCGCACAAGGCCCGCTCCCACCATTCCGATTCCGGGCTCCTTGTGCGCGATTCCTGTGTTGATGAACGGCAGGATGCCCGTCTCCATAACCTTGCGCACATCGATGCCCAGCGGGGTGCCCCTGAAGTTGAGCGCCGGCACTGTGAACATCTCGTGCTCGCCCGTCGTGATCTCATACATCTCCCTGGTGACCCGGAGTGCCAGCGATGAAGTGCCGCCCACGAAACGGACAATGGCTGGGGCTGCCGCCATAGCGAAGCCGCCCAGTCCCCCGGTCTCCGTGATGCTGGAGTCTCCGATGTCCGGGTTGGCGTCCTCCGCCGAATAGCCTGGGAGCCACAACCCTTCCACGACCGGGGCCGGGGCCGTAAACCATTGATCGGGCACGGCGGCGATGCGGATGCCGAAGTCCGTCCCGTTGCGTGCCATCACCGTCACAATCGAGCTCCCCTCGACCGACTCCGCCGGCTCCAACATCGCCTTTACGGCCGCCATCGAGAGGTTCAGGAAGAAGTGATCGTTGCTGTCGATGAACCTGAGGATGGCCTGACTTCGGCTCTTCGTGGTCGCGGTGATCAGCGCCGGCGCGATCTGGCGGATGAAGAGGGAGGTGGCCGCGCGGTTGCGGTTGTGTACCTCGTCGCCCATGTGCAGCGCCTGTGCGATGAGGCTGCGCAGGTCGATCGGGCCGGTGCTGGAGAGTGCGGTTCGCAGGGCGGGATAGAGCTCCTTCTCCATCCACTTGAGATGTTGAAGGACGTCGTCGCCATAGGCCCCGTAGCGCAGGACGCGCCCGAGCCCTTCGTTCTGTGTCGCGTAGGTCACGTTACCGAAAGTCTGGTTCTCGACGATAAACACGGGCATCGATGGCGAGACGATGCCCGCCATGGGCCCCACAGTATGGTGGTGGTGACAGGGTTCGAACGTGATGCCCCCTGAAGCCGCGAGCTCTGCAGCTTCATCGTAGTCGGTTGCCCACCCCTCGTAGACGGCGGCGCCCACGACCGCACCGCGTTGGGGGCCGCACATGCGCTCCCAGGTGATCGGCGGGCCGGAGTGCAGGATCATGCGCCTGCCCATGCCGGGAATCACCTTTCCCGCGATGCCCATACCGATCAGGCGCGGGCGACCCTGCCGAATCCGGTCCACCGCCTCTGCGTTGGCCGTGTCAATGTCGACGCCCGACTTGGTTCGGGACAGCGTGGCGTACCCCTGCAACGGCGGGCGCCAGTCGACGTGCAAGACTTCGGCACCCTGGAGCTGCAAGCTGTCGGCAAAGATCTGTAGGCCGACGTTGACGGCCCTGATCGGTTGATGGAAGAGGTCCTCGATCGGCATTTTCCTCTCTCCTTTACTTAACACCATCTTGTGGATGGCGTTACGCGCCTGAGTTTGCTAGGCTGGCCTGAGGATGTAGCCTGCCAGCCGCATAGCTGCTGCATTGCTTGGCATCACCAGGACTCCTGCCTTACGCAGCTTCGCCTCCTGGGCGATGGCGTTCTGGGGGTCTGTGGATGTGCCACAGACGTGCGCCATGAAGACAACACGCCGGCCTTTACTGTCCAGATAGGTTTGTGCTTCGCGGATCGTGTCCACAGCCGCACCAGCCGGATCGGGATGTACCCCATAGCCCAAGACGATGTCAAGGTAGATGACAGCCGTCTCGGGATCGTGCGCTTCCTGGATGATCCTGCGGTTGCGCAGGGTTGGGTCAAGCATAGGATGCAGCCGTCCCACAGTGAACTCATCCTCGCCTAGGTCCACTGCTGTGTGTCCCTCGCTCTGGTTGGCATCCCGCAGCTCGTTCACCTTGTCCAGGGGAGCATTGGACATGATCTGCTTTCGGCCCAACATCTTCCCCAGGATCAGCTGAGCCTCGTAGCAAAATGTCCCACCGCTGAACAGCCCGCGAAAGTAACGCTGCTTCTTGGACAGTCCGGCTTTCAGCGTCTCGGCTTGGGCCTGGAGCTGCCGGTCGCGCTTCTTTAGGCTCTTCAGCACGCGACGGGGATCTCCGTCGCGCACAACTTCTGCGGCGATCAGAGCTGCTTCCTCAAGGGTCGTCGCCGCAATAGCGCCAGAGGCCTCAATCGTTGCGCGCTTGCCCCCAAGGAAGCACACTACAGCCAGTTTTTCGCTCTCCTGGAGTTGAGCGAGGACCTCGGTGGCCACTTCGGTGGATGGTGGCTTCGACACGAGTAGGAGCGTGCGTGTGTAGGGATCAGCCTGTAGGGCTTTCAGCGCCTCGATCATCATGATGCCGCCCACTTCCAGCGAGAGATCACGCCCACCCGTCCCAACAGCCTGTGTTATCCCGATGGCTTGTTTGGCGAGGCTGCTGGTCACAGCCTGCAGCCCCGTGCCACTGGCTGCCACGATCCCCACGCCGCCGGGAGCGGGCGGGGTTGTGAGAACGCTATTCGCGAACCCCAATGCGATGCCGTTGACGATGGCTGTGCCGGCGTCTGGCCCCATCACGAGCAGACCACGCTCGCGTCCGAACTGCTTAAGGGCGACTTCGTCCTCAACGCTGACGTTGTCGCTGAAGAGAAAGACATGCAGACCGCCCTTCAGCGCATCGCGCGCAACGCCTGCGGCATAGCGTCCGGCAACCGACACAATCGCGATATTCGAGTCTGGCTGTTGATCGACTGCGGCCGCGACCGTCTTGGGGCGCGGAGCAGTGGCATCTGCTTCCTGCGGAGCCCGACTCGACTGGAGCTCCTGCTCTACCTGGGCAATGGCGTGTCCCACGTGGTCCTCGGTATTGCCCCGCACAGCAACCACGAGGTCGTCGGCCGAGGCGTCGCGTGCCTCAGCCGTGAGCAGGTTCGCGTTTTCCAGGATGCCCTTGTTTGCGGGAGTGCCCATCACCACAGCTGCGTCTTCGATGCCCTCCAGTTCGACGATCGCTTGGGCAACCTGCATCAGGGTCACAGAGTCGTAATAGGCTCCCTGTTTGATCAGGGTCTGGGTAATCACATCCCGCCTCCTATTCTATGGTGTTCGCGGAGCTCTGCTCGCGAGTCACGCCCGTTGATGCCCGACATGCCTCGAGACCCAGAACGAATCCGTCAAGCATGGCGACACCCGAGGTGGCGCCGAAGGCCGCCACAGCCGCCGCGGCCTGGTCCACAAGGACATTGTCGCCGCTGGCGAGGCTCCGGAGCAGGTCATGCCAGCGCTCATCCACCTTCCCTTCGTAGGCAGCGCGCAGAAACGCTCCGCTTAGTCGTGTCGTGCGCGGTGCGGCCGCCTCGAAGATTGTCCCACAGTACGCTCGTGCTTGCGGCTGAGAGCCTGCCTGCAGCGCGAGCATCATCCCGGCGAGCAAGTCGTCACCAGCTGGTGTGAGTCCTGGGCCAAGGCCCGCCAGTGCGGCCGCTGTCGCAGAGATCGCCGAGCAGTCTGAGGCAACGACTGCGCGTGACAGCTGGACTGCGGCGGCGTCAAAGGCCGCTTGCAGGTCGTTGGTGAAGGCATTCTGAGCCTGTGCGGACCGCTGCGCCTTCAGATTCTCGACCTGGCGCGCCAGATAGGTCGCGGCGATCGGGGAGACTGCAAGGGCGGCCCAGTCTACCCGCGGTTCCCAAACCTCAAAACACGGCCCCAGCCAACACGCCCACCCGCCGAGATGGATCTGGTCCTGGTCCCGATAGACGGAAAAGCTGGGAACGACCTGAGGCGGCGGCAGCGATGTAACGACGATGTGGAAAGGTCCATTGCGAAGTTGCGGTGTCACGAGCGTAACAATCGCGTCCTGAACGGCGATGTTGACAGCACTTCTGTAACGCGCCAGCTCGGTGGCCGGCTGCTCATCGGGAGTGATCAGCTCCAGGACTGGCCGACTGAGTGAGATAACCCGGGCTCGCGAGACGGACCCTCTCCGTAATGCCTTCCAGGTGAGGTCGGTAGGGTCAGTCGCGCACTTGGTCTGAGGCTGGCCTGCGACAGTCATAGGTCCTCTGCGTGGTGGGCTAGGGACGCCACGGATGCGCCAGCTGTCTGGCCACCGCTCGTGGACTCGGTACTGGCAGCGCATGTCACATTGTACTTCACACCGGGACCGATTGTCAAGCCAATTGGCAGCCGGCCTCAATCCGCCCACAGAGGTACGAAGTCGAACGCTGCGACGTCGACGAGACCCAGGTCGGTCAACTTCAGCGCCGGGATCACCTCAAGCGCGAGAAACCCAAGCTGCATAAAGGGGTCGTGAAGCGGTGAACCAAGGGCATGGGAGGCAGCAACCAGATCGTCCATCTGGCGGCGGACATCCTCGATGGGGTGGTTCGACATCAGACCGCCGATAGGCAGTGGGACAGCGGCCATACAGACGCCGTCGCGGACGGCAACCAGACCTCCACCTAGATCCTTGAGAGTGCGCACCGCGGTCTGCATGTCTTCATCCGTGACACCGGCAACAATGATGTTGTGACAGTCGTGGGCGACGGTTCCAGCAATTGCCCCCGAGCGGATTCCCAGTCCCTGAGCAAAGCCAATGCCCACGTTCCCGGTCCCACGGTGTCGCTCGATAACGGCGAGCTTGATGAGGTCGCGCGACGGGTCCGACACAGCTTGCCCTCTGACAACCTTGGGCTCCATCACACGGAGCTCGGTCACGATCTGGTCAGGGATGACGCCGATTACCCGCATACGGTTGCCTTCTGCCGCTACATCAAAGGACAGGGCCCCCACATCGACGTGGATGCTGTGCCACACACTGGAGTCCGCGGTTGGGGCAAGCTCTGTCCTGCTCAGTAGCTGACCGTCCCGCGCGACCAGTTGTCCGCCATAGTAGACCTGCGCAGCACGGAAATCGCTCAGCGTCGGGGTTACTACCAAGTCTGCGCGGCGACCAGGGCTGATCGCACCGCGATCCCGCAGGCCAAAAGCCTCGGCGCCATTGAGCGTAGCCATACGGATCGCGGTCAGTGGGTCCAGGCCTGCGTCGATGGCCAATCGGACGTGGTGGTCAATGCTGCCTTCGTCCAGAAGGTCGGCGGGATGGCGGTCGTCACTAGCAAACGCAAAACGACGTTCGCTGGCCGGTGATACCGCCGCGAGGAGCGGGCGTAGGTTCTTGGCCGAGGTCGCCTCGCGCAGCAATACCCTCATGCCCCAGCGGACCTTTTCCAGTGCCTCCTCGGCTGTTGTGCTCTCGTGGTCGGTTGCAGGACCGGCCGCGATGTAGGCTTGAAGTTGTTTGCCGGTCGTGCCGGGAGCGTGTCCGTCGATGTGGCTGTCCTGAAAGGCCAGCAGCTTCTCGATCGCGTCTGGCAAACCTAGCACGGCACCAGGTACGTTCATAAACTCGGCGAGCCCGATGACACGGGGATGATCCCTCAGCGCCAGAAGATCCTTGGCTGCCAAGGTCGCCCCTGCGGTTCCCATCGACGTAGCGGGAACGCACGAAGGCAGATTCACGTAGATGGTTAGCGGTAGGTTCTCGCTAGCATCCAGCATGTAGCGGATGCCCTCAACGCCGGCGACGTTGGCAATTTCGTGGGGATCAGAGATCACAGTTGTCACGCCGTGAGGCACGACGGCCCGCGCGAACTCCGCCGGGCCACACATGGATGACTCAACGTGGACGTGGGTGTCGATCAGCCCGGGGGTCACGACTTGACCCTGCAGGTCGACGACGTGTTGGCTGCTGAAGCCACTCCCAACTGCGGCGATCCACGCGCCGGCGATCGCGATCTGGGCGTGGAGGAGCTCGCCGGTGAAGACGTTGGCGATGAGACAGTGGTCGAGAACCAAGTCGGCCGACCGATCCCCTCGCGCCACCGCCAACAAGTGGGTGTAGTGCTCTCTATCCATACCGCCTCCTTTCGCATTGCCGGGCCGGGTCACCCATCGATTATACGCGGTCTCCGTGCGCTGGGCAAAGCCGCCTATCCACCCTATCCTGAGATGGGAGGAGGCCAGGCCGGCTTACCGCTGGACCAGCCCGTGTTGTCGTGGCAGGGCCTCGTCACCCAGAACGGCATGCGTCGCGCCGTCAGCGACGGCGCGACCGCGGTCCATTATCAGCCTGCGATCTCACAGGCGGCACACGATATCGAGATCGTGCGTCGCGATCAACGAGGGTGGTGGAAAGGCGGCGTAGCGGGTCGATGAGTTCACGCCGAGCCCGAGGCTGGCGGAGGGCTGGTCGAGAACCAGTATCTCGGGGGTTCAAGGTCAGCTCCGTAGCAGTAATGTGTGAATTATATGGTTCCATTATCGCCTCACAAGCAGTAAATGATGCATACCTCCGTTGGTATGGACCGACCGTCGAAATCGGGCCGCCGTCGAGGCCTTGTGGGGTCCGTGGGTAGGGTCGTACAGGACACCCTATGGCCATCGGATTCGGCCAACCGGGCGGCAGTGATCGGGCTTCTGATACGGTGCGGATCTGTCTGCGGAGCCGATACCTCTGCTGTGCAGATACGCTTGCGCAAACGCTAGTCGGTCAGCGAAGGCATATCAACTGCGTTGTCGCGCCGTTGGTGCATGTTGTGCTCGAATGAAGCCGGATACCGGGGTGGGAGGCGCGATATCTGGCCCAGCTTGGCGAGCAGATCAGGCGGCAGATGCCAACCCGTTGCCCCAATGTTATCATGGAGTTGCGCGACAGTGCGCACACCCGCGATCGCCGACGACACGCCCGGTTGCTCCAGAACCCAGCGTAGCGCCACCTGTGCGGGCGTCTTGCCTAGCTGCGCAGACACGTCGAGCAACGCCGCCAGGCTTTCGTCGGCATTTGGCGCAAAGAACCGCCCGTGCCAGGCCCACCCGTCCTCGGCGCGCGATCCGGCGGTGGTCTGTTCACCGGGCCGAAACCTGCCGGTCAAGTAGCCACTTGCTAGCGGTGCCCAGGGCACGATGCCGAGTCCCTTCTGCAGACACAGGGGCACGAGCTCCTGCTCGATATCGCGAACAACCAAGCTGTACTGGGGTTGATAGGCTACGAACTGTGCCAGGCCGTGGACCTGGCTCAGCCACAGCGCTTCGCTCAAGCGCCAGGCTTCATAGTTGCTACACGCAATGTAGCGAACCTTGCCCTGGTGGACCAGGTCATCGAGGGCACGCAGCATCTCTTCCAGGGGAGCCTGAATGTCGACGTGATGAACGTAGTAGATGTCCACATAGTCGGTATTCAGTCGCTCCAAGCTATCCTCAATCGCGTTCATGATGTGGACACGAGACATCCCGGAGTCGTTAGGCCCCGGCCCCATGGGGTTGAAGAACTTGGTCGCCACTACGGCCTGGCGCCGGCGCTCCTTGAGTGCTCGCCCCAGAATCCTCTCCGACCTTCCCTGTCCGTAACCATCTGCGGTGTCGAAGAAGGTAATCCCACCTTCGAATGCCAGGTTCACGATCCGCAGCGCCTCATCCTCATCGGTTCGGCTCCCAAACGTCATCGTGCCCAGGCATAGCTCTGACACCTTAAGGCCACAACCTCCCAGTCTGCGATACTCCATCGATGCCTCCTTCGTGTCCCTGCGAACTGAGCGGATCTGCGTCCGCGCCCGCTGAACTGGTTTGCCTGCTCAGTATAGCATGGCCGGTCGTCGTCGCCGATCGCGCTCCTCCGCTCTACCGATTGACAAGGGCAGCGGGCTGAATAGGATGATTTCGAGGACGGGTAAGGCGCAAGGTCCCTGGTAGCCATGTCTTGTGGCGTGCGTGAGGTGCGATCGATGAAGATACAGTCGCTGGAGATCTATCTGATCGAGCTTGGGCAGCGGAACATACCCTTGGTGCGCGTGCTAACCGATGAAGGCATCCATGGCGTCGGCGAGGCCTACAGCGTTGGGCCAGACCGCGGTACGGCGGCCGTTATCGAGGACTTCGCCGAGTGGTTGATCGGTCGGGATCCGTTCGACATCGAGGGGCTGTGGCAGCTCATGTATGCCGGCACGCGGTTCCCAGGTGGTTCGGTGGTCAACGCGGCGATCAGTGGCGTGGAGCACGCGCTCTGGGATATCAAAGGTAAGGCGCTTGGCGTACCTGTCTACCAACTGGTAGGAGGTAGGTGCCGGGAGCGGGTGCGCGTCTACCAGAGCGTAGGCGGTCGCACGCCAGAGGAGCTGGCGGTGAACGCACAGCGGCTCGTCGACAGCTACGCATACACGGCGCTGAAGATGTTCCCGTTTGATCGAGGGGATGAGCCAACCTGGCACGACCAAGGCATCGCTGGCGCGATGCGAGGCGCCGAGGCGCGAATCCGCGCAGTTCGCGAGGCAGTAGGCGATGGCGTCGACATCGGCCTCGACGCACACGCGCAGATCTTCTCGCCGGCCCTTGCACTTGATCTGTGCCACGTTCTACAGCCGTTCCATCCTCTGTTTCTCGAGGAACCGCTGCGGCCCGAGAACCGGGCCGCCCTGGGACAGCTTCGGGCCCGGGCACCCATTCCAATCGCCACCGGTGAGATGCTCTACACGAAGTATGAGTTTCGCGACCTGCTGGCTCACGCTGCTGCGGACATCGTGCAACCTGACGTGTGTCTGATGGGCGGACTATGGGAGATGAAGAAGGTGGCTGCGATGGCGGAGGCCGAATACGTCATGGTTGCTCCGCATAACCCCTGCGGGCCTGTGGCGAGCGCCGTCAACCTCCACTTCGCACTGTCCACGCACAACTTCCTGATCCTTGAGTATCATCCCGACGACGATCCCCGAAGAGCCGCGATCGTCGATGCGCCGATTCTGCTGCGTGACGGCTACCTCGTGCCACCGGAGCGCCCCGGATTGGGAATCGACCTCGATCTCGATGCACTTACGGGACAACCCTACAAGTCCTGGCACCGCCGGTTCATCTGGCGCGCGGATGGCAGTCTGGGGTATCAGTGACCCCGGCGGTAACCGTGCCTCTCCTGCGTCACCTGCTGCCTGCAGTTCTGATCGGCTTTTCCATCGCTGCGCCGGTCGGCCCGATTGGCGTCCTGTGCATTCGCCGGACATTGCTGCAGGGCCGCGCCCACGGTCTGTTCTCGGGGCTGGGCGCCGCCACGGCTGACGCGGTCTATGGGGCGGTGGCGGCCTTCGGGCTTTCTTTCATTGCCCAATTGCTGGTAGATAACCAGGTGTGGCTACGCCTAGTCGGCGGTGCGGTTCTCTGCTACCTCGGAACACGGACTTTCCTCACGCACCCGCACGACTTGGCGACAGCGGCGGACACTCCGAGCCTGGTAAGCGCCTTCTTTACGACGTTCCTGCTGACGCTTACCAATCCCCTTACGATCCTCTCCTTCGGGGCAGTTTTCGCAGGCCTCGGACTTGGCGAGCGATCCGGGCTTCAGGGTGCGTCGCTCGTGACCGTGGTGGGCGTGTTCGTCGGATCCGTCACGTGGTGGTTCCTCTTGAGCCTGGGTGTCGGCCTCGCTCGTGGGTGGGTGACCCCTTCTGTCCTGAGATGGGTGAACCGGGTGTCGGGCGTTGTGGTCGCGGGGTTTGGGCTTGTGGCTCTCGTTGGAGCGATCGTCGGTGGGGGCTGATGCAACCGCGGGATGGTGGTTTGCTGTTCCGCGAGGACGCGCATAATAGAGAGTTAGTAGGGACCGAATGCGACCCCACGTGGGGCGGTAGGGTCCAAGAGCACGACAGGGAGGTGCGGATGGAGATTCGCAAGACGAGTTTCGGTACTATGGGAGACCGGGTCGATGTGCCCCTGTACACCCTGGTCAATGACAATGGGATGTCGGCCAGAATCACGACTTTCGGGGGCATCGTTGTGTCGTTGACAGCTCCTGGGGTTGGCGGTGCGTGGGACGACGTTGTATTGGGGTTCGACACCCTGGAGGAGTACGTAGATCACAATCCCTTTTTCGGGTGCCTCGTTGGGCGGTATGGTAACCGGATCGCGCTTGGCGAGTTCACGTTGGAGGGCGTGAGGCACGTGCTGGCGCGCAACAACGGGCCCAACCACCTGCACGGCGGTCTGCGCGGGTTCGACAAGCAGGTGTGGACGTCTCTGGCGCGTGAAACCGAAGATGGCCCGGCTCTGGAGCTGGGTTACGTGAGCCCTGACGGGGAGGAGAGCTACCCGGGCACCCTGACGGTGCAAGTGCTCTACACGGTCACGCGCGACAATAGCCTCCGGATCGACTACACAGCGACCACCGACAAGACCACGATCGTCAACCTGACGAATCACTCTTATTTCAATCTGTCGGGGGGGCGGGTCGCCACAATCCTCGATCACGTCGTCACCCTCAGCGCTGATGCCTATACGCCGGTTGACGAAAGCCTGATCCCCACCGGTGAGATCCGGCCTGTGGATGGTACCCCGATGGACTTCAGACAGCCCCGGCGGATCGGCGAGCGCATCGACGCAGACGATGTGCAGCTCCGCTTTGGCGGCGGCTACGACCACAACTGGGTCGTCAATGGTACGCCGGGCACTCTACGCCTCGCTGCACGGGTGCGCGAGCCCCTCTCAAGACGTGTGATGGAGGTGCTCACAACCGAACCCGGGGTCCAGTTCTACACCGGCAACATGATGCCCCCGGCGCTCTCCGGTAAGCGTGGGCAGCGCTACAACCGGCGTGGGGGGTTCTGTATGGAAACGCAGCATTTCCCCGATTCACCCAACCAGCCGGCGTTTCCCAGTACCGTCTTGTCCCCGGGAGAGGTGTATAGGTCGACCACGGTCTACCGCTTCTCCACCGAGTGAGCCTATCAGGCTCTGAGTATGTCATGCAGTGAGGGCCGTTGGTAGCCCGGGAGGCTCTGGATTCGAGGTGGACCCAAGGATCGAGACGGCGCACTTGCGGCTGGTCGGTGTTCAGGGGATTATCCGCGTGGATCGTGACTTCGGGACCGAGCTGGGCGGGCTCTACCGGCGCCTGTTCGGCAAGTTGAAGCAGATCCCCGATATCTCGCGTCCTCACCGCACGGTGGGTTACTGGCACTTCGTGGAGAAGAACGTCCGCTTGTACTTCGCCGGCATTGAGGTCGACAGCCTGAAACGGTTCAAGTGGGACTACGAAGGCGGCCTGGTCGCCTGGAACCCCGGACTGACAACATGGGCGATCTGGAAAGAGCGCAACGGCCAGGAGGGGACTCTCACTCGCTCGGGTACCTGCTCGGACTGGCTGGTCGCATCCGCCTACCGGTATGACGGGCGGTTCATTGGCGATTTCGAGGTCTACTACTGGAAGACGGTCGGGCGGGAGCCTCAATCGGACTACCATGAAGTCTGGGTCCCCATCGTCGCCAAGCACGTGTCTACCACAGATACCTAGTCGCCCGCGAGTTGGCCTGCCCTCAACGAGGCTGATTATGCTGGTTCGGACAGGAATCCTTGCTTGGCGTTGTCTGTGCCTGAGGCTGGCCTTTGTTCGCTGAAGCCATCACAGTCCCTCGCTGTTAGCCACTGAGCGGCCAGGTATTGCGACACGGCAACCCGCGTGAGGGCGCGTGTTGGATCGCACTAGGTGTATGCATAAAGTGATGTATGTATTCAGTCTTACGCTATAAATGAATATCACACCTTACTCCGTCTGCTGAGTCCATGGAGGAGTGGAGATGATCAGTCGTATCTGGCATGGGTGGACCACACTTGAGAATGCAGACACCTATGAGCAACTGCTAAAGGATGAGATCTTTGTCGGCATCGCCGACAGGCATATCGCTGGGTATCGCGGCATTCACCTTCTGCGCCGCGCTGTGGGCGCGGAGGTGGAGTTCGTTACCATTATGTGGTTCGAATCGATCGATGCCGTTCGTGAGTTCGCCGGCGAGGACTATGAGGTAGCAGTGGTGCCACCGAAGGCGCGGGCAGTCCTCTCTCACTTCGACTCGCGGTCTCAGCACTACAGCGTCGAGGTGGAGCGAATGCGGTTCTAGGGGGCCGTCCGGAGCAACACGGGAAGAAGACACTTATGGTCAGATGCTCTGGAGAGCGCTGACCAGGTGTCTGGCTGTTGCAGGCCAGGCCTGGTGTGGCAAGCTCCTACCACTTGTGACCGACGGCAGTGTCACAGAGGCTATCCTGGGGGAACTGAGCCTTGCCCGAGGCGATCGGCTTGGTAGAATGAGCGCGCGTTGGTTTGCGCATGACAGGACAAGAAGGGGGGACCGCCCGTGTCTGTTGTCGGGCGGTCCCTCTGCAATCTGGTCGCGCCGTGTGGGCGGTCGTTTTGGGGGAGCGTGTAACGTGGTTAGGGCAGAAGCGGGCTGGCTTGTGGACGAGTACGGTCGCAAATTGTTGCTCAGGGGTGTCAATCTCGGCGGTAGCACGAAGGTCCCCGCCGGGCCTGAAGGGGGCACGTGGAATCCCGAGGGCTTTTTTGACCATCGAAATGTGTCGTTTGTGGGCCGCCCGTTCCCTCTAGACGAAGCAGACGAGCATTTCGCGCGCCTGCGCGAATGGGGCCTGACCCTGGTCCGCTTCTTGGTGACGTGGGAGGCGATTGAGCACGCCGGACCCGGCATCTATGATGAAACGTACCTCGACTACGTACGTGCGGTACTTGAGCGGGCCGCGCACCACGGGATCGGCGTGTTTGTTGACCCCCATCAGGATGTCTGGAGCCGTTTCTCGGGAGGCAGTGGGGCTCCGGGATGGACCTTTGATGTCGTGGGTATGGACATCACCAAGTTTGGGCCTACTGACGCGGCACTGGTCCACGCAACGTATGGCGATCCGTTCCCGTGCATGATCTGGCCTACCAATGAAGGCAAACTGGCGAACCTCACAATGTGGTCGCTGTTCTTCGGCGGTGACGACTTTGCGCCTGAAAGCAAGGTCGACGGCGTTCCAATTCAGGTGTTCTTGCAGGATCACTATATCCGTGCGGTGCAGCAGGTAGCGCTGCGAGTGCGAGATCTCCCGAACGTAGTCGGCTATGACACGTTGAATGAGCCCTCCTCAGGAATGATCGGTATGACCGATCTGGAAGCCCGCGCGAGTGCTCTGCCGCAAGGGCCATGCCCGACGGCCTTCCAGGCCATGCGCCTCGGCGCAGGGCATCCCGAAGAGGTGACGATCTGGGATGTCGGTCTCACAGGCGAACGCCGTGTTGGGCGCAAGCTGGTCAACCCCGAAGGCGTCAGCGTCTGGAAGGATGGCCACGAGCCAATCTGGCGTCGCAATGGCGTCTGGGACCTGGATAGCCTCGGCAAACCGCGATTGCTCAGGCCGCACCACTTCGCCCGGGTTAGGGGGAGGAAGGTCGATTTCCATCGTGACTATTTGCGGCCGTTTGCCAATCGCTACGCGCGGGCCATACGCGCGGTTCACCCAGGGGCCTTGATCTTTGTCGAGGGGGTGCCTCACCGCGGGCCAGTCCCATGGTCGCCGGAGGATGCGCCCAACATCGCCTTCGCTCCTCACTGGTATGACGCATTGACTCTGTTCACCAAGCGCTTCAGGCGCTGGTTCACGGTCGATCTGGTCCGGCGGCGCCCGGTGTTTGGCGCCCGTCGGGTGCTACGGGTATTCACTGAGCAGATCGCATCGCTGAAGCGCGCGGCCAGCGTCCATATGAACAACGCGCCGATGCTCATCGGCGAAGTCGGGATCCCCTTTGATATGCACGAACGGCGCGCCTACGAGACAGGTGACTTCTCGCGACAGGTGGCCGCACTCGATACCACGATGCGAGCGCTCGAGCGCAACCTGGTGCCATTCACCCTGTGGAACTACACCGCAGATAACTCGAACGCCCGCGGCGATCATTGGAACGATGAAGACCTTTCGTTGTTCTGTTGCGAACAGCAGACGGGGTGCGGCGATCGCTTTGATGGCGGCAGAGCGCTCGAGGCGGCTGTACGTCCATATGCCGAGAAGGTCGCCGGTACGCCGTTGCACCAGAGCTTTGATCGGGAGCGGCGTAGGTATACGTTCCGTTTCCGGCACGACCCGGAGGTCGCTGCGCCGACGGAGTTGTTTGTCCCCCGATTTCAGTATCCAGACGGAGCGCGTGTGAGCGTCTCAGCGGGCAGCTACAAGTTGGATATGGCTGCCCAGCGGCTGGTTCACCATGCAGACCCGTTTCACGGGATCCACACCCTCACGATAACGGCAGCGGCTGACTAGACCGCGGCGCAGGGGATGCCCCTGCTGATCTTCGTGCGCAGCCTGCACGGTGATCCGCGCGCGCCACACGCTCGTCGTACGGGCCCGCACGCGGGTGATGGGAAGCTGTGCATGCCCTGAGAGCGCCAGTCCGCAGGCTGCTGAGGGTCGTTCCCCGATGCTGCCCTCTGGGATCAGCGCCTGATTACACGCCCGTGCCTGATGATAGCCGAACAGGGATTGAAGCCCAGGTAATAGGCCAGCTCCACGGGCTTCTCGATGTTCCAGAGCACAATGTCGGCCTGCTTGCCGGGTTCGAGCGAACCGACAAGGGTCTCTCGGCCCAAGGCGCGGGCAGCGTGAATCGTGACGCCGGCGAGCGCCTCCTCGGGCGTGAGCCCCAGGAGCACGCAGCCCATGTTGATCGCCGCAAGGACTGAGAAGCAGGGAGATGTCCCGGGGTTGGCGTCCGTTGCCACGGCCATTGGGATCCGATACCGGCGGAGAAGGTCCACTGGGGGACGGCGCTCTTCGCGTAGGTAATAGAGCGCCCCCGGCAGGAGGACCGCCACCGTGCCGCTCTCCGCCATCAGGCGCGCGTCGCTGCTATCCAGGTATTCAAGGTGGGCGGCGGAGAGCGCCCCCATCTCAGCCGCTAGGCCTGCGCCACCTAGACTGCTCAACTGGTCGGCGTGAACCTTGATAGGGAGCGCGAAGCGGCGGGCTGTCTGCAGAATGCGCCGGGTCTGATCCAGGTCGAACGCGATGGACTCGCAGAAGACATCGACGCTATTGACGCGATGAGCAACGGCCGGCAACATCTCGTCGCAGACAAGGTCCACATACGCATCGGCGCGGCCCCGGTACTCAAGGGGGATCGCGTGCGCGCCCAAGAACGTCCTAAAGATGTCTACTGGGAGATCCTCCTCAAGCAGTGCCATCGCGTCGACCATCTTGACCTCATTCTCGACGTCGAGGCCGTAACCCGTCTTGATCTCAATCGTCGTCACGCCTTCATCCAGAAGGCTGCGAATGCGAGGGCGTGCCGCAGCGGCAAGGGCTTCGGCTGAGCTGCGGCGCGTGGCGCGCACGGTAGCGAGGATTCCGCCGCCCGCTTTGGCGATTTCCTCGTAGCTAACGCCCTTGAGCCGCTGCTCGAACTCGTCAGCGCGGTTCCCGGCATAGATCAGATGTGTATGGCAATCGATGAGCCCTGGCGTCGCGAGTCTGCCGCGGCCATCGATTGTCCGCCTCGCCTGGTAGCCCGGAAGCAAGGCCTCCTCGCCAACCCACTGGATCACACCGCGGTGTGCGATGATCGCGCCTCTGGGTATGAGACCATAGCGGCCCCCCGCCATCGTAACGACGGCGATGTTATGGAGGATCAGGTCTGGTTTCATGGCCACGTCTCCATTTCACGGGTATGGTAACTGGCGTATACTTGATTATAGACTGTACCACGCATATCGGGCAATGGAGGTGCGTATGTCGATCCGATTTGATCCCAGTCGTAGGATCAAGGCACCCACCGGGACGGTGCGATCGTGTCGATCCTGGCTCACGGAGGCAGCGCTGCGGATGCTGATGAACAACCTCGACCCCGATGTAGCTGAGAAGCCGGCCGAACTGGTTGTCTACGGAGGCATCGGGCGTGCTGCGCGAGATTGGGGCGCCTTTGACAAGATTGTTGCGTCGCTGAAGCGACTGGGAGACGATGAGACACTGCTCGTTCAGTCGGGGAAGCCGGTAGGGATCTTCAAGACCCACCCAGACGCTCCACGGGTGCTGATCGCGAACTCGAACCTGGTGCCACGTTGGGCTACGTGGGAGCACTTCAACGAACTGGACCGGGCCGGGTTGATGATGTACGGACAGATGACTGCCGGGTCGTGGATCTACATTGGCACGCAAGGCATCATCCAGGGCACCTACGAGACGTTCGCGGCCTGCGGCCAGAAACACTACGGTGGCGATCTGCGAGGAAGGTGGTTCCTCACCGGTGGCCTGGGGGGGATGGGGGGTGCCCAGCCGCTTGCGTGTACGATGGCCGGTGCTTCGATGCTGGCGGTGGAGTGCGATCCTGCCCGCATCGAGCGCCGGCTGCACACCGGCTATCTGGATGAGATGACGACCGATCTCGACGATGCGCTGCAGAGGATCGATGCTGCGTGTCGGGCGGGCACGCCGCGGTCTGTGGGGCTGCTAGGTAATGCAGGTGAGGTGTTCCCCGAGTTGGTGCGGCGTGGCGTTCGGCCAGATGCCGTGACAGACCAAACGTCAGCTCACGACCCGCTCAACGGCTACCTGCCTATCGGCTGGACGTTGGATCAGGCTGCGCGTCTGCGGCAGACCGATCCCGACCGCGTGGTACGAGAGGCGCGGGCCTCTATCGCCATCCAGGTCAGAGCGATGCTCGGCTTCCACGACCAGGGGATTCCGGTCTTCGACTATGGCAACAACATCCGGCAGATGGCCTTTGAGACCGGGGTAGAGAATGCCTTCGACTTCCCGGGTTTCGTGCCTGCGTATATCCGCCCGCTGTTCTGCCGTGGCATTGGGCCTTTCCGGTGGGCCGCACTTTCCGGCGACCCGGAGGATATTTACAAGACCGATGCGACTGTGAAAAAGCTGCTGCCTGATGACCGGCATCTGCATCACTGGCTCGATATGGCTCGCGAGCGTGTCCAGTTCCAGGGACTCCCGGCGCGTATCTGTTGGGTAGGACTGGGCGATCGCGCCAGGCTGGGCCTCGCGTTCAACGACATGGTCGCCAGTGGCGAGCTGAGCGCGCCGGTCGTCATCGGCCGGGATCATCTCGACAGCGGATCGGTGGCGAGCCCGAATCGGGAGACAGAGGGGATGCGGGATGGTTCCGATGCCGTGTCCGATTGGCCGGTTCTGAACGCGTTGCTCAACACCGCGAGCGGCGCTACCTGGGTCAGCTTTCATCATGGCGGTGGCGTCGGAATGGGGTTTTCTCAGCACGCAGGGCTTGTCATAGTCGCTGATGGGACTGAGGCTGCAGCACGTCGCCTGGAGCGCGTGCTCACGAACGACCCAGCGTCCGGTGTGATGCGTCACGCCGACGCTGGCTACGACGAGGCTATCGCCTTTGCCAAAGAGAAGGGGCTGGACCTCCCGTTATTGGAGCTCTAAGCCGTGTGCAGGCACGCTCGCCGGGGTCCTGTAGCGCAGACTGTGGCCCGGGGGGCGGCTGCAAGGAGACACGTGTATGCAAGAGTTGACGCTTGTTCCGGGCACCCTGAACCTTCGGCAGATGCGCGAGGTCTTTCTTCGACCGGTGCGCCTCAGTCTTCATCCGTCCTGCTGTGATGCAATCGAGACCGCTCACCAGGTGGTCCTCGACGTGATAGCAGCCCACAAGACCGTGTATGGGGTAAATACTGGGTTTGGACAGCTTGCGGATACGCGGATCAGCGACGCCGACCTAGAGACTCTCCAGGAGAACCTCGTGATGTCCCACGTTGCCGGCGTAGGTCCGCTGCTAGACGAGGGTGTTGTGAGGTTGCTGATGGTCCTGAAAGTCAACAGCCTTGCCCGTGGTTACTCGGGCGTGCGGCGTGAGACGATCGATCGCCTCATTGATCTGGTCAATATGGGTATATCGCCGTGCATCCCGGCGAAGGGCTCGGTTGGGGCTTCGGGCGACCTGGCGCCGCTTGCGCACCTGAGCGCCTCCCTATTGGGACTAGGAGAGGTGCGCTGGGGTGGGCGGACGCTGCCGGCCATGGAGGCGCTGCGGCAGCTGGGGCTAGCTCCTCACAAGCTCGGGCCCAAGGAGGGGCTCGCCCTGCTCAACGGCACGCAAGTCTCCACTGCGTTGGGCCTTGCAGGTCTCTTCCGTGCTGAGGAGCTGTTCGCTGCGGCGCTGGTGATCGGAGCGCTCGCTGTCGACGCGGCCATGGGAACCGACGTGCCGTTCGATGATCGGATCCATAGGGCGCGGGGCCATAGCGGACAGATGGCGTGCGCCGCTGTGTATCGAGATCTTCTGGCGGGCAGTGATATCCGTGCGTCGCACCGTAGTTGCGGGCGCGTTCAGGATCCATACTCGCTCCGCTGTCAGCCACAGGTCATGGGGGCGTGTCTGGACGTTATGCGGTTTGTGGGCAAGACGTTGACGATCGAGGGCGATGCAGTGTCCGACAATCCCCTGGTCTTCGCCGAAAGTGGCGAGATCCTATCGGGTGGCAACTTTCATGCGGAGCCCGTGGCTCTAGCGGCGGACGCCCTAGCTCTGGCAATCGCTGAAATGGGTGCTCTTTCCGAACGACGCGTTGCGCTGCTCATCGACAAACACTTGAGTGGCCTCCCGCCCTTCCTGGTGACGAACAGCGGCCTGAACTCAGGCTATATGCTGCCCCAGGTGACTGCCGCCGCTCTGGCGAGCGAGAACAAGTCGCTAGCGCACCCGGCATCGGTTGACAGCCTGCCTACGTCGGCCAATCAGGAAGACCACGTGAGCATGGCGACGTTTGCCGCGCGCCGGCTGGGCGAAATGGCTGAGAACACGGCAGGCATCCTGGCAATCGAGTATCTGTGCGCCGCCCAGGGTGTGGACTTCCGTGCCCCGCTCCGAACATCGGAAAAGCTGCAGGAGGCGATGGGCCTGCTTCGGGAAAAGGTGGCATTCTACGATCGCGACCGCCTGCATGCGCCTGACATCGAAGCGGCGAAGGCCATCGTACAGGGTGGATTACTGCGTCCTCTTGTCGGCCGTGGGTTGCTTCCAAGCGACCTCAGATGAGGCTGGGCCGCGGGTTGGGTTGTCCGTTCCCCACATACTGTCCAGGAGATCCCTATGACACAACTGATCGAATGCGTGCCCAACTTCAGTGAGGGACGCGACCGTGATGTCATTGAGCAGATCACGCGCTCAATCGAGGCCGTGGATGGCGTCACTCTGCTGGATGTGGCCCCGGGCGCCACAACGAACCGGACCGTCGTCACGTTTGTGGGCGAACCGGAGCCTGTTATCGATGCTGCGTTCGCGGCAATCAAGACGGCCGCTCAGGTGATCGACATGCGCAAGCACCGCGGCGAGCATCCCCGAATCGGCGCGACAGATGTCTGCCCGCTTGTACCGATCTCTGGCATCAGCCTTGAGGAGACGGCTTGCTACGCCCGCAGGCTGGGGGAGAGGGTCGGTGCAGAACTGGGGATCCCCGTCTACCTCTACGAGGCGGCCGCCACACGTCCTGAGCGCACAAACCTGGCCAACATCCGCGCAGGTGAGTATGAGGGTCTGCCAGAGAAGCTACGAGATCCGGATTGGCAGCCGGACTTTGGCCCCGCCGCATTCAACCCGCGGGCCGGCGCGACGGTCATCGGTGCGCGCGACTTCCTGGTCGCCTACAACGTGAACCTCAACACGACGTCCACCCGCAGAGCCAACGCAGTGGCCTTCGACGTGCGGGAACGCGGGCGAGTCCTTCGAGAGGGCAATCGCATAACGGGCGATGTGGTTCGGGACGAGCACGGGGCACCGGTCATGGTACCCGGCACCCTGAAAGGGGTGAAGGCGATGGGCTGGTACATCGAGGAGTATGGAATCTGCCAGGTATCGATGAACTTGACCGACCTGAGCGTTACGCCCGTGCATGAAGCTTTTGAGGAGGTCTGCGAGCGTGCGGGAGCGCGCGGGCTCCGTGTTACAGGGTCGGAAATCATCGGCATGGTTCCGTTGAGGGTGTTGCGCGAGGCAGGTGAGTACTACTTGCGCCAGCAGCAACGCTCCCTGGGTATTCCGGAACGGGAGATCGTTCGGATCGCTATACGGTCGCTAGGACTCGAGGATCTGGCACCGTTCAACCCCGACGAGCGCATCATCGAATATGCGCTTGCAGCTCGCGCGCGGACCCAACGCCTGGTCGACAAGCCGGTGACGGCCTTTCTGGATGCTGTGGCCTCGGAGCAGCCGACGCCAGGAGGTGGTTCGGTAGCAGCCACGGTGGGTGCGCTGGCGGCGGCCCTGGGAACGATGGTCGCCAATGGCTCGGCGCACAAACGGGGCTGGGATGAGCGCTGGGCGGTCTTTTCGGACTGGGCGGTCAAGGGCTGTGCCCTCCAGGGGGCACTGGTTGCGCTGGTCGACGAGGACAGCCGGGCCTTCGAGGGACTGATGGCGGCTCTGCGGTACCCAAAACAGACGGAGGCTGAACGAGAGGCCCGCAGCAGGGCCATCGAGGCGGCGACGCGTGTGGCGATCGAGGTGCCGTTGGCCGTTATGAACCAGGTGTTGGCAACGATGGGTGTGGTTAGGGCGATGGCCGAGATCGGAAATCCCAATTCGGTGGCCGATGCGGGGGTCGGCGCGCTGTGTGCGCGGGCTGCACTGATGGGCGCGTACCTCAACGTGAAGACGAACGCCTCCGGGCTGGTCGATCGCGCGTTCGCCGAGCGGGCCGTTGCTGAGGGAGCCGAGCTACAGTCTCGCGCGTTGGCCCTGGAGTCGGAGATCCTCGCGATCGTTGAGCGACGGATGATAGGAGGATAGACGGTGTCACAATCACCGGATGGTCAGAAACCCACCGGGCTTCCGCAGTTCCCTTTCGGCGCGGTGTACTTTCGCAAGTCGAATCCGCCCGCCGAGGACTGGGCCCGCGACTACCGGACCGCAGCGGCGGACGGCTTGAACACCTTCCGTCACTGGTTTCTCTGGGGCGCAATAGAGGTTTCGCCGGGCGTTTATGATTGGTCGGATTACGACCGGCATCTGGACTTGGCGGCCGAGCATGGGATCAAGACCATTATCGCGGAGATGGTTAACGTCGCCCCCGAATGGGCATATCGTCGGTATGCGCATGCCCGCTTTGAAACGCGCGACGGTAGACGTGTGGATAGTGTGATGCACGGAAGCTGCGTTGTCGGAGGTGCACCGGGGCTGTGCCTCGACAACCAAGACTATCGACAGGCTGCTGAGCAGTTCCTCCGGACGCTGGCTGAGCGCTACCGAGACCACCCGGGACTCGGCGGGTATGACATTTGGAATGAGATCAACTACCCAGCGGATGTCTGTTACTGCCCTGCCACTGTGGCCGAGTTTCGGGATTGGTTGGCCGTGAGGTACGGCGACCTGCGAGCTCTCGGAGAGGCCTGGCATCGTTACAGCTTTGAGACTTGGGAAGATGTGATGCCGCCGCGGACCCTTGGCCCCTATCCGGACGTGCTCGACTGGTTGCGGTTCCGCATCGAGAACGCCGAGGAGCAGTTGGCCTGGAGAGCACGCCTGTTCCGCGAGCTCGACCCGATGCATCCGGTTACCGCGCACGGCGTTGCCGGGAGCCTGGTGGCCATGGCCTCGAACACCCGTGATGACTGGCGAGCTGCGACCCACGTCGATAGTTATGGGTTGACGTGGGTTGCGTGTCGCAAGGGCGATGAACCGTGGAAGCTGTGGCATGCGGTAGACTTGACCCGCGCAGCCGCACGAGGTAAGCCGTTCTGGCACGCTGAGGCGCAGGGCGGTCCGTTATGGTTGCAGCCCCAGGTTGTGGGACGACCGCGCGAAGACGGGCGCATACCGACGCCCGACGACCTACGGTTGTGGCACATGACTTCGTTTGCCGGTGGCGCTCTAGGACTGCTATACCCGCGCTGGCGGCCGCTGCTCGATGGGCCGCTCTTCGGGGCATTTGGCCCGTATGCTATGGACGGCACTCGAACCGAGCGCTCTGAGACAAGCAGCCGCCTAGCCCGGTGGGCCAATGCACCGGAGCAGGCTTGGCTCTGGGAAATGCGCCCGGTCCGCGGCGATGTGGGCATCGTGGTGCTGCCCGAGACACAGCTGTTCGCCTACGCTCTGTTAGGTGACAGTAGCGCCTACGCACAGGCCTTGGAGGGCGTTTACCGGGGGTTCTTCGACAACAACATCCAGGCAGACTGGGTACGGATTAGCGATATCGACGCCTACGATGTGCTCTACTTGCCCGTTCCCATTGTCGTCTCGCAGGCGAGCGTCGACCGGTTGCGGCAGTGGGTGGCAGCGGGTGGCGTGTTGATCGCCGAAGGCTGTCCGGGTTACTTTGACGAGGCGGGCCGTGTGGAGACTGTGCAGCCTGGTGCTGGGCTCGGTACGTTGTTCGGAGTGCGCGAGAGCCGGGTCGAGTTCGCCCCCGACCTGGTTGCGGACCTTGAGATCAGATTCGGTGAGCATGGGGTTCCCGGCGGGCTGTTTCTACAGGGTTACGATGTCGCCGGGGGCACCGCGGTCGCCTGGCACGACGATGGCCAGGCTGCAATCGTGGATTGCGCACACGGCAACGGGCGTGTGAGGCTGGTGGGCACAATGCCCGGCTTTGGCTATGCCGCGAATCCCGTTGCCGCGGCACGGGTCTGGTTCGCTGAGGCCCTGCGGTTCGCTGGAAGAGCGCAACACGTTTCGACCGGCAGGAGTGCGGTGACGGCGCGTCTTCACGAAGGTCCGGCCGGGCTGTGTCTTTGGGTCATCAACCCTGAGCGGCGACCGGTCTTCGCTGACCTGGCCTTCGGGGAGAAGTGGGGGCCGTTTGGCGGCGGCGAGGTGCTGTGGGGAGGGCTGCCTCAGGAGGGCGTGCAGGTTCGCGGCCGGCGGGTCGCTCTGACTGTAGATGCGCGTGACGCTGTCGTCGTTCGGCTGTCATAATGGTCCTGGCAGAGGGCTGGGCTAGCCGAGGGGCCTGTCTGACAGGGGCCGCATGGCCCCCGTGCCCAACAGACGGCGGGCGTGTCGCTGCCCGGCGCGCCCCTTGCTGGCAGCCATAGGTTGTGGTGGTAGTGGCGCAGTGCTATACTCTGTGCTTCAGATGTGTCTGTTGTGTCCGTAGCGGAGATCTATGCGCGTTGAGCCTGCTGATCTTGAAGCCCTGATTGCGACATCCGGTTCAGGTTGTCGGCCGGGTGACCTCGATACCCTGATCCATAGGCTGGCAAGGATTGTGCTGGAGCGCACCGCCCCGGTCCGAGCCTATGCTCTGGGCGGACGATATGTCTTGGGCGAACGGGTCTGGTTCGCGGGCGAGAAAGCGGAAGTGGTCGGCCTCAGGCGACGCGGCAATCCCCGGCAGGGGAGATTTACCGTGCTCGACCTCAAGCTCCACGAAGGAACAATCCGGCGTGTCGTTGCGCAGGTGGCCGGTGCACCGCAGGTTGCGCTCTCTCCATCGATCGATGAAGACGCGGTGCGACGCGTGGCGACCGAGCAGACGGAGGCGCTTCTCCAGGCTCTATTGACCGATCAGCGACTCGTTCAGGTTCTCGATGGAACCGTGGCGCCGGCGTCACAGGCGAGTCAGCGGGATTCGTGGCTACGCATCCCGCCGGCCTGTGTGCTCTTCGCCAGCCCGGTGTTGCGCGCACATCTGGGGGAATCCGCGGTGGAGGCTACCGAATGGAGTCGGCGGCTTGAGGCGCTCTCGCGGATCTGGTGTGGTGCGCGGGAACACACTGTGGAGTGGAACGTTGGGCAGACGTGGCAGAACTTTGTGCTTCCGGTTTTGCGTTTGCTGGGCTGGTCGGCGAGTGGGCTGGCGGAGAGCGGTGCCTACACATTGTTCCCTGACCCATCGGGCCTAACGGCGGGCGAGTTGAGATTGGTGCAGGGTGTGGCTCTGGAGGGATCGCCCCCGGTTGTGGTTGTCCCGGTTCGGTGGGGCGGACCGCTGGGACAGGAGGCTTCTGAGCAGGTGGAGCTGAGTCCGCTGGCGCGGATGGTTGGCGCGCTCGTCAACCGCGGTATCGAGTGGGGCATTCTCACCAATGGTCTGCGCTGGCGGATTTGCCACGCCAGTTACGCCGATTCCGATGTTGGGAGCGCCGCCGCCGAGACCTGTGAGTTTGACCTGGGCCAGATCATAGGGCATGCAGCCGCGGCGCACTCTGCCCCAGATGTGGCGCTTAGGACGGCGCAATGCCAACAGCTTCAGGTTTGGTGGCAGTTGTCCGCCGCTCCGGCCTATGTGTCGAGCTCCGGCGAGCAGGCTCTGGTGACACGTTTGAAAGCTGCATCGGCGGAGTACGCCCGGCACGTCACGCGGACGTTGCGAAGCAGGCTCCTATCGACGATCTTGCCGGAGATCTGCGGCGGGTTCTTCAGCTACCGGCAGGTGCAGCGCGGCGAAGGCCACGACGATCGTCAGGAGATGGCTGGGGCTGCACTCGGGCTTGTACAGCGTGTGCTGTTCGTGCTCTATGCCGAAGCCCGGAACTACCTACCAATGGACAATCCCACTTATCGGGGCAGGAGCCTGACAACGCAGGTGCGATGGGCGGTCGAGTGTGTTGAGCAGGATTTGCCGCTGAGTGCGGCTCCCAATGCGACCCCGCGCTACGATCACTTGCTGGCGCTCTTTCGCGACCTGGAGCATGGGCAGGCCCAGTTGGGTCTGCCGGCCTACGGTGGCGATCTCTTCAGTCCCGTGATGCCCGTGCAGGGTTTTCTCGAGCGGCATCGGCTTAGCGATCAGGTGATGGCACGGACTCTGGCTGCCCTTGGGCAACTGGATGGTGAGCCCATCGACTACGGGGCCCTTACGCTCCGGCACCTCAGCACGGTGGCGGATGGCTTGCTTGAGAATCTGATCGGGCTTGTGGATGTCTCGACCGGACCAGTGGCGATGGCCCCCCATCCGAACCGGTTGGAGACGCCTGCCGGCCCGGCAACACCCGACTACGTGGGAGTCACCGTTATCGAGCGTGCGCTCCGATCGGTGATCGACCACCGCGCGCGGCTGTTCGCCGCTGCCATGGACGAGATTACAGCGCTAAGGCGCCAGGGGGCGTTGCGTGCGAGACCCATCGATGATGTGGGTTGGCGAGCAGCATTGCTGGCGGCTGAACGCAAAGCTTACGAAGCCTTACTGGGCATACGGGTGCTCGATCCCGCAATGGGAACGGGTTTCTTCTTGGTCTGCGCTGTGGACATCCTAATCGATGGCATCATGGCGGCGCTCGCCGATTACCACGCCCGTTATCCCAGAGTCCCTGTGCTATGGAACCCGATCTATAGAGACATCACAGCGACTCGACAGGTACTCCTGGAGGCAGCGCGCACGCAGGAGCTGGTCGTTGCGCCCCGGTTGGCCAGCGATGACGCTATCCTGGCGCGCTTGGTTGTCGAACGAGCGATCTATGGTGTAGACACTAACCCCACTGCTGTTTCCGTGAGCCGGGCCAACGTTGCGATGCGAGGCTTTGTCCTGGGCGCTCCTCTGCCACTGCTGGACCGGCACATGCGCTGTGGGAATAGTCTGTTGGGTGCCCGTCTTTGCACTCTGGCGTCCGACGACTCCGGGAAGTGCCAAACGGGGCCTGCAGTGCTTGATGTCGGTGCTGTCCGCGCAGCTGCTTCAGCGCACACAGATCCTGAAGCATTCTCGGCTGCGGTGAGGCCCTATGAGCTTCTCTTGGATCTGTGGACCTACAGCCAGGCGGGCGACGCAGACGCCACTGCGCTTCTGCACAGCAAGGGCACGGAGCTGATACGGGCAATCCGAGGCGAGCAGGCTCTCGAACCTGGTGAGGCTGAGGTGGTGGATCGCGCCCGAAGATGCGCCGCTGAGCAGGGCTATCTACACTGGGATGTGGCCTTCCCCGAGGTCTTCCTTGGATCGGCTGATTGCGGTGATGGTGAGCCAGGCTTCGATGCCATCATTGGCAGCCCGCCCGCGCTTCGTCTGGGCACAGCAGATCGTGACAAGACAGCCAGCGAGCCAGATGTGTCGGCCTTTGTTGTCCGGGCGCGACAGCTCGTGCGCAAGCCCCATGGGCGTGTCGCGTTTCTCCTGACGCCTTACGGTGGTGAGGTGGACGTGTGACCGCCGGAGATGCTTTGATCAACCGCGCTGCTACCGCTGGTCTACGCGGCGCTCGGTGCAACGATCAGAGGGCGCGATGACCGATAGCTATCTCGACCTGGACGACTGGATGGAATTCCGGGTCTGCCGACGTGATCTCGACCGTGTGGCTCGCCGCATGGGGCGCAAACAGGAAGCATACACTCTGACCACCATAGTTCGACAGATTGTCCGTGGTCGGCTGCGATACGCTCCAGAACGCAACACGACGCTCGATCTTGGTGATGCTCCTGCGCCCATGCCCATCTGGGACCCGGGCGGGCCCTGGCAAGTTGGCGATTGGGCGATCTTTGCGACGCCGGTGAACCGGCATGGAACGGGCATGCTTGCTCCAAGTGCCGGTGAGGTTGTCAAGCACTCGGGCAGAGGGGTCGTTGTCCGGATCGATGGTGTGCGGGGCACCCGAGTCTACGGAATGGCGGCGCGCGCGCGGGGCGACGAGTATCTGGACCAGTGGAGAAGGTCGGTTGAGGACCTGGTAACCATGCTGCGCGACCGCGAGAACGACCGTTCACGAGTTGACTACGTGCTCTGGAAGTACGGCACGGGGATCTTCGGTGCGGTACGCGACGCGCTGCGCAACGATACCCGCTTCGTGGTCCTGGACGGCGGCTGGTTCCTCAAATCGAAAGCTGTAAGGCCCGACAGCTCGCTGCTTGAGGCATTGGCTCGCGCGATTCTTGCGGTGGACCACCCACTGACCGTTGCCGAGCTGCTCCGCTATCTGCCATCATCGAACGCTGGGGCGCCGGGGCTGTATGGCTTGGCTCTGGCACTACACGAGCGTCCCGATCTCTTCTCACCCATCGGCCCTGCGCCGCGGGCACGCTGGGTTCTGGGAGGGCCGCCACCCGGCTCCTACGTGGCGCACCTCGCAGCCTACGATCCCGAGACCGGCGACGTGTTGTGCGAGCCAGGCGATCGACTTGAGGCTGATGCTGTCCAGCGGTTGTGGTCGCTTGGACTCTTGGCAGTGGTGGGCGCGCCTCGCTGAGCTCTGCACCCCGCGGTGTAACCGCTCCGTAACGATTCGGTAATCCCCGCGTTAGAGATCATAGATACACTATACATATCTGGGGGGGGATTACCCACATCTATGTCTGTGCGCGTGCCACACGAAGCGGTCGAGCAACTCGCACCGGCCGTCTCGGTTGGAAGTATCGACCTCGACTGGTTGGCTGCAGTGATTCGTGATGCCAATCAGCCTGTACCCATCGAGACACTCGTGCGGCAGGCCGTGCGGGCGTCGATTGCTGGCGATGGGCAACTGCGGGCCTACGCCGCGGGTCGTCGCTACCGACGTGGAGAGCGGGTCCGTCTGCTTGACGGGCGGTTGGGTGACGTTCAAGAGATCATCGCGGACTCCAATGAACGCCAGGGGGCCTTCAAGATTCTGACGGTGCGCCTACGCAACGGTCACGGGACTGTGCGACTGGCCGCAGAAGTCGAGGGCGGCCCGATGGAAGCCGTTCCCCAGATGATCAGCGAGGAGACGGTCTCTGCCCTGCTCGCGGGCCAGGAGATCGAGGTCACCCGGCGTGTTCGTCAAGCGCTCGCCTCCGATCCTCGGTTCATCACGCTTTACTACAGTGATGGTGAGTACGGATGCCTCCGCGAGTTCTTCCCCCCGATGAGCCCCGACGTGCTGGATGCTGCTATGGCCTTACTGCTCGATGCGCTCTTTGATCAGGTACCGATCTCGCGCGTGACCAGCAGCCCGCGTGGGCGGGAAGCCATTCGACCGCTCGACCGGCAGCCCTCGGGCGCTGTGCCGGCCACGGTGCTCTTCGAGGCTGAGTCGCTGGATGGGGCCCTTGTCAGCAACCCATCTTGGGGCGATGAGGCACGTGCCGGCTTCGAAAAGGTGCGGTCGCTCTGGCGGCGGGCCCAGGACAACAGGGAGACGTGGAGCGCAAGCCAGATGGCCCGCGCCTTCGTTCAGCCACTCTCTCGTGCGCTGGGGTGGTCAAGCGTGCCGCTACCCGACGACGCTGGAACGCGCGATGGCATCTATGCGCTGTGTGCGGACGACGTGGCTGCCGCTGAACTGCACATGCACTACGGCGAGGACTTGGACGCCTCTCCCTGGGTACTGGCGTTAGCACAGATCATACGCTGGGGGCAGCCACTTGATCAGCCCAATGAACCTGAGGGTAGGGCGCCCTTGGCCAACGAAGAGGCCGCCGCTGGCTCGTGGGTCCCCAGTCACCGCATGGTCTCAGAGCTCCGCCGCACCGGGGTACGTTGGGGCATCCTCACCAATGGACGAATCTGGCGTATCTTCAGCCGGGACACCAACAGCCTCGCGCGCTCGTTCTACGAGGTTGACCTGGGGGCCGTGTTCGATGGCTTGGCCGAGCAGCGAGCACCAGATGCAGAGGCCTGGGGGCACTTCCGTCGTTGGTGGCTGCTGTTCCGGCGCGCATCCTACGTCGCCGGCGCCGATGGTCGCTGCACGCTGGAGCGACTGCGTGAGCGGTCGCCGCGAGGAGGCGTCCAGGTTCGCGAAGTGCTCACGGAGCGGTTGCTAACTCGAGCGGTTCCAGCCATTGCCGGCGGTCTGATCGCCTATCGTCGTCATAGGCTCGGCGTGCTAGAGGAGACCGCCGCCAGCCTGGCGGCAGTCTACCGGGCGAGTGTCGTGCTTGCCAGCCGCCTGTTGTTTGTGCTGACCTGCGAAGGCCGCGAACTCCTGCCGCTTCAGGACCCGCATTACTACCCGCACAGCCTGACGCAGCAAGCGCAATGGGCCACCGACCGGATCACCAAAGGGCTGCCTCTGGGCACCGGTGTGTATACGACGCCGAGGTATGATCTGGTGCTAGCGCTGTTTCATCGCATCAGCAGGGGAGATGGTGAGAAGCAGGTTCCGTGCTATGGCCATCTTTTCTTCGATCCCGGTGAGAACGAAGACCACGCCTTCCTCGAACGGGTTCGCCTAAGCGATCACGCCATTGTCCTGACCTTGGATGCGTTGTACCAAGCGGTTGACTTCAGGCATCTTGATTCCCGTGACCTGATGAGCATTTGTGCCCCGCTGGTAGGTGGGCAGCTACTCATCTCGGACGTAGAGACGAGCGAGGTGGTGATTGCCCGATCCGGAGACTCAGCCCAGCCCCCGGCGACCCTACCGGACTTCGTCGTGGCATCGTTGGCGGAGCAGGCGCTCGTGCCGGTGTTGCAGGCTCGGGAGGCGCGCTTCGCCGCCGCCATGGATCGTGTTGTGGCCCTAAGGCGCCAACTTCAGCGGGCTCTGGATCGAGAAAAACGCTCCAGACTCTTCACTGAATGGGAGGCGGCTGCCCGAGACGCGCGGCAGTCATTGCTCGGCATCCGAGTCTGCGACCCGGCGATGGGTACCGGGGGGTTTCTGGTGGGCGCAGTCGACGTGCTGACGGATGGTCTGATCGAGCTCCTGCAGGCATATCATGCTGCCCACACCGACGTGCCTCGTGACTGGAATCCGATTTACCGTCTTGTCGATGATGCACGCAAGGATATCGCGGAGGAAGTCGGGCGACAGGGCATCGAGATCGAGCCGGCTGTCCTTGACGATGCTACATTGCTGTCACGGCTGGTGGCGCAGCGGTGTGTCTTTGGCGTCGGGCGCGATCCTCTGGCGACAGAGATCGCGCGTGTTGCACTCTGGCTTCACACATTCGCAGCAGGAGCGCCGCTGAGTTTCCTCGATCATCACCTGCGGAGCGGGAACGCGCTCCTTGGCGCCGAACTGGACCGGATAGACGGTGAAGAGGGTGGGGCCCGCTTACTTGCCGGCGTTGCGGAAGCGGCAGGGACGCTCTATGCGCTCACAGAGCGAGTCGACACGACACCTCTGGACGTTAGGTGGAGCGCAGGCCAGTTTGCGAAGGTTGATGAAGCGCTGCAGCCGTACCGGCTAGCGCTCGATCTGGTGGTGAGCGCTGACCTGGGTGATGATGATTCGCGGGCCGCGCTCGACGAGTCGAAGGCAGCCTTGGGGGAGGGGCAGCCGGCGCAGTGGTTTGAGCAACTCAGGTCGGTCGCGCCTGCCTGGGTGGTCGCTCAAGCCGAGGCGGAGGGATTCCTGCACTGGCAGTTGGCTTTCCCTGAGGTCTTCATCGACCTGGGATCGGGTCGGTGGCGCTCTGATCGGGGATTCGATGCTGTGTTGGGAAACCCTCCATGGGTGACTACGTCGGAAGAGGCGCTCGAGGGCTTCTACACGAGGAGATTCGCAGGGACGGACCCACCGGAGTACAATGTGCACCAAGCCTACCTGGCGCTTGCCGGTCAACTCCTCCGTGCGCGCGAGGGGCGTACGGCGTTTGTCCTCTCCCGCGAGTGGTTGGCAAGCGCAGTGGGTGGGATCTGAACTGGAGGAACTGCACCTTCCATGTGGCTGTATCGAACGCGCGGGCGTGAGGTCGAGGCGGGGGGGGATGGCGCTCAGCCATCCGCGGCGCAGGCGCCGGCTCCGCAATTAGCGCGCGCCTATGGCGACTTCTATGACCGTTACTGGTCGCGGATGTTCGGCATCGCTCAGGCGGACAACGACAGGTTGGCGCAGCAAATCCGCGAGACCGGCCAGTCGCTCGACCTCACAACAGCGGCACGCAGCATTGTGCTGGACCGCCTCCGCCATGGGCCGCAACTCGGCAGCCGTCCGGCACCCGACGGCAGAATGCCGCAACATGTGGTTCGCTCATGGGATCCGACCGCTATCTGGTGCCAGAGCGATCGCACTGTTGTTATCGTGCCCAATCCCAGGCCCGGTCACCCGTATGTCGCCTCCGTCGGAGAGATCATCAGCGTCGACAGTGACCATGTTGTCATGCAGGTCGACGGAAATCCGATCCCGCAGGTCTGCGCGCTTGGCATTGGTGGAGGCGGATACGGACGAAAATCGCCCGAGGTCGAGATGGCGAGGTTGGTGGATGCGCCCAGCGAAGACGCGCAGGTCGATTATTGCCTGTGGCGATATGGTGACCATATAGTGGGTCGGGTGTTGCACGCGCTCGAAGCAGATGGTCGCTTCGTTGAGCTGGAAGGGCAGTGGTTCCTGAGCGAGCTTGCCGCGCGTCCTGACGAGGAGGACCTGATCGCCCTGGCCCGGGCGATATTCGCGAACTCGGGGCCTCCGATGACAGCCACCGAACTAGCCACCCGACTGCCGCGCTTCGCGCCCGCCAGCATAGCCGAGCACTTCGGGTTGGTGCTCTCAATGAGGGAACGTCGAGACCTGTTCACCAACGTGGGCACGTTTTCGCATCCTCGCTGGACTCTCGCCGGCCCGCCGCCCATGCCATTCGTGGCGCAGAGGGCGGCATTTGACCCCGACACATACGAGATCCTCTGCGTGGCGGGAGAGGTCCTGTCCTTCACGGTAGCCCGGCGCCTTTGGGATACGGGTCTGTTGCGTGAGGTCTTAGGCAGTAGCCTGTTTCCGGAGCCCGCGCCGCTCGAGATGCGTGGGTCCTTCGAGGAGCGGCTCTCAAAGCTTGCGACCGTGCCGCAGCGTTCGGAGCCGGCAGCACCGCCGCGCGAGCGCTCCAAGCGGTCGCGTGGCTGGTTCTCCTTCGGGCGGCGCTGAGACCTGGTTCCGCGGGTTACCGGGCGGCCGACGGCCACGGGGTTAGCCCATATGCAACGTCATCCCCTAGTGAGGTAGCGACGCCTGGCTGCGTCGTGCAGCCACTCGCGTGCCAGCCACAGTGCATCGTCTCGACTTAGCCAACCGTGCTCTACCTGGCGGCAGAGGAAATCGGCCAACAGACGTTTGACGAGCAGGACTTTCCCGTAGCACCACTCGATGCACCGGGCGTCGGAGGCCACGACGGCGCTCTTGCTTGCCGGCACCGCTTCAGCGCGTACCTGAAATGCGTGGGCGTAAGTGCTCTGTCGGAAATTGTACCACCACAATCCCCCCAAGTGTACGTTCGGGTAAATCCGTGCCGCTTGGGCGGCATCCAGGTTGTTCTGTGGCGCCCCAATGACGAGCTCGAAACCACAGTCATAACGCTCGAACAACCGGTAGAGGTTCGTGATGCGGCGAGGGTCGTTTGCGGCCATGGCTGTGCGCGGACTCACATCGCGTTCTATGCCCAGAAAGAGCTGAGCGAACATGCCGTGCCTCGACAGAGCTCGAAAGAGCGCGTGAGAGAGGAAGGCCTCCGCCTCCCATCTGGAGATTCCGGATGGCGAGAGTGGCTCGGACAACGCCACTGCGGCGAGCCCGTGCTGTTCAAAAGGCTCCGCAGCCACGCGCATCCCCTGGACGCCCATTGCCGCGAGCTCGGCGACGCGGGTATCGGCCGCGACTATCGCTTCGGAGCCTGTGCGGTCAGGTCTCGGAGAGGTCAGCAGTCGCTGGGTCCATTCTGGCTGTGCTTCCCAGCTTGGTACGGCAATCCCGACACCGGGTAAGTCCGGGAATTGGGCGTCGTGGAGGTCGTTCACGGCGATATTTCCGATCCGGAGCCGGTCGATGACGGCTCGAGGCCAGGCTGGATCGCCGGCACGGGCCCTGACAGCCCGGTCCACGGCGTGGACGCGGTTGGCCGTCGAGCGCCCGTCGGCATCGACCAATGGCTCCTCGTAGAGATCCGCGCAGATGTGTCGCACGATGAGATGCCAGTTGGTGTTACGCGCAGCGTTGAAGGCGGCGACAAAGGCCTCAGTGCGTTCCCCCTCGGACAACTGAGCGGCCGATAAGGGATAGCCAACGGACCAGAGTTCCTGCTGAAACCAGAAGTAGTGCGCGATGTCCCAGAACGTCTGCGCCGCAATCGGTACGCCAGGCATGTTGAGATGGGTATGCGTATCGAACACCGGCAAATCGCGCACGGCTTCGCGCCACATCTCACGATCCATTGTAACGATCCTTTCGGTGTACCACGTCTCGATGCCTCAGGAGGAGGTCTCTCGCTCCAGCGTTGGGAATTCGGTGATGCGTAAGTTGGTGCAGCCATAGGGTATCAGCGACAACGTCTCCGGAGGGGCATCGCTCCGTACGGGGCTCTCTGGAACATCGTCGGCCGAGCCGTTGCGTAAGTCCCAAGTGTGAAGTCGCCGTCCGGTGACGTATGCCGTGACGGGAGCGCCTTCCGGGGAGAACGGCATGTCACCCACCGGATGCTCCACGAAGCGAACGTCAGAGCCCAGTGTCGCCTCGTTCACATCAAGGGCATAGGCCCATGGGGTCGTTGGGTAGACCTCCCAATCAGCGTGGGGCAACTCACGGTATGGCGCATTCTCGTGGACGCGTTCCCAGCGCTCCCCGAGGCTAAGCGCGTAGACCAGCGGCCCACGGCGGATCGCAATTGCGTCCTTGTAGCCGTGCCAGAGCTCGGGAGCCATAGGGAGCACGAGCGATACCTCTGACGTACCGTGCCACGTTCGATCGACCTCACAAAAGGCACCGGGCTGCACACCCGTTGTGGTGCCGTCGGGCACCTGGATGGTGGCGCCATCAGCCCAACCGGGGATGCGCAGCGACAACGGGAATGCCACAGGCCGCTCCGCCGATACCAGGAAGCGCAGCCTATCGCTGAACGGGTACTCTGTCTCCAGCACGATCGTCACGGGCACGCCCTTGACCGTCGTATCGACGCGGCTTGGCGCATAGGCAACCGCCACAAGACCACCGTCTTGGGGCCGGCTCATCCATAGATGCGCAGCGAACTTGGGCCACCCCTGGCTGAGGTTCGCAGTGCAACAGCCGTAGTTGGGCTCAACGCCGAAGAGGTTGGCGTCGGGGCCATTGGTGTTCCATATGTGATCGTCCCGCGAAGAGCACAGGACCTGGTTGGCCTGCTGATCGTACTGGTGCGACCACATATCAGGTGAGAACGTGGCCGGGAGTGCATTGAAGACCACCTGCTCAAGGCGATCGGCGAAGAAGGGATCGCCAAGAACCGCCAGCAGCGTCTCAAGGGAGAACGCATACTCGACAACGGCGCAGAGTTCCGTGCCGTGCGTTGGTTGCCTGCCGGCGAGGCATTCGTCGCCAGTGAACATCGCCGTGGCCATGCCGTGATGTCGCTCCAGCTTCTCGATGAACCCATAGGCAGCCCGGCGGTCGCCCTCATCGCCTGTAAGGCGCCACCACAGAGCCGGTGCCTTGGGCGCCATAGCGTTGTTGACCACGTGGCTCATGAAGTTCCAGCGCCCCTTTGGCGTTGGTTGTGCTGCCGGCCAACCGTGTCGAGCCTCAAAGAAGGCACGCCAGTTGAAGCCCTGGGCGTGGAGTTTGACCGCCAGGTCGATGAGCCAGGGATCGCCGGTACGCTCGAAGAGCCAGAAGATGCTGAGCAGGGCCTCGAACCACCGGAACTGGCCCCAGTTGAAAAGGGGCGCTGTGTCGATATGCGTGTCCACACAGCGCAGCGCTCGCATGAGCGCCGTCACGATGCGGTCATCGCCCGTCGCGTCGTGGGCCTGGAGCAGGACCTTGGTCGCAAGTATCTGACCCCACAGATCGTAGTGCGGTTGAGCCTGCTGCCCGGAAGAGGCAATCATCGTACGTGGGCCCAGCCACCCGTCCGGATGCTGTCGCTCCAGTATGGTGTCCACATAGGCAAAGACGCGTCGCTTCAGCTCGGGACGATCGATAAGGACCGCCAGTGGAATGACGCCGTCCAGCCAGTAGGGCGCGCGCTCCCATGCCTCCGCGTTGCCACCGAACCACTGGCTGTCGCGAACGTCGGGCCAGAACTCGTGAAGGTGACCGCTGATCCCGTCAGCCTGGATCGTAAGTTGTTTCTGTAGCCAGCCAGCGGGCCGTACAGAACCGAGGGGCAACGGCTGAAGTCTCAAGGGTTGAAGTGCGTCCTGAGCCATATCTGCTCCTTCGCGCTAAGGATGCCGGTTGTGTGCCAACCGGCTAGGTAACGACGATCCGCGTGCCGGCGCCGTCGGCGGCACGCACAGTGCCTTCGGAGTAGTCGGCCACAGGGTCGACCCACCGGAAGACCCAGCGCGCCGCGCGACTGGCGACGTTGACGCATCCGTGGCTATGGCGCCGTCCATAGTCATTGTGCCAATAGGTTCCGTGAATCGCGACACCAGATCTCGTGAAGTAGACCGGGAAGGGTACGCCGGCCAGATCGTAGTCGTCGCCGACCATGCGCCAGCCGAAGCGCTTGTGCAGTATCTCGAACTCGCCAAGGGGCGTGCCCATGCCCCAGACGCCAGAAGCAGTGCGGGTAGAGAAAACGGGCTGATCACCCTCGTAGCAGATGAGCGTCTCTGTGGCGATATCGAGATGCATCCACTTGTCATCCCTTCCTGGCGCCAGGGGGGCAAGGTCCTGAGGTGTAAGGCGGCGCATCGCAGACGCAGGCACGAAGGCGCCCGGTGTGTTGTAGGTCAGGCCCTGTTCGAGCTGATACCACCACGTGTTCGCGCTATCCTGCACAGCGTTCACAACACGATAGACGGTCTCGTAGTAAAGCTTGCGAGTCTGGCCCGGACTGTCGGGATCCCAGCGACCGCGAACGTAGGGCAGGCAGACTTCGGCCCAGAAGCCCGGTGGCTCGACCTCGGTAACGATCTCGGCATTGGGTGTGGTTCCAACGGGCTGAACATACCCGCTGTGAACGAAGCCGCCGCCGGTCATATACCAAGTGGGATTCGTGGGCCAAGGTGGAGTACCTTCCACTTGCGCGTAGAGCGGGATGATCTCATCGAAGCCGACGTACGCCTGAACCCTCGCCGTCGCCGACGGGCCTGCCCGAACGGCCTGTTGCCAGGAAATCACACGTCCCCAAGCCGATGGGGGTGGAAGGAAGTCCTCATAGTCGTCCCGGTTCGCCAGGACGCGCCGGGTTAGGGCAAGGTTGACCACTCCGAGGGAAGCGAGGGTCAGGAAGCGGCGGCGTGTTAGCGAGTACATAGGGGTCTGATTATCCTCCGAATATGGTTGCGTTGCGGTCAACAACGATCCCGGCTTCTTCTATGCCTTCACGGATTGCGCGGAGGCAGTTCGGCCACGCGCCGTCGTAGTGGCCGATGGTGAGCGCGTCGGCACCGCATTGTGCGGAGACAAGAATGCCCTGCTTGACGAGTTCAGGGGTAGCCTTGGGGCGCGGTGAGATGGCCGATAGGAAGTAGGTGTCGACGCCAACCGCACGGCGAATGCTGTGCAAGTAGGCGCGTTTGAACGCCATCTGCGCAGGATCGCCGCTCTGTTCGGCGTAGTTGGAGCTACGGACCGAATCCATGACCTGGGCGACGGCCTTGAGATCAAGCCCCATGAGCTCCGGATAGTTGGCGAAGTGGTTCAGCCTCAGATCGATCTCAGGCCTGGCGGCGTGAACGGTCGCCGAGATCTCACCGAAGAAACCGCTGAGCGAGTCGGTGCGGAATTTGAGGAAGGCATAGAGCTCGGGTATCTCGGCCAATAGTGCGGTCGCCGATGTGCTGCTCTCACGCAGCAGGCGCAGTTCGAGGCTCTGCCTGTGGTTGTGAGCATCAAACCCGTCGGCCAACCACTTCAGCCGATCGACCATAGCATGCCAATCGAGCCCTTGCGACTCGGCAGCCGCCTGACAATGCTGACAGAAACAGCCGCCTGTGGCGATCCCCACCAGGCGCATCGCCTCCCCAGCGTCCGAAGCCGCCCACGGTTGGTGCCGACCGGGGAAGAAACCGATCAGGCACGTCTGGATGAAGTCCAGCTGGTAATGCGTGGCGAGATCGAGGTAGAGCGCAGTGCCGTAGGCGCGCACGTCAGGGTGGTTGGGGCAGATTCTTCCCGCGAAGGGCTCGCCGTGGATGTCCCGCTGAACGATATCGGCCAGTTCCGCGCCCGTGCGCTCCTTATCGACCCAAGTGTGCGAGAGCTCGGCGCCTACCGTCATACCGCGCCGGCGCGAGCCGTCGATGAGCTCCTGGAGCCAGTCGCGCCCCTGGATCTCGGGGTTATTGCTGGTACGTGGCTTGATGCGGCTGTTGCTGTAGCTATCAGGATTAGGGCGCCAGTACGCTCGTGAGTCCTCCGTCCAATAGACTCTGCGGCGCGGGTTGTGCGGATAGTAGAAATCCGTCAAGGGCCGCTTCTCATCATGCATCAGGGCAACCAGATATGTGCTGTTGGTCAGGGTATCGCGCTCGAGCACGTCCAGGATGCCGTCCAGTCCCTCGTCGAGCAAATCCCAAGGATAGAGGCTGGCGACAACTTCCTTCCAGTACACGGATACACCTCCTTCGGCGAATCGCAATGCGCCATCCCCTCAGACTCTGCCAGGGGGTGTGCTAATAGGCCATACAGGCCCTGTAAGTGTCCATAGCCCATTGATAGCTGTCGTAGCGGGTACGAGGTGAGATAGAATGGTCGGTCGCGAAGACCAACCGCGCTCCGCGTGCTTTCATGCCCTCGATGTAGCCCCTGACCTCGCGACGAATGACGTCTCGGTCGTTGGTCTCCAAGATGCGAGCATCGAGGCCTCCGACGAATGCCAGACGGTCGCCACACTTCTCGGCAAATGTGAATGGATCGTTGTCCTTCGCCTTGCGTTCCATAGGGTTGAGGGCATCGAACCCCGCGTCAAGGATCATCGGCAGGGCCGCAGCCGTGCTTCCGCACGTATGAAGCACCACCGGCAGGTCGTAGCTATGAAAGAACGCCACGAGCTCTGCGTAGTAGGGGAAAACCAACTCCGACAGAACCTTGGGAGACGCGAAGAGGCCGTTCTTGTAGCCAAGGTCCTCGTACAACCAGATGCCATCCGGGATGCCCACGTTCTCGAACATGTAAGCGAACGCACGCTTGTATAGATCGGTGTAGACGCGGTTGTAGTCGCGGATCCAGTCTGGATCAAGGAGCAGGCTCTCGTAGAGGGTGATATCTCCCATGCTGCTGCGCGCGAGTTCCCAGATGAACAAGTGACCGTAGTGTACCCAGCGTTGGTGTCCTGCGGTGGCAGTCTTGTTGCGCCGGAGTGCTGGGAGATCGACACGCTCGGGATCCCAAGCGACCACGTGAGGGCGGTACTCGCGCTCCCAGATCGCGCGGGTCACCATACGGAAGTCAATATGCTCCGGCGTCCCGGACTTGTGCTTCCAGTACTTGAGCGCAGCGCCGGCTCCATTGCGACGGATGTCCCATTCGTCGGTTTCCTCGATCAACTCGCTGCGGTCGCGGAGGGGGAGGGCATCAAACCACGGGCCTATGCCGACCATATCATATCCGAAGTGCTCCCACGGCGGCACCGGTTCCACATATTCGCCGAAGATCTCGACATCCTCCATGCGCCCATCGTCCGGGCGCCAGCGCTCCTCGCCGGGTTGCTTGGCGACCAGACGAGTCGGATACCCTTGTTGCACCCAAGCAACCAACGTGTCTGCCCATGGCGATCCGTGAAGCGCGACGCGGTCCGCGCCTCTGCCTCTGAGCAGTCCGTCGACGACTTCGCGTGGAGATTGGCCCATCTCTGGCCTCCGCTTGTTGGGACATCTGAAGGGACGGAATGCCCCTACAGATGCATAGACGTGTGCCTAGCCGCGAAGGCTGGGAGCCTGCCAGCTCTCCGCTGTGTACTGGTGCAACTCGATGCGGTTGCCGTCCGGGTCGGTGATCCAGGCCTGGAAGCTCTGGTCGCGCCCCAGTTTCACTGGACTCACCTCGATCCCGCGCTCCAGCAGGGCTGCTGCGGTCGCCTCGATGTCATCGACCTCCAGGCAGATGTGGCGATATGACTGTCCGGTCGCGGGTGCGTCCAGCGTGCCTTCAAACAGCTCGATGAAGTTGCGCCCGCCAGCGTGCAGATAGATGCCAAAGCGATGCCCCTGGTCGTCGACAAAGTCAAACGCCTCTGCGAGTCCCAAGCTATCCCGGTAGAAGACCAGGGCTCTCTCGAGGTTGGATACCGTGAAGCAGGCGTGGGCAATATTGCGTATCATCTCTGGTTCCCCCCTACGTATGGACGATGTCTTCGGTTGGCTAGATGGTCCTCTCAGGCCCCGACAGAGTCGCGCATCTTGTCCGGGTCCCCTCTCAGACAAGTGATGCGCGCACGAGACGTATGGGACTATGTGCCTGCCCAGACCGGCAGGCCGATGCATTATGGGCCAGCTAGCGGCAAATCGCAAGCTGCTGCTGCGGTACGCCACGAGTTGGCGCGTCCTGGCCGCGACTTCTTACGGCACGTACTTTCGTCCCTCATCCATCATAGCCAGATAGTGATTCAACGGGATGTAGTTGGCGACGCTGTTGCCGGTGCCCAGGCAGTAGCCCCCTCCCGGCAAGCAGATGTCGAGTGTGCTGCGGACCCGCTCCCGGATTGTCTCCTCGCTATGTCGGCAGAGGAAGTCCACATCGAGACCTCCCAGGAGTGACATACGGTGTCCATAGATAGGCTTTAGCTCGCGCACATCCTCGATTGTGTCTTCGAACGAGTGCTTGGCGTCGATCTTCACATCCTCGATGAGGTCCTCGTAGATCGTGAAGAGGTTACCGCACGAGTGCAGGAGATAGGGGCGTCCAGCCTGGTGCGACATCTCCGCCATCTTCTTGTGTCCGGGAAGCACGAACTGCCGCAGGTCATCCGGACTGATCATCGGGCCGGTTTTGAAACCCATGTCATCGCTGCCCCAGATGATCTTCACCCGCTCGAAAGTCAGAATGCGATCCAGGACGCCGATATAGAGTTCCAGGAGACGGTTGGCAATTGCCTGAACCAGATCCCGCTGATCGTAGAGCGCGTAGCATAGCGTCTCGTAGCCCATCAGCCAGGTAAGGTATTCCGCGAAGTGACCGAACCCACCACTGCCGACGACGCACATGTCGTCAGGCAGGTTGCGCTCGTACCATTCGAGCGCTCGCGTTGTCAATGCAGTGGGGTCAGGCCAGGGATATGCCTCGAACTCCTCCCAGGACGTGATCGGCCCGCGCGTCTCGTCGATGTACGCACGGCCTCCCTCACGTTGGTACTCCGCCGTGTCGCTCGTCGTGATGCGATGTAGTGGCATATCCATCTCGTCCACGCCCTGGCGCACATAGTCATAGCCGAGAAGGCGTTGGAGCCGGACCATGCGTTGATAGAGGAATGTAGGATCGTCAACATCGAGGCCGTCCAGAACATGATAGCGCTGGCAGATGGCTTCCTGGATCTCCCAGTCGAGAAAGAGCTCGATGTGGTGCACACGTTTGGGCGTGCCACGGCGCAGAATGCAGTCACGGAAGGCCTCCCAATCAGGCGTCACCGGTACGGAAAACGGCGTCATCGCGTTGTTCATAGGATCTCCTTGGCGATCGATGGGGCTAGCTGCCGCGCAGGATCAGCAGCAGGCCGGCGAACACACTGACAGTTCCCAGAGGGAACAGCAAAGCGAATCCCAGCATCAGGTGCATGCGCTCTCGCAATGGAAGCACCAGCGTTCGGGGGCCGTCGTGCTTCGCGTAGTGATCGACAATGGGTATAAGCCGAGCCCAAGAGTCCTGGGAGGGCGCTGGACGGACCGCTATGGGACGCCATTGGTCGGCCACGTGCAGCTCCGGGTGCATTCTCCCCGGCTCCAGCGGATCGCGGACCATGCGTGCGCCCCGCACATCCGGGATTGACGTGCGGGAGAGGGTCGCCACACCCATCCACGTCGTCTCCAGCAAGACGTCCACCCGTTTGCCCTCGCGCCGGAGTCGCAGAACCGGCAGAATGCCGGCCAGGGCCCACAACGCGAAGCCGAGGATAACCATCAGCATACCGAGTATGAGGTTCATTATCACCTGGAGACAAAGTAGGACATGCGCCGCAAGGTCCTGACCATCGCCAACTATGGCTCTGAAGAGACGGCGGCAAGCGCCGGAATCGCGGCGACCTCGGCCTCAGACATTCCCAAAAAGGCGCACTTCTCGCGGATGTAGTAGAGGTAGTTCTCGTAAGGCACACCATCCGGGCAGCGATGGTCAACGTGGGGGATGAAGCCTCCCTCCCGTGCGATGGGTTCGAGACGCCGAAACTCGGCCAAGATGGCATCCTTGCCTTCCAGCAGAGGAAACTTGTCGAAGCTGCCGATGACCAGAAGATCGTGCCCGTACTTCTCGCGCAACGCCACGATATCGTTTCCGGCGCGGACCTCCAGTGGAAACATACAGTTGAGCCCTACGCTGAGCCATAGTGGGATCAGTCTGTTGACGTTACCATCGCAGTCGGTGAAGATGATATCGACGCCGTGTTGCCGGAGCATCCGCATAACGGGTACCATGTGAGGCATGATCACGTTGCTGAAGACGCGCGGGCTTAGCAAGGGGCCGCTGTTGAACGCGATGTCCTCCCAGCCCGACGCAAAATCGAACTGAATGTGCTTCAGAAGCGGCGGCAGGTATTTCAGTTTGAGTGCCGTGACGTGTGCGACCATGTCCTCAAGGAGGTCGGGATCGTCGTGTGAGAGATAGGCCAGGTTTTCGAATCCCACCCAGTCGCGGATTCTGCCGATGAACGAGCCAAAGTGAATTCCCACGGGCAGAGGGCTGCTCCCGAAATCCCGCGCGCGTTCTGAGATCCAGTCATCGGAGAGGCGACGCCACTCGGCGTCGATGTCGAGGAACTCGTCGCGGAAGTTGTCCCAGGTGCGACGGTCCTTGATCGGAAACTCAAGAAAGTGCGGTATGCTGCGGATACCTTCCTTGACTTCCTCGCAGAGAACGCCCAGCCCGTCGCGATAGACGACCTTGCCGTTTCTTTCGCCGACAACCTCGATGGGTCGCAGCGGGCCCGCGTCGATGTGGGGGCCGATGCCGGTTCGCTGCTCACACCCGAACCAGCCTTCAACCGCCCAGTCTTGGATCACATCCTTTGCCCCGCGGGGCAGGTTGGGTGGCAGGTGTCCTTCGGCCGCCCACCGGTCCTTGAGGCTTTCCCAGTAGCCAAACTCCATATGGGGTAGGCGGTCGACTGTCTGGTAATGCAGAGTACGGACGAACCGCTCGCGAGGTGTGTGGGGGCCGCCAAAGCTGTGTTGGCCCACCGCGATGTGGGTGCTGGGTGTCATAGGGTGCCGTCATCCTCCATGTGCATATTCGCCCGAGTATACCCTATCACAGCAAGAGTGAAACCGGACGAATGGTGGGGCGACACGGATATCCCAGGCCACCTCCCTATGCACGCAGGATCGCGATCCAGCCCTCTGTGTCTGGCGCGACGAGCTTCACAACCTGCCCGCTCTTGACCGTCGCCTCCGCTTGGGGGTGTCCGGTAGCGATGGAGATCCAGTGAACCGTGTAGCTGCCGTCGTCCGACGTGAGATCCAGCCCGACCTCACCGCCCTCCGCGAAGTAGAGCACATAGGCAGTGCCTGGCCTGCCTGCCACGTAGACCTCGTCGTAGCGGTCGCGCAGGAGCTCCATCTGCGGTGTCATGTCCCAAAGCTTGGCGTGCTTCTCCAGTTCCCGAACGGCCTTGAGGCTGGCAACGGCCCGTTCGTTCAGGCCATTGCCCGAAGGTGGCCTATGGAAGCGGGCGCTGGCGCAGCCGCCGATGAGGTCGCGCCAGAACCTCTGGACACCATCACGATTGCCGCCCGAGCCCCACATCGAGTGGCCGCCTCCGTAGATCTTAGTGTTGTTGGCAGGCCGAGGGTGCAGTTTCACCTGCTCCACGAGCCAGCGCATGTTCACCCAGTGGATCTCGTGAAAGTTGCGGCTGTTGACCTGGGAGATGTCGACGAAGGAGTACAGCGCCGGGTTGTGCAACGCCACGAGGAAGTGTACACCGTCCGGCCCACGCCAGGTATCGTCGAACATGTCGGTTGTGTAGAGGGTCACGCCCGCACGTGTAGCTGCCCCCTGGATGTAACGAATCCAGTATTGCCCCCACCGGGGATCGGTCGAGGTCTCGTTGTTCATACAGTAGAGCACGTGGCCGTGGGGCAGACTGTACGAGAGCATCTGGGATACGAACCGTTCTTGGTACGCGCGGATGAGGTCGTAGTGTGGGCGGTATTCCGTCATCTCCGGTATGGTGTGAAAGAAGGGATGGACGTCCGTGGCGGGGTGAAGTGGATAGTGCGGGGCAAAACCGCTGACCTCATACGTGTAGTTGACGTTGTTTCCCGGGTTCCAGGGGCTGTGTTCCCAGAAACCCTGTGAGTAGTCGAATCGATCCCACACTTCAATTTGGACGATGATGTCGCGCTCCGCTGTCCAGCGCAGCATGTTGTCGAACCGCTGCCAGTAATCGTCGTTCCAGACATCAAGATCGAAGCGTCCATCCGGGCGCAGAAAGTGAGGCTTTCGCGCCTTCTCCTCGCGTTGACTCATCGTGTTGCGCACATAGTTGCCACCGGCGGCCTGGATGTCATCGAGATGGTCCTCTAGATCATCGAGCAGGAAGAGATGGTCGGTCTTGCTTCCACCGACCATCAATACCGGTTGGCCCTTGTACTGCCAGTAGGTCGGGTTCTCCGTGTATGGCCTGATGCGATCATTGCTGTCCATGGTCGTCTCCTCTATCGCAGTGTCATGGCAGACGTGTCCACCCCTACCCGCCTCAGCTCGTGGGCGATATCTGCCAGAGGCTCCCTAGGGCGTAGGCGATGGCGATGGCGTCCGCGTAGGGGCAACCGACGGCGTCGGCGTAACCGATGGACTCGGTGTTGACGTTGGCGTTCGCGTGGGCGTGAGCGTGGGCGTGATCGTGGCCGTTGTCGGCGTCACCGTACCTGTTACCGTTGTGGTGACCGTCTCGGTCTGGGTGATCGCGCCACTCGCATCCACTTCTGGCTCTCCCAATTGCGGCGTCAGGGTCGGCAGGGGCACGCTGCCCTCTGGGAGCGGGGGCAGACTCAAGCCGACGACATCGAGCCATAGAGCCTCCAGCGCAACCGAAGCCCTGAACGATCGCTCGGCCAGCAAGCCGTCCAGGACCTGTATGCGGTCAACCAAACTCGCGGCCTCGGGCGCAAGCTGGGGCCAGAAGGCGGCGGCGAGCACAAGGTGATCGGTCGCGACCGGGAGGACATCGCGAGCCGCACCCGGGTTGTCCTCGAGCAGGTGCAGCCGCACGCGGACCAGATCCTGGGCGGTTTGCAAGAGTGCAAGCCGCGCAACCAGGCGGGGCTGCTCCACACCAAGATCGGCTAGCTGCATCTCGATACCCGACAGGCTTTCCGTAAGGAACGCCTGCAGCCGCGTGAGGTCGGCCTCTGTGTCATCCATGCGCTCGCTCTGAGCAAGTAGTTGCGCCTCGATGGATGCGAGATCATGCTCGATCGATTCGGCGCTGCCGAGGTAGGCTGTAGCCGCTGCGGCAAGCGCCGTTAGCTGGGGCTCGACCGTGGAGAGATGGGCAGAAGCCGTAGCAAGGGTCCGGCCCTGAACCGCCACCGTCTCACGAAGCTCGGCATTCTCACCCTCAAGGTCGGCAGCGCGACCCTGGATAGCCTCGATCTGTTGATCCACCTGAGACTGGGCCAGGTCGAAACGTTGCTCGAGAGCGGTTATCCGACCGGCATTCTGCTGTACCGGCACGGTCAGCGCGCGATAGAGCGCCGGAACGCCAAGAAAGAGCCCAACCCCGATGACGATCGCCAGTAACACCACGAGGAGCAGTCGCACCAGGACCTTGAGTATGGTTGTCATTGTGCGGCCGAAGCCACCTGACTCGGGCTGGGGTTGCCGCTCCTGAGTCATAGGCCGCCCCCTGCAGGAGCCGCCGGCGCTGAACCTTCGGGCTGCGTTTCACCGAAAACATCCTGGAGCAGCGTACGTAGCCCATCGAAGAACGACATAGCTTTGTCGGTCTGATCCTGGACCAACTCAACTGCCTGGTCAAGGGCGTCGACGTTGTTGCCGAGTTCGGCGACACTGCTCTCGAGTGCCGTGGTCTGCTCTTGCAGTCCGGTCGTCTCCGTTCGCAGCGAAGCGACGGCGGCTTCGGCATCTTCCATGCGGGCGGTCAGTCCGGAGAGCACTTCCACACGCTGACGCAGGCCCTGAAGATCACCCTGCAGGGTGCTGACGTCACCTCTGACGGCGTCAATCTGGACGCCGAGACCGCTAAGCTGCCCGCGTAACTCGTCGACCGCACGGCTGCTGCGCATGTCGACGGCGCCGTTCACCGCCACCAGGACCAAGAGCGTCAAGATCATGCCGAAGATGCCGCCCAGCAGCGCGCCAAGAAGAGTGGACCAGACCCAGGTCCAGCCGCCGCCTGCGGCGCGGCGTGCGGTCTCAGGTCGCTGTTCTGGGGGTGGCGTGGTCGCCACCTCTGGGGAGGCTTGCGGGATGGGTGGCTGATGGTGCGCGATCCCGAACGGTGGCTCGGAGACGGGTTCCCCTGCCAGGGGCGGCGGCGCCGGTGACTCTGCCGCCACTGATTCGTCCGGCGGTTCGCTCACCGATCCGAGAGCCAAGGACTCCTCAGCAGCATCTGGAGTATCGGTGAACGGCACGTCGTCCGCTACCCTGACTGCTCCTAACGATGGCTCTTCAGTTAGCGGGTCGAGGCCGCCCGCACCGTTTCCGGATTGTCCCGCCAGTTCTATGGCAGATGGGATTGAGACAGTGACACGATCCCTGAGTTGGTCGTAGACGACTGGCCCAATCCCCGGAACGGCTGTGATATCCTCTTCGAAGAGGAATGGACCGTGTCGGTCGCGGTAGGTCACGATGCGCGCGGCCAGTGTCGGTCCAATTCCGGGGAGTGTCGCGAGGGTCTCCCTGCCTGCCTTGTTGAGATCGACACGTGGGGCTCCCTGTTCCTCAGCACTTTCCTGCTTCGCAGCATCTCGAGGTTCCATCTGTGCCTCCCTTCGTCAGGCTCGGGCGCGTTCATCCTGCCAGATCCCCAGCGCGCCACAAAAAACAGAACGCAGTTACCCTAATTATAGGGCGATCTACAGCGCGATGCAACCGCGCTGTTCGAGGATGCGAGGAAAGCGCGATCAACGAGCTGCGCGGCTGGTGACGAAGACTGGCGCGCAGCTGTGGACGGTTGCGCTCTGGTCTAGAGCGCCTTCGCTGCCATCAGGTAGTTGAGAAAGACGACCCCACTGTACCCCTTGGCGTGCGCTCCCCCGATGGCAAATGAGCCCTCCGGGAAGTCGCGGCTGTAGACAAAGAACGGGTACAGTCCCCCTGGAGTCTGAATGTCCACCTGGAGCGATTCATCGCGTTTGAAGCCGCGCAGCCAGAGTGGGAGGTGATCGGCTTTGGCCTGGTAGATGACGTAGACCGTGCAGGGGCGGGTCAGCTTGAACCGCAGTAGCTTGTCCGCCTCGGAGTCGTAGTCCAGGTCTGCCGGGCGGACACCGTGAACACCGCTAAGTGCCAACGGCAGGTTGATGATGTGGTAGTCCCGGTCTGTGTAGCACTGCATACGGGCGCGGAGGATTGTGGGCTCGTAGTGGCGACCGCTGGTCGCCTTGATGTAGGCCAGAGGGCTGTCGTAACGGTAGGCGTAGTTCGGCGCGATGCCCGAGCCCTCGTGTGCCACGATTGCCATTCCGCCCACTACCGATATGAGTGGGTCCATCTCACGCACTTTGTCTGCTCCAAAGATCGTCTCGAGCATATGAACGTACGCGGGCACGAGGGATGTGCCCCCTGTTCGCAGGACTACATCAATCTGATCGGGGCGCGCTCCGGCGTCCTGGAGCACGGTGTGGACGCTGCGCGCCACGGTGTCAAGCTCGGGCTGGATCATCTCGTCGAAGTCGCGGCGGAGCAGCCGCTCACGGATGGCGATATGTTCGTGGGCGAAGTCCAGGCGCGCCATGACGTTGGGGGTAAGCGCTTTCTTGGTTCGTTCGATCTCCTGGAAGAGCTTGAACCCGACGTTCTGGGTTACCAGCGTCTCCAAGGCCAACATAGCCTTGGGGCTGTCGCTGGTCTTCTGGAAGTGCTTGATCTTGCTCAGAGGGGCCGGGCGCGACAGCTCGGGCATGGTTTGCCAGGTGTGGAGTTCATCGAGGAACTCCGGGGGGAAATCTGCCCCGCCATCGACCTTGGCGCCGGCGCCGAAGTAGTGAAGCAGCGACACCATAATCCGCCGGTCTAGGTCATCTCCGCCAACAAGGGCCCCTCTCGTAGCGATCACCTTGGGGGGCTGCCTGTCGCCTACCTGGACAACGGTCAGATCGAGCGTGCCGCCCCCAAAGTCAAAGACCAGGGCGAGTTCGCGTCGCGATGCCTGCCGGTGGTAGAGGTGTGCCGCAGCGATGGGCTCCAACTGGAAGGAGGTTTCGCGGAAACCGGCAAGCCGCGAGGCCCGAAAGAGGAGCTCCTCAGCGCGTGCCGACACAGAAGGGTCGTCCGAGAAACGGACCGGGCGTCCCAACACGACACTGTCGCACACTTCCCCCAACTGGGCCTCGGCGCGGGCCTTCATGCCCGCGAGGACCAGAGCGATGAGCTCGTCGACTGTGTAGTAGCGGTCGAAAATCATCGTGCCCTCGTAGCGAGGATCGCGGAGAGCGGTCTTGATTGACTGGAGCAGCCGACCGTTGGCGTTTATGTCCGTGACTATGTTGACATCGTGCCAGTAGTGGATCGGTGACGAACCGGCACCGGCCACGATGATCTCGATCGCACCGATCTCGCGACGCGACCACACGATACGCCTGCCGGTCTCCTTCTCAAGATACTCGCTCGCTGCCGCTGAGCCCAGCAGCGTCTCGTAGTCGCGGTCGATCCAGACCAGCGATGGGAGCACTCTCGGGTTCTCATTGGGTGGATCGAGCTGTACCGGGTGGAGTTCGCGACCATCGTAGTAGGCCACAGATGAGTTCGTCGTTCCAAAGTCAATGCCAATGCGCATCTGTTTTCCTCCTGTGGGTGAGGCGCGAGCCTGCGCGTCTAGCTGGAAGCACGAACCCTGATCATACCACGAATACGCTATTATGTCAGGAAAGCGCCGAATGGGAGGGGGGACCGTACCGGTGCCGAATCGGAGCCGATCACGTGGCTGTCGCTGGTGCAAGAGGTCAAGCTGCGAAGACGAGAGCGGTTCGGGAGGACGCCTGGCGCGAATGGCGACGTGGCCGAAGCCGTACGAGGAGGGGAGGCCGGCACGCACAGAGCAGCAGGACCTACTTCCCGGTTGCACCCCCGGTCTGGCGGTGAGGTGGTCTCGGTCGCCTAAACTCGTGCTGGGCGATGCACACTACCGGCCTATCGGTTTTGGCCAGCGCACGATATCACGGAAGCGCGCTATTGCATCGATGTGCTGCTCGACCGTGAACCCCATACGCATTGTGTTGATGCAGACGTGTGTCACACCGAGCATCTGCAGCTGCTGGATCGTACCAGGCCATTGCTCTTCCGGCACTCGGGGCATATCGATGCGCACGTCCACGCCGAAGTCCGATGGATCGCGCCCGGCACGCTGTATGTAACCGCGCAGCGTATCGAGTTGGCCTGCCAGCGTATCTGGCGAGGCCGTGTTCGGCATCCAGCCGTCACCCAAACGCGCCATGCGCCGCAGTGTTGCGTCCGAACCTCCACCGAACCAGATGGGGATTGGCTGCTGAACCGGGAGCGGGTGGATGCCACCATCGGGGACATGGTCAAAACGACCCTCGAACACCACCAGGCGCTGCGTCCACAGCGCGCGCAACAAGGTCACTTGCTCAGCCTGGCGCCGGCCGCGGGTGCGGAAGTCGATACCCAGGGCCTCATACTCGAGCGAGTTCCAGCCGACGCCAATGCCCAAGCGCAGACGTCCGCCGGAGAGGATGTCGACTTCGGCGGCTTGCTTGGCCACCAGGACGGTCTGGCGCTGGGGCAGTATCAGGATGCCGGTGGCGAATGAGAGCGTGCGCGTGATGCCTGCCAGGAAGCCAAAAAGGACCAGGGGTTCGTGGAACGAGCTGCGGTAGTCATAGGGTCCGCCTTGCCAGGGCCCCGGCCGCGCCGGGTTGGCACCCACGACGTGGTCGAAGGCAAGCAGGTAGTCATAGCCCAAGCCCTCGGCCGCCTGCGTGATCGCGCGCACCGCGCCTACGTCGGCGCCGATCTCTGTCTGGGGAAAGACGATGCCGGTTAGCATATTAGTTGTCCTTCTGGGTCTGGGTCCATTCGCGCCATTGCCGATGCGCCTCGGAACAGCCGGAGGGCGCTCGCCATCATCTTGGAAGCACGGGTACTTCGGCCATTATACGGGCGGGTGGCTATCTCGCAAAGGCATGGGCGAGCAAACACAACAGCCCCGGCCTGTGAGCCGGGGCTGTGTGGGCGAGCAGAGACTCGAACTCTGGACCTCACGGATGTGAACCGTGCGCTCTAACCGACTGAGCTACTCACCCTCACCGACAATTATAGCAGATCGGTCGAAATGCGCAAGCATCAGCAATGAACCGACGTTACGAGGTACTCTGCTTGGTCGTCTCTCAGAAGCGCGCGCTTACATCTTGGGCGGCGCGAACTCCAATTGCCCTTCCTCGATCTCCTCTGACTCCGTGGCCAGGGGCACAAGCTGGACCCAGGTGTTTCCGGGTCTGAGTGGGAGAGGCGTCCCATCGCCATAGTAGAATGTGAGCATATCTCCGCGCATCTCACGCTTCCAGATGCCGCTGTACATCTGTCCGTCCCGGAAGATCAGCACCGGTCCCTGCCCCCAGACCTGGACCTCAATCGACCAGTGGCCGCCGCCCCACGTGTCCTCGAGAATGTCGGTGTAGAGGTGGTTGGCATAGACCAGGATGACGTTGGCGGCCGTGATCTGGTCACCGGTGAGCGCATCAGTGTGGATGCGGCCTGCCACACTTCGCCCCCACAGACCCGCTTCGGCGTCGTACTCCCACTCGCCGGTGCACGAGCCCGGCAGGTAGTTCACCTCAAGGTACGTGACCGGCTCCCCCCCCACCGGCACCGCCTCGCTGAACGCCATCAGGCTGGAGAACTCCGGCCGGCCGTTGATGCCACGCTCAGTCGCCAGCTCGCGCAGGACCGCCGGGTTTGTGAAGAGGGTGTGTTCGAATGCCTTGCCCGCCTGCGGAACGCGATAGAAGTAGGGCTGTCCCACACCGAAATCAGGGGCCGCGATGTAGTCAGGGAAGAGATCGGCATGACGTATGCGGTTCTTGACGCCAGCGCTGGAGCCGGAGTAACCGAACAGGGCGTGGTACATGGCAGGTATCTCAAGATCGACTAGCCGTCCGCTGCGCACCGAGCCAACCTGCTCGGGTTCGTTGGCGTAGAAGACCGCCGTGTAGCGCGTGATACCACCCTCGGCGTAGTGCTCGAAGACGAGGTCGGCCGAACCGAGTCCCGACTGCGGTCGCACTTCCGGGGAGTTAGAGACCTTGATCGCAATCGGGATACGGTCGAGAAGGGCAGCATCGGCGACCTTCAGTCCTGTGAGTGGGTTTACGTCCGGAGGGAATGGCGTGACGACGACTTCCTCTGGTGTTGGGCTCACCGTCGGGGTCCGTGTTGGCGTCGGTGTATGGGTCGCTGTTGGTGCCGGTTGTGTCGCTGTGGCGACGGGGGCTGGCGTGCGCGTCACAGTCGGAGTTGCGACTGGCGCCGGGGTGGCACAGCCGGTTAGGGCTACGATCGCCGAAAGGACGATGAAGACAAGGGACAGGCAACGCTTGGGCATGATCTCCTCCGCAAGAAAAGAGCTGAGCAAAGCGCTGGGACGACAAGTGCTCCCTGGACGCATAGTATAGCCGCGCGGCGCGAGAGTCAAGAAGAGGGTCCGCACGGAAGGCGAATTTCGTACCCGCGGGCGAAGGATCCTGGGGTGTCGTGGTGCAGCGCCACGTGGTCAAGCTGCAGCACGGCAACACCCGGCATCACTGCGCGAGCAGGGCGCGGTTTCACTGGATGCCCAAGACGTAGCGCAGCGCCAGCGCGTGAGTGAGCTGTTCGACGGGGGCGCGATCGTCGGTGAAGACGAGGTCGCTGGGCTCGGCCTGTCGTAGGCTTGCCAATGCTTGGGTCGCGAGCACGCGCAACCGCTCATCCTCAAACCACGCCAGGTTGGCCTCCAGATTCGCTGGAGTTGATGGTTGCTTTGTCGCCACCACGATGGCGTTGAAGCTTCCCGGTATCGTGATTGTGTGCACTGAAGGGAAGACCTGGCTCATTGTGGCGACCATGGCGTCCACAAGGCGCCACTCTCCGCTGAGTGATTCGTTGTCGCCGGGTGTATGGCCTACGTTGATTGCCACCACGCCGTGCTCGTCCAGGTGATCTCGTACCTCACCAAAGAACTCAACCGTGGTGAGATGCCATGGAATGTACGGCAACCGGTAGGCGTCCACCGCGATGAGGGTGTAGCGGCGATCGGTCTGCAGCAGGAAGGTACGCCCGTCATCGATGTGGACGCTCAGATTCGGCATCGTCATTTCGAAGGCTTGTCGTCCGATGTCCACAATTGCCGGGTCGATCTCGACGCCGTCGACAGGGATGGGGCCGAAGACCTCGGTCAGTTGCGTGGCGGTGGTGCCCGCAGCCAGGCCAACGATCAGAATCTGCTCTAGTTGCTGGGACGTAAACGGGGGCGCATTGAAGAAGGGCGCGATGAGGTAGTAGTCCCACGGGCCGCCCGTCAATAGCGCGAGCGGGTTCCCGTCTTCGCGGTAATGCTCTGGGGGTGTATAGACGGAATGAATGCCCTGGCCCTCATTCAGCAGCAGATACCGGCGTCCGCTGGCATCTTCTATGACCTGGATCAGATTGTACGTCGACTCTTCCTCCAGCAGCAGCCCTGTATGTGGTTTGATGGTGCCGGGATCGCGCAGGAATAGCGCGGCCACCACGATAACCGTCCAGGCCAGGGTCCAGAAGCGCTGGCGCTTGACCGACCACAGCCCCCAGAGCCCGGTCACCAAGGCCAGCAGAGCCAGAAGCAGAAAGGTACGACGTGTGCCCAGAGCGGGAATCAGCACCAGGTTGGGCAGGAACGTCCCGATGAAGCTGCCCAGTGTCGATACGGCCGTGAAGCGCCCGACCGCGCTGCCGCTCCTGGAAACCTCGTTCACCGAAAGGCGGATAGCGAAAGGAGAGATGCAGGCAAGCAACGTAACCGGCGCGGCGAAGAGCACCAACACGACGATGAACGGCCCGGCGATGAGTCCCAGGTTGAACACCTTCATCCCCTGGGCTGCCAGAGTCAACATGGGTCTTGCTGCCAGCGGAATGACGGATATCGTCAGCCCTGCAAAAGACAGGACCGTATAGAGTGTGGCGGGGTCGGGCGCGCGGTCAGCCCAGCGTCCGCCAAGCCAGTAGCCGGCCGAGAGATAGAGCAGGATGAGGCCGATGACGGCTGACCAGACGAGTTCAGTTGTACCAAACGCCGGGGCGAGAAGCCGCGCTGCGGCCAACTCCAGGGCAAGCGAGACCACGCCGCCGATGAAGACCGTGAGCAGGAGTCGAGCCTTGGATAGCGCTGCCATCTATGTCAGCTCCAACTGACTCAACAGGGCGTCAATCCTGGACTTGACCTCGGGGTCCATCTGTACCACCCCCGGCCATCCGCGGGTGTGCCCCTCCTCAGGCAGTTTGGCGGTGGCATCGATGCCGACCTTGCCGCCGTATGCAGTTTGCGGCGCTGCGTGGTCCAGTTGATCGACCGGCCCTTGGGCGATCACGGCATCGCGCGCCCAATCGACGTTGCCCAGGGCCTGCCAGGCGGACACCAGCGGATCTTGCACGTCGACCCATTCATCCACGACCACGATAGCTTTAGCCAAGCTCAGCAAGGCCAAGCCCCATAGCCCGTGGATGACCTTCCGCGCGTGCCCGGGGAAGCGTTTTCGGATGCTTACGATGACCAGGTTGTGGAAGACGCCAGGTGACGGCATCGCGATATCGACCACCTCGGGCAGGAAGATCTGGATAAGGGGCAGAAACAGGCGCTCCGTCGCCTTTCCCATCCAGTAATCCTCCATCGGCGGAATGCCGACGACTGTGGCAGGATAGATCGGATCGACGCGGTGGGTAATTGCTGTAACGTGGAAGACGGGGAACGGTTCGACCGGCGTGTAGTAGCCAGTGTGGTCGCCGAAGGGGCCCTCGGGATGGTGCTCGTTGGGGTCCACGTACCCCTCGATGATGACATCGGCGTTGGCGGGAACCTCAAGTGGCTGGGTGATGCAGTCGACAAAGGGCACAGGACGGCCCCGAAGCCAACCGGCAAGCCAGTACTCGTCGACATCGGGAGGCAGAGGGGCCGAAGCAGACCAGATACAGGCAGGATCGCCGCCCAGGACGATCGCTGCGGGGATCGTGGGGAGCTTCTGATCGCGTGCGACGCGTTCGTGCTCGGCACCGCCTTTGTGTCGCTGCCAGTGCACCAAGAGTGTTCGCGCGTCGACCTTCTGAAGGCGGTACATTCCCACATTGCGGGTGCCCTTGAGCGGGTCGCGTGTGACCACCTGCGGCAATGTGATGAACGGCCCGCCGTCGCCAGGCCAGCAGTGGAGGATGGGCAGCGTGTCGAGAGAGGCGCCGTCGGTCTCCACGACCGCCTGCACCGGCGCACGCACAACCTTGCGCGGCTTGATGCCGGCGTCGCGGAGCGCCCGAATCAGACCGCTGCCGCGGTCAACGACGGCGCCCAGACTCTGTGGTGGGCGCAGGTTCAGGAGTTGCTCCAAGTTGCGGCGCAGCTCCTCGAGCTCACTCACACCAAGTGCCCAGGCCATTCGTTGGGCGCTGCCAAAGGCGTTGACGAGAACCGGCATCTGGTACCCTACAGGATTCTCGAACAGCAAGGCTCGATTCTGCGACACCAGCCCCTTGCTGACCCGGTCCACGATTTCCGTCATCTCCAGCTTTGGCGAAACAGGCGCCTGGATACGCACAAGCTGGTTGCGAAGCTCCAGCAGGCGCACGAACTCATACAGACTCGAGAAAGCCATAGTGTCTCTCCCTACTTGTGCCAGATGATTCCAATGGCGGTCTCGCTTCTTCACACATCCGCCGCTACCCAGGGGCACAGGCGACGCTCGGCCCAATCCACCGCCACGTAGAGCCCGAACCCGAGGCAACTCATCGCCACAACGCCGGCGTACATACGCGGGTAGTCAAACAACGTGCTGCCTTGCAGGTAGATATAGTAGCCCAAACCGTAGCGGGTGGCGAAGATCTCGGCAATGTACAGGACGGCCAAGGCGGTGCCGATAGACTGGCGGACTGCTGTCAAGATGGCGGGCAGGGTTGCGGGCCAATAGACGAACCGGAAGAGCGCTCGGCGCCCCGCACCCAGGCTGCGTACGCTCATAACCAACTCTGATCGTATGCCCGAAGCGGCGTCGCGAACCAGCACCAGGATCTGGAAGAATAGGATCATCGTGATGATGACGACTTTCGGCAGATCCCCCACACCAAGGATGAGCAACACCACGGGCACAAGCACGACCTTGGGGATGGGGTGTAGAAGGTAGATGAAGGGGGCAAACGCATTGCCAAGGCGACGGCTCTGGCCCAGAATGATCCCGAGTGGGGCTGCGGTGGCTATGGCCAGACCTATGCTTGCCCCGACGCGGAGCAGGCTGACCCCCACGTGGCGCCCAAGCGGGCCCACCAACTCACGCGCCAGGGTCGCCAGCACTACCGAAGGCGCGGGAAGAATGGGGCGTCCCAAGGCGGTCGCGATCACGTGCCACGCCACCAGCAGAATGAGCAGTGCGCCCATCCGTGACGCTAGCAGCGAGATGCGGGATCCTCTGTCCATAGGGCTAGGGCTCCGCCAGATGTGCGCGCAGCGCAATACAGGTCGGTTGAAATGCAGGGGAGGCCCGATACATCGCGGTTGCCGGATGAGGGTTCTCTACGACCTCGGTCGCGTCGTTGGTGCCGCGCCGGAGCACCAGGATTCGTTGTCCCACGAACGCGGCTTCCTCGATGCTGTGCGTGACAAGGATGACGGTCAGACGAGCCTCGACGCTGAGGTCGAGGGTCAGCCGCTGCAGGTCCTCACGCGTGGGGGCATCCAGTGCGGCAAAGGGCTCGTCCATCAGGAGTAAGTCGGGGTTGAGCGCCAGGGCGCGAGCGATTGCGGCGCGTTGCCGCTGGCCACCGGATACCTGCGCGGGGTACCGATCGGCCACCCCGTTGATGTCCAGGCGCTTCAGCCACTGTGCCGCGCGGGCGCTGATCTGCTCTTGGGCCACTCGGTCCCCGCGCGGCGCGTGCCGGCCATCAGGCCCGTAGAATCGGCGAACGCGCAGGCCAAGGCCGGCATTCTCGCGCAGGGTGGCCCACGGGAGAAGCCCGTACTCCTGCAGGATCAGACCTGTGCCGGGCCTGGGGCGGGTAAGGGACGCACTGTCAATGGTGATGCCACCCGAGCTGGGTCTTAAGAGCCCTGCAAGGAGCAGGAGGAGTGTGCTCTTTCCCGAACCCGACGGGCCAAGCACCGCCCACACGTCGCCCCGACGCACGCGCCACGTGAAGCCCGCAAAGATGGGATCGTGGCGCGGATAGGCGAAGCTCAGGTCCTCAACCGCGACCATTGTGCCTTCGGCGCTCGGGTCGATCACCGGCTCCATATCATGGCCTCCCCCTGGGCGAATTCGTTGCCGGCGCACCACCTCTGTCTGTGGCGTGCAACTAGGATATCCGCTATTGGAGAAACGTCGCGTCCACGACGTCGTCGTAGGATGGGCCAGTAGCGAGCCGACCTGTCTCTTGCAGCCAGGCGAGTACATCTGCGAATTGATCCTCCGTCGGTACTGCTGCCGATGGATAGTCTGGCAGATCGTACGCCCCTATCAGCGGGGCGGGCACGAGCTGTCTCGTAGTCATCATGCCTTGCCAGCGGCTCTTGTCGGCATTGATGGCAGCGCTCGCACGGTCGATTGCGCGCAAGATCGCGCGGACCGCGTCCGGCGCTCTGGCCAACGTTTCGCGACGGAATGCGAACACGCTACAGCCCAGCGTGCGATACTGCCGGTCATCAACGATGACCCGGGCGCCCTGCTGTATGGCCAGCGATGCAAGGGGCTCCGGCAGCGTTGCAGCTTGGAGCTCGCCCGCGTCCAGGAGTGCCATGCGTTCTGGGATCTGCGGCACGGACAGTGTCGCGATCTCCTCGGGCGCCAGGCCTTCCGCAGTCAGTATGCGATCCGTAACGTACTCGATAACCGTGCCTTCCGAGACGCCGACTGCCACGCCAGCCAGGTCCGACGGCGCGGTCAACCGGGAGGTCCCCGAGGCCAGAATGCGGAACTGCGCGTGGCGCTCGGTGGGCACCATCGCGTAGCGAACTGCTATGACGCCCGGTTCGGCTGCTGTATCCGGGCGGTTGTAGAGCGCGAGAGCGACCAGGTCGGTCACGATCCCGTCGACCTGGCCGGCCTGTAGCATCTGGTCGCGCTCCGCCGCTGAGCCTGCGGGGACAAGTTGGACGACGACGCCTTCTTCCCCGAAGAAACCCTCAGCCTCGGCGACGTACAGCGGCAGAACGTCCAGGATTGGGAGGACGGCAAGCCGCAACGTGGTTTCATTCGCCGTGCGACCGCCACATCGCGTGGCGACGATGGCCAGGAACACAGCGAGAAGCGCAAACCACCGTCGCGGGCCTCCAGGATGTTGGTATCGCTGCACCGTACGTGCTCCTATGAGAGAGACGGTAGCGTGAGGTCGTCGCCGTAAGGGCGCACATAGTCGATGACGGGGACTTCGGCCGGCTCGCACGTCCGATAGACGAAGGTCGTCAGCGAGCCGGTCGCGGGATAGCTATCCGTTATCCCGAAGCGATCCAACGTCCGCTTCAGATCGACGCGCACCGGTTGCTGCATCGCCCACAGAACAGTGAAGGCGATGACGTCGCCGTGGGTAGCGACAGCGATGTGTTCGCCTGGGTGGCGAGTCCGCGTCTCGCGCACAAAGCATCCGCCCCGTTCGGCGATGTCCAAAGGGACCTCATAACCGGGCGCAACGCCCGTGTAGAGGTCCCAACCGCGCGCTTCAACCTCGCAGGAGGGGTGCCCCTCGAAATACGTGCGGATCTCGTCGATCAGTGGCGCTGTAGTCACCTTGATGCCCCGATGGTGTCGCGCGATCAGCTCCGCCGTCTGCGTGGCACGCAGCTGGGGGCTCGTGTAGATCGCCGCCAGTGTAGCGCCCTCCAATACAGAGGCAGCAGCCAGCACCTGAGCCCGACCGGCGTCGCTCAGCCCGAAGCCCGGAAGTCGTCCATAGATGACATCCTCGGGGTTATGCACGTGGCCGTGTCGGATGAATGTGATACGGGTAGGGAGGATGGTCATAGGCTCCTTGCGCTGGATGTCACGTTAGGACTGCCGCCAAGACACTACCGAACAGCGTCAGGCTGATAAGACTGTTGATATGGAAAAACGCTACATCGAGGCGAGATAGGTCACCCGGCGAGACCAACCGGTGTTCCAGGATGAGCAGACCGGTCACCAGTACCAACCCCAAGGCGTAAGGCCAAGCCAACCGCAGGATCACGCCCAACACCGCCAGCAGGACCAGCGTGATGGTGTGGCTGATGCCGGAAAGCCTCAATGCCACCGGGATGCCGAAGCGGGCGGGGATGGCGTGCAGTCCGCATTCACGGTCGAAGTCGGCATCCTGGCAGGCGTAGATGAGGTCAAAGCCGCCAATCCAGAGTGTCACAGCCCCGAGCAGAATCCATGCCGGCAGGTCATCAGCGCTGAAAAGCGAACCCCGCACGGCTAGCCAGGCCCCCACAGGCGCGAGTCCATCGGTGAAGCCCAGGATGAAATGGGATGCCCAGGTGAAGCGCTTGGTGAAAGCATAACCGACGAGAAAGAGCAATGCCACCGGGAGCAGCTTCAGCGGTAGCGGACCTAACGCCATCGCCGAGACGGCGAGCACAAGCGCCGCGATGCTCGTACCCACCCAGGCGGTGCGCGGCGCCATGCGACCGGTTGCCAGTGGGCGATCTGCTGTGCGCGGATTGCGGGCGTCGTAGATCCTATCGGCCAAGCGGTTGACGCCCATCGCCAGCGTCCGCGCCGCCGCCATCGCGATGGTAATCCAGAGCACCTGCCGCCACGACGGCCATCCTCTCG
>JAXDDO010000042.1:0-24727 GCA_034676805.1 Anaerolineae bacterium | reverse complement strand
TGGGGGCTCCGGTCGAGCCGCAGTCGAGGCCGGTTATCTCACTGCGAGCACGCATCAGCGCGCTGGGATCCTCTGGACAGCATCTCTGGACTACCTCAAGGCCCACCAGCCATCCCTGGTGCACGTGAGTTCGTTCCCGTGGACGATTTACTTGGAGCGCGTGGACGGTCTCTGGGAAATCGTGAAGCTGGCGTCTGTTGGCGACTTCTTGTGGTGGGACCTGGCCTATGACGTTGCGTGTCTCCGCTACCCACCCTTTGGTGAGATGCGTGCCTCCTGGTGGGATGGCTTCTTGCGCGGATACGGCGCGGAACCGGAAGGAAAGCGCCTTTTGCTCTATGCCGTTATGCAGCGCCTGTGCGCCGCGATGGGGGTTTATATGCAGCCGCAGACTGCCGCGAACACGGCGTGGATGGCAAATGCCCGGGACAACCTTGAGGTGACGTTGAGCCACATGCTGGACAAGATCGCGGGCCGGAACTGAGGTCCGGCCCGCGGTCGTTTCCTAGTGTCATGTGCCTGGATTCATCACACGCCCGGCGAACAGAACAAGACCCGATTCGGTGTCGTGGATGAAGAAGATGAAGGGGCGCTCCACACGTACCTCAGTCGGCATCGATTCGATCTCGACGACGACACCGGTTGCCGCAGCCGCCTCTGTACCCTCCTCATCCACTGCCACAAAGGCCTTGTGCACCACGTGTGAGAGGTAGAGAAGCTGGGTGTCATCCATACCGCTGAAGTCGGCGCGATTGGGGTCAAAAGCGTCGGGCATCCCCAATGCGCCGAGGGTGTCCTTTAGTACCAGCTCGGCGTCGTAGGAGAATCGCGGCAGATAGAGCTTGACATCGCTCGCGACGAGGCTGTCGAGCACCTCTCCGAGGAAGTCGGCGTCGAGGTTGGCTTCGACTGTATCGAAACTGCCGGCCTCGGGTAACACCACCACCATCTGAATGCGACCTCCCTGGTAGGGTAGCGCCACGGCCTGGTATGCCGGGCCCTGAGCGTAAGGCGTCGTCGCACGGCGTCCCATCATGGGGACGGTGATCTCCGATCCGTCGAGCAGGTAGAACGTGCCATCCTGCGTGCCGTGGCGGAAAGGCTGTTCCCACTTCGCATTGAAGTAGATCGCGTTAGCCAGGACCAGGCGCGTCCGATCGGTGAGCATGTCGTCCTTGATCAGCTCCTCGATCTTGTCGTCTGTCTCTTCCTCGACCCAGCGGTTGATGGCTTCGCGGGCAGCCTCGCGCGCGTCGGGGTCGACATAATCGACTGCCTGCACGCCGGCTCCGTAGTTCCTAGCCAGAACCGCAAGGAAATCGTCACGGAATGGATACCCATCCTGAGCCCACAGAGAGTTGGCGACGGTGAGGGTAAGGCCCTGTGGTTGGGTTAACTGTTGTGCCAGCGCGTTCATGGCGGGGTGGAGCTGTTCCTGCGGAAGGTCGAAGTGGAGCACCGTAGCCATCTGTTCAGCCGTCTCGCCGCGTGCACCCGCGTAGGTCATGGCCAGCGCCACGCCGATACTGTGAGGCGAGTAGAAGAGGTTGTGCTCGCCCGTGCGTATGGCCCTATAAAGATCGAAGGCAAAGGCGTTCTGCCCTGCTACCAACGCCACGAGGTCCTCTCGGGGGACGTCAGGCTCGGCCTCGCGCTCGATCTCCGAGGCGATGACCTTGAAGACGGTCTCAGGCTGCGTCGTGGGTGCGGGCGTCGCGGGAAGCGCCGATGGTGAAGGTGTTGGAGAAGGAAGGGCATATCCACTACACCCACCGACCAGCAATGCCAGGCCCAACGTGAGGGCCAGGACCGGACTCAAATGCTTGGAATGCTGTTTTCGCATGGTGTCTCCTCTTAGGGCTATGGATCCCTGACATCTAGACGTCTCCAGGGCTGAAAAGTTCCCTCTCTGTTATACCCTACATTAGCACACCAAGGTTGTACGATAATAATAGACACCACAAGTCCCTCATTCCGGGGAGGACTCATGCCACAGATCACCGTTCGCAACCTGTCCAAAACGCACCGGGTGCCCGAGCGGGCTCCGGGACTCGCCGCGGCGCTTAGGGGTCTGGCACGACGCTCCTATCGCGACGTCGAGGCGGTGCGCGATGTCACTTTCGCGGTCGAGTCCGGTGAAATCGTCGGCTTCATCGGGCCCAACGGCGCCGGAAAGACGACGACCCTGAAGATGCTCTCTGGGCTGCTGCACCCCTCAAGTGGCGAGGCCTCTGTGCTAGGGTACGTGCCCTGGGAGCGTAGACCGGCCTATCTGCGGCGCATTAGCATGGTTCTCGGGAACAAGAGCCAGCTCTACTGGGATATCCCGCCGCTGGACAGCTTTCGGGTGTTGGCCGAGATCTACGGGGTCCCTCCTGAAGCCTACCGGGAAACCCTGGACGAACTCGTCGCTATCCTGGAAATGGAGCCGCTCCTGACCAAGCCCGTGCGTACTCTTTCGCTCGGCGAGCGCATGAAATGTGAGCTGGTCGCGGGTCTAATCCACTGCCCGGCCGTACTCTATCTTGACGAGCCGACGCTGGGACTGGATGTCTCCATGCAGGGTCGCCTGCGACGCTTCCTGGCCGAGGTCAACCGCCGCCGTGGGGTGACCATGATCCTGACAAGCCACTACATGGCCGATGTGGTTGCGTTGTGCCCACGCGTTATCCTCATCCACCACGGGGCGCTGTTGTACGATGGCCCTCTTGCCGGACTTGCGCACAAGCTGGCTCCATTCAAGCTGATTCACGTGAGCCTGGGAAACGGCCATCGCACAGACCTCGTGCGGTCGCTCCTGTCACCCGATGTGGAGCTCATCGAGCAGGATGGCGCGCAGTTCACAATTCGGGTGAGTCGGGATGGTGCGCCGGGCCTGACTGCCCGGCTGCTTAACACGTTGCCAGTGGTCGATCTTGCCGTCGAGGACCCCCCTATCGAGGCCGTGATCGACCAGGTCTACCAGGAGGGGCAGGTGGCGAATGCTGGACCGCAGGCGGAATGATGGGGTGTTCCATCTGGACTACACTGGAGGTGAATCACGATGCGACCAAGAGTCATTCTGCATAGGGGGAACGATGAAATTGAGAGGTGGTTTGGCGCTGATCAAGGCAACCTGGCTGAGCTGGATGCAGGTGCGCAGTTTCTTCTTCCTATTGGCGTTTGGATGGATGATTCCGCCGCTGATCTACCTCTTCGTCTGGTCCACGGCAGCGGGGTCGGGCACTGTGGGCGGTATGACCCGGGAAGGGTTCGTGGCCTACTATCTGGTGCTGATCGTGGTCAACCAGCTCACTTACTCTCAGACGAACTGGACCGTAGGCGATGTGATCCGCTATGGAGGCATGAACTCATTGTTGCTGCGCCCGCTGTCTCCCGTCTTTGACGCACTGTCGAGCGAAGTTGCCGGCAAGGTCGTGTATCTGACGTTCGTGGTGCCGGTGACCGCAGTGCTGGCAGTGATCTTGCGACCGGAACTCCACCTCACCCTGCGGAATGCCCTCGCATTTGTGCCTGCCGTCGCGTTGGCATGGGCGTTGCGTTTCCTATGGGGATACAGCCTGGCGTTGCTCGCGTTTTGGGCCACGCAAGCCGATGCGCTGCTGGCGCTCCAGGATGCGCTCATCTTCTTGCTGGCGGGTCAGGTGGCCCCAACGGTGCTGTTGCCCGGCGTCCTGAGAACCGCGGCGCTGGTTCTGCCCTTTCGCTATATGGTCGGCTTTCCCGTAGAGGTTCTCTCCGGGCAACTGGACAGAGTCGGACTGGCGGTTGGCTTTGCCTACCAGGTCGGATGGCTGACGGTGGCACTCGTCGCGTTCCTTGTGATCTGGCGCGCCGGTGTCAGGCGGTACTCCGCTGTTGGGGGGTAGGCGTTACGGATCCCAAGGCGCAACCTCAGTCTACAGGGAGGGGAAATGCAGTATCTCAGGATGGTGAGGCTGTTCATATCGACGGCGATTCAGAACATGCTCGCTTACCGGCTCAATTTCTGGATCAGCCTTCTGCACTCTTTGCTCTCGTTCGGCACGGGCGTGATCGCGGTGGAGGTGCTCTTCGGACAGGTTGAGGCGATTCGTGGATGGACCTTGTCGTCCACGCTGGGGCTGCTTGGCACCTACTTGACGCTCGGGGCGCTAAGACGGCTCTTCATCGGGCCGAGTCTGGAGGCGCTGGCTGGGATGGACGGCGAGATCTGGACGGGCAAATTCGACTACACGCTGCTGCGGCCTGTTGACGTGCAGTTTCTCGCCAGCGTTCGCCTCTGGCAGCCCCTAGCCCTGCTCGACCTTGTGTTGGGAGGGGGCGTCTTGATCGCTGCGGGCGTACGGCTCGGGCATACCATGACGTTCGCCGATGTCTTGAGTTTCCTTGTGGCCCTGGCGTCCGGCGTAGCAATCCTGTACGCGATCCTGTTGGCCTTCTCGGCCCTGGTGTTTTGGAGTCCGGGCTTCCTGTATACGTGGCTCTTCAACGCGCTCTTCCAGATGGCGCGGTACCCGGTGGGGTTGTACCCCGGTTGGCTGCGGCTGGTGCTCACCTGGGTCGTGCCGGTGGGCATCATGACAACCGTGCCTGCCCAAGCGCTCTCTGGTGACCTGCCGGCGGCTACGCTTGCCGGCAGCCTGGCACTGGCGGTCGTGCTGTTCGCCGTAGCGACCGTGCTTTTCCGCACCGGCCTGCGTCGTTATGCCAGCGCCTCCAGCTAGAATGCTCTCGGCATTCCGCGTGTATCTGCCATGGTTTCCAGCCTGAAGGGCGGGGACTCCGCTGAACTCTCCAATCGCGGACCAATGATGTTGATTGGATCGTAGCTGGAAGCGTGAGCGACCAGCGTTGCCGTCGGGCGCGCGTCGGCTAGAATTGGGGGCGGAGCAGGGCGCCAGGGTCGTCTGTGCGCCCCGCTCGGCAAAATCCCGACTTGGGGCGCCGAGGGGCAGACCGATGTACCTAACTGACGAAGAACGCGCGTGGCTGGCGGGCGATGCCGGTCCTGCTACGCGGCGAGCGCTGGAGATCGTCGTGGCGCTGGCCCGCATCTATGGGGCCGAGCGCCTGATCCCGGTCGAAAGCGTCCAGATCTCCGGTGTCTCCTATCGCAACCTCGGTGACGCCGGGGTAGAGTTCCTACGTCATTGGGTTGAGGAAGGCGCGCGAGTCCGCGTGCCGACGACCCTGAACCCCGCGGCGATGGACATGGTTGACTGGACAGCGCAGGGCATTGATGCTGACTTCGCGGCCCATCAGCAGGAGGTACTTGCGCTCTTCTCCGCAATGGGCGTCGGCGGCGGCGCGCCGGTCCCTACATGCACCCCCTACCTCATCGGCAGCAGGCCTGCCATGGGGGCGCACGTGGCCTGGGCCGAGTCATCCGCGGTGGTCTTCGCCAACAGTGTGCTGGGTGCGCGTACCAATCGCGAGGGCGGCCCTGGGGCCATTGCGGCTGCGATTGTGGGACGCACCGGAGCCTATGGCCTGCATCTCGATGCGCAACGACGGAGCACCGTGCTTGTGAAGGCCAACGATCCGCCGCGCACGATCGCTGACTACAGCGCCTTGGGCGCCCTGGTGGGCCAGCAGACGCGTAACGCGGTTCCCTATTTCGTCGGCTTGCCTCTCGATCTTGAGGAGCCACTGCTGGAGGAGAAGCTCAAAGCATTGGGAGCCGCTATGGCAGCAACTGGCTCCGTGGCACTGTATCACGTGGCTGGTATCACCCCCGAAGCGCGTGCCGATCCACAGTTGGCGGCAACCGGCGAGACTCTCGCCGTCGGCCCGCTGGCCGAAGGCTATGCCGCCCTTAGCGACCCGGCGGACTCAGATGCTGCGGACATCGACCTGGTCTGGATCGGGTGTCCGCACGCTTCACTGCACGAGATCGCTTATGTTGCGGCGGCGCTCGATGGCCGGACGCTCCGTATCCCGCTATGGGTTACCAGCGCCCGCCCGGTCAAGGCTGTGGCAGAGATGCAGGGGCTGGTCGCGAAGATCGAGGCAGCCGGTGGACGGGTTTTCGCTGACGCATGTCTGGCCATTGGACCGGTGCGCGAATTGGGCTACCGGTTGGTAGCCACGCCGTCGGCCAAGGGTGCTTACTACTTGCGAAACCTGGCACAGGTCTCGGTGCAATTCGCGCCGCTGGATGCATGTCTGGAGGCTGCGCTGCGATGAAGGAACAGGAGGACGCCGTGGTCTTCATGGGGCGCGTGATCAAAGACGGCGTTGCAGAAGGGGAGGCGCTGGTGTCGCCTGAGCCCATCGGGTTCCTCGGCGGCGTAGACGGCGCAACCGGCCTCGTGACCGAGCGTGGACATCCCCTGGAGGGGCAGTCTGTGGCGGGCAAGGTGCTTGTCTTCCCTGGCGGCAAGGGGAGCACCGTCGGCTCGTATGTGCTCTACCAACTCGCGCGCAACCGCCTTGCTCCGGCGGCGATCATCAATCAGGAGAGCGAGCCGATCGTCGCGGTGGGAGCCATCATCAGCGATATCCCGATGGTCGACCGCGTGCCGATAGCGCGGATCCGAACGGGTGATTTCGTCCGCGTTGCGGGCTCCGAGGTCACGCTATGGCCTGCGGGGACCCGTGCGGCGGAGTGATCAAGCATCATCGCTTCGCTGCGGACTTGCTGAAGCGGCAGATCTTGAGATTGGGATTGCGTCCTGGGGCGATCGGCGCTTGACCTCGTGAAACGCCGTGCCGCCGGTGGGAACACCGGCGGCACCTAAGTTGCTCGTATCTGTAGGGCTTGATCGTGACGACCTGGCGCTATTCGATCCGCCAGACGCGCAGATTGTCCAGACAGACTGTGACATTGCTGTCCGAGTAGGTGGCGCCCCCCAGCCCTATGCGACCTGTGGGGAAGTAGTCGCTGTTGACCGCGCCTTGCTGCACGCCGTTCACGAAGACGGAGACAACCCCGTTGAGGCGCTCCAAGCTCAGGAAGTTCCAGCCTGCGGGCGAGATGTTCTTTGACGATGTCCACTCGATTAGTGGGTCTTGCCACTCATCATTGAGCAGCAAGAAGAGCGCGAAGGACTGATCCGATGGAGAGATCTCGAACCAGTAGAGATTGTCGCCGTCCGGTCCAAACCCCAGGCCGCAGCTCGCGTCGGTTCCCTCGTCGGGCGAACAGGCTACCTCTGCAATGAACTGGTCCGGTCGGAAGGGCTCGTACCACTCCCAGGCAGTGAGAGAATCGTTGATGATCTCGATGCAGTACTCGCCGTCGGCCGGTGGCGGGTAGTTGACGCCGACATCCGACGTGCCGCCCCAGCTGTTGCGGTTGTCGGTGAAGTCGTCTTCGAAGCGCAAGACAGCGTTGTCGGGCAGATCTGCCTTGCCGTACACGCCCCAGTAGTAGTCGCCGTTCAGATCCACGCCATAGATGATTTCGATGACTTGCTCGTCAAGCGTGTCGACGCGGATATCATAGGTGCCGACCTCAAGCCCTGGGACGGTAAAGACGGAATCTGCCGGGATGGTTTCATCCCCCAATACATCCTCGCCCCAGGTATCGCTCTCCGTCGGAGAGATGTAGAGCCCGCCAATCTCCTTGCCGGACAGGTTGTCTACCTCCAGCGTCGCCTGGGCCGAAATGACAACATAGGAATCTCCGGCAATCTCCAGCTCCCACAGGGTCTGGATGACCTCATCGAACTCATCGCGCGCTTGCAGGTCGTAGATGCCATCCTCGATGCCCGCCAGCGTATAGCTGCCTCCTGCAGGGATGATCGCGTCCCGGAGCCAGTCCTCGCCCCATGCGTCGGCATCTGACGGGGACAGATAGAGCCACACGATGTCTGCATTGGTCTCATTGACAATCTCCAGGGTGGATCCCTCGGGGGCTACAGTGGCTGGGGCTGCAGTGGGCTCCGGCGTCGTCGTCGGCTCCGGTGTGGGGGTATCCGGCACCGCCGTTGGTACGAGCGCTGCTGTCGGCGGGGGTGGTTCTGTGGCATCGGGCGTGCTCTGGAATAGGCTGCATCCCAAACTGACGCCAACAAGGAGAAGAATGATCCACAATAGCTTGACTCGCTGCACCATCTCCAAATCCTTTCCTCGTGTAGGTGTGTGATCCACGGCCCGCCGGCAGTTGAGGCACTCAAGACTCGATTCGAACGTCTCCCCCGTAGCGCTGCCACCGTGTACCTAGATCGATATCCCGCATTATCTACTCAGTGGGCGATTGTGCAAAGGTCAAGGCCTGAGCTTCCTCCTGTGCCAGAGGTCTCAGTCCCATGGGGAATCGCCCGTGAAGAGGGGAGATGCGCGCACCCAAGCGCACGCCTTGCAGCAGCAGCCAGGCGAAGGGATAACCTGCGCCGCTGATAACCACAGATTGCCGCAGCTCATCAACTGCGCCATCGTCCCATCCCCCCAGGAGCGCGGTCAGGAACCCGTATGTCAAAAGGGCTGGGAACAGGACACCGCTTGTCCAGATGATCCTCTCGTTTGGCAGAGCATCCTGCCACGGCGCGGTGATCGCCCGGAGTATGACGTAGATCGCCAAGCCGGAGGTTGCCGGGGCGATGAGGGTCTGCCAGATATAGAGACGGGCCCGGATGAGGGCGCGGCCCGCAGATAGACGGCCCAGCAGCGCGCGGATCAGCAAAGCGGCGGCGTACGCCAACAGGACCCCGTCCATCCCCCACAGGCGCCACCCAACCCATATGCCGCCGAGCCTGAGAACCTGTTCGAAAAGCGCCAGCAGCGCGATGAGCCCGGGCCGTCCAGCGGCTTCGAGCATACGGTCTGGAAGCCAGGCGAGCCAGGAGAGCGCGCCACATGCCAGCATCGGCACGATCCAGGGTGCGACGCTCGTGTATTGTGGCCCCAAGACTGCGCTGAAGAGGGGCTCGCTAAGGGCCGCAAGTGCCCCAAAGAGAAAGAACCCGAACCAGGCACCATAGCGGATGCTCTGGCTGATGTAGTAGCGTAGGAGGGTGCCGTATCCGGCGACCCTTGCTTCGGTCAAGGCTGGCATCAGTCCCTGATAGAGGCCGGTGAGCAGAATCTCGAAGCTGGCAGCGATCAAGAGGAGCGTTGGTAGCCCTGAGGGTGCCAGCTCGCTGGTCAGATTGGAACCACGCAGGACGGTGGCCTGGACGAACAGACCGGCGGCAGGGATGGCGGCGCCAAGCGCCCAAGGGACGCCAAACTTCAGTACTTCGCCGGCGGTCCCGCTATCGAATGTCGGCAGGAATACGGCGCCCAGGGCGAGTCCATCGCGTCGGTGCAAGTACGCGCCCACCAGGAATGCAGCCATTTGGGCTCCCGCGATGCCGGCAGCCAACCCGATGTTCCCGGCCAACACGACACCCACATCGACCCGCGTCGCTCCCCACGGTCGCAGGATCAGCACGAAGCCCACCTGCAATCCGATCGTGATCAGGCTGACGATGATGTTCATGAGCTGCTCATAATCGAACCTCTGTCGGGCGCGGAACGTGAGGGTGAAGATGGCCAGGAACCCCGGAAACTGCAGCGCCGCGTGGGCCAGTAGATAGTAAGCCAAGTGCGCCAATCCCAGACCCGGCAGGAACGCAGCGATTGCGATACACGTGAGGCTCACCTGCACTGCCCCGCTCAGCAGCTGCCACCAAATGTAGAACTGGATGGCTTTCCATGCTCTGTGCGGGTAGTGGGTCTGGTAGGCGCTGAAGAAATGCACTGCAGCAACCCCAGTGCCGGCGTCTACCAGCGTCCAGATCACCAGGGTCCAGCGACCCACGGCATTCCACGTTTCCCATCCTTGCGCTTCGGGCATCAAGATGGTGGGCAGGATATGGAGGGTGTAGGCGAAGGACGGCGCAAGGAGCAACAAACTCCAGGGTAGGTAGGCCAGGAACCCTGCCAGGGGACGATGGAACCCGGCCTGGCGCCATTTTGCCGCGTTTACAGCAGGCTCACTAATGGCTGCTAGACGCAGTAGGGATGCAGACTGGCTAGGCTGGAGATAGAGCCTACGCCTGGCCAGGTAGAGAACCCCTGCTGTGCCCAGCAAGAGGCCGACCCCGACGCCGGCAATCGCCCATCGCTCGGTGCGCTGCGGTGTCGGCGCGGGCGGGTAGTCCGCATAACTCAGGATCCGACCGGTGCCTGCGGCATCGGCAATCAGCCGATAGACCAGGTAGTTGTAATACGCCCAATCCAACTGAGCTGCGTTCGAGGGATGCCCGTACCACGCTCCCACGATCAAGACCTGAGTCTGTTCACGTCCTCGCAGGCGCTGGATCACGCCCTGGTTCGAGGCCGTGGTGATCACGCGGCGCAGGAGGTTGGGGTTGGAGATGACAGTCCGTGCCTGGATGGGGGGCGCGGACTGCCACGCAATGGCGTCCTGTAGTGTATCTGCGGTTTCGGATGTCTGAAGCATCGCAGGCGCCGACGTCTGGTCGAGCAAGAAGGCGCTGATACCCAGCAGTCTACGTAGATCATCGGTACTCTGCGGAAAGAGTGGGCCGCAGAAGAGCACCAACCCGATGCGACCTGCCTGGATGTCGCCGCTGAAGGCGTCCAGTGTATCGCTGAGCGGCGCATTGTTGATGACGATGACCTGCGCGAGATCGGGTTGGCTCACACGGGCCAGGTAAGGGGAGGCTCGATCGATCGCCTGCGCGACGTTGTCCTCAACACCTACGTAGTAAACGCCGACGGTGGTGGTTGGCGTCTGGGCAGCCGTGGGTGCCCTGATGGTCAGCGCTATCACAAGGGTCAACAAGACAGCGACCCAGCGACGCCGGAAGCTTGTCATGGGCAAGACAAAAGGGGCGCTCCGGATGCGTATGCGGGGCTCCGGTCGTTACGCATCCGGGGCGCCGCAGATCTGTGCCGGGATGCATCGACATCCAACGTGTCGCGCCCTCAAGCCTCAGGATGCGTCGCGGGGGACTGTGTCTCGGCCTGCTGTTGCAGGGGAGGCAAATCCTCCGGCCGCTGAAGTCCAAACTGCTGCAAGAACTCAAACGTCGTGCAGTATAGGATGGGCCGCCCCAGCGTTTCGGCGCGGCCCACCTCCTCGACCAGTCCGGCTGACAGGAGTGTGCGCAACGTGCTGTCCGAGTTGACACCACGGATTGACTCGATCTGGGGCCGGGTAACGGGCTGGGCATACGCCACAATCGCCAAGGTCTCGATGGCCGCTTGAGTCAGTCGTATACCGACCTCCAGCCCCAACAGCGCCTCGATGAAAGGGGCTGCCTCAGGGGCGGAGACCAACTGCACAGCGTTACGGTGGCGCTGGAGCCGCAGGCCCCGCTCGGCCAGTCCTGCCTCCAGGCGGTCAAGAGCCGTCAGAGCCTCTTCGACTGGAAGTCCGGCTGCGCGAGCCAACTGGTCGATCGCGACGGGTTTGGGAGATGCGAAAATCAGCGCTTCGACGAGCGCCTCCGGTGTGAGGTTCACGGTCTCACTCAACCCTCAGTCGCCTCCTCTGGTGCATCGTTGTCTGTCATCTCCGGGGTGTTGTGAACCCGGCCTGCGTTTTCAGTGCCTGTCTCACTGGCGGGCGGTTCGGCTTCGACGATGGGAGGAAGTGGCGGTGGCGTTGCCTTGAAAGAGGCTGCAGGCGGCGGCGGAGCAGCTTGTGGCCTCTCGCCCTTCTGCTCGAGCACGGTAACACGGACCTCAGGTTGCCCGGCAATCTGCAGCCCCAACTCGTCGGTCAAGACCGTTTGGATGGTCTTGATGAGCTGGTTGGCGATCTCGGGAACGTTGGTGCCTCGTGCCACACCGACCGCGACCTTGGCCTCTACCCGGTTGCCCCGTGCGCGAATGGAGGGATCGACCTGGATCACCCCCGACTGGGTGTCGAGTCGGTGTTCCAGCAGTTCGGTGACGCTATCCGTGCTGATGTTGGCCATGCCACCGGCTACCTGCTGCACTCGGATGAAGCGGACGCGGCCACGCCTGACTTCCAGGTAGATGATGATGGCGAGGATGATGTCGACGACAGCCGCTATGGCCACCCCAATTCCCAGCCTCAGCCAGGTGTCCTGGCGCTGGAAGTAGTCGCCCCAGTCTACCATCCAGCGGCCCAGGCTACCCAGGATCATCGACGGCGCGATCAAGAGCGCCGTCAGTGCTACCATGAGCACCAGGCACAAAATCACGATTACGACCCGGTTCAGCGTGTTCAGAAACTTCATCTTGGCCCTCCTTTGCTCGGGACCTAGTGACCTCGAGCCATATTTACCCGTCAGGGCCGTAGCGGACCCTCAGATAGCCCTCGCGGGGCTCACCCCAGGGAATGGTCGCATCAAGCCCCATCTTGGCGGTCAGCGCTTTCTGACCTGGCGTCTGGCGTGCACTTGGGTCCAGGCTGGAACTCGGTTGATCTGTGAGTACGATGAGGTCGCGATCAGCCTGGAACCGGGTGGCGATCGCCCACTCGATCTCTTGTGAGTCGTGAATGTTGACGTCGGTGTCGACGACCACGACGTGTTTGACCGACGAATGTCCACGGAAAGCGGCCTCGATGGCGCGGCGCGCGTCATCAGGGCCATGAGGTTCGATCTGAACTGCTACGTGAAGCCACGAGCAGCCTCCGGGCGTGATCCGCACGCCCGTACAGGTCGCGACTCGGCTGACCTCGCTAAAGATGGTCGGTTCGCGGGGCATACCCATCAGGTTCTTGTGCTCCAGCCCTGCTGGCAGCAGCGCGTGGAAGATAGGGTTGTGCCGGTGAGTGATTGCCGTGACCTGAAAGACCGGTTGCTCGCGAATGCCATCCATCGTGCCGGATAGATCCGGGAAAGGCCCCTCGGGTGCCAAATCGTGCGTCAAGATGCCCTCCAGGACCAACTCGGTCTCCGCCGGAACGTCCAGCGGAACGCTGATGGCCTTGGTCGTTGGCGTCTGCGCCATCGCCTGAGCGATGCCCATTTCGTCCACGCCCTTGGCGGGCGACATCGCGGCTGCCAACAACATATGGGGGGCGAGCCCCACACAGACCGCCATCGGGAGCCCGTCGGGGGCCCTGCGCCACGCCGTATGGGTGCCGCGTTGCTCTACGATTCGCCCTACGAGGCGATCCTTGCCAATGCGCATCAGCCGGTGGAACGACAGGTTCCGTCCGTACTCGGGGTCTGCAATAACGGCGACACCTGCCGTAATGTAGGGCCCGCCATCGCGCGGATGGTAGCGAGGGATGGGAATCCGATCCAAGTCTATATCCCGTTCGATCACTTCCTGGCACGGTGCGTAGGGGTTCGACATCAAGGGCTCAGCAGGGGCTGCTAATACCTTGGCAAGTCGGGTGACCAGATCTGGAACGGAGCATCCCAGCGCGCGTGCGAAGTGCTCGCGCTGCGCGACATAGCCGGAGGCCAGCCGCCATCCCGGGTAGCCTGTGAGATTCTCGAAGAGCAGCGCCTCACCGTCGCGCTGAGACAGGATTCGCGCAACCTCAAAGTGTGGGGAGACGGGTTTGGTGACGTGTTGCAGTGCTCCGTCCGCGTCCAACGCAGCAATGAAGGCGCGCACATCCATACATTGAGCCTCCGTTAGGTGGTCTTGTTGTGAGCTACTGCGTCGCCACGACCTTCAGTCTCTCACAGTATAGCAGAACACCCGACGCCGCCAACCCCCTAGTGTCTGGCAAACCCGATGTGAATCTCTTCCACGTGTTCCGCCAACGTTTCTTCCAGAAGCGATGCAACATCGATCGCGGATTCCACCCCGCTGACATCCGCCAACCGGGCCCAGGTAGCCGGATGGCGTGCGTGCAGGGAGCACGGATCCTGGTAAGGCTCGATTGACAACTCATACGTCCCAATGTCTTTGGCGATGCTGACGATCTCTTCTTTGTCCATGCTGATTAGGGGGCGGAGAATTGGCAACTGTGTCGCGCGGTTGATCATTCCGATGTTCTTGAGCGTTTGGGAGGCAACCTGCCCCAGGCTCTCCCCGGTGATCAAGGCCAGCGCTTTGCGACGTCGGGATAGGCGCTCGGCGGCACGCATAATGAACCGGCGAAAAACAACTGTCGCCACACGTGAGTCCATCGCAGTCATCGCTGCCTCGAAGGGCGCCGCGGAGACCATATACAGTCGGCCCGCCGCGCGATGGGGGGTCAATACCTGGCGTGCCATCGCCAAGATCTTGGCGCTGTGAATGCGCTCACGGTTCGGCAACAGATGAAAGTGGACGAAGTCAACGGCACACCCGCGCTTCATCATCAGATGAGCGGCCACGGGCGAGTCTATGCCACCGGAAAACAGCACCAGCGCGCGACCGCTTGACCCCACCGGCAGTCCCCCCATCCCAGGGATGCGCCGCACGAAGAGGTAGGCGCTATCGCCATAGATCTGGATTGAGAGCGTTACGTCCGGCGAAGTCAGATTCACGGGCGCTCTGGTGGCCTGCACGATCCGGGCACCAATCTCGCGATCCACCTGGGGCGAGATCATAGGGAAGGTCTTGTCGCCGCGCGTGGTCTTGACCCGAAAGCTGGTCTCCGGCGTGATGATTCCGTCGGCGAGGCTTACAGCCGTAGCGGCGATCGCTTCCAACTCAGGGGGTGCGGTCGTGACCGGGGCGAAATAGGCGATGCCGGGGATGCGTTGCAGGCGCGCCTCCAGATCGCCCCCCGGAACGGACTCTGAGACCGTTACCATGATGTAGCTGTGGAAGCGCCGGACCTCCGGATGCCCCAGATCTTCGAGCGCTCTGCCGATGTTGGTGACCAGTCGACGCTCGAAGTCGATCCGGTTGTGGCCTTTCAACCCAAGCTCGCCGTAGTGTACGATATAGTGTCGCGTCATGGTGTCTCCTCGGCTATCATAACACATCGGACCATTGGGTAAAGGTGTCAGGGCACGCTTGCTCTTTGGGCCGAATCCGGATATCCTCGATTCCCAAGAGGGTGTGGGAGCCGCAAATGAAGATCATCGTCCCGGATTTCGTACTGCCGGTGCTCGCAGCTCGGGCCTGTAGCTTGCTGGAGAGCTGTGATCTCGTCGTTGTTGGCGATCATGGGACCTTGCAGGGCGATCCTTCGGGAGCCGAGGTGGTGATGCTGCCTTGGGCTCTGCCTGTGGAGGTGACGGCCAGGCTCGTACAGCTTCCGACCGTGCGGTGGATTCACACGGTCACTGCGGGCGTAGACCATGTTGTGGCGGCGCTGCCCGGGACGGCGAACGTACAGATCACCAATGCGAGCGGTGTCTTCGATGTACCCATCGCGGAAACCGTGCTCGCCTACATCCTCGCAGTTGCCAAACGCATTCCCGAGTTCCTTGCGCAACAGCGTGCCCACAACTGGCATCTCCTGCGCCTGCGGGAGCTTCGTGACCTTACCGTCGGCATCATAGGCTTCGGGAACATCGGCGTCGCGGTCGCGGACCGCTGCAAAGCCGTGGGGATGCGTGTGTTGGCAGTCCGCAGAGATCCGCAACGTAAGGTGCCTGGAGTGGACCACATCTATGCCCCGGACTCCTTGCCGGACCTGCTGGGGGCTTCCGATTTCGTGGTGGTCGCAGTCCCCTTGACACCAGAGACACGGGGGCTGGTCGGGCGCGCTGAACTGCGGCGCATGCGCGCGGATGCTTGGCTCATCAACATCGCGCGGGGCGCCATCGTGGACGAGGCCGCACTGGTCGATGCACTACGCGAGGGCTGGATAGGCGGGGCTGCCCTGGATGTCTTCGAGGAGGAGCCCTTGCCCGCTACATCCCCCCTCTGGGATCTGCCGCATGTGATCCTGACGCCGCACAACAGTTGGAGTACGCCGCACTTGAGACAGCGTGAGGCGGAGCTCTTCCTGGACAATCTCGAGCGTTACCTCCGCGGCGAACCGTTGCGCAACGTTGTAGACCCGTCCCGCGGCTATTGAGCGGGCGACGAAGAAGAGGGGGCGATCGCGTGTCCGACGATGACGCTCGCAGGATCTTGGTGCTCTCCGGGGGCGGTGGCCGGGGCGCCTACCAAGTCGGCGTGCTTGCTCACTTGCAGCGCGCCGGGTGGAAGCCAGACGTGCTCATTGGAACGTCGATCGGGGCCGTAAACGCGGCAGCATTGGGCTCCGGCATTCCCCTCGAGGCCCTGCGCGCTCGGTGGCTCGATATGGAGACGGGCGACTTCCAGAAGATGCGGGCAGACGACGTCTTCGTCGACAATCTCCTCATCCGTCGGACACACATCTTCGACACAACGCCCCTGCTGGCGACCCTCACCGGTAGCAACGCCAAGTGGCGTGGACGGCCCTGGCTCTACCCCGAGATCCTCAACGGACCGGCTTCGCCCTACGAGGTATGGATCACGGCTGTTGATCTGGAGCGCCGTGCGTTGGTCTACTTTCACAACCGTGATGGCGATCAGATTACGCCCGACTTGGTGCGTGCCAGTTGCAGTATCCCGCTCTGGTATGAGCCCACGGTGATCGGAAACAAGACCTACATCGATGGGGGCACCATCGCCAACTCGCCATTCCGCAAGGCGGTGGAGGAAGGTGCCACCGAGATCATCGTTGTGATGATGTCTCCATGGCCTGGCCGGCTCGTGGAGTCATGGGATCCAGGCCGGGCCTTACCCTTGCCTAATGACGAGCTCCTCAAGATCCCTCAGGCGCTCTGGTCGTCGTTCGAGCCCGCCCTGGACATGCTCTTGACGGAGATCGCCTGGCGTGACCTTCTCCTGCTTGAGGAAGAGCAGCGTCAGGGCAAGCACCCGCAGCTCGAGTGGATTCGTTTCGTTGCTCCCCAGGCGCCGTTGCCTGTCGGCAACATGACCATCTACCATCGCGGCAACACACTGCGGCTCTTCTGCCTTGGTGACCAGGACGCGCGCGAGATTCTGGCCGACGTCACAGGCCAGGGAGACCCCCCCGGGCGTGCCGGCGGGGCCTGGGCGTCGTGAATGCCTATGGAGCCTCAAGATCCTCGGAAGGTATCCCGCCGATGCAGATAGGCATCGATCTTCGTCTTCATGCGTACGCGCCGGGCGGTATCTCGCGCTATGCACGTCGCTTGGCAAGGGCTCTAGCGGAGGAGCTCGTTGCCGGGGAGGATCTGACGCTCATCTCGCATCGCCGTGACTCAGACCCGCTGAGACTCCCGGCGGCTCGCAGCTATCGTGCGTGGACGCCGCCCCATCATCGTCTGGAGCGCTGGGCACTCGGGGCCGAGATTTGGCCGCTTCGCCTGGATGTGCTGCATAGCACTGATTTCATTCCCCCCGCTTGGGGGGCGCGCCGCTTGGTTACGACTGTACACGATCTGAATTTCCTGCACTACCCCGAGTATCTGACCAAGGACGCCCGGCGCTACTATAACGAACAGATCGCTTGGGGTGTCTCCCGGGCTGATGCTATCCTCGTCGACTCCTACGCTACACAACGCGATCTGCAGCGGCTCCTGGGCGTCGACCCGGAGCGAGTGACGGTGACGTATCTGGCTGCAGATGAGCGGTTCCGCGTCTTGCCGAAGTCAGAGGTGTTGACGTGTCTGGAGCGCTTCAGCCTGACGCCGGGGTACTTGCTCTTCGTGGGAGTGTGGGAGCCACGAAAAAACCTCCCGGGGTTGCTCGAGTCGCTGGCGCTCTTGCGCGACGCGGGGGACGCGTCGCGCTTGGTCATTGTCGGGCGTCCGGGCTGGCTCTATGACGAGATCTACGCCCGCGTCCGGACGCTTGACCTGGTGTCAAGCGTCCGCTTCATCGAGGCCCCGTCGGTCGATGATCTTGTGGGTCTCTACAACGGTGCAGCAGCGCTGATCATGCCTTCGTTCTATGAAGGCTTTGGTTTGCCCCCACTCGAGGCAATGCAATGCGGCACGCCCACCATCGTGTCCAACCGCGCTAGCCTTCCCGAGGTCGTAGGCCACGCGGGCTTGCTTGTGGATCCCGATGATCCGCAGGCGCTGGCTGAGGCGTGTCGGGCGGTCCTCTCGGATGCCGAACTGCGCCAGCGGATGCGCCAGTTGGGGCTACAGCAGGCCAGCAATTTCACCTGGCAGGCAACTGCCGAAAAGACAGTGCAGGTATACCGCACCGTGGCGCGGCGGTAAGCCACCGGCAGGGTGTGCCGCGGCTCACGTGGAGCCATCATCGCGGGGCGAGGGCCCTCCGAGGCTGAAGGTCCCCAGCGGCGTGTACTCGGCGCCGCCCGGCTTAAGATCGCTCCTGAAGAGGATCAGTTCCCCTACCTTTACCGTTCCCAGCGGGCCGACCTGCATCTTTGCCAGCGTGTCTGCCAGGGCCTGCACCTCCTGGCGGCTTGCATTACGTCGAACACGGCCCAGGGTGAGATGTGGCGAGAAGGGACGGGATTCGCGCTCGAAGCCAACACTCGCGACCGCATCGGTCACAGCCTGGTAGAGAAGGGCCAATCTGGCGTTCGGATCCTGCACGCCAACCCAGATCACCCTGGGACGGGATGTACTGGGAAAGGCCCCTAACCCTCCAGTCTGGAAGGTGAATGGCGGCACGTGACGCGCAACGGCTGCCAACGCTCGCTTGATTGGGTCGACCCGTTCCATCAGGATGTCGCCGAGGAAACTGAGTGTGACATGGACATTGGCCGGTTTGACCCAGCTTACGGCACGCTCCGGTGTCGTGCGCTTCAGTTGTCGCTGGAGCTCCGCCAGACTGCCCGTAACCTCCTCGGAGAGGGGGACGGCAACAAAAGTCCGTAGCGTCTCGGGTGCGGGCATAGTGACTCCGGTGGGTGCAGCCAGGCCTGCTACGCGGAATGCTGCGCCGCGGTCATCCTATCCAATCATCGCGGCGGCACGATCGGAATCGGCGCTGCGTAAAGCTTGTTGTCGGCTATCACGTAGAGCACCGGTGGATGCTCGTGGATCGCCAGCGCTTCGATACGCTTCATCTCGGCCGGTTGCAGCCGGAACTGGTGCTGGAACTCACCCCGCTTGTTCACGACGAAGATCCGCTGATACTGGCTGTCGGCTAGGTAGACCAGGCCATTCTCCGGATCTGCCTCCATGGCCATGACCGTAGGCATGAGATCCGCCTCGGGAAGCTTCGACAGCGTGAATGAATGGTCCGGCGATCCCGCGAAGAAAGTCTGCAGCGAGCCATCGCCCATGAGCAGGTAGATCCGCCCATCTATGGCGATGTCCAGCGTTAGCTGAAGGTCAGGCCCACTGCCCTCGGCATAGTACGGGCGCGCGCTATGGTAGATCCCGTTCACCGGTTCATAGAGCAGAACCTGATTTTGCTGGCGATTGACCAGGTAGAGATTCTCGCCAAACGTTTCCACATGGGTGACGTTGCCGGCGGCCAAGTCGCCCTGGATCGCCTGTGTGGTCGTGCTTCCCGGACCGAGCGCCGGTTCGTAGATGAAGATGGTGCCACCTTCGCTGTATATGATCACCGCGCCGTCGAGGAAGTTGCCCCCCGGCGGAATCCATGCAAAGTCAACCAAGTGGTTGACGATCGCTCCGTTGTAGGTCTGACCTTTGCGCAGGATCGTCGTGGGACTGTCTGCTGGAGACGAGAGATAGGTTGGATCGAGGGGCAGCGCCAGGACGGAGTCGGTGGCGGTATTAAGGATGTAGAGCCAACCGCCTGCCACAAGCATACGTCGAGGCCGTGGCGCCGTCCCCAGATCGAGCAACTGGGTGACGTTGAGTAACGCTGCGTTCTCGAGCGCGTCGATCGCACGATCCACCTCGGCCTTCAGGCTAAGCGCCTCCGCGTTTTGCGGATCAAGCGCCACGACTTGGTCTGCCAATCGCTTGAGCTGATACCAACTGTCAGGATCCAAGCTCACATAGGCTTGCTCGAGTTGCGTCTTGGCTTCCACCAGCAGTGACTCAGCCTTCAGAGGTCCACCTAGCTGGAAGTACTTGGAGAGCGTGATCAGCACCACGACCAGGAACAGCCCCAGTGTGAGCCCAGCGAGGACGTGAGCACGTTCGGGTGGGGGTGTGCGGGATGCGACACGGCGTGTCCCCTCTACCTTTCCCGGCAACAACGTTCGTAATGCCTGGCGCAGGCGCGCGCGCTCCGCTGTTGTCGAGCGGCTGGTGACGCGCCCCTTGCGGGCTTCGCTGCGCGCTTGCCATTTGGCCTTGAGTGCCTGCCACCAAGCGCCAACCGGTGGCGGTGAGAACGTCCGTCCCGATGGCTCCGGTTTTGGTTTGGGCAGCTCTGTACGCGTGCTCTGGCGCGATGTGGGCACAGCCGGCCTCAGATTCGCCGCAGTGGGCTGCGCCTGGGCTGGCTGAGGCTGTGGCAGCCCCGCCTCAACTATGCCGGATGTGGAAGCCGCAGGAGCTTGCCCGATCGGTGCTCCCTCAAGAGCTCCCGCCAGCGGTGGCACGGTCTGCCTCTGGTCTTGGGGCGCCGGCACAACGGATACGGCGGGCTGCGCTGGTGCAGATCTTGGTGCGGTCGTGATGCTGTCCGCGGGTGGAACAGCTGGCACATCTGAGCGCGTCTTGGGCACGGGAATCGGGGACGATGAAGCCTGGGCTCGCATCAAGATGACGCTACCCGACAGCTTGCCACTGGCGATCTCACGGGCCATCTGCGTGGAGACCAGACTGAGTTTCGGCTGTGACATAGCGTTCTGCCAGGTCTCGCGCGCTTTGGCCTCAGCGATGCGCGTCGTTGCCAGGCATGCGACGCTGCCCGGGCTCATGACCGTGTAGCCGATATGGATGATTGGAGGCACAGTACCGCCCAGAGGGATGAGTAGCCTGTCACGCTTTGGAAACAGCTCGAAGGCGGGCTCAGTCGGGTGCAGCACAAAGGCATAGGCCGCACCGACCTGCCCAAGAAAAAGCTCCTCCCCAGAGAAGACGGCACACGTGAGGCTGCCAGAGCACTTATTGCCCGCCGGAGCCTTTTGGTTGAAGGCGACTAGATGGCGATTCGCGGCTGCAAGCGCCCGCCGAAGCCGGGCGACGATGCTACCGGTGGAGCTCCAATAGGTCTTCACCACCAGCGTGCGGATCTCCCGGCTGCGATAGGGCAGTTGTGGCGTGAGGTCGACCAGGACAGCGATCTGACTCCCAGCGTCGTCTGCCAGGACATCTGGCTGTACGGCAGCGACCGTCGCCTCCGGCGAGGGATGCCGGCTCTTGGCCCCCTCTTTGAAGCGCAGGATCTCAAATTGATGTTGCATATGTCACCGGTTTACCCCAAGTCTACGAGGCGGGCCGATTATGTCAAACGTCTATGCGCCGGCAGTCAACCGCTCGACGTTCCTTACATCTCTCCCCGGAGTCGCTCCTCCAGCTCGCCGAAGTCGACGCGCGCCGTCATATCCAGGGAGAGTGGGGTCACCGACACATGACGAGCCCTGTGGAGACACCAAACGTCCGACCCAACCTCTGCGTCTTCGGGGCGATCCATCACACGGTAGCCGGGGCGGCGGTGCCCACTTTGGTGATCCGGCGCCAGGGGCACGAAGTATCGCTGGCGTGAGAGGCGCGTCAGTTGCCAGGGAGTCTCTAGCGTCGCGCCTCGGGGAACGTTGATTGACAGGACATCCGCGTCGAAAGGTAGGGTTTGCGAGAGGAGAATCTGTGCGAAACGGCGGGTGATGGCTTTCGCGGCGGCGTAGTCCTCGGTTTCGTCGCCCACGAGGTGGTTGGCGACGGCCATCTCGACGGAGACAGCCAGCGATGGAATGCCGAAGGAGGCGCCTTCCAGAGCGGCTCCAATGGTGCCCGAGATGGTTACTTCCGTGCTGACGTTCTCGCCGAAATTGATGCCCGAGACCAACAGAGAGGGGCGCCGTGGCACGAGATCCAGCATCGCGTGAATGACGCAGAGCGCTGGTGTCGCATCGATCGCGTAGGCGGTTACCGCTCCCAACTGCAGAGCGTCGTATGGCACGCCGTTGAGCTCTCCGCTCACCGACTGAGGCATCGATCGGCCCGCGCCGGACCACTGCCGGTCTGGGGCAACGACGAATACTTCGCCCAGTGAGCCCAGAGCATCGACCGCGGCTTGTAGGCCAGCAGACCGTATTCCATCATCGTTGGTAACCAGAATCAGAGGTAGAGGTTCCATCGTGAATCCCAAGATAGCATGCAATCCCACATCGGCAACAAGACGTCACCCCGACGGCAGCGTCGGGGTGACGTGATGCAACGATGACTATGGCTTTCCGACAGACGCGATCGGGCTCTGTCGCCGGTAAATCTAGCGGGAGTAGAACTCTACCACGAGCTGCTCTTCGAACGGCTCGGCTATCTCTTCGCGCTCCGGCGCACGCAGGACCCGGCCTTCCGTCCCGTCACGTTCCAGCCAATCCGGTGCGATGGGTGGCGCGTCCAGCAACTCCTGGATATCCGGCATACGCCGGGCCTTCGGCTTAAGTGCCAATGTCTGGTTGGGTGAGAGGAGGTACGACGGGATGTTGACACGGTCCCCGTCGACGAGGATATGCCCGTGCGACACTAGCTGCCGGGCCTGCGGGCGTGTGTGCGCCCACCCCAAACGGAAGACAACGTTGTCGAGACGGCGCTCCAACAGCTTCAGCAGTGCCGACCCCGTTAGATCGGGGGCGCGCTCTGCCAGATGCAGAAAGCGGCGGAACTGCCGCTCGCGCAGTCCATAGAAACGCTTGATCTTCTGCTTTTCGCGCAACTGGCGGTCGTAGTCTCCCTGGCGTTGGCGCCGGCGCCGCATGTCACGTCCGTGCATTCCGGGTGGCTGGCCAATCCGGCGTTCCAGGCTCTCGCCTCCGTTCCCGAAGAGGTCGAACCCCTCACGTCGGGATAGCTTGTTTTTAGGTCCGGTATACCGTCCCATTCGATAAGCAGCTCCTTGTATACCAATATCGCAACCCTAACGAAGCGCAGTATAGCATACTGCTGTGTATATTCAAGATACTTGTATGATAAATACAGGGGAACTCAGATGTTAGGCAACCCGGCACACCCTATCCAGAGGGTGTGCCGGGTACTTGTATCCGGCGAGCTTATGCTCCGTCTATTCCGCTCGTCTCGTTGCGCGCCAACAGCGGGCCTCTCCTGGCATCGTTGGTGGCTGTTCCATCGTTGTCCTCGTGTAGCGCCGCGACGAACAACAGCGTTGATAGCCGGTTGAGGAAGGCGACGTTCGCCGCTCCGAGACTTGGCTCGTGTTCGGCGAGCGCCACCAGCCGGCGTTCTGCGCGCCGTACGACGGTGCGCGCTACGTGGAGTGCCGCGTCGGCGGGCGTCTCTCCTGGGAGCACGAATGCGTGCAAGGCGGGCAGGTCAGCTTCCAACTCCGCAATAAGCGCCTCCAGCCACGCGATGTCGACGTCCGACAGCCCGCTGTATTGGGCCCGGGCCTCAGGCGTTGCGGAAAGGTGTGACATCAGCCGGTAGATGTGACGCTGGACAATGGGCAACGTTTCTTTCAGACGTGCGCTACGGCACAGCGCCCGTGCCATGCCGATGGCGGAGGTTGCCTCGTCTACCGTGCCGACTGCCTCGATCAGGACACTGTCCTTGGAGACGCGTTCGCTACCCGCCAGTCGAACGGTGTCACCCTTATCTCCCGTCCTGGTGTAGAAGCTGGACTTACCCATAGCCGGGATTCCCCTGTGTCAGGAATCGTCCCTGCCTAGAAACCATCGGCGCCGATGAGCTGAACGTAGTTAGCGCGCTCGAAGGCCGCGGGATTGGGGGTTTGCTTGTGGCTCAAGATCCCCTTTACCTCCTGCAAGGACGTATACTCGTGGCTCTCGAGCCACATGTTCACACCCCTGACCAAGGTCTCGATCTCACCCACGCCCTTCCGCAATAGCACTGAGCACACGTTGGCGATGTCGGCCCCAGCCATAATGGCCTTGATCACATCTTGAGAGGTATGAACACCCGTCGTGAGTGCCAGTGACACGTTGACCTTGCCGTATAGGATGCCGATCCAGCGCAACGGGAGGCGAATCTCCTCTGATGTGCTGAGCGCCAGGCGTCGCTCGGAGGCCAGTGACTCGACATCGATCTCTGGCTGGTAGAACCGGTTGAACAGGACCAGGCCATCGGCTCCGCCGCGTGCCAGAACTGTGGCGATGTGCGGGATAGAGCTGAAAAACGGGCTGAGCTTCATCGCGATGGGAATCGAGACGCGATCCCTCACATCGTGGAGGATGTTGAAGTAGAGCGCTTCTACCTGTGCCCCTGTCAACCGGTGCGATGTTGGGATGTAGTAGACATTGAGCTCGATGGCGTCGGCACCTGCTTGCTCGAAAGCGCGAGCGTAGCTGGTCCAGCCCCCTTCGCTATAGCCGTTGAGGCTGGCAATGACGGGGATGTCGACCGCCTTCTTTGCCTGACGGATCAGTTCCAGGTACTCCATCTCATCCCGTCGAAAGACCTCGGGTTCCGGGAAGAACTCCGTCATCTCCGCATAGCGATACTTCTGGTCCTCGAGTATGTCATCCAGCAGGATGGCCTCACGGTCGATCTGTTCCTCGAACAGCGAGTATAACGTGATCGCTCCAGCGCCCGCATCTTCCATACGCCTGATGTTGTCCAGGTCCCGAGAGAGCGGTGAGGCAGACGGCACCACAGGATTCTTCAGTGACAATCCCATATAAGTTGTCGACAGGTCAGCCATAGGTCCTCCTTTGCGATAGTTCACTTTTTTAATTATATGATAGTCGATATCATAGAAACCACAAGCGATGCGTCGAGGTGCCGGTCAGGGCGTACGCATCTGAAATGGGAGGCCAGAGATGGGGTAAAATCGGGCCAGCACAGCAAACGTATACGGAGGAAGCGCCCATGAGCCACGCCCCGACGCTGGAAGCCCAGTTCGCCACACTCAC
>JAXDDO010000037.1:0-25672 GCA_034676805.1 Anaerolineae bacterium | reverse complement strand
GCTCATCCGGAGGCGCTTGACACCTTCGTTTCAGGACGCGAGGAGTATCTGAAGCGCGAGGCCAACACCGATTGGGAGCAGATCGGTTTCCACCGGACCATCGGTGGCTTTATGTTTGCCTTGATGAGCGGCCTGTTGCTGTTCGTGCCGATGGTCGTCTACCAGAACATGATCCTGCCGGTCTATATCCTGCCCTCGGCGCAGGCGATGGGCATGTGGGGACGCGTCGCTGCCCTGTTCCCGCTGGTGTGGAGTTTCTTTGACATGGGCACCAGCGTGGCGCACATGAAGTATTTCTCCGAATACCGGGTCAGGAACCCCCGGAAGGCCATCCAGTACGCGCAGTTCTACGTCTGGTGGCAGGCGCTCACCGGTTCAGTGCAAGTGGTACTGGTGGTGACTTTCGCCTCGATCTACCTACCGGACACTGCCTACGCCATCCTCATTTGGGCCATCGTGTCCCACACGATGATTCAGATCCCTGGCTTCTACCGCATCTTCACGGATTCACTCTCGGCTCTGCAGCGGGCCGACTACAACCAGATTCTGGACATCGCGATGACGATGGTCATCCCGATGGTCGTGCAGCCCATTGTCATCAGCCTGCTGGTGTGGTGGGGACGCAGCCACCCCATCTTCGGCCCGGCTATGGGCGGCCTGCTGGGTATGGGGGTCTCGGCGTACGCAATGGAGGTGGTGTCGTTTGTGTTCGGCTGGTGGCTATACCGTCGCATTGGCTACAATGCCCGGCTGCTCTTCATGGCGCACTTCGACTGGGACGTCGCGATCCAGTCTCTGAAATACGGTGTGTTTCTGTTTCTCTCCGGCATCTTCGGAGGTATCGGGTCGTCGCTGCAGGTGATCGTCATCCAGAGCCGGATCATCAACACCAACGAGGTGCTGGGGAACTTGGGGATGGCCAACAACTTCCCGTATGCGTACACGGTGCTACAGACTTTGACGGCGACGGCGATGCCCGCGATCTCCGAGGCTATCTCCAACGGTCGCAGAATCCTCAGCCAGTACTACGCCGCGATGCTCTACAAGTTTGGTGGGTTCATCAGCGGTTTCATCTGTGCCATCTTGCTGGCGGTGGCTGATCGGTTCATCATCGGTTCGTCAGGGCGGGATTTCGAGCGCGCCGCGGTCTATGTTGTGCCGATGCTGCTGATTGGTGCGCTGAACTTCGTTCCCTGGATCGGGACGGCCATCGTCTACGGCGCAGACAACACGCGGTTCCTGACGCTTTTGGCTGCGATCGATCTGGTGTTGAGCTTGGGCCTGAACTACCTTTTGGTCGACCGGTTCCAAGTCTACGCGCTCATCTATACACCCTTGGTCGTTACGCTCGTCAATGCGGCGCTAGTCTACGAAATTAACCACCGGCACAGCTTTCCGCAGCGCCTCTACGTCTGGCAGACCTTCGCAGCGTCGGCCCTGGCGGGCGCGGTTCATTTCGTGTGGCTGCGCTGGGTTACGGGGTTCATCTGGCAGGGCGATGAGATCACGAGCCTGCTCATCCTGCTCATCGCGTTGATTGCCTCGTATCCGGTCTACGCGTTCCTCTACAGCGTCTTTGGCGGCTGGGATGATCGCACGTTGGATGAGTTCGGGCGGGGCACGAACCTTGCGAGCTTTATGCGCCCGATGGCGCGGCTGTTCTATCAGGCGTCGCGGCTCGGGGCGCGCATCAGTCCGTTGCACGGACGTTTTCCGATCTCAATCCACGACGAGGCTATCGCCGAGGCGCGGTCGCTTACAGAAGAGAAGGTCGCGCTGGTCAGGGGGGCTTGAGGCGGTCCGGCGACTTGTGCAATCTCGGGGTGCGTGTATACTGTGAAGTGTAAGGTGCGTATGATGAAGGACAAAGCATTGACCTGGAAGGCGCAGATCACCTCAGCAGCGAATGGCGGCGAGGGGTATTCCTTGTCGTAATGCGCCTGTGTGACGATCAGTAGATTGCAGAGAGCGTGGGCGCATAGGCACCCACGCTCTTTTCGTTGATCAGAACCGATGACCAGCCGCGGGCGCCACCAGCCTGCGGCTGTCCGTCTGTGTGGAGAGGTGAGATATGCCGGTCGTGAGTTTTCGAGATCTGGGAAAGGCATTTGGGGATCTGGATGTCTTTGCCGGGCTGTCTGGCGATATCCCCAGGGGCGCGCGCATCGGGCTGGTAGGCCCCAACGGCGTGGGCAAGACCACGCTGCTGCGAGTGCTCGTCGGGCAGACCCCGCCAAGTGCCGGGTCGGTTACGCTCGCGAAGGGCGCGAGGATTGGGATCCTAGAACAGGAAGCTGCCGACGCGTTTGTGGCGGTGGAGCGTACGGTCTTCGAGGAGATGCTCACCGTGTTCTCCAGTCTCCGGGCCCGCGAGGCCGCCCTCCGGCGCATGGAGTTCGCGATGGCTGAGGATCATTCCGACGCCCTGCTCGAACGCTACGGTGCGGCCCAGGAGGCCTTTGCCAGGGACGGCGGGTATGACTACGACGTGCGCATCCGGCAGGTTCTCACCGGTCTGGGCTTCGATGACGCACAGTAGACCATGCCGCTCGCACACTGCAGCGGCGGGCAGAAGACGCGCGCGCTGTTGGCGCGCCTGCTGCTTGAGCAGCCGGATCTTCTCGTGCTCGACGAGCCGGCCAACCACCTCGATATCGATGCCGTGGCCTGGCTCGAATCAGTGCTTCAGCGGTGGGATGGGGCGGTACTCGTGGTGAGTCACGACCGCTACTTCCTGGACCAGGTTGTTACCATCATCTGGGAGATGCGCGGGCAGGGGATGGAGACCTACCGGGGAAACTACAGCGCCTACGTGATGCAGCGCGAGGCGCGCTGGGCTTGGCGCATCAAGGAATTTGCCGCGGTGCATGAACGGTTTCTCAAGGAATTCGACTTTATCAAGCGTTTTATGCCCAGCGGGGATCCCCAGGCGAAGGGACGGCTCAAGCGCCTCGCACGTCAGGTCCAGGCCGTGGCGCTGGGCGGCACCGCCGCGCTCAACCAGACGTGGAGCGCGTTCATGGAGGACGATCCCAGCATCTCCAAGCGGACGTGGGACGTCCCCGAGATCGAGCAGGCGATCAAGACGCTGCGCGCCCCCGATCCGTCCCTCGACCGGTTCAAGCTCCGCTTCCGCACGGGGCAACGTGGGGGCAATGAAGTACTGCGCATCCAGGGCGCGACGATCGGCTATCCCGGGGTGCCGCTTTTCGAGATCGACGATCTGCTGCTTCAACGCGGAGAGTGTGCCGCGCTGATTGGGGGGAATGGGACGGGGAAGTCCACCTTCCTGCGCACGCTCCTGGGCGAACAGCCAGCGTTGGGCGGTCAGCTCAAACTGGGGGCGAATCTCGACATCCGCTACTTTGCGCAGGCGTACGAGATTCGCGACCCATACCGGATCGTGCTCGACGAACTCCAGCTCTACCAGACGATGGGGCTCAGGGACGCGCGGAATCTGCTGGCGCGCTATCTCTTCCGCGGCGATGACGTCTTCAAACCGATGGGGGCTCTCAGCGGTGGCGAACGGGGGCGCTTTGCCTTGATGGTCCTCGTGCTGCAGCCGGCGAACTTCCTGCTGCTCGACGAGCCGACCAACCACCTCGATATCGAGGCTCAGGAGATGCTGGAGGGCGCCCTCAAGACTTTCGAGGGCACGACGCTGTTGGTCTCGCACGACCGCTATCTGATCAATCAGCTCGCCACGCAGGTATGGGAGGTGCGTGAGGGTCGCCTGCACATCTATCCGGGCAACTATGCGGCCTATCGGGCTGCCCGCGATGCAGAGAAGGTGGCTCTCGCGACAGCCAAGGCTGCGGCGGAGGCATCTGGCGGCGCGGTCCCGTCGCGAGACAAGCCGTCATCCGGCGCCAGTGGTCCCCAGGGCGTTGACATCGATGTCCTGATCGAAGCCATCCATGAGACGGAGTCACGAATAGACAGGCTCGCGCGAGAGATGATCGCCGCGACAGAGGGGAAGGACTGGGAGCAGGTACAGGCGCTGGATCGCGAATATCGTGGCGCGGAGGCACAACTTGCCCGCCTGATGGCCCGCTGGGAGGACACCGAAATGGAGGCCTCCGGCTGAGAAGCTATAGGCGGGAGGCCACGCGTGGTATGAGCTGGGGCCCAAAGCTCCGCGGGGATCACTGTCCCCGCTCCGGCTTCGCGGGGGGCCGGCAAGGGCATACCGTGGCGTGCTGCAGAGGCAGACCGCGGACAGTGGTCGGCGTGAAGCACGATCGGGGGCACCGCTATGCGGAGACCACTGTCCGCGGTTGGTTCTGGACTGCGCGGAGCCAGTGTGGGTTAACGGCAACGCGGGCCGGCTATACTAGACCCGCCGCATGCCGCCTGGCCGCCGGATCGCCCGCGGCGTGGTAGACACCGGTGCCCGGCTCGCGGTAGAGCATCACCGGCGCGGCGATGGCCCGCGGCGCGATGTCGACCTCGTGACCGCGCCGGGCCAACTCCTCGCGGACCGCCGGGGCGACCGTCTCGTTGACCACCAGCGAACCGGCCTCGATGAAGGCCTCCTCCCGCACCGGGTTGGGGTCGAACGAGTCCTGGTGGTGGTGCGTGGCAAACCGCGGCGCGGTGACTGCGGTCGCGGGCTCCATCCCGAACTCGATGAAATCGAGCAGCAGCTCCAGGGTCACCTGGTCTTGCAGATCGCCGCCCGCCACGCTGATCGCCAGCACGGGTGCGCCGTCCTTGACGACTATCGTCGGCGTCAGCGTGATGCGCGGGCGCTTGCCCGGCTGGATGCAGTTGGGATGACCGGGCGTGGTGTTGAGGCTGACCAGGCGGTTGCCGTAGCTCACGCCCGACGCCCCGGTGCCGCCCGCCAAGTGCACGTTGGCGCTGGGCGTCGCGGCGACGAGGTTGCCCCAGCGGTCGCCAACGACGCACGTCGTCGTGCCGCCAACCCCGGGCCGGAACACGCCCGAGCCCAGCAGCGGCTGCATCGTATAGGGATTGCCCGGTCGCGCTTCCTGCGAAGCCCTGGTCATGTCGATCAGTGGGCGGCGCATCTCCGTATAGGCGTCGGTGAGCAGCGCGGGGAGCGGCACGCCTACGAACTCGGGATCGCCGTAGTAGGTGTCGCGATCGGCCATCGCCAGCTTGAGTGCCTCGATCGCCACGTGGATGGTGTCGGCCGAGAGGTGGCCCATCGCCTGCAGGTCGAACCCCTCCAGCAGCCGCAGCGTCTGGCAGAGATAGGGGCCTTGCGTCCACGAGCCGCACTTATGGACTTCGTAGCCGCGATAGGTTACCGAGACCGGCGCCTCGATACGCGTCCGGTGCGCCGCAAGGTCGCGCCGGCGGAGGAAGCCGCCCCGCTCGATGTAGAAGGCCTCGAGCTCCTCGGCGATGTCGTTACGTTCCGCGTTGCGGCCATAGAAACGGTCGCACGCGGCCTGCAGACGCTCCTCACGGCTGCCCGGTGTGCGCGCTTCTTCCTCGACCATCCGGCGCAGCGTGTGCGCCAGCTTGGGATGCCATTCTTCGGAGCCCGCATCCAGCAGCGCCAGCGCCGGCGCGACGATCTCGGCGAAGCTCTTGGTGCCGTAGTGCTGCAGCGTGGTAATGCAGAGGTCGACCACCGAGGGGACTGGGGCCATCTTCATATCCGGATAGGGGATGCCGTGCTCCATGTACCAGTCGATGGCCTCCCGGGAGAGCGGTGCGCGCCCCTGGCCCGAGAGCGCCTTGACCGTCCTGTTCTGCGCGTCGTAGATCAGCAGCGGGACCTCCCCGCCGATGGAGCACTCGCCGTGGTCGGTGACATTGAGCGCGAGGATCGTCGCGGCAGCCGCATCGGCGGCGTTGCCACCTGCGTTCAGGATCTCGATCCCTGCCGCGACCGCGCCGCCACCTCCGGCTGCCACGGCGCCTGTCTTGCTCGAGGCCTGCCAGCCCATCTGTTCGACATCCATGTTTGCCATTGCGTTTTCCTTTCCGCTGTTGGGCTCCCGCCTACGCTCCCAGTATAAGCTCGCGGGCGCAAGGTTCAACTGCGGCGTCGGCCTGATGGTAGCTTGGACTATGCCGACCAGATCTCGCGTCTAGCCGGCACTATGGTTGCTCGCCGCGACTGGTCGTGCCTCCACCACCTTAGCCTGCTCCCCTTTCCTTCGCGTCCGCCACTATTGACCAAGCAGGGTCGTCCCCTATACTGACGTTGTAGATCAGGTGCACAGTCGATTCCTGGCTTTCGAAACCCGTTGGGTTGGTAGGGGTCTCTTCTCATTGGTGGAGCGTGAACAAGATGTCGACACCCCACGACGTTGCAGCAGAAAGTGGCCTCGCGTCGTTCCTGGACCCGGTGCGGGCCTGGTTCGAGGAGCGGTTCGGCGTGCCCACGGCGCCCCAGGCCGAGGGCTGGCCTGCAATCCAGCGCGGTGAGAACACCCTGATCCTGGCCCCCACGGGCTCCGGCAAGACCCTGGCGGCGTTCCTCTGGGGAATCGACCGCCTGTTCCGCGAGCGGATGGCCGAAACGGAGCGAGTGGACGTTGGGGCAGCAGATGCTCGCGCGACAGATGCCGATGCGTCCGATGGTGCGACAGCGAAGCGGAGCACGCGCGCCAAGCGCAGGCGGTCCGCGAAGCAGGGCGGCGACCAGGCCGGTGAGGCGGATGGCGTCCACCTAGTCTACATCTCACCGCTCAAGGCTCTCAACAACGACATCTATCGCAACCTGCGCACGCCGTTGGCGGGGATCCGGCTCAAAGCGGACGAGATGGGCGTGGACCTGCCGCCTATCAACGTCGCCGTGCGCTCCGGGGACACGCCGCAGCGCGAGCGCCGCGCGATGCTGCGCGAGCCGCCGCACATCCTGATCACGACGCCCGAATCGCTCTACCTGCTGCTGACGAGCCCCAAGGCGCGCGAGATGTTTCATTCAGTGCGCACAGTCATCGTCGACGAGATCCACACGCTGGCGGGCAACAAGCGCGGCGTGCACCTCGCGCTCAGCCTGGAGCGGCTGCAGGCGCTCGCCGACCAGCCGGTTCAGCGGCTCGGCCTCTCGGCCACGATCCAGCCGCTGGACGAGGTCGCGCGCTTCCTCGGCGGTGGCGAGTGGCGCGGGGAGGGCGACGAGCGCCGGCTGCATCCCCGCCCGGTCACAGTCATCGATGCGGGCTACCGCAAGCCGCTCGACTTGGAGGTCGTGACCGTGGTGGATGACCTCCACAACCTGCCCGGCGATTCGATCTGGCCCTCGCTGATCCCGAGGGTAGTCCAGCTCATCCGCGAGCACCGGACGACGCTGGTCTTTACCAACAACCGCCGTCTCGCTGAGCGCACCGCCGACCAACTCAACGAGCAGATCGAGGCCGAGTTCCAGGGCAAAGCCACCGGCCTGATCGAGGACCACGTCGTCACCGGGCTCGGGATGATGCGCGGGGGAGCGATCACGCACAGCGGCCCCATTCGCGTGCACCACGGCAGTGTCGCCAAGGAGCAGCGCCTGGAGCTGGAGCGCCAGCTCAAGGCCGGCGAGCTGCCGGCCCTTGTGGGGACTTCATCGCTGGAGCTGGGCATCGACATCGGGTCGGTCGACCTGATCGTGCAGATCGAGTCGCCCAAATCCGTCTCGCAGGGGCTGCAGCGGGTGGGGCGTTCGGGGCATCTGGTGGGGCAGACCAGCGTTGGGCGGATCTTCCCTCTCCATCAGGAAGACGTAGTCGAGGCTGCGGCGATCGCCGGGGGAATGCTGGAGGCGGATGTCGAACCGACCTATACGCCCCGACACCCGCTGGACGTCCTGGCCCAGCAGATCGTGGCTATGGTCTCGGTGCAGCCGTGGGACGTGGCGGCGCTCTTCGACCTCATCCGGTGTGCGTACCCGTACCGTGACCTGACCTGGCGCCTATTGGAGGCGACGCTGGGCATGCTTGCGGGACGCTACCCTAGCGTGGCCTATCGGGAACTGCGCCCGCGGCTGGCCTGGGACCGCGTCAACCAGCGGTTAGCGGCGCTGCCTGGCTCGCGCTGGCTGGCACTAACCAACGGCGGGACGATTCCCGATACCGGGGCCTTTGGCGCATACCTCGCCGATGGCAAGACCAAGCTGGGCGAGCTGGACGAGGAGTTCGTCACCGAGACGCGCATCGGCGATGCCCTGATGCTGGGCTCGCAGACCTGGCGCGTGATCGATATGACCGACGATCGCGTGATCCTGACCGAGGCGCCCGGGGCCGTGCCCCGGATCCCCTTCTGGCGCGGCGATTTTCCCTGGCGCCCTTACGAATTGGGCAAGCGCGTGGGAGCCTTCCGGCGCGTCGTCTCTGAGCGCCTGGAGGCTGTGCGGGGCGAGCTGGGCCTCGACGCCTTCCGCGAGCTCCGCGAGCTGCGAGACACCCCGGCGTTGCACAGTCTGTTGGATTGGTTGGGCGAGCGCTACGCCCTCGACCGATCGTCGGCCTGGCACGTGTTGGAGTACCTCGGGTCGCAGCTCGATCAGGTCGAGGCCGTCTCGTCGGATCGGACGATCCTCGTCGAGGTCTTCGAGGACGCGCTGGGCGACCAGCGGATGGTGGTGCACTCGCCGTTTGGGGGGCGCGTGAATGGCCCGTGGGGGCTAGCGCTCGCCCAGGCACTGCGCGAGCGCACCGGTGTCGAGATCGAGGTGGAGACCAACGACGACGGCGTCCTGCTGCGCATCCTGGAGGCGGACGCCGCGTTCCCTATCGACGTGGTGACGTCGATGGGGCCGGAGGAGGCGCGCGAGCGGATTCTCCGGGAGCTGCCGGACTCGGCGGTTTTCGGCGCGCACTTCCGTCAGAATGCGGCGCGTGCGCTGCTGTTGCCCGGTGTCGGGCATGGCAAGCGCACGCCTTTCTGGCTGCAGCGGCTGCGGGCCAAGGATCTACTCCAGGTGGTGCGGCAGTTCGATGATTTCCCGATCGTGGCGGAGACCTATCGGGACTGTCTACAGGACGTGCTGGACCTGCCGCATCTCGAGGAAGTGTTAGCGGGCATCCGGGATGGGATGATCGACGTGGTCGTGACCGAGTCGACCACGCCATCACCGGTGGCGCGGAGCCTACTGTGGAACTTCATCAGTGTGCGCATGTACGAGTGGGACACGCCCAGGGCGGAACAACAGCTACAGATGCTGGCGGTCAACCGTGACCTGCTACAGGACCTGCTCAAGGATGTCGCGCTGGACGAGTTACTGCGGCCCGAAGCGATCGAGGCTGTCCGTTCACAGCTCGAGCGCACAGTGCCGACTGCTCAGGCGCGTACGATGGAGGAGCTGGCGGTCATGTTGCAGCAGATGGGCGATCTATCGTCGGGCGAGATCGCGCTGCGGTCTGCGGGCGATCCGGCCAACTGGATTGCCCGCCTGAGCGGTCAGAACCGGCTGGTGAGAATGGAGATACCGACGGCGCGAGGGATGGAGCCTCGTTGGGTCGCTGCTGAGCTCGCCACCGAATACCTGTCCGCCTTCGGACTTCCGGGCTTGCCATCTGGGGACATCGAGCAGGATGAGGCGCGGCGCCGTATCCTAGAACGCTATCTGGGCCGTACGGGTCCCGTGACGCTGGAGACGATCTGCGCACGTTACGCGTTTCCCGTGGACTGGCTGCAAGATGAGCTCGACCGTCTGATCGAAGCCCGGCAACTTGTTCACGGCCACTTCACGCCGGGGGGCGCAAAGACCGGGCCGCTGCCGGTGGGCGAAGCCGAGTTTGTGGACCGGCGGACGCTGGAGCAGATACACCGGCGCACCTTGAGCATCTTGCGTCAGGAGGTGCAGCCGGTTCCGTTTGCCGTCTATGCCGACTTTCTCGCGGCGTGGCAGCACGTGCTGCCTGGCGAACGACTGGCAGGGCCCGGCGCGTTGTCCAAGGTGCTGCAGCAGTTGCGGGCAGCGCCGGTTGTGGGGCGTGCGTGGGAGCGTGACGTCTTGCCGGCGCGATTGGCTCACTACGAGCCCACAGAACTGGACGCGCTCTCTGAGGGCGGGGGGCTGGTGTGGATTGGATCGGGGGGGACTGACCCTCGTCGCGGGCGCGTGCGATTCTTGTTCCGCGGTGAGGGCAATCTCTACCTGGCTCCGGCGCCGGACGACCTGTCGGCGTACGACGCGACGGTGCAAGAGGTGTACAGTTTTCTGAAGTCTGAGGGCGCTGCCTTCTTCGCTGACATCTGTGCCGCGCTGGATCTTGATGAGCCGACTGCCGAGGCCGCGCTCATCGAGCTAGTGTTGGCGAGCTTGGTGACGAACGACAGCGTTGAAGCCATGCGTAGGCTGGTCGAGGAGGGGGCGCCGCAGACCGGCGAGCGCAGACCGTTCAGCTCGCTTGAGGAGGAGTTGGCGCGGCGTCGCGATGCCCTGGGGCTGGGATCTTTGCGCGCGGGGCATCGGCCTGATCGCGCGAGATTCCGGTCGGCCAAACAGCGAGTCCGCGAGCGCCTGGCGCGCCAGGAGTTGCCGAAGTCGCGTTGGGTGGGGCGTTGGGCAGCGGTGCACCGGTTCGGTGTTATGGGGAAGCCGGTCGATGTGTCAGAACGGGTCAACCGCCAGGCGCGCCAGCTTTTGGTGCGGTACGGCATCGTCAGCCGCGAGTGTCTGGCGGAGGAGGAGGGCGCGTGGGAATGGAGCCTGATCTACCAGGAGCTCCAGCGTTTGGAGATGCGTGGAGAAGTGCGCCGCGGCTACTTTGTGCAGGGGCTGTCCGGGGCTCAGTTCGCGCTGCCCGAAGCTGTGGAGCGGCTGCGCGCTGTGCGCGACAACAGCGTGGATGACGCCGAGGTTGTGGTCATGAACGCGTGTGATCCTGCCAACCTGTACGGGCCAAGCCGTGAAGATGGTCCGTTGGCTGAAGGTGGCGAGCCGTTCGCGTTCGCCCGCGTGCCGTCGACCTGGTTGGTCCAGCGTCGCGGGATGCCCGTCGCGGTGGCAAGTTCAGTTGGCGCCAACCTTACGCTTGTGCAAGGGGCGAGCGATGGGTTGGTGCAGCAGGCTTTGGGGGCGCTGTTCGAGCACTTGGGTCGCTCTGAGGCCCGAATCACTGTCGAGACCTGGAACGGGGAGCCGGTTCTGGAGACTCGGGGCCGGGTTCTGTTGGAGGCTGTGGGCTGCTACCGGCACTATCCAGGGATGACGTGGGAAAGGCGGCTGAGATAACGATGGCGAAGCAAGATACCCCGATGACGCGCGGTGTGCGGTTGCTGCTGGACCGCAAGGTGCAGTTTGGGGTTCACCTCTATCCCTACGAGGCACACGGTGGGACGAGCAACGCAGCCACCAGCTTGGGTGTTCCTGAACATGCTGTGATCAAGACTCTTGTCATGGAGGCCGAAGGCGGCAGGCCTTTTCTCGTGCTTATGCACGGCGATCGGGAGGTGTCTACAAAGAACCTGGCACGCGCTTTGGGCGTGAAGGCTGTTGCGCCGTGCCCGGTCGAGAAAGCCGAGAGGGTTACTGGGTACCAGGTGGGCGGGATCAGCCCTTTTGGCACACGGCAGCCCATGGCCGTGTATGTGGAGGAGAGCATACTGGCCTTGGAGCGGATCTATGTCAATGGTGGCAAGCGAGGCTTCCTGGTTGAGATTGCGCCCAATGACCTGAAGAGTATTCTGACGACTGTTCACGAGGTCCAGGTCGCCATTGTGCCCTGAACGCCGCGTTCATCCTGCACCGTCCCCTACGGCTCCACGATGGCCTAGGGAATGTGCCCCCCTATTGCACCTTTCGGTGGATGTAGGGCAACCCCTGTCGCTCTATACTCACACTCAGATCACGCAATCGCCTAAGAGAGACTGAGGTGAGGACCTATGAAGAGCTATGTGTTGGTCACAGGTGCAACGGGAGGCCTGGGGAAGGCCTTTGTTGCCGAGTGCGCATCGCGCGGGTGGGACCTGTGTCTGACCGACCTTCGGGAGCACGCGCTGGAGGCGCTGGCAGCAGGGACCGAGCGGATGTACAACGTGCACGTCCTGACGCGCGCCGGCGATTTAACGGACGCGGCCTCTCGCGAGGCGCTGTGGCGCTACGTCCACGACAGCGGCACGCGCTTCCACATGCTGATCAACGTCGCGGGCACCGATTTCGAGGGTGGATTCGTTGACCGGCATTTGGAGGAACTGCGCACTATCCTGCGCCTCAACATAGAAGGAACCGTCGAGATGACGCACCGGGTTCTCGCCTACCGAGACAGAACCCGACCCTTGCGGATTATCAACGTCAGCAGCCTGGCAGGCTTCTACCCCATGCCCCTCAAGGCCGTTTACGCCGCGTCCAAGCGGTTCTTGCTTGACTTCTCAGTTGCGCTGAATCAGGAACTGCGGGCGGGCGATGTCACAGTGACGGCCCTATGTCCTGCGGGCATGCCAACGACGCCCGATTGCGTCCAGAAGATCCAGGCGCAGGGGCTTATGGGACAGATGACGACCATGAACGTCGGCAAGGTCGCGCACGAGACGATCAACGCGGCGCTTGCTGGACGGAGTATAGTGGTTCCGGGGTGGGTCAACCAGATCATCAGTAGCCTTGGGGATCTGCTGCCTGCGCCGGTGGTTGCAGCGGTCATCGAACGGCGCTGGCGCCGGGCCAGAGCCAGTCTGACGCCTGGTGGGGCTCGGCCCCTAGCGGTGCGTGCACCCGAATCAGTGTGAGGTTCCTGGCGTTCTCCGTCCCAGGAGCCGATGGAAGGGCAATCATGGCCACGACAAGAGATCTCGAGGGTAAAACGATGGTTGTGACCGGTGCGACGTCCGGCATCGGTCGTGCTGCGACCGCCGCTTTGGCTGCGCGTGGTGCCCATGTCTTGGGGGTGGGACGCTCACTCGAGCGCTGTGCTGATGCGGAGCAGGCGATCCGGGAGATCGCTCCGGATGCGACTGTGAGCTTTCTGCTGGCAGACCTAGCTTCACAAGGGCAGATCCGTGACCTCGCGGGTGCTATCGTTGAGCACGTGGCGGATCAGGGAGGAGGAAAGCTCGACGTTCTGGTGAATAACGCCGGTACAGTCTCGAGTTGGTATACGGCTACGGAAGACGGCTATGAGCTCACGTTTGCCGTTAACCATCTAGCCGCCTTTCTCCTAACCCACGAGCTGTTACCTCTGCTGGCGGCAGCGCCAGCCGCGCGCGTGGTGACGGTTGGCTCGGCATCACACCGGCGCACGCGAATCCATTGGTCGGACATCATGCTGCGCCGGGGCTATCACGTGTTACGTGCCTACAAGCAGTCAAAACTGGCAAACGTGCTGTTCAGCGCTGAGTTCAACCGGCGCGTGGCCCGAACGAGCCCCGTCCGGGCTTACGTGGCCGATCCCGGCCTGGTGAATACCGAGATAGGGCTCAAGGGCACGCAGGGTCTGGCCCGCATGGTGTGGGGGCGACGGCGGTTGGACGGCGTTGCTCCTATTGATGGCGCAAAAACGGTCGTGTTTCTGGCGACCGACTCATCGGTTGAGGGCTCGGAGCACTTGTATTGGAAAGACTGTCGCCCGTTGCAGCCCAGTCGTTATGCTCTGCGCGAGGACGAGGCGGCGCGTCTGTGGGAGCTCTCCGCACGCCTGTGCGGGATGGAGGCCTAAGCCCAACTTGACAGTGCGGCCTCAGAGGCGTATAGACGATCCTATGAAAGATCGGCGGAGGCGTCACGCGCCCCCGCCGAACTGCTGCTCTTTGGCAGAATACCCTACTTCTGAGAGGTGTGAGCATGTACGAGTTGCCGACAACGGTTTTGGGGCGCACCGGCCTGACGGTTACCCGTCTGGGTATTGGTGGCGCCTACTGTGAGACGCCCGAGGGGTACCGTGCGGCGTTGGATTGCGGCGTGACCTATGTGGACACGGCAAGGGGCTATCGAGATGGCGACGATGAACGTGTGGTTGGCGAGGCCATAGCCGGACGGCGGCACGGGCTCGTGCTGGCGACCAAGACCCTGAGCCGGGGTGCGGCTGACGCGCGGAAGGATCTGGAAACCTCGTTACGACTATTGCAGACGGATTACCTCGACATCTGGCAGATTCACTACCTGAACACGCCTGAGGATCGTGAGCAGGCCCTGGGGCCGGGTGGGGCAATCGAAGCAGCGATCAAGGCACGCGAGCAGGGCCTGGTGCGTTTCATCGGTGTCACCGGTCACACATGGGACGAGGTCGCCAAGGCCGTTGCCACGGGTCTCTTCGACACTGTGCTGTGCTGGTACAACAGCTGTATGAACGAAGCGGAAACCACGGTCTTCCCACAGGCTCAAGCTCACGGCACGGGCGTGATCATCATGCATGCGACGTGCACCGACAAACTCCTGGAGCCTGAGGACGCGCTGCCAATATCGGGTTTCTACCGCTACGTGCTCAGCCATCCGGCCGTCAATGTGGTGCTGCGAGGGCTGCGGCCTCCACTGGAGCGCTTCCGGCAGGTTGCCGCGGACCTGGCGGAGCGTGATGTGCTGACGCCGGAGGAGCGCCTGACCTATGAAGCCTACGGCGAGCGCCAACGGAAGGCAGAGAAGCCGGGATAGGGCGGGGCCGCTATTCCGGTTAACGCATAGGGTAAGTGCGCGATGCGATCCCGCTAAGGTCAACGTCGTGTGTCCTTCTATTGTCTATAAATGCTTGACAAAATATGTACACTGGCGTATACTGAGATCACACTACTAAGGAGGGAACGTCTTGAAGAACAAGGGGTGGGTGATTGCGAATGTCGTAACGGTGCTGGTGGTCATCACAATCAACGTGCTGGCCAATGCGCTTCCTCTCAACGGCCTCAACACCGGAGAGATCTCCGACCGCTTTGATATCTATTTTGTACCGGCTGGCTATGTCTTCTCGATCTGGGGTGTTATCTATTTGGGTCTGCTCGGGTTTGCGGTCTACCAGGCACTGCCGTCACAGCGTGACAATGCGCACGTGCGGCGGATCAGTTGGCTGCACATCTTGAGCGGTGTCGGGAACATCGGGTGGATCTTCACGTGGCACTACGAGCGCTTTGCGATCACGCTGCCGTTCATGCTGGTGCTGCTAGCAGCGCTCATCGGCATCTTCCTGAGGCTCTGGGCGAATCGCGCTACGCTGACCAGGGCCGACCAGTGGGCGATTGTCGTGCCTTTCAGTATCTATTTGGGCTGGATCAGTGTGGCAACCGTAGCGAACGCAACGCAGCTTCTCTACTATCTGAACTGGGACGGCTGGGGGATCAGTGCAGAGGTCTGGGCGGTCATCATGCTGCTTGTGGCAGCCGCGATTGCAGTGGTGATGAGCCTGCGTCATGCGAGTATTGCCTACTTGGCGGTCTTCGTGTGGGCGTATATCGGCATAGCGGGGAAGCATCTGGAGACGCCGATCGTGGGGGTCACAGCGGCGGTGTTGGCGGGCGTGATCGCGGTAGCCCTGGTTTTGGCGATCCCGCGCCGGAATAGGGTCTGGGGCGCGGTCTAGCGCACATCCCTGAACACGATGACAACGCGGCTGGGGCCACCCTCAGCCGCGTTTCATTGTGTTTGAGAACTGTGTTCCCAATGGAAGGACGCCTGTGGGTGGCGATATCGCGTATAATGAGATTGGTCCATGCTCCTCTCTGTTGCTGTGCGTGCGCCATCGATGCCTAGTCTAGGGAAAGGCGGATTCGGTTCATGGATCCACTGCTGAGGACCAAGACGCACATCCCTGTTGTTCGGACACAGGTCATCCCTCGACCGCGTCTTGCGGAGTGTCTGGGACTTGGGCTCAGCCGGCGCCTTACTCTTATCTCTGCGCCGGCGGGTTTTGGCAAGACCACTCTGGTTGCAGCATGGGCACGTACAGCTTCTTGCCCGGTCGCGTGGCTATCGCTTGATGAAGGGGACAGCGACCCGGTCCGCTTCGTGGCCTATCTATCGGCAGCGCTGCAGCAGGCGGATCCTAGGCTCGGCGGTGAGGGTGTGACCCTCTCCGAAACGACGACCTCATCCCAACTGCGACGCGCTGTGGCGAGCCGGATCAACGAGATCGACCTATTGGGAGCCGACATCGTCCTTGTGCTGGACGACTATCATCTCATCTCCACGACGGCGGTTCACGACCTGGTTACCGGCCTACTCGATCATATTCCGGTCAACCTGCATTTGTTCATTCTCTCGCGGGCCGATCCGCCGCTGCCACTGGCGCGTTTCCGGGCGCGCGGGCAACTCGTGGAGCTGCGCGCTTATGACTTGCGCTTTTCCGAGGAGGAGGCCGCTGTCTTTCTGAGAGAGGTCATGGCGCTGGAGCTGGGCCCAGAAGATGTGGCCAGTCTGGCAGGGCGTACCGAAGGGTGGGCGGGGGGATTGCAGATGGCAGCGCTCTCGATGCAGGGGCGTGGCGATCCATCCGCGCTTGTCCGTGCTTTCACCGGCAGCCACCGTTACGTGATGGACTATTTGCTTGAGGAGGTCCTTGAGCAGCAACCCGACCGCGTCCAGCGTTTCCTGCTCCGTACCTCGATTCTGGATCAGTTATCCGGGCCGCTCTGCGATGCTGTCTGTGAGCTGACGGACTCGCAGTCAATGCTCGTGTCGCTGGAGCGAGCCAACCTATTCATTCTGCCCCTGGATGACCGGCGGGAGTGGTATCGCTATCACCGTCTGTTCGCGGATCTCCTACGCCAGCGACTCGGTCGCCTCTGCCCGGATGCGGTACAGGAACTGCATCGCCGCGCCAGCAGATGGTACGCCGAGAAAGGCTTGATTTCGGACGCGATTGACCATGCATTGGCAGGGCAGGACTTTGCGACAGCCGCTGACCTCGTAGCAGATGTTGCACAGGCGACGCTTGCTCACGGCGAGGTGGTTACCTTTCTGGCGTGGGCGGAGGCCTTTCCGGAGTCAGTGCTCCGCCAGCGCCCGACGCTGGCCATCTATCGTGCCTGGGCGCTGTTCTGGGGGGGGCGTCCCATTGACGAGATCGAAGCCTGGCTGCCGGATGCGGTTGGTCTGACGGACCGTGAAGTGGCACAGGTGGCGGCGATGCGTGCGTTAGTGGCGCTGTACGGCGGTGTGTCACAGGAAGCTGTACACCAGACGCGGAAGGCATTGCATCTGCTCGCTCCGGACGATGTCCTCTTTCGGGGTGTCATCGCCCTGCTGAGCGTCCTCGCGCCATTGAGTGAGGGTGATCCCTACGCGGGCGGGGAACTTCTGGCCGACGTGGCGGAGGAGAGCGCAGCAGCGGGCAATCCGCTGGCTGCGGTCTTCGCGCTTTCTGCATTGGGAGACCTGCACGTAAGACAGGCCCGCCTCCACGAAGCCGAAAGGGACTATCAACGTGCGCTGAGTCTGGCGACCGATGGGCTAGGCTGCCTCCTCCCTGCGGCGGGCCAGGCGCTGATGGGCTTGGGCGCGGTTGCCTGGATGCAGCACCGGATCCCTGCAGCGCAGGAGACCCTGACCCAAGGGATCGCCCTGGCGCGCAAGGCAGGCGAAATCGTGGCCCTTGATGGCTTTGTGACGCTTGCGCGTGTCCACTGGGTGCTGGGCGAGCCAACGCAGGCACATGCCTGTATCGCCGACGCACTGCGCATCGCGCAGCACTTCGATGTCACAACGATCGACGACTGGATTGTGCGCATGGAGCAGGCGCGTCTGTGGGTGCTGGGGGGCGACCTGGACGCTGCTCGCGGTTGGGCGGTAGACTGTGGTCTCCTGGGCTCAGAGCCAGGCCGGGCGCTATCCGCGATGGATGGACGCTTACGAAAGTATGGGCTGATGGTTGTGGCGTGTCTGCATCTGGCGGAGGGCCGATGTGACCAGGCCTTGGCTGCGCTAGACGAAGCACAGACCGGTCTTGAGGTCCGCGGCCGTGTGGCTGCGCTTGTTGAGTTGCTGGTGTTGAGGACGCTGGCCTATGAGTGCCGACGCGACCGGCCGCACGCCCTCGATGCGCTGGACCGAGCACTGACGCTGGCCGAGCCCGGCGAGTACGTGCAGCCTTTCGTAGAGGCAGGCGTTGACCTGTTGCCGGTGCTGCGTGAGGCGATCGGCGAGCGGACGGCGGGTTTCGCTGCACGTATTGTTGCCATCCTGTCTCAGACTCTCGATGTGCAGATTGCGCTGGCTACCAGTGCTCCGGGTCGGACGCCTACGGCAGCGTTGCTTGCGGAGCCATTGACACAGCGTGAGCTAGAGGTCCTGCGGCTGCTACCAAGCCAGCTTACAAGTGCCGAGATCGCCCAGCATCTTTATGTCGCGCCGACCACGGCGCGCACCCATATCAAAAGCATCTACAGCAAGCTCGCTGTCCACAGTCGCGAAGAGGCGGTGGACTGTGCGCGTGCTCTGGGTCTTATCTAGTCCGCCCGAAATCCCCTACCATCTCACCTATGCTGGGGGATGCAGCCTCCCCCAGCTCACCTCTATGATAGAAGCAGACTGGCCTGCCGGTCTCGCCGTTCGAGACGAGGCAGCATCACGGGATCACTTGGCCAGTCGAGACACGGGAGGGATGACACTCAATGGGTTCTGTGCCAAAGCGAGTCTATGAGATCATCGTGGCAGGTAGGCTGGGCTCGCAGTGGGCGAACTGGTTCGAGGGACTCGAGCTGATCTGCTCGGACACGACCCCTGGGCTTACGTTCTTGAGAGGGTTGTTGGACCAGTCGGCGCTGCGGGGCGTCCTTAACCGGATCTGGGACTTGAATCTCACCGTGGTCTCGGTCACATCGCGATACGGCGCTGGTACTGAGGCGGCAGAAGGAGGAGACGATGACACCTGTTTATGTGCTCAGGTTGGATGATCCCGGGGCGACCCTGGATGTTGCAGGCGGAAAGGGCGCAGCGCTGGCCCGGATGGCGGCGGCGGGCCTGCCCGTGCCGGATGGTTTCCATATCGCCACGGCTGCCTATAGGCGTTTTGTTGCCGCAAACGGCTTGCACGGGCTGGTTAGTCTCGCGCTCGAAGGTGTGGACCAAGAGCGGCCGCGGACCCTGGAAACCGTGTCTGAGAAGATCCGTGAAGGCTTCGCTATAGCCACCATCCCTCCCGATGTGGCCCTTGCCATCGCGCAAGCGTATGCGGAGCTGAAGGGGCCGGAACCCGTCGTTGCCGTCCGCTCTTCGGCCACAGCTGAGGACTTGCCCGACCTATCCTTCGCCGGGCAGCAGGAAACCTACCTCAACGTCGCCGGCATCGACGCTGTGTTGAGGGCGGTGAAAGGGTGCTGGGCCTCGCTCTGGACTGCCAGGGCTATTGGCTATCGTGCCCGTCACAACATTGACCCGGAAGGCCTTAGCCTAGCTGTGGTAGTCCAACGCCTGGTGCCGGCGGAGGTCGCTGGTGTGCTCTTCACCGCTAACCCGATGAACGGGCGGCGCGATCAGGCTCTGGTCAACGCCGCCTGGGGCCTTGGCGAGGCAGTGGTGGGCGGTTCGGTGACGCCCGACTGCTTCATCGTGACGAACGAGACCGGTCAGGTCGTGGAGCGGACGATCTCGGACAAGCGTGTGATGACGGTGCGCGTGGATGGTGGCACGACGGAGCGGTCGGTCCCCGATGAGCTCCGGTGTACACCCTCGCTGACCGACGGTCAGTTGGCAGAGCTTGTGGCATTGGGCGCGCGTGTCGAGGCTCTCTACAGCGAGCCGCGTGACATCGAGTGGGCGCTTGCCGACGGCGTCTTTGCGGTCGTGCAGGCTCGGCCGATCACTGCGCTCCCTGAACCTGAGGCCGAACCCCCAACGGCCTGGCCAATGCCCGATCCAAAGGGGCAATACCTGCGGGGCAGCATTGTCGACTTCATGCCGGATCCGTTGACCCCGCTGTTTGCCTCAATGGTTGTGCCGGCGGTGGTTCAGGGCATGCACGCGACGGCCAGGGAGCTACTGGGCGGAACATCCGATCTGATCAACGGTTACCTGCTGACCATCAACGATTATGCATATATGGGGATGAAGCTCTCAGCGCGTGACGTGTGGTGGATCCTGACCGGCATGCTGCCCAGGATGCCGCGTCTCTTGAGCGATGGGGTCCGCCACTGGAACGAAGAAGCCCGACCACGCTACGCAGAGGTCGTGGCGAAATGGTCAGACGCAACCGTGGACACAACGAGAGCCCGTGCATTGCTCACGGGTGTCGGTGAACTCATGGGGGCGATGGGGCGCTATCTGACGACCCTTCAGGTGGATACCCTGGGCGTTGCCGCGGGGTCCGAGATGCTCTTCACGCGGGCCTACGACAAGCTGGTAAAGCGTGAGGGCGATCCGCCGGCACCTACGTATCTGCTCGGTGCGGACAGTCTGCCGATTCGCGCTGAGAAGGCGCTCTTTGACCTAGCCCAGTGGTGCCAGTCGACCAGCGACCTGTCACAGTATCTGCTGTCAACACCAGCCGACCAGGTCATCGAGGATACGATGGGGCAGGACCGACCCGCGGGACTCGACACCGATATTTGGTGCGCGTGGCGGGATCGCTTCATCGCACATCTCGATCAGTACGGGCACAGCATCTACGATCTCGACTTCGCCAAGCCCATTCCTGCTGATGACCCCACGCCCATCCTGGAAACCCTAAAGCTGTTTGTCCGTGGCGAGGGCAGAGACCCTCACGAAAGACAGCGAGAACTGGTCGAGCGGCGTGAGGCAGCCATCAAGGTAGCGTTGGACAGAATCAGAGGGTTCAGACGCTGGATCTTCAAGAAGACGTTGGGATGGGCCCAGACATTTACCCGCGTGCGCGAGGACAGCATCTTCGACATTGGCCTGGGGTATCCGCGTCTGCGCCGCATGTTAGTGGCATTGGGACGGCGTATGGCAGAAGCAGGCGCCATCGATGCACCTGACGGCATCTACTGGCTGACGCGTGACGAGTTGGACGTCGTCGCCACGCGCCTCGACTCGAATGAGCCGTTGGATAACTACCAGGATGTGGTTGCCATGCGCAGGGCCATCTGGCATGCCGAGAAGCGAGTCACCCCACCGCCTCAACTGCCCGGGCGCGAACGCATCATGGGCGTCAAGACAGATATCTACGTGCCGGTGAGTGAGGATGAACAGACCGAAACGACACTGAAGGGCATCGGCGCAAGCCCCGGCACCGTGACGGCACCGGCGTGCGTGCTTCACGGCCCGGATGACTTCGATCAGATGCGGCCGGGTGACATTCTTGTTGCGGACATCACGACGCCCGCATGGACGCCCCTGTTCGCGATGGCGTCCGGTGTCGTGACCAACATCGGCGGACCGCTAAGCCACGGGTCGATCGTGGCGCGCGAGTATGGAATCCCGGCGGTCCTGGGTACGGGCGTTGCCACCAAGCGCATCCAGAGCGGGCAAGTCATCACTGTCGATGGCGATGCCGGGCAGGTCTTGCTCGGTGACGATGGGGACCGGGGAGACGAGTGAAAGCGAGCAGCTCACACAGGGTGCGTTGACGCGATCAGTCTGGGCAAGGAATGGCGGGCGAACGAAGGGAGCATGCTCCAATGATGACCAACCGGCGAACGTTAGTTACGCTATCATTTGCCCTCGTCGTCGTCACCTTGGGATTCGGCCTCGTGGTGCCCATCTTCCCGTTCTACATCGAGGCCCTGGGAGGGAGCGGAAAGGAACTGGGCGTTCTGGTGGCGCTGGCGGCGTTTACCGAACTGCTGTTTGCGCCCTTGTGGGGAGGACTGTCGGACCGTGTCGGTCGCAAACGCGTGCTGGCGGTCGGCATCCTCGGGTACGGCTTGTCGCTGCTCCTGATGGGGCTTGCACAGCGCATGTGGATGTTGATTGCTGCGCGTGCGCTATCTGGCATTCTGACCGCTGCCACGATGCCGACCGCGATGGCCTATGTGAGCGATAGCACGGCTGAGGATGATCGCGGCGGCGGCATTGGTTTTCTGGGCTCGGCGTCGGGACTGGGGGTGATTCTGGGGCCGGGTCTAGGGGGTTGGCTTGGGAGTATCTCGCTGTCGCTCCCCTTCTTCGTGGGGGCCGGGCTTGCGGGAGTAGCGCTGCTCCTGACCCTGTTGTTGCTCCCCGAACCGGGCCAACCGGCCATTCGCGCTGACTCGTTCCCCACGAACTCCGGGCGAGTTCCGCGAGACAGCCTGCCGCAGAGCCTGAGGCAGGCCTTCAGCGGGCCGGTCGGCTTTCCTATGATTCTGCTTTTTGTCGCAAGTGTTGGGCTGGCCAACTTCGAAGCCGTCTTCGGTTTGTACGCTGCGCAGAGGTTCGGTTATGGGCCGGAGCGTATCGGTGCTATCCTGGTCGTCGTCGGCATCGTCACGACGCTGGGTAAGGGCCTTCTGACAGGTCCACTGACCAAGCGCTGGGGGGATGGCGCGGTCATCAAGGGATCGATGGCTGCCGGCGCTGTAGGGTATCTGGTCCTGCTCGCTGCCTATGACTACGTGACCGTTCTGCTTGCCACGGGCCTGTTCATACTTTCGAAGACGGTGCTACGCCCGGCGTTGCTCTCACTGATCTCCAAGAGCGTCACCGGGAACCAAGGCTCGATGCTCGGCCTGGGTAACACAGCGATCGCCATGGGCCGCGTGGTCGGGCCGATCTGGGCAGGATACGCCTTCGATCTGAACCTCAGCTATCCCTATCTCAGCGGTGCGGTGGTGCTCCTGTCAGGGTTTGTGGCAGCGGTGGCAGGGCTCTCCAACCGTAGGGAGTCACAGATTGCAGGGGTGAGCCAAGGGTAAGCGCGATCTGAGCAAAGGCGCGGCCTGGTGAAGCTGATACCCCCTCCCGACTTTGCGGTTGGCGGGGGGCTCTTTGACGCTCGCCTTGTCCACCAGTGAAGCATCCTGTGATGTGCATTCGCTGCTGACACATGCCATTGGCCTTCCCCAATCGGTTCGATTGCTCTAGAATGAGGACGGGACGTCCTGAATAGCGCTATGGGTACACGATCAGGAGGGTGACAATGCATATCGTGGATGCGCAGCGGGAAATGCGCTCGGCTTTTCTGGGCGGGTTCGCCGGACAGCTCATCGCCGGCCTAATCTGGCTTGCTGCGGCTGCCGTTGGGCAATGGGTCCGGCCCGGGTATGGAATGGCAGTGCTCTTCTTTGGGAGCATGTTCCTTTTTCCATTGACCCAGGCGGTGTTGCGGCTGTTGGGCCGCCCGGCACGCGTCAGTGCTGATAATAAGTTGTGGGCCTTGGGGCCGCAGATCGCGTTTACTGTGCCGTTCAACTTCTTGTTGGTGGGGGCCGCCACACTGTATCGCCAGTCGTGGTTCTTCCCGGCGGCGATGGTTGCTGTGGGCACCCACTACCTGCCGTTTATCACGCTATATGGCATGAAGATGTTCGGTGTCTTGGCGGCCCTGCTGGTGTTTGGCGGTGCTGCTCTTGCCTGGTATGGCCCTCCGGTCTTTAGCTTGGGGGGATGGGTGACCGCGGCTGTGATGGTGGTCTTCGCGTTCGTTGGCAGACAGATTGTGCTCAATCAGGAAAGCGTACGCTAGCCCCCGCGGGGCGAGCAGTTCCACCATAGGAGGGCCTGGCACATCGGATGATACCGGATTCGCTACAGCTTCGACCTATGGTGGCGCAGGACATCGCCCTGGGTATGCGGCTGAAGGCCGCCGCCAACTGGAACCAGACCGCGGCTGACTGGCGTATGCTGCTTGACGCCGGAACCGGGCTGGTGGCCAGTTGGGACGGCGTGGCGTGTGGTACTGTGACGGTCGTGCCCTACGGCCCGTTCGCGTGGATCGGTATGCTTTTGGTCGATCCGGCGTTCCGCGGGCGGGGAATCGGCACGGCGTTGCTGGAAGCGGCCATTGCCGTTGTCCCTGAGGATGTCGCTGCGCGCCTGGATGCGACGCCTCAGGGAGAGCCGCTGTACCTCAGACGCGGCTTCGCCAAGGAGTATGGTCTGGCAAGGTTCCGTCGAGCCGCCGCGCCGTGGAGGGGCGATGCCGCCGGCGGCGGTGGCATCGTGTGCCAGTCAGTGTCGCCGGCGGTCTTGCCTGAGTTGGCTCAATACGATCTGCCGATCTTTGGTGGCGACCGTGGCGGGCTCTTGCGGGAGCTTTGGCGGCGCGCGCCACGGGTGGCCTACCTGGCGCGGCGAGATGATCAACTTGTCGGGTACTGTTTGGGCCGGTCGGGGAGCCACTGCGAGCAACTGGGCCCCGTGATCGCAGAAGACGCCACTGTGGCGCGGGCGTTGTTGGCAGCCGCGCTCCAGCGGTGCTTCCACCGTGACGTGATCCTCGATGCGACTGAATCCCACGCGGCGTGGCTGGGCATGGTCGAGGGGGCGGGCTTCGAGTGGCAACGCCCGTTCTGCCGCATGTGCCTGGGAGGCGATAGCACGTTTGGTTCGCCCTCCCGGCAGTTCGCCATCGCAGGGCCTGAGCTGGGGTAGCGGGCGTTTGGCCCCCGGCAGTTGGGCCAGCTTCACAGCCGGGGGGTCGCTCACGCGTGTGCCGGCAGCGTGGGAGAGACTACTTGAGCGCTTCGGCGCCGGCAAAGGTGCGGTAGGGTGACAGGGCCTCCAGGATCTCACGGTCCGACGCAGACAGCGTCTGCTCTGTCACCACCCGCCCGAGCAGTTCGCCCACGCCGGGCCCCAGCATAAAGCCCTGACCGCACATCCCGATCGCGACCAGGTACCCTGCGAGCTCTCTGCTCCACCCGACCAGCGGTGCGCCATCCGGGGTCATTGGGTAGAGTCCACGCCACGTGCGGCGCACGCGCAGATGCTCAAGGCGCGGCATCAGCTCGACCAGACGCTGGGCGATAAGCGGGAGGAACTCGCTGGTCTCTCGGCAGTCGTGCCCGACGAGGGGTGGCTGCGGGGTCAGGCAAAAGACGATCTGACCTCCGGGAAGCTGGTGGAAGTAGCAGTTGGCCGATTTCGGTCCCGGGCGGATATCCACAACCAGCGGCTTGAGAAAGGGTGCCACCGGCTCAGTGATACCGGCCTCATGGGAGTCAGGGAACACGGGGTGGTCATCGCCGACCACGGCGCCGATTTCTCTTGCCCAGGCACCTGCAGCGTTGAGCACGACGGGTGCGCCGAAGATGTCCTTGTCCGTAGCCACACCGGTCACGTGCCCGTTCTTACTCAGTATGCCCGTGACGCGCTCTCCAAACCGGAAGGTGGCTCCGGCGCGTGCGGCCTCCTCGTAGAAAGCATGGCCCGCCAGCAGCGTTGAGCAATGGCCATCGTTGGGCGAGTAGGTTCCACCGAGCAAGCCCTTGGGATTTAGATCGGGAACGACGCTCAACAACTCGATGGGATCCAGCCAGGCAATGTCGAGACCTTGTGACTGCTGCACGGTGAGCAGATCTCTGAGCAGACGCTCCTCGCGCTCGCCGTAGGCCACAAAGCTGTATCCGTCTTGTCGCCATTCAATGTCGGAGCCGTACGTCTCGGTCCAGGTGGAGAAGATCTCGAGGCTTCGAAGACAGAGCTTGATCTTGGCTGGCTCGGAGTGTGTGGCACGGATGCCCCCGATCGCGGCCTTGTGCGAGCCCTGCCCTGGACTGGCGGCCCGATCTAGCACGAGGACACCCAGCCCAGTCCGCGCCATGGCCAGTGCTGCGGGAAGGCCGATACTGCCTGCGCCGATTATGATCACATCGTAGTTGCTATGCATACCTTGTGGTCAGTCTGGTGATTTCTCGTTTTCGGCACCCGCGAAGATACCGAGAGGGACTTCGACGAACAAGGGCCGCTGCGTGCCTTGGGTGACTTCCTCAACAGGGATGCCCGCTTCGCGGAAGAGCCGCGTGATGA
>JAXDDO010000029.1:0-27647 GCA_034676805.1 Anaerolineae bacterium | reverse complement strand
GATGGCGATTGAGGAGGGGGCCGCCCATCCGGATCTCCACCGCCTCCAGGTTGAACAGACTACGCAGCTCCCTGGCTGCCGTCTGCAGCACCGCATCCACGCTCAACGTCTCACGCATCCGCCGCGTGACGTCGCCCACCATTTGCTCCTCCAGGGCGGCCCGCTGCGTTACCTCATAGAGTCGGGCATTCTCCAGCGCTTGGCCCAGCTGCCCGGCAAGCGCCTCCAGTGTCTGCGTCAGGGTCGTGATCTCTTGATCCTTGCCTGAGGACAGCAACCTGGCGGCATCTAGCACTCCGATGACTCGATCTCGCGAGAAGATCGGGAAGACAAGGTGGGTCACTGGAGCCGGCGCTTCCCCGCCTTCCGACGCGTCAACCACAACGGGCTGTCCCGTTCGCCAGGCCCTCTGGAGCTGCGGCGGCCACTGCTCAGGCGCCATCGCAGCAAGTGGCTCGACCCCAGTCAGGCGCGCCACGTACCCTCCGCCCAGGTCACTTCCCAGGGCACTGCGCCACGCATCGCGGGTCAACTCACCGTAGGCCCGGTGCAGCTGCTCCGCTGCGGCCCGATTTTCGGCCGCCAACCTGATGCTGTCGATGGCCACAGCGACCTGATCTGCAATCACCTGCAACACGATCGCCTGTTCTTCATCGAACGTGTCTGACTGATAACTGCATGCCTCAATCGCCCCCAAGACTGCGCCGCGAGACCGCAAGGGCACGGCGATCTGCGAGCGCGCGTAGGGTAGGAGATCGGTCTCCCCCATACCGGCATCCCGTCGCGTAGGATCGGCACTGACACGGAAGTGACCACTGGACACACAACGCCCCACAGTCCCCGCGCCCACAGAGACGCGATGGCCTCGCGCCAGGAGCGCCCTTCCGGGTTCTCCCGTCCCCGCGTGAAGAACGGCCCAGCGTCTGGCATCATCCACCAGGTACAGTCCGACGTAGTACAGGCCATAGTGCTCACGGATCTGATCGACGACCCTATGAGCAAGGCTCCGATCATCCGCCGAGACCGAAATCACGTTCCCGATCGACGCGGTAAGCGCCATGTCCCGCTGGCGCCGGGTATGCTCGCGATCTCGCGCCGCATCGTGCGCCGCTATCGCTGACCGCAAAGCGGTTAGCTTGTCTAGCAGGACGTTGTAAGCCCTGCCTAGAATACCTGCCTCGTGGTGAGGATACGCCCACACACGGCCAACGGCTTCGCTGAAGTCTGATGCCGACCCTAGGCGCGTGTGTTCGTCGTCCTCGGTGACGGTGCCATCATCACGGTGCTCCGTGGCCTGAGCCGCCAGTTCCTCAAGTCGACGCGCGAACTGCGTCACGTGGGCAACAGGCGCCGAGATCGCTTGGGCTGCGATGAAGCCGGCAATGCCTGCTCCCGCCAGCGCTGCAAGACTCCAGGCCAGGATACGGCCCGTCAGTTTCCTCACCGGCGCGAAGGCGGTCTCGGTTGGGGCGAACACGACCAGGGTCCAGTCGATCTCCTTCAGGGTTGCAGCCTCATCGCCGGGCCCATAGTCCAGCGAGGCCATGGAAGCATGACCCAGAACCACCGGAACGCCGTCCTCGGTCATGTCCCTACGGGCGTGGTGACGTTGGTCGATCTTGTAGTCGCGCACGGCTAGTCCTGACGACCTCGCCCACCGAGGATCGACGCTTCGGGCGCCATCCACCGGCATCCACTCAAGATCGGTCGCGAGCAGGACCTCCCCATCGCCGTTGATGATAAGCGCCGTAGGGCGTTCGCGCGGGCCACGACCGCTCACCCATGGCGGCCCGAACATCGCCGATCGTAACGGCGCGATTCCCATCCGCAGATACACCGCTCCCACAAACTCCCTTTCGACTTCCTGCTCCTCGACCTCACCGCCGGGCGCCTCCTCGCTTCCGAGCGCCTCCTCGCTTCCGAGCGCCCCAGCGCTTCTGAGCGCCCCAGCGCTTCTCAGCGCCATGACCGGCACCCCTATCTCCAGGTACGGTGCAGTTCCACGATCAGCAGTGAACCGGCTGATGTTCACATAAGGGCGTCCTCGGCCGTGGTCATAGACCACGTGCCACCACGGAGAGTTGCCCTGGTAGTAAGCCTCGGGTCGCCACCCGGGGTTGGCAGGCGAGGCTGCACCGACTAGACCTCCAGCTCTGTCAGTCACGAGGATCTCGACGGTTGCAGAGATCATCCTCGTGTGCTCGATCAATCGCGCAACGATCGCATTGGCTCCAGCGTCCATAATCGACCGCACCAACTCGCTATCGTCCGGTGCAGACTGCCAAGCGGGATCAATCGACTCCGGGTCAAGCGCTTCGATAGGCCCACGCTGCGCGTTGGCATCGTCACACGCCGCCACTACAGCCGGATCGGCTGAGACCATCCGCAGCACGGTGAGGCGTTCCTTCAGGATGTCGGCGACCGGCGCCATCCTCGCTGCAGCCGCCTCACCAAACCCGGCAAAGATCTCGTCTCGTAATGCACTGCCAGCCAGCACCACGCTGACCAAGATCGTGATCAGCCCCACGATGATGAGACCTCCCACCAGGGTGCTGAACACCTTGGTTGAGATCGGCCAGTCGCGCACGTTGAGGAGGCGGGGCAGACCCTCACTCATCCCGTGTCTCCTCCCGAATCTGCGGTGGGCACGAAGTGGATGTGCCAGCCTGACGCCCATCGTTCTCAGGCGCCTCAGGGGCAAGCCGGACCGACACCGCAAACAGATCCAGAGCCTCGCGGATCTGTGCCACCGAGCCTCGCAGCACCTCGTCAACCTCAAGGCTCTGACGCATTCCTCGCGAGACCTCACCGATTAGCCGTTCACGTTGTGCCGTCCTCCGCGTCTGCTCGAGCAGACGTGCGCTCTCCAGTGACACCGCCAGTCGATCGGCAATCTGCTCCACCATCTGGACCGTCTCCGGCGGTACGGTGCCGTTCTCGAAGCGCAGGTTGAGAGCTCCCAGGACCTGGTCACGCAGGCGGATGGGCACCCCCAGACCCGCACGCGGTGCGCCAGGTGCTGTCGTGCCGTCGGAGCTAGCCGCCGGGGCGATTAGCTGCCCGCCTTCAGGCTCCGCGCCCCCCGGAGACACGCTACCAGTTGCCGGCGCTGGGATCAGCGGGCCATCATCCGCCTGCTCCCCCGCTCCTCCCAGGGACGATGCGCGGGACGCAGCTTTCGCGGCGAGCTGTTCGGCAAGGTCGATTACCACCGGCTCTCCGCGGACCATCGCCTCCACCGCCTCCGGTCGGGGCGGCACGTCTGGGACCACGTCTACCAACTGATACCGGTAACTGACACGACCGCGGCCTTGCGTGAACTCCTGCCAGCTGGCCTTCGTCTCGGCCCCTGTCGCCACCCGTAACACTCGCAGGTTCTCCTCCATCCGCTCTAGAAGGCGCGCGTTCTCAACTGCATTGGCCAATTGATCTGCCATCGTGCGCAGGATCGTGATGTCCTCCTCTGTGAACGCCCCCGGGTGCTCGTCCTGGATGGTCATGGCCCCGATAACCTGACCGTGGCTGATGAGAGGCAGAGCCAGTTCTGAGCGGGTTGCTGGCAGCAAGGGGTTGCGCAGCCTCACAGGTTCCAGCTCCGCGTCAAACGTGATGCGCGCTTGGCCCGTCGCGACACAGGTTCCCACCATTGACTGACCGCCGACCTCCAGCTTATGCCCTTGGCTCAACATCGCCCGTCCGGCCTCTCCTGTGCCGGCCACAAGCACCGCCCAGCGACGCATATCATCGACCAGGAAGAGGCCTGCGTAGTACAACCCAAAGCGCTCGCGAATCATCTCCACAGCATCCGCGACTAACCGGTCAAGGGTCGTGATTGCCGTCGTCGTACTCGACACTTCCGCCGCGGCTGCCAGCCGCGCGGCGCGGCGTCGTACGTCCGAGATCAGCCGCTGGGTCTCGAGCACCAGGGCAACTTGGCGTGCCACGTTCTCGGCCATCCGAATCTGCGCTGCCGTCCACGGGTGGCCATTCACGGAGACCGCTGTCCGGCCAAACCCCAAGACGCCGATCACCTCCTGGCCATAAAGCACCAGGGGCACGGCAAGCGAATGCACCGCGTGAGCGTCGCCGCTATCGCCGGCAGTCTCGATAACGGCCCGAACGGCCTCCGCAGCTTTGCCCATCACGTCTAGCCACGCACGATCACTCGGCCCCTCCTCATCGTGAACCCGCGCGTAACCGCGTGCTGTTTCCCCCGAGTCGCGGGTCTCTGGTCCGCTCAGGTCCCACCCTGCATAGCGCTCCCACGATCGTTCTACATATCGGCGTTGGGTCACCAAGGCATCTCGCAGAGCCAGTTCAGCGCGGCGCGTCGCTGCCTCGGCCTCGCGCCGGGCATCCTGCTGCGACCTCGTCAACTCCGCCCGGTAGACAGCGCCGCTCAGCGCCTCACGCAACTGCTGGTAGATCGAGGGATCCGCCTCAGATCCCGTTAACACCACCAGTCCCAAGGCCTCGTTACCCACGTACAGCGGCAGGGCAAATGCCGTGAACCGCTCCCCCAGGGCCTGCCAGACGCCCTCCGGCACCAGATTGGCAATCCAGAAAGCACGACCGGGTGCCACAGCCTCCAGAGGGGACCCGGCGTCCTCTTGCGCGCCGTCGGTTCCGCCATCGGGCTCCCCCGTGTAGGCCACCACAAGCCGCAACCGCCCGCGGACTGCTTCGTTCTGGGGGGCGCCTCCGGTCTGCTTGCCGTCACCATCCTGCTGGACAGCGGCCGGCGTGGCATCTGTGCGCGCTCGCGATGGCGTCTCGAACAACGATAGATAGCAGCGGGCGATGTCTAGATCGCCGAAGCTTGCCGCCATCGCAGGGAGCAGCGCCTCCGGGCTCGCCGCGCCGGCTGCCGCGGCGGTGAAGCTTCGTAGTGCAGTTTGCCGTCGATCGCGCACGCCCTGGGCTTGGGCCTGAGCCTGCAACTGGAACTCGCCCAGAAGTATGCGAGCCTGCTGGAACAGCGCCTCTGCCCGGTCTAGGCTTGGGCGATCATTCAGCAGCGGTACCGTCATCTCACGCAACGCAGAGAGTCCACGATGCCAGATGTCTGTTTCCTGACCCGCCTGCTGCGCATTCCCGAGCAAGTCGGCAAAAGAGTAGACAAAACGCCGCGATTCGGGGTCGCGGATATCCTCCCACAGCGCATCGATCAGATCCGGAAGGGCGATTTCGCCTGCGCCACTGACGCGGGAATACGCTGGCGCCTCCACCAGTTGCGCCAGCGCCAACACGATCCTTCGCCGGTGCATCTCGGCCGGGGACCCGTAGTCCTCCGTCGCGGACGCTTCCAGGCCGCTGGCGATCATCGGCACTTCCATCACGTGTTCGGGCAGACACCCGCACGAGCGACGCACGATCAAAGTCGTGGGCACGATCAGATCTACAGCAAGGGGCTCTCCCTTGATCATGCACCAGAGTCCCTCGGCTGCTCGGCGACCGATCTCGTGGACAGACTGGCGAACGGTAGTCAAGGGAACCGGCAACCGTGCTGCCATGTTCACATCATCGAATCCCACGACCGCTACGTCTGCCGGTATGCGCAAGCCGTGTGCTCTCAGGACCTCCATCGCGCTGATCGCCGTGTCGTCATTAGCGCACACCAGGGCATCCATAGACACACCACGCTTCAGAAGCTCCTGGGCACACTGAGTACCGACGGCAGGGCTGAAGTCCCCAGCCACGAACAACCGTGGATCCAACGCCAGACCATGGGCCGCAAGCGCATCTTCCACGGCGCGCTGTCTCTCTTCGGCCTCTGAGGAATTGAGAGGGCCGCCGATATATGCGATCCGCCGGCAGTGATGCCGCTCGACAAGATGTTCCACCGCCTCGCGCATTCCCACATAGCTGTCCGGGACCACGGAGGGCAGCCCCTCAAGCCACAGCGAAGTACCGATCAGCGGCACATTCCCGCAGCGAGATTGGAACGCCACCAGGTGCTCAATCGCCCGCGCGCCGCGATACGCTAGTCCCCCGGTCAAGATGAGACCGTCGTAACGTTCGGGACGGATGCGGGCATAGGGACTTGCGTGGGCCACATCCGTCGTGGTGAGCGACGGACCATCCAAGAGATCGACCACCAAGTTGAGATCGTTCGCGGTTGCAAAGCTTCCCACACTCTGAACCAGGGCTTCTGTGTACCGGTCGTCCAGTGACATAACCAGCATGCCCAGCGTTGGGCGTGAGGCTAGAGGCGTCCTGCGAACCTCACCGTTCATCCTGTGGCCCCTCTGCTGCAACCGAGTCTCCGACCGGGTCTGCCTGTCTGCGGTTGCGATCAGCCATAGCCAGGAGCTGTTCGCGTGTCCCCAACCGCGCCACTGCCACAGGAGCCTGCAGCACCTCGCTCAGCTCCTCCAAAGCGATCCGAAGGACTGCCTCCACGTCAGGCGCCTGCTGCAAGCGATCACTGATTGCTCGCGTCCGGGTGATCTCAGCCAGCGAGGCCTCGGCGCGCTCGCGCGCTTCCTCGACGTCGCGCAACAACGCTGCTCGAAAGAGAATGCTGCTGACCGCCTCCGCTACGCGCCGGGGTATGGACGGCTCCCGCACATCGATCTCGAGTAGCAAGAAACCGAACCACCGGTCGCGCAGCTCCAGCGGATAAGCAACCCACGTGAATCGCTCTTGGGATGGGTAGATACGATCGGGTAAGAAGTCACTTGCGCTATACACGTCCGTCGCGCCTGTAGTCCCAATGGTCATCACGCCAGGAAGGCCCGCGACACCATCTGCATACGCCAATGCGAGGCGCGCCTGCATTGCTGGCCCCGCATCGGCTGTTGGGCTACCGGGTGCCCCGGCGTCAGAGCCGGCGCCATCGTCTACAAGCGCAACGTACGCCCGATGGATGCCCAACCGCGGAAAGGTGTCAGCCATTGGCGCCGGGAGGTCGTCCAGGGTCATCAAGCCAGCAGTCGTCGAGGCAAATCCCCGCAGTGTGCCGGCCAACTGCTCTCGTTCCTCTGCAACGGCAACCTGCAGCCGCTCGGCAGCCTCCGAAATCAGTACCCTTGCTTGGTGTAGGAGATCCTCGGCTTGCTCGACATCGCGGGTGGTCTCAAGACTCGGGACAAGCTCTCTCCGCAGCGCCGACAGGTGATCGTGCCATCGGCCCAGCGGCTCGCGGCGGCGGAAGCTCTCTCGCAGACGCACCTCCAGCGCCTCGAGAAATCCCTCGGTGCCCATAGTGAGATCCTTCACCAACGCAGTACGAAGAACCATGGAGACGTTCTCCAGCGCAAGGTCGCGCGACTTGACGCCGGCTGGTATGCCAGCGCCCGCCAGCCTGCCCGCACCGCGTCCTATCCCGTGGACGCCGGCCCGTTCCACCTCACCGGGCATACAACCGCACGAGCGACGCACGATCAGTTCCGCGGGCAACGCCAACGTCTGCGGCACCCCTCCTCCCCTAATGAGCGTCATCAGGGTCTCCAACGCTCGGTATCCGATCGAGCGGAATGACTGCCGAACCGTGGTAAGGGGCACGGGAAGGTGGCGGCCCACCGCCGCGTCATCGAATCCTACCAGGGCAACATCGCCAGGCACCGCGAGTCCTTTGGCCACGAGCACGTCAAACGCGCCGGCCGCCGTCTCATCGTTGGCGGCAGCCACGGCATCGATGTGCACGGCTCGACGGAGCAACTCCTGCACAGCAGCAACCCCGCTTGGGCGAAGGAAATCACCGCGGACCACAAGTCGCTCATCCACCGCGATGCCATGGTCGGCCAGGGCAACCTCGTAGGCCCGATAACGGGCCTGCGCTTCTGGCTGGTCTGCGGGGCCCTGGATGAAGGCAATGCGCCGCCGCCCATGGACCTCGATGAGGTGCGTGATCGCCTGTCGCATCCCGGCGAAGCTATCCGTTAGCACCTGTGGCGCATAGCCTCCGGCCACACCCTCCAGATCGAGCGCACCCGTGACAATCGGCAAGGGGGCATATCGCTCACAGAATCGCTGCAATACATCGCCCGGGACCAGATACCCCATCGGTGAGCTGATGATCACGCCGTCAAGCCGTCTGCTCACAGCCAGGTCGTACACGGAGCGTGTCATCGGTTCGCCAGGATCTATCTCCAGTGCGCGGTGCAGAGAGCCACCGACGAAGTAGACCAGGCTCACATCTTCCGCATCCGCAGCTTCCGCAATCCCCACCATGAAGTCGCGCTCGAGCTCCAGCTCCGCATCTGTCACCAGCACGCCAACTACGGGTCGCTCCTCCATAGCTGCCCCCCTACGCGTTGCCATCGCCCCTCCGGTCTTCCGCGAAGGGATCTGGCAGAAGGTCCGGGGAGAGAGCCGTCGACGGATCCGCCGGCTTGATTCCCCCGACTTCCCGCGCATTGCGCGGCATCGCCGCACCCCCGCTGGCATCCAGGTGGACCGACGCCTCCAACACACCCGGCAGCCTGCCCAAGGCCTGCACTGCTGACCGCAGCATCGCCTTGATGTCTACCGCGTTGGTGATCGCCGCCACTACGTCGTTGATCTGCTGCTCACGCGCTGCGTGGCTTCGCGACTCCTGGAGCAATCGGGCGCTATCCAGCGCCTGCGATAGCTGATCGGCGACCGTGTTCAGCGTAGTCAGATCATCGGCGTCCCAGTCGCCCGCAGACGCGTCGCGTCCGAAAGTAATCGCCCCGATCACTGTGTCGCCAAGCCGGAGCGGGATCGCGACAGCAGACTCACCACCACTACGGCGAATCACCGGCTGGCGCATCTGCGTGGCTTCCAGCGTTTCCGGACTCCAACCACTGCCATCATGGCCTGTCCGCACCGGCCTCACGACACCGTCGCTGTAACTGTAACCCCATGCCCCCCGGGCCTGCAGCAGCATTTCCCACGCCTGCGCAGAGACCTGCCCATAGGCACGCCGTACCGCAGCCACTGCTTTCTCGCTCTCCTCAATCAAAGCAGCGTTGTGCAGCGCGATTGCGAGAAGATCCGCCATCGTCTGCAACACCGTCACCGTCGTCGGGTCGAAAAAGCCGGACTGTGTGCTTTGTACGCTTAGTGCCCCCAGAACACGACCGCGTGTCCGCAACGGCAGCGCAGCCTCGGCACGCGTCTCCGGAAGCTCAGGGGAAATGAGGCGGACGCCGTCTTCCTCAGCCTCCTGAGCGAACCGGCTCTGGGCGTGTGCCACGCACCAGCCGATCATCCCCTCACCAACCCTGATTCGGTGTTCACGGGCCAACATCTGTCGCCCTGCTTCTCCGGTGCCAGCGCGAAGTACAGCCCACTCGCCGTCATCGCCTCCAGCTCGCTCGACCACGAACAGCCCAACGTAATACAGCCCAAACGCATCCCGGATCATCTCGACCGATGCGCTCATAAGCCTCTCCGGGTCCAGCATCTCGCCCGCGGCATACGCTACGGCTGCCGCAGCCTCCAGATACCGCGAACGCTGTTCGAGGTCTGCGGTGCGCTCTACGACCCGAGTCTCCAGCGAGTCCCGCATCCGCTGCAACTCCCAGTTTCGTGCCCGCAACGAACGTTCGTTCTGTTGAACCTGACTCAACAGCCGCTTGAAGCCACGGCTTGCCGCCGATACCATACCCAACACCAACACAGAGATCACCACGTAGCTGGCCAGCACCTCAAGGGGCGTGTCGGACTCCGGCGGCAGCATCCCCTCTACCTCGGCCTGCGCCAGACCCCAACCCAGGATCAGGTTTGCTCCCATGACGACCAGGCCAGCCGGCGTACCCAACAGGAGACCAGCTAGAATCACCACCATCGTCAGCCCCGCATAGCTGGCATCCCTGATGCCCCCCAGGTTCCAGCTCATCACCGCCAGCGCCAGCCAGGCCGACAGCGTCAACATGCCACTCGCCAGCTTGACACGTCCCCGGCGAATAAGGATGGTCATGGAGAAACCCAGTGCACTGACGCCGAAAGGCGGCAGGAAGACCGCCACCGGCAGGGATCCCCGCGCACTGAACAGACGAAGCAGAGCGTATATGCTGGGCGCCACAGCCATCAGCCACGCAACCAGGAATGCCAGCTCGGCCTGCCGGCTGTGCTCCTCGCTCTCCAGCACCGGCGGAGTGAACAACCGCTCCAGCCATTGGCGTGGCATTACCGCTCCTCTCCTCGCATCCGGACCTCAATTCTTGAGATACCCAGAGTCTGGCCTAGCTCTCGCAGGGCAGACTGCAAAATCAGCTCCATATCCAGTGTCTCGCGGATGCGTGTAGTGACTTCGGAGAGATCTCGCTCGCGCTCGGTCCGGCTCACCAGGATGTCCCACAACTGGAAACTGCGAACCGCCATCCCTGCCTGGGCTGCTAGGCTCTGATACAGACGCCGCTCCGGCGGCGAGAAGCGATAGCCCGGTTGCGATGATCCCATAACAAGCCACCCGACCCCTCTTGCCAGTGGCACCACCAAGGCTGAAGCAAACCCCAGGGTCTCCAACAGCGACTTTTGCGACACCGGATCAACGAGGTCTGGATCCCGCACATCCTGAAGCTCAAAGCCACCACCTTCGCCCGCAGTCGCGTCTGGGGTCGCGAGGACAGGGATCGCGAGCAGGGCACCATTCTCTGCAGGCTCTAGCGCTCCGGCCCGCGTTTCGCTATCTCGATGCCAGGTCGCCGCCACTCGGACGTTACAGGACAGAGCACCCGTGTCGTCGGCAGCCGGAACCTCATCTCCCTCGCCGCCCCCACGCCGGTCTACGGTTACGGTAACCACGTCTGCGCGCAGCAGAATGGCACCGCGATCAACTGGCGGCGTAGCTCCGTTGTCAGCGATGATCGTCACCACCTCTTCGGCATCGCGAGCTTGGGCGATCAACTGGCTGCACCGATAGAGAACTTCAGCTTCCTCCAATGCTTCCTGTCTGCCGCTGTATAGATATGCACGTTCCAGCGCCTCGGTTGTCTCGTCGGCGATTGCCTGCGCCAGCGCGACTTCGTCTGCTACCGGCTTGCGTCCCTCACGCAGCTTCACCGCGATCTCCCCGCCCGTGGGTCTACCCAAGCCAACCTCGGCGGCATCCGTTCTGACGGCATCCGTTCCGACGGCATCCGTTCCGACGGCATCCGCCTTTGACTTGCCGAGCGCCAGCACCAGGTCTGGCTGCCCCTCGACCTCTTCCTCTTCGGCATCGGGCGCTGCCCAACTCACCACTTCCCGCGGCGCGTACTCGGGCCAGATTTCTGCTCTGGCGCAGGCCGCACGCAGATGCCGTCCCAGCGCCTGGACCGATATCGACAACACGTCTCTGGCATCCAGCGCTGCCCTGAAGCGCTCGCCCACGGCCGACAACTGCCGCTCTCGCAGAAGCCGGTTCTGGGCTTCGACCAGCAGGTGGCTACGCTCCAGCGCCGCACCGCCCAGCTCGGTCAGCAGATGATGCAGGCGTTTCTCCAGAGGCGTGAACTGGTGTGGCATCCGGTAGAGAATGACCACAATCCCTCCGGTGACCTGACTGTCGAGCCAGATCGGCACGAGCGCTACAGCGCCGACACTCCCGGACCGCGAATCCCCGACCGAATCTGTCCCTCCGGCATCAAGGAGAGCTGGGAGGGCGCCCCCCGTGGCGGGCGTATCTGTGACCAAGCCGGCCAACGCGCTGCTTAGCTCCGGGCTAAGCGCGACACTGTCCGATTCTGATCGGCGTACCGATTCTGATCGGCCAAGACTTCTCACGTCAGCAACCCATGATGGCGCATGCAACGCGAAGCCCATGATCGCGACGTCCGCGAGGCTCGGGGGCGTCAACTGCGCCAGGTCGTATCCGGTGTAGTTGACCCTTTCGCCCCGTAGGTCCGCAACGACTTCAATCGGAGGGCCAATTCCGCCAATCGGGATCGGCGATGTGCCCGGTACCTGCCCCTTCGTGCGGGCGATCAACACACGCGCCGGCCCGAAGCCCCGCACCGCCTCGATGACAATGCCGTAGACTTCTTCCTCTGTCTTGGCAGTCGCCAAGTTACGCGCTGTCCAATAGAAGGGGCTCGCAATCTCAAGCACGGCGGCTTCGTCGCTCAGACGGCGCGCTTTGTGGATGGCCGAGGCCAACACATTCGCCGTTCCCTCGAGAGCAGACCAACTGGGCTCGCGCAACTGATCCGGATCGCCAATGCCGAAGCTGGCTTCACTCTGGAACGCGCCTTCCTCGGTGCTATGGAGATCGAGGATCCCCATCAACTGATCGCCCAGCAAGAGCGGCAACGCCAGAGCAGAACGGGTGGCGGGCAGATCAGCGAGGTGCGGCCTGGCGCCAGGTTCCGACTCAGAGCCCCCGCTCCCTGCGTTGTTGTAAGGCGGGTAGTCCGCCCATCGAGGCCTGCGGTGTTCCGCAACCCACCCCACGATGCTCTGATGCCCGCGCGGCAGACGATGTCCCTCGAGCACCATCTCCTTACCCGCGACGGATGAGGCCGCCTCCAGAACCGCCCACTCCTCGAGCTCGTCCATCAAGTAGATGCCGACGTGGTAGAAGCCGAAGTGCTCGGAGATCGCCTCCGCAGCTCGGTTGAGCAATCCGCCAAGCTCGTATACCGTGGCCATGGTCTGGGTCACGTGCAGGCTTGCGTCGAGATCCCGGACCCGTCGCTCCAGACTCCTGTTGGCACCCTGCAGAGCGGTAACTCGCGCGTCCAGCATCTGCGCGCGCTCACTAAGCTCGCGGATCTGGCGATGGCTCCGCGTTAGTGCGCTGGCGAACTTGGGGAGCAGACTGTCCAGTGAGGCTAGCACCGCACTCCCCGTTACCACGAAGACGCCCAGCCCCGTCAGCTTGGTGCCGAGCGAGACGCTCTGATCGATCGTGCCTCCTCCCAATGGGCTGAGGTTCAGGTAACCGATCACGGTATGAACGAGGAGCAGAACGCTCGACACAACCAGCATCGCGAAGCCTCGTCGGCAACTGACCAGAAGCCCCATCAGGATCGCACTGATCAAGAACAGCAAGCGCGCGTTGCCCGCCCATCCCCAGGCGACTAGGTCCACGCATCCCCATAGCATCAACACCACCGGCACGACCCAGCCTATCCGCGCGATTCTGAGCATCTCTGAGCGCCGCGGCAGGTTACGCCGCCGAGATACCCACCCCCCCCAGACCACAACCGCCAACGCGACCACCGCGAGTGGAATCAGCGCCGCGAGACCGCCCTGGACGAGGAAGAGCACACCAACCGCAAACACGGGAAGCGCGATCAGGGCGGCTGCCTGGGTGATAATCGCAACCCATGCACCCAGCCAGGTGTCTGGGTCTGACCGGGCACTCGTGTCCCCATAGCCCAACGTATCATTCTCGGTAACCGATTTGAGCCCTGCCGACGTATCATCGCGGAGCAAGGCACCGTCGTCAGCCGACGCAGCATCTGCGGCAGGTGCACCAGGTCCGCTCGACGCATCGAGTCCGCTCGACGTATCGAGTCCGCTCGACGTATCGAGTCCGCTCGACGTCATCCCAGGATCTTCTGTCATAGCGTTGCCCCTATCGAAAAGGTAAACGTACTTCCAATACCGGGCTCGCTGTCGACCCAGATGCGTCCTCCGTGTAGCTCAATGAATTCCTTGCACAGCGCCAACCCGATGCCAACGCCCTCAGACCGTTCGTCTTTGACGTCCGTTGTGGCGGCTTGCGTTCTGATGCCCCCCGACAACTGATCTCGCTCGGCTCTTGTGTCCCTCCTCTCAAAGTACGCGAAGATTCGCTCACGATCCCCCTCGGGAATCCCGACGCCTGAGTCGCTCACGCTGACATAGACCTCCCCGTCACTGGCCCATGCCCGTACCGCGATTGTGCCCTGCTGCGTGAACTTCGCCGCGTTGTTCAGAAGATGGACCAACACGTGACGCAGACGCGCCGGGTCAGCATACAGCCGCGGCAATGTCTCAGGGATATCGTGCGTCAAAACGATCGGTTTTCCACGGACAAGCGCTGTTGCCGTGGGCATAACCGTCTCGACCAGTTGCGCTAGATCAACGGGTTCCAACCGTAACTCCGTAAGGCCGGCCTGGATCTGCGAAATCGACAGGATGTCGTTGATCAGCGACAGAAGGTGCTGGCTGTCGCCATGGATCTGTTCCAGGTCCTCGCGCTGGCGCTGGCTGATCGGGCCCTCGATGCCTTTGAGCAGCAATCTGGAGAACCCGATGATTGTGTTGAGCGGCCCGCGCAGCGCGTGTGACATATTGGCCAAGAACCGCACTTTGAACGCATCGGCAGCTTCCATCCGCTGTATGGCGAGCCGCTCGCGTTCGTAGGCTCGCGCGTTTTCGAGCGCGACGGTGACCTGGTTTGCGAGGACCTCGAGCACATCCAGTTCATCTTGCTGAATGCCCTCGTGAGCCATTGTCACGACCCCAATCGCGCCCACGACGCGCGCCTCCATTTTGAGCGGCACGGCAACCTCGCTCAACATACGGACGTTCCAGTCCTGCTGCCTGTCTTCAGTTTGCAGCGCAGGCTCACTGTGAACCTGCACGTCTCCCTCCCGCAGAGCGCGGCCCACGAGCGACCCGTCCCTGATCCGTAAGGTAAGGGGCCATGGCCTCTCACCCCCACTGGTCAGCAGGCCGAGTGCTGGCTGTCCATCTTCATTCCCAACCAACGGTCGCGAGGGGCTGCAGGCCTGCAACCGTGCCTCGCCCCCTCCGGGCGCCACCATATAGACAGCGACTGAGGAGTACACAAAGTAATCGCGAATCAGATCTGTGACCTGGGTCAGCAATAGCTCAGGGTCACGCACAGACGTGATGGCTTGGCCGACTTTCTGGCTCGCCTGCAGGTGCAGTGCACGCCGCTGGATCTGGTAGTTGGCCTGCTGAAGTCGCTGGGTTCGCTCCACGACCTTCGCCTCCAGATCGTCGTAGAGAGACTTGAGCTCGGCCGCCATCTCGTTGAACACGTAAGTCAGAATCCCGATTTCATCCCGTGACCTGACAGCCAGCCGCTGGTCGAGCTTACCCTCTGCCATCGCAATCGCCGACTCTGTCAGATCGATCACCGGTCGAGTGATCTGCCGAATCACAACCGCGGCAATGGCCGTCGTCGCGAGTGCCACCGCCAACACCAACGCGATCAGCGTCGCCATCATATTCTCGGTGGAAGCCAGCACCTCGGCTTGAGCCTGCTCCACCACAATCCCTCCGCCCGCCCCTCTGTCGAACCACGGCAACGGGTAGAACGCCCCCATTGTCCAACCGCCGTCCAGCCCCTTGTAGAGCTGATGGGTCGGTGCGAACGTGTCAACACCATTCGCCGGCGCAGGCATCACACATGGTTCGCCCCCAGGCCACAACACCATGTCGACTCCAGCGCCTGCTGGCTCGCTCACTACAGACAAACCCTCCCGATAGACTTGTTCTCTCACCGTCTGACGCGGAACGCATAAGCTTATTCGGCCTGTTCTACCGATCTCAGCATCTGTCCGCAGCATTGCGATGATCGTCTCCGGTTCCAGACACAGCAGAACCGTCCGGTCGGCCTCAGGCGCAGCGAATCCGACGACGACGTGAGCATCACTGAGGGCGACCAAGCCTGATCTCATAGAAGGGCCACCCACGCTCGCCGCGGGGCGAACAAGGATGCCCGTAGCCTGTTGGCCTGCGCCCCTCCCAGAATTCTCCCCGTCCCAGATGTCTCCTACTGCCCAAAGGGCTTGCTCGTCGCTGAGGCACTCCCCAGCCGACCAGGCCGGTTCACCATCCTCGAGCACCATGACGCCCACCGCGTCGCGAACTTGATGGCGATAGACCGACCACCAGTCCTCATACGGCGAACCCGAAGCGTGGGCTGACAAGGACGACGACAATGAAGAAAAAAGCTCCTCAAACCACCTGAGGAGCGCTTCCCCTTTCAAGACAGCGATCGCCAGGAGCTTAGCGGCGACCTCGCGTTCCAGATTGCTGCGGTTCTGCTGGACGGCATAGCCACCGGTCACAGCCAGTGGCAGTATCGTGAGGATCAGGAAAGCGGTGAGCAGGGTCCTTCCCAGCCCTCCTCGCATACCCGTAGTAGGGACGGAACGGGCTCCACTCGAGGCGGGCGTGCCACCGACTATGCGAGCTCCCATACCTCCTCGCCCTGCAGAGCCCGCCGGATCTGATTCGGAAAACGATCAGGATCTAGCGGCTTACCGATGAACCCGTTGAATCCCGATTCGCGCGCCCGGTTGAGACTGTCAACCGAGGCGTCCGCTGTCACTGCAATGATCGGGACGTCTGAAAACCGCTCGTCAGAGCGCAACGCCGCAAGCGACTGGTAGCCATCAGCGTCCGGAAGCGCGATATCCATCAAGATCAGATCGATTCTGCCGAGCGTGCCCGCGTACTCCAGGACCTTCCATCCAGATGCCTTCCACTCGCACTTCTTGACGCCCAGGAAAGCCAACAGCCGCGTCATCAAGATGAAGTTGTTGAGGTTATCCTCAACGATCAAGATTACCGCCTCTGCAGCTGGCGTTGTCTTCCAGCCCATCGCTATCTCCCTGGCAATGGCTGCCGAAGCTAAGTCTTGGCCTCGAGAAAGCGTGCCACCTGAGCCGGAAGTGCGTCGACATCGATGGGTTTGGGGATGTATCCCACGCAGCCGGCTTCCAGCGTCTTCTCCCGGTCACCATGCATCACATTGGCGGTCATTGCCACGATAGGAATGTTCGAGAGGCCCGGGGTCTTGCGGAATCGGCGGGTCATCTCGTACCCATCCACGTCGGGAAGATTCATGTCCATCAGGATCAAATCGGGGCGCTCCGCCTCCGCCAGCTCGATGCCAGAACGACCGTCTTCGGCCTCCAGCACCTCGTATCCCTCCGCAAACAGGACGCGCTTCACAAGCAGACGGTTGGATGGGCTGTCCTCAATATACAGGATCTTCATGCTTCCTACCTTGAACGAGCTAGTGGCGCCACCCAATGATGCACCCATTATAGCATAGAATGGTTAAAATGTGGTAAAGATTCATAACCACGTTGGGAACGCTTGGGTAGAATTAGGTAAGACGTCCGGCCTGCGCGGAGCTATGCGCATCGCCAAGGCTACTAGTCGGGATGACGAGCAGTATAGACGGCATACAGCGAAAGCGCCAACAGCCCCAAGACGCTAAGCACCACACCACTTCCCAGATGCCTCTGCACAAACGAGAACTCCAGACGCCAATGTCCGTGTGCTATAGGCGCAGCAAGAAAGAGCAGATTTGCCCGGAGCGCAGGTTGGGTCCTGTGCCGCGGGCCTGATGATCGCGTGCTGCCGTCCAGCGCCTCCCAGGTCACCTGCCAGCCCGGGTACCACGCGTCGCCAAGGACAACGTACCCTGGTGTGTCAGTATCGACTTCCAGGGTTACCCGCGTCGCTTCGGCGCTCACCAGCGTGATCTTGCTGCTCCCCCCAGGAATCGACGGCCCCATGTCGGCGGCGCAAGCCTCGTCGGCGGCCCATTCATCTGCCTCGACAATTAGCGCCCGGCGTGGATCAAACTCCGGACTCCTGAGCATGGCGAGCGCCTCCGACTGCGAAGCAGCGACCCGGCAATCGGTCACGAAGACCGCCCGCGCCGGCGGTGACACTTGCTCGTAGATTTTCACATCTCCAGAGTGGACCAGCCTGAACGCATCCGACGCCACCAGCGGATAGAACGCACCGATTCGATCATCCAGCAGACTGAGGCCTTGCAGTTCCAAGGAGCCCTCTCCGGCAGTTATCGCGAGCACTTCGACGGCCTCGGCGTCATCCCAAGAGACCTGATACGCTCCGTCGGCACCGTATCTGGCGGGTAACGCGACATCGAGACGCTGCCCATCGCCAAGATACAGGGTCATCTCCCCGCCCTCACCCTCGTAGAGGAGTCCGAGGCCATTCGCCGGGAACGTGCTGGGCAACCACGCGACCTCGAGAACCTCACCCGGCGCTAGCTCCGGGCGGAATTGCAGGTCATAGAAGACATCGTCGACCCAGACATCGGCTGTCTTGTCCGTAACCAGGTACCGTACGCCCAGCATCGCCAGCCAACGCGCGTCCGGGATCTCCTCGAGACTCTCTCTCAACCGCCCGTCGGGCGTGCCGCCCGGAAGCAACAGCTCCGAGAAGGCCATATAGAACCGAGTTGGAAGCAGCCCGCCGTCATAGCCGTCTACAGCCGGAACCCCAAATGCGAGCGGAAGGTTGGGAACCAGCACCTCGCGTTGCTTGGTCGAAACAAGATACGACCACAGCGCGTCCTCTGAGAGCATGTCCCTGTAGCTAATCTCAATGTCCTGCTTGTCCCCGACCTCGAACAGCGTCTTCGACATGCTCAGGAACCGGTTGCCTGCCAAGGACATCGCCGCCTCGACTCCCGGCTCCCCACCTTCTTCGCGGGGAGACGACTCATCGAGAGGAGCCGTCGCCGTTTCGGCGCCCGTTCGGACGCCCGTTCTGACGCCCGTTCTGACGGCCTGAGCCGCACTATCGATCAGATGTGCAGTCGCAGGACGCACATCCGAGTAGGCACGCGGCGTTGTGGCGCGCGCCAAGGGCATGAAGTGGGCCGACGCGCTCAGGTCGGCTCCGATGACGGCGACGATTGCCACGAAACCCACGAACCCCGTGGCCCACTGCAGCGACGGTCTATCTCTTAAGAAGCGGGGACTGCCCACGCTCCCCAGCCAGTCGATCCCATACCCGGCCAGCCACGCCCCGCCCAAGGTTGTCAGCGCCAGAAAACGGGCCGGCGCCCTGAAGTGCGCAAACCCGGGCAGCCCAAGCCGTGTTGCAACAAGGTAGACCGGGTTATACCCTCCCAACGCCAGCGCCAGCCCTGCCGCCGCCACGCTGGCCCACACAAGCGCCAACCGGTTTCTCTGCCGTATGGCTCGCCAGATACCCAATCCGGCGAGAAACAATCCACATGTACCGAGGTATCCGACGCCCTCCGGCAATGGCGGCGAGACCAAGTATGGTGGCAGGAGCACGCGATGGAGCTCCCAAGGCGGGACAGAAAACGCGACAGCCTCGCGCCAGTCGAGCCCACCCCCACGCCCAGATAACCGCGCGAGTTCCAGCGTGGGCAATAGCTGGGCCGCCGCCACCAGGCCGGGTATGACAAATGAAAGAAGGCCCCGCGCCCAGCGCAGCACCCCCAGCCCAAGCCGATCGTCGTGGTTGGCATTCTGATCCCCGAAAAGGCATAACCCGGCGGACCAGATGAGCAGGCCCACTATGGCAATGAAGGCCATCTGCGTATGGCCCGCCAGGAGGACCATGGCCACACTGACCAGCGATATCGCGCGCGGCACGACCAGACGCCCTCCCTTGACCGTGCGCCACGGCAGAAAGAGCAGCGGTAGCCACGCCGCCGCCTGAAGCTGGTTGAGGTGTTCCAGGTGCGTGACAACGTACCCGCTGCCAGCGTAGATCAAGCCCACCACAACGCTCGCGCGGCGCGACAGGCCGCCCATACGGGCCAGGATGGCGGCGCTCAGTCCGGCCAGCCCGACGTGCAGCAGCACGCTCCAGTGTAAGCCTTGCGCCACACCCGTCAGCGAGGGATCAGATAGTGCCCAAAACGGCCAGTTGAGTGGATAGAAGACGCCCACCTGCGAGTTTGCCAGCAGCGGCGCTCCGGCGAACAGATAGGGGTTCCAGAGGGGAAGTTGCCCGCCCTGCAGCGTTCGTGCGACAGACACCCAGTACGGGTAGAAATAGAGCTCGAGGTCGCCACCCGCCAGCACGTAGCCAGCAACCAGATGCCGGTAGATCGCGGCCAGCACCACCGGGATAGCACCGGCGACCACGATGTTGCCCGTGACCCTCAGCACGCCACGCCGGCGTGGACGAGCGACGCCTAGCGGCATAGCTCCATCGTCCTCTGTGCGTTTTCGTCATTCGGATCTATCCGCAGAGCCACCTCAATCAGGGGAATAGCCTGGTCGCACTCATCCAGCAGATAGTGTGAGAGCGCATAGCTGTAGTAGGTCTCGATAGAAGGGCCCTTGACAGCGCCGGTAGCGCCGCTCATCTGCACCTGTCCCCCTGGCGAGGGAAAGAGGGGTTCAGTGCGAATCAGGGCCCCCTCCGGTGAGGTGAGCCGCAAGAACCAGCCTACATAAGCCTTGCCAGAGGGCACCGGCGGCACGCCGGTGATCGCGAGTTCGTATCGCCCCTCGAGAACGTCGAAGCGAATCTGCCCCTGCACCTCCGGCGCAGCGTCGGTGGCCTCAAAGTTGCCCCGCATCGGCGTCGTAGGGTCGGCGGGATGGATGAAAGCTGCGGTTGTGACCTCGGCCACCCCCGGCTCAGAACCAATGCCCCCAATGTCCTCCGCGGTGATCACGAATAGCACAGTGCGGCGCCGCGACCGTGCTTCACCCAGCTGTATCGCAGGTCTGAACATCTCGATCGCGTCCTCGTAGTTCCGCTGGTGGAAGAAGACCGTCCCGAGGTGCGCGTAGGCATCTGCGAGATTCGGATCTTGATCCAGCGCTGCGCCCAGATTCACTTTAGCGCTATCATAGTCGCCCAATAAGAGCTGGGTCAAGCCGAGACGATCCAGGGCCAGCGCATCCTGCGGGTCGATCTCGACAGCGCTCTCGTAAGCCTCGCGTGCACGCAACAGATCGCCCAAAGCGCCAGCGTTGCGGCCAATGGCCAGGTAGAGGTGGGCAAGCCGGTCGTTGATCTCCAGCGCGTCACGGTAACCCGCCATCGCCCCGTAGTAGTTGCCCTGGTTCTCGAGCACATAGGCCTTATTCCGCAGCACCTCCACGTTGTTCGGATCCAGCCGTACGGCCGTCGCGATCGCCTCGTTCGCTGCGAACCACTGCCCGTCGTCGATATAAGCTTCGGCAAGGTAGGCGTAGGCTTCAGGAAGCGTCGGGTCGAGCTCGACAGCCTTCTGACAGAAGGCCACAGCCTGATCCGTCAGCCCCAACCAATCGTAGGCCATACCCAGCAGCGCCCAAGCCATCGCGTTCTCAGGTTGGCGCAAGAGCGCCTGCCGGGCCATCTCGAGCCCGCGCTCCGCTCGACCCGACAGCGTCAACAGCCGTGCGAGCTCCAGATAGAGCGGCACTTGGTGAGGCTCGAGATCCAAGGCTTGTTCGTATGCGGCGATCGCTTCACCGATTGACCCTCGCCAGTACGCATCCTCGCCTTCAGCGACGAGAATACCGGTTCCAGGCGTAGGCGTGGGCATGGGCGTGGGGGTACTGCCGCCAGGCACATAGGGCGCGATGTAGTGTCCCAGGGTTCCTGCAAGCGAGGTGTAGATGAAATAGCCCCCTCCACCCAGTACGAGAAGGAGGATCAACACGCGCAGCCAGGGGAAGGCGGGACGACGTCGGAAGAGCTCTCGATCAGACTTGAGAAACATACACCCTCAGCGACCACCCCGTGCTCCAGGTTAGCCTGAAGCCAGGGACGCCTTATACCACTCCCAGAACCGCGACATCCCCTCGCCAATGGATATCTGGGGATCATAACCAAGGAGAGCCCTCGCCTTGGAGATATCTGCATAGGTGATCGGCGGCTCGCTGGCAGGCGCTGGGGGCGTCTCCATGACCGCTTTCTTTCCCACAAGGCGCTCGACGAGGTCCACGAAGTCCGCCATCCGCACAGGCTGCCCTCGGCCCAGGTTGATGCGCTCGTAGCCCAACGGGCGGTCGAGCGCAGCCACCAAGCCACTGACTATGTCTTTCACGTACGTCCAGTCGCGGTACATCTCTCCGGCGTTGAAGAGCTTGAACATCTTCCCTTGAACGATGCCGTCCGTGATAATGTACGGCATCATGTCGGGTCGCCCTCGCTCACCATAGACACTGAAGAAGCGAACGGCCGTGAACGACAAGCCGAAGAGATTGTGGTACGAATAGCCCATCAGCTCGCCCGCGATCTTGGATGCGGGATAAGGGGCCAGGGGTTTGCCCAACGGGTCATCCTCCTGGAACGGTAGTCGCTCCGTCTGCCCGTAGACCGAAGAGGTCGATGCGAATACGCAGTGTCGCACCCCGGAAAGACGCATGCCCTCCAGGACGTTCACCGTGCCCCGGATGTTGACGTCCGTGTAGAGCGATGCACGCGGAATCGAATAACGCACGCCGGCCATGGCGCCCAGATGTGCAATGGCGTCAAACTTGCCCTCCTCGATGATGGCAGCGACAGCCGCCTCATCGCGCAGATCGGCCTCGTGCATCACGAAGCCCTGGTAGCTGCTCAGGATGGCAACATTGGCGCGTTTGCGCGCAGGGCTGTAGTAGTCGTTGAAGTTGTCGAGCCCCTGCACCGTATCGCCGCGCCGCAACAGCGTCTCAGCAAGATTGCTGCCGATGAAGCCTGCGGCGCCTGTCACCAATACGCGCATCGATACCTACCTTCCAGGAGTAAGAACGACCCTATTCTACCAGGAGAGATCGGCACGAGGTAGAGAGACTGGGGCGAGTCAAGCGCTCGGGTGGATATCCTGCACATTGAGTTGCAGGCTGATCCGGCCGTTCCACTCATTCATCTCAAGCATATAGGCCAAGTCGACCCACGTTGGAAGCCGCTCTACCCAGTGTCCCTGACGGAACGCGATCGCGTCCCACGCTCTTCCCGCCTGATCGGCAACATAGAGCTTCAGGTGTTGTCCTTCTGCACCAACGGCCCGCGCGCTTAGTACACGGACCTCACTGCTGACGAAGACCGGGACCAGGTTTCCATATCCGAAAGGCTGGAGCTCCTCGAGCTGTCGGTACAGCTCCCAGGAGAGCTCGCTCAATGGCGCCTCGGCATCGACGTACAGCGTGGGGATGAGAGCAACGTCACCTAGTTTCTCCTCGGCAAGTGACGTCAGCCGTGACGCCAGTTCGTCGAGCAGTGAGGTCTTCACCGTGAAGCCGGCTGCCGCCGCATGCCCGCCGTGGCGTACAAGCAGGTCATCCATTGTGTCGAGCGCCTCTGTAATGTGGAACTCGGGAATTGAGCGTGCAGAGCCCTTGCTGAAATCATCCTCGACCGCGACGACCACAGCCGGACGGTAGAACTCGTCCAGGAGACGGCTCGCCGCGAGGCCGACCACGCCAGATGGGAAGCGGTCCGATGCCGCGAAGATCAAAGGAGGGAGGGTCTCCCGCGACAGCACCATACTCCGCGCAGTCTCGCGAACGTCCAGGGTGATCGCACGACGCACCGTGTTGAGCTCATCCAGCTTCTCCGCCAGAGGCAGTGCGGAGGCCATATCAGGGGCCAGCAGAAGGTCGAGAGCCGCCATCGCCTCATCGATGCGCCCGGCCGCATTGAGGCGAGGACCGAGAACAAAGCCGATCGTCTTCGCCGTCACCTTGCCGGGGTCGATCCCTGCCACACGCAGCAGCGCGCTAAGTCCGGGCCGATGCCCCGTGTTGATTCTGTCAAGCCCCAGCGATACCAGCCGGTGGTTCTCCTCCCTGAGCGCGACCATATCGGCCACGGTACCAAGCGCCACGAGATCGAGCAAGTCCTCTTCGGCCAGCTCTCGCTGTGTCGTTGCCAACGGGACGCGGCAGTTGGTTCTCAGGAGGGCCTGCGCCACCTTGAACGCAACCCCAACACCCGCGAGGTCGAAGTACTCCCTGGGTGACCCGGCGCGTTTGGGATTGATCACTACGTCCGCCTGAGGCAACGCCAGCCCGGTGTGATGATGGTCTGTGACGATGACCCGCATTCCCAGTTCCCGAGCCGTCGCGACCTCGTCCAGCGAGCGAATGCCACAGTCCGCCGTGATTAGCAACCGGACGTGCTCCTCCGCAAGCGCGCGGAGTGCTTCACGGTTCAGACCATACCCTTCATCCTCACGACTGGGGATGTAGGCTCGGACATTGGCCCCGAGCGCTTGCAGCGTCTCAACCAACACTGCCGTGGCTGTAACGCCATCGACATCGTAATCTCCGTAGACGGCAATCGGCTCTCCATCAGCAATCGTCTGCCGAATCAGGGTCACGCCTGCAGGGATTCCGTCGAGCTTGAAGGGGTTGCCCAGATCGCCTCGATGCGCGAGGAAAGCTACGGCTTGCTCTGCAGTCCCAAATCCGCGATTGTAGAGCACTTGCGCCAGGAGTGGATGCCTTGGCCGCATCGTCTCGATGAACCCTTCTGGTGCCGGTGGCGCGACCTTCCACTGTTTGCGCTCCACCATATCGGTTATGCTCATAGGTTGTATGCCTTTGGAGTTCATCTCAGCGATCGCCACTCGACTAGATAGCAACGCACCACGCCGTAGCGGGGGCCATCAACGCCGGTGCAGCGTGTGAGTATACCATGGGTGGATGCGCATGCAAAAGCGGCTTCCCAGCCTAACGAGGAAGCCGCTTGAGGGGTCAGAGTGGAGCTACATCGTGGGGGCGGAGATCCAGCCCTGGCCGATGCAGAAATCGGTGACGACTGGAACCTTGACCCACTTCCCCTGGTATGCCTGTATCGCCAGGTAGATCACGTAGACCAGCAACGCCAAGCCTGTGAAGCAACCCACGATCACGGCGGACAGAATCGCCGAGATCACGTAGCCAACAACGCTGAGCACCAGGGCCTGGATCGCATTGTACTTGATGAACTCACGTTGCTTCTTGTCTTCGAGCAGCAACACAATGATCGGGACAATGGGGGAGAAAATCCAGGATAACAATGCCCATAGTTTGTCATCGTCTGTGATCCCCATTGCAGGTTGTGGATTAACTTCTGCCATAGCGTCCTCTCCTTTGCTAGCGTAACTGGGGTATGTGCCGGTAGACTGTGCGTCCGGATTCCGCCTCTATTGTATGAGCGAACAAATCAAAAGTCAAGCAGCATGGAGCGCTCGCAAATAAGAATACGGTATAATAGCACGATGATGCTTCACGCTGATCGAGCTCATGCAGGGCGGGTAGTTATTGGTCTGAGCGGCGGTGTAGACAGTGCCGTTGCCGCGGCGCTGTTGTGTGATCTCGGCTTCGAGGTTCACGCCCTCGCGATCGATACATGGCGCCCGCCTCAGCAGGGCGCCGACCGCACGACCTCGACAGACGTGCCGCACGCTGCCACAGCCGTCGCAGACGCTTTGGGCATACCGCTTACCCAGGTAGACCTCCGCGACACATTCTACCAACAGGTCGTACAACCCTTCGCGGCCAGCTATGCAGCCGGCCTCACCCCAAACCCATGCGTCTTCTGCAACCCCAACCTGAAATTCGCCGCTCTTCTGCACACAGCGGATGCCCTTGGGGCGCGTTGGATCGCCACCGGGCACTACGCCCGCGCGACCAGAGATGCGGGTGGTTCTGACATGCACCCCAACACATCACCCGGCAGGGCACGCCTGCTCAGGGCACGGGCCGCCGACAAAGATCAGAGCTACGCCCTCTACCGCCTGACCCAGCGAGAGCTCCAGCGGCTTGTTCTTCCCTTGGGCGAAGTAGTCAGTAAGGAAAAGGTCAGAGAGATCGCGCGCAACCGGGGATTGCCCTCTGCTGATGCAACCGACAGCCAGGATCTGTGTTTTGTCGCCGGAGGTGACTACCGGGCGTTGCTGGCGTACCTTCACACGGACGGCTCTGAAGCGATGCTACAGCCCGGCCCGATCTTCGATAGCGCCGGGACGCAGATAGGCCAGCATCGGGGCCTACACCACTACACCGTAGGACAACGCGGTGGCTTGGGTTTGGCTGCGAGCGAGCGTCTGTACGTGCTACGCCTCGAACCGCAGCGCAACGCGATTGTCGTGGGTCCCAGGCACGAGTTGGCCCGCACCGCGTGCGATATCGAGGACACGACCTTTACGTCTGGCGCTCCCCCAGCGCTTGAGTTCGATGCCCATGTCCGCATCCGCTACCGGGCGCCTTTGGTCAGCGCACACGTCGTGATTCAGGACATCCAGAACGCCCGGGTAACGTTTGGCGAACCCCAATACGGCGTGGCTCCCGGGCAGTCACTCGTGATGTATGACGGTGAAGAGGTATGGGGAGGTGGCATCATTGCGCGCACGTGAGATCAATAGGCCCCACGCCTGGCTGCGACGCGTTACCGCGAGGTTGCCCGGAAGCAGCAATTGACAAAGGAAGACTCCCCCAGAAAGGAGAGACCTGTGCCCGTATTCTTCGATCTTGAGACCCAGAACACCTTCCAGGAAGTTGGAGGCCACTACCCTGAGCGGTTGCGGATCTCCGTGGCCGTTACCTTTGACTCGTCCGATCAGACATTCCATCGGTACACGGAGGCCGAGGCGCCACAGCTTATCCTGGACCTCAGTCAGGCGGATCTCGTAGTCGGATACAACCTCCTGGGATTCGATTACCCCGTCCTACAGAAGTATGCCGCGTCAGATCCCGGCGCCACTCACATCGACCTGGCCCAGCTTCCCACTGTCGACATGATGGTGGAGATCCAGAAGCGGCTCGGGTTCCGGATCAGCCTCGACAAAGTTGCGACCGCGACGCTGAAGGTGGGGAAAAGCGCCGACGGCCTGCAGGCGGTTCGATGGTGGCGCGAGGGGAACGTTACCCAGCTCTTCGATTACTGCCAACAGGACGTCGAGGTAACGCGGCAAGTCTACGAGTTCGGAAAGCAGTACCGCTACGTGCAGTATTTCGACCGCCAATACCGCGTCCAGAAGGTGCCTGTCGCCTGGTAGACCTGGAGACAGACGATCTGCGCCTGGCATCTGTGGGCCACACACACTCGGACCTCACGGACAGAGATGCCGGATCCCCGCGTGGTCACGGAGGGCAACTTCCAAGGTTCTGGCCACTTAGGGCGTTCTGGGGGCTGCAGGCGTTCCGACGACCTCATAGCACCGGATCTCGGGCTCGGCGCCATCGGGTGCTTCGATCACAACTGCCGCGACAGCAGCGTGGGCCGGCACAAAGCGCCTGACGGCCCACAGGCGCTCGCCATCGTCGTGTGTCCAGTGCTCGGGTGCACTTGCAGCTTCCGAACGCGTCATTCCGCTGCCCGCACCCTCCTCTAGCGGCATCATGGTAGCCGGGAGGCCCCCGAGACTCAGGACTGGTTGTCTCAGGCCAACCCCCCGGGCTTTGCCAAACGCCTCCTTGCAGGTCCACAGGTCTACGAGGAGCGTGTCTGCGTGGTCAGCAGGGATTCGGCTGAGCATGCGCTGCTCCATTGGGGAAAGGTAGGCCTTGAAAGCACGCCAGTCTCTTCCGGGGGGCGCCTGCCGTTGCTCCACATCGATTCCTACCTCGCGCTCGTGTGCAACGGCAACGACAAACAGATCGCCGGAGTGCGCCACGTTGAAACGCAACCATGCCTGATCCGGATCGGCCAGACGTGGTTTGCCATAGACATCCTGAGTCAACCTGATGCTCGCAGGCTGGACATCCAGGTATCGCGCCAGGATCAACCGAAGCCCGGCGCGCGCTACGATAAAGCGATTTCGCGCCTCGGGGAAACGGTAACGCCCCGCGCGCTGGCGCTCTTCGGCACTCAGGTAGCTCAGCTCCGGCCCGCCCTCGGATGGGGCGGAGCTCGCCGACTGGGACAGCCCGGACACCATAGTGCTACGCGGCCCACGCCACAGGTGGAGCTGCCCACTCGGCAGTCCCGCACCACAGGGAATCACCGTCCCCGGCTCAGCCCAGACTGGATGCCATATGGGATGGCCTCCCCCTTCTGGCGCGAACTTCGGAGGCGCATGCCTGTCTACTGGCGCGCCCCCGTCTGCCGTCTGAAGTCTGTCGACTGGCGCCGTT